>JAQBPB010000073.1 GCA_028287745.1 Chloroflexota bacterium
TGCCAGGCGACAACGTGCAGATGGGCGTCGAGCTGATCACACCTGTGGCGATTGAAGTCGGGTTGCGGTTTGCGATCCGGGAAGGTGGCCGGACGGTTGGCGCCGGCTCGGTTACTGAAATCATAGCCTAATAAGCTGAAGAATTGACCGGGCGGCGAAAGCACTTAGTTTAAACTGCCTTGATCGCCTGGTGTAAGTGCGCTTTATCACATTTAAATGTGATAAAGCGCACTTTATTTTTATAGTTCTGGGGTTAAAATAAGAATGTAAGCAAAACAAGTTATAAGAACTAAACCATATCCAACTTACAGAGAAAACCTCCTCCTTTTTCTTCTCTCAAACTCCTTCAAGAGGGCACCGATGAGCAGCGGTGCCCTTTTCATTTCATAGCGTTTTAGCTAATCGCCGGTTCTAAACGCCGGAATTGTTACCCGCAAATTTTCTGGCTACAAAGCCCAGCCTAAAAACTTCCCTGTCACATCATAATAGGGTAAATTAGTAAGAGGCCGCTTTGAAGCAAACCCGCCCTTTTGATAGGGCTAAAGTTTACGGCCATTAACAGGATGACAGGGTTTCGTTTTTTGGTAGAAGATTAAACCCAACGGTTTATTATTTTTGGCTTTAGCTGAGAGGTGGGCGAGTGTAATTACCGGGCGGCAGGGTGTCTGGATAAGCCAGGCAATAATTATGATTTGGCTTCAAGCCGTTTGAGTGCAGCGTCAATGGCCTGGCAGGTGGCACACTCGGCACCCCGGCGGTGTGGGGTGTTATGGCGGGCGGTTTTAAGGGCAGCAATAGCCTGGCGGTCGCCCAGTTCGCCTAAAGCTTCGGCAGCGGCAGGTGGCACCAGGTCGTTCTCATCACGCAGGCTGACAATCAGGGCCGGTACCGCCCGCCGGTCGCCCAGTTTACCGATGGCCTGGGCCGCGAAGCGCCGGACTTGCCAGCTTTCGCGGCTGTCCTTTCGCTGGAGGGCGGCCAGCAAAGCTTCATAAGAGGCCGGGGAATTAAAGCGCGATAAAGCCAGGGCTGCTTCCTGGCAAACCAGTAAATCCCGGTCTTTCAGGGCATTTACCAGGCCCTCCAGGGCCCGGTCATCCCCCAGGCGGCCCAGGGCCTTAATCAGGTTCTGGCGGACGCCCCGGTCAGGTTCAAGTGCCAGCCGCCCAACCAGGCCCGGTACGGCATCCGCCGGGGCAATCGCGGCCAGGGCTTTGGAAGCGTTCCGGCGGTAAATCACCGCCACGGCCGGGTCAAGCACACCTAACAGGCCCGTTATGTCACGGGCAGCTTCCATCTGTTTGATTGTACCGGCGTTCAGGGCCGGTTGTTCCGAAAATTCCATAAAAAGTCAGTCCCCATATAAAAATATCAGCAGCCAACTGAATTAATCAATTGACTGCTAAAAACTCGTTTAAGGCACGGCCGGTTCTATTGTGGCCACACCGGGTCGGCCGGTTTCGCTTCGGACAGGTCAGGTTGAACGCCTTTTTTGCGGCTTTGAATTGAATGCCAGACAAACCAGATTACCAGGCCCACTATAATAAGGACAATCGGGTAATCAATCCAGCCAATTGACTGGCGCAATTCCTCAAACTTCGGTCCCAGGATATAGCCGACCCAGGCCAGACCCAGGCACCAGATAAACGAACCGACGAAAGTATAGACGCAGAACGTGATAAAAGGCGTCTTTACGACCCCGGCCGGTAAGCTGATAAAGGTGCGCACCACCGGCAACAGGCGCGAGATAAAAGTCGCCAGGGCACCCCAGCGGTGCAGCCAGCGTTCGGCAATATCAAGATGATTGGTATTTATCAGGAAGTATCTGCCGTACTTAACGACCAGCGGCCGGCCACCGGCCAGGCCAATCCAGTAAGCAATTACCGACCCTAACAGGCAACCGAGCCCGCCGATAAAACCGGCAAAGACGAGTTGCAGCCACACAGGCGAAGACCCGGCCACATTGTGGATGAGTAACCACCCGGCCAGCGGCATCACGATTTCGCTGGGAAGCGGAATCATCATGCTCTCAATCGCCATCATTAACAAAACACCCCACCAGCCAACACCGTCGTAAAACGTGGTCAGAAAGTGAATTAATTGGTCCTCAAGGCCTTTTAACAAAATGCCCTCCTTAAAAATTACATCCCGCAATTAAATTCATTCTACCATAGAGTAGTGCAGGAGCACATTAAAGTAGGCAACCGGTAAATTTTTAAAGTACTGGAGCCTGGTTCGCTTCCAGCCAGAGCTGGCCCTTATCGCACACCCGGATAGCCTGATAGCTCCGGCCCGAGCTCAAGACCGCCGGGTGTTCGTCTATAAAACCGGCCTCAAGTTGTTTTTCAACCAGGGCTTCGACATCCTTAAGCCGCATGTTTTCGAATTTGCCTTTGAACGGGTTATTGGCCCGGGTACCAAAGGCGCTCTTGCGCCCCATAAGCAGGTTGACCAGGCCGCTGCGGCCCATCTGGGCTCCCTCTCCGCCGGTGACATAGTTAAGGCAGCCTAAGATCAGGCCGGTAGCTTCAGCATCCGTAAATTTAGGCGGCGGGTTGACCGAGGCCGGTTTCGAGCTTATTACCGGTTGAATTTTACCGGGCATTTTACGGTCTTTGGTTCCTTTTACGCAGTTATCGCAGGTGCCGCAGGGCCGGGCGATTTTTTCTCCAAAGTGGCGGGCCAAAAGCACCTGGCGGCAGGTCGCGGCTTTTAGATAAGTATCCAGGTGGTCCAGGCGCTGCCCGGCTTCGGTCTGGCGGCGGGCCAGCAACTCTTCCAGGCGAGAGCGCGCATCGTTCCCGGCATCCTTTAATTCAAGGTATAGTTCGCGCCGGGCCGTATCGTAACTGACAAACCCGGCTTCCTGCCACTCCAACAGCCGGAAATCCAGCTCAACCGGCGAAAGTTCTAACCGGCCCGCCAGCGAAACCAGGTCAAGTTGGACCGGACCGGAGCCTACCAGACCGGCCAGCCTGGCAACTTCCGCTGCTTCTGCGGGCAGAGGGAGGGCCGGGGCGGAAGCGGTGAGCGCCAGGCGAACGGCCAGCGGCAGGTCAAAGCTGCGTTCCAGTAACCCGGCCTGTTCCAGCAGCGAAAGGGCGACCCGGACCTGGCTTTCATCGGGGGCCGTAGAAGCAGGATAAGAACCGCCCAGGATTTCGCTCATGGCGACAATGCCGCGCCGGGGACGGCCCAGGCGCTGGGCAATCACCCGGTAAATCGCGCGCAAGGTTTCCAGGTCCAACTGCTCGTGGTCTTCCCGCAACCAGCGGCTGAGATTACCTTTATCGCTGCCGGAGTAAAGCATGATACAGTCGGCAATCTGGCCGTCCCGCCCGGCGCGCCCGGCTTCCTGCATATAGTTTTCTAAAGAGGTCGCAGGGTTAAAATGGATAATAAAACGCACATCCGGTTTATCGATACCCATGCCAAAGGCGATAGTCGCGACAATGACCCTGGTCTGGCCGGAGGTCCAACTTTCCTGGGTCTGCTGGCGGAGCGCGCCATCCAGACCGGCGTGATAATGCCGGGCCCTGACGCCGTGCTGGCGCAAAAACGCCGCTATTTGCTCGCACTTTTCCCGGCTGCGAGTGTAAATTATGCCGCTGCCCTCCAGGGTCTGGCAAAGTTCCGCGACTGTTTCCAGGCGTTGTTCGACCCTGGTCAGGATTTTTTCAACCCTGAAACTCAGGTTTGAACGATATACACTGCCTTGCACCAGCTTGAAATCGCGGCCAAGTTCGCGGGTAATTTCACCGGCCACCTGGGGCGTGGCGGTCGCAGTCACGGCCAAAAGAGGAGTAACCAACCCGGCCAGGGCCCGGCGAATAAACAGGTAGTCCGGCCGGAAATCGTTGCCCCACATGGTCACACAATGGGCCTCGTCCACCACTATCAGGCTCAAACCGCCCCTGGTTAAAGCTTTAATAAAAGGGGTCTGGCGCAGGCGTTCCGGCGCGGCGTAAACCAGCCGGATGGAGCTGTCAGGCCGGGACAACTGGCGTAAGCGCTGGGCCGCTTCCGCCGGTTCCAGGGAACTGTTGATTATCAAAGTCTGCGCTTTGAGAGCGGGCGGCAGTTTATCAAACTGATCTTTCATTAAGGAAATCAACGGTGAAAGCACCAGCACCGGCCGGGGCAGCAGCATGGCCGGTAATTGATAACATAAAGACTTACCGGCCCCGGTCGGCAGGACCGCCAGGGTATCATGACCGGCCAGGATATTGGCGATAACCTGCTCCTGGCCCGGCCGGAATTCTTCGTGACCGAAAATATCGCGCAATACCTGGAAAGCGGCTTCCGGCAGCGCCTCTTCGGGCCGGGCCAGTTCCGGCAAGAGTTCAAGCCCGGCCACTTCGCCGGGTAAGGTGGAAGTGTTAATAACAAGGGTAGCTTCCTGGACCTGGCGGGCCAATTCGGCCTGTTTTTCCTGTTTATCCAGCCGGTAGGCCCCGGTTAAGCGGCAGGCTTTCTGGCTATTACCCAGTTTTTGCCACAACTTGATAGCTTGCAGCGGCAGGACCGCCCCAAAGCCGGAAACTTCCTCAAGCTGCACCAACCGGGCTGTAACTTCCTCGATCTGCTCCTGCTTATGGGCTACCAGCGCCAGGTTTAAGATAAGGCGGCGGCTGGTAGGGTTGGTTTCCAACCCCTTGAGATAGGCCAGACGGGCCGCCTCTAGCTCACCCTGGTACAACCAGACTTCCGCTTCAGTAACAGAAGTGGTATAGCGGTCAGGAAAAAGCTCTTGCATTTCCTCCAGGACCTGCTGGGCCGCGTCCAGGTTTTCCAGTGCCAGGTTAAGCTGGATCAGTTCGCTAAAATAGGTCACTCTGGAAGGTTCGGGCTCGGGCCACATCCTGGAAAAGATAAAAGAGGCCGGGCCAGTTTCACGCAAGGCCAAATACAGGCGAAATAATACATGTAAAAGTTTCTTGGACGGTTCTCCTCCCGCCAGGAGTTTCGCCCCAACAGCCCAACCCAGTACGCTCAGACCGGCTTCGGTTTTCCCGGTCAACTCGGTATCTTCTTCTGGTAGCAAAAAATTTAGAATGTCAGCCTGGAGGGCAGGAGGTAATTCAGTCAGTGTTTCAAGATTCAAACCAAAAGGCACCAACCACTCCCGCAAAGCCTGTGGTTCAAGGAAAAGCTGCATATTATTTCACCCGGTTAATATATGAGTAGGAGGTTACGAGGTAGACCAGCCTAAAATATAGTCGAAATTAAAATTTGATCTTTATAATACTCAAGGTTAATTTATTTTAATTTAGAATAAGAAAAAAGTAAAGTAATTATGTGTAATGCATAGTTAAACCGGTTTAAAAAGTTAAGACACAGGACGGCGGGCCACATAGCTGTTCGCCAGGACCGGCGAATGGCCCAGGCGGGTTGTTCCAGCCAGTGCAACCCGCCAACCGGCCTGTTCAAGCTGAACTTTCAGGGCCGCAAAGGGCTGGTCCGGTATCGGGCGGCTTTCTTTCTGGCTGATTATCGCGCCGTTTTCTTCAATGTAGCTTTCGATTTCAATCACTTCTTCTCGCTCGTTGCAGTGAAAAAAGCGCACTTCCTGTTTCATAAAGTCATACCTCGCTGTAAGCCTGAGTCTGGCTATTTTATTTCCGGCCAAAGCCCCGCTCAAGCTGGCCCTGGCTCAGGTGCATCAGGGTAGGACGGCCGTGGGCGCAGGCGTTCGGGTGGTGAGTCCGTTCCAGTTGGGTGATGAGCTGGCGCATCTCTTCATTGGTAAGAACCTGCCCGGCCCGCACCGCGCTATGGCAGGCCAGGCTGGCCGCCAGTTTATCACGCCAGGAACGCGGCACCTCCACCTGCAAACCTTCAGCCGCTTCGCTACGGTTCGGGTGACAACCGCCATCGCGGAGCCCTTCGGCCTCGTCCAGGATTTCTCCCAGGCTCAACTTGATATCGCGCCCCATCAAGGTCGCCGGGACCGCTTTTAGCCAGAAAGAGTGGTCTTCACCGGCTTCCACCCGGAAGCCCAGGGCCGCTAATTCGGTTTTCTTTTCGGCATCTTGCAGCCAGAGGCGCTGGCTGGCCGATAGGTCGAGTAAAAGCGGTTCCAGCAAAAGCTGGCTGTCCAGGTCGCGCCCGGCCAACCGGGCCTGGAACTGCTCATAAAAGACGCGTTCGTGGGCGGCATGTTGGTCAATCAGGTACATGCCATCCGGGCCTTCGGTGACCAGGTAGGTGTTAGCCATCTGCCCCAGCACCCGCAAGAGCGGCAGGCGCGGCTTGACCGGCCCGGCAGGTTGGATAGGTTTAAATAATTCAGTTGGGCTATTGCCGTTAGAACCATTGGCCGGTACCGGGGCTGCACCCGGTTTAGGGGCAGGCAGGTTGGTCCTGACATCGTCTAACATGCCGCCGCTGGCGTGCTCCTGGGGCTCTTCCCAGGAGCGCTGGCGTTCCCGCTCACCGGCCGGAGAAGGCGCGGCTAACGGGCCGGGATTGCTGCTGGCAGCAGCCTCGCCAGGGGCGAGCGGCGCATAAATATTATTGACCATCCTGGCGGCGGGTGAAACAAAGTCGAGCGGGTTGGCCGCCTGCCAGAGCGGGCTGTCAGCCCCGGCGACCAGGGCCGCCCGGACGGCCTTCTGGACCGCTATGAAGACCTGGCGTTCATGCAAAAAGCGCACCTCGGTCTTAGCCGGGTGAACATTGGCATCAACTTCGGACGGGTCAACTTCGATCTGGAGGACGCAAACCGGGTAACGCCCGGTCTGGAGCAAGCTGTGATAAGCTTCCTGGATCGCGTAAGAGAGCGTCCGGCTGATTACCCAGCGGCGGTTGACAAAGAAGGTAATAAAATTGCGGTTGGGCTTGCTGTAGCCCGGTTCGGCGGTCAGGCCCTTGACCCGCACGCCACCGCCCAGGGCGTCATCCTGGATAACCCCGTCCGAATCGACCTGGGGCGGATGCGAATCCACTTCCAGCATGGCTTTCCCGGCTTCCGGCCCGTGAATTTTTATCACGGCGTCTTTTAATTCGCTGCTGCCGCTGGTCTGCAAAAGCAAGCGGCCTTCGCTAACCAGGCTGAATTTAATTTCGGGATAGGCCAGGGCGTAATTGTTGATGATGGTTAAAATCTGGGCGGCTTCGCTGGTGCCGCTGCGGGACCATTTCTGGCGAGCCGGAAGATTAAAGAAAAGGTTGCGGACTGTAATGACGGTCCCGGCAGGCGCCCCGGCGGGGCGGTGATAGACCAGCTTGCCGCCTTCGACCGCGATCTCGCTCCCGGCTTCCCCTTCAAGGGCATCGCCGTTGCGCGGCCGGGTCAGCATGGTAAGCTGGCTGACCGCCCCGATAGAAGGCAAAGCCTCACCCCGGAAACCAAGCGTATGCAGGTTGTAAAGGTCCTCGGCTTCGGTTATTTTGCTGGTGGCGTGGCGCTCGAAAGCCAGCGGCACTTCTTTGAAAGGAATACCACAGCCATCATCGGAAATCCGCAAATAAGCCAGGCCGCCGTTTTTAATCTCAACCCGGATATTCTTCGACCCGGCATCAATACTGTTTTCGATTAGTTCTTTGACTACCGAGGCCGGTCGCTCGATAACTTCGCCCGCGGCGATTTTCATAGCGGTTTCCGGCGGTAAGACTCTTATACCCAAAGTTTATATACGACTCCCTGATTTACTGTCATAGTTTTGGCTTTCTAAAAATTCCAGGGCTTGCTGGAGTACCTGGTCCGGACTCCGGCCGCTGGTACTGATGAGTAGATCGGCGTTCTGGCGGGCGTGTGCCAGCCGTTCGTTCTCTTCGTCCAGGTATTCTTCGCCCCAGGAAATCTTCCGGCGCTGCCGAATGGTGGGCAGGTCCACGTCCAGGTAAATCAGGTGGCTGGGCCGGGTCATCTGCCACATGGTTTTGACATAGCTGTGTTCCTGGGCGGCGGCGTGGGCGTTATAGCCCTGTTCGCGCAGCGCTTCAACCAGCATGGACTTGCCGCTGGCGCAGGGACCGACCACCACAATTCGCTGGTGCGGCACGCTGCCCAGGTCCCCATTAGTGCTGACATTCAAGCGCCGTTTATGTTCGCGAGTCTCGGCCTCCCGCCGTTTTCGGGCCTCTTCTAGCTGGCCTCGCATACCACTCCTTCTAGCTAGTCGGCTTAGTTTACAACTATTCTTGCTAATTTTACTCTACGTGCCAGTTTACTACAAGGTTTCTCTTATTAACGGCCAGCCGGGCCGCCCCTTCTAAAGCCGGGTATTGCCCTGGCGCTATTTATGCGGTAAGGGTTTTACTGCGGAAAGCCCGACCCGGCAAAGATTAAAGGTCCTGACAAACCTGGCATTTCGGCTGCCAGGCGGGGCGGGGCGGCCCGAGTGGGCTTGACAAGCCAGGCTACTAGGGTTTAATTAATACATACCTTGAAGGTAACACCAGGCTGACATTAAACAAGTGTTTCAGGCTAAAAATAACGACAACGAGGAGGACCGGCATGGGTACCCTGGGCAATTTGTTCGAAATATTACGAGATAACAGCTTTCAGGAAATTGAGGATGAAGCTTCCCAGGAGGTGGCAATAGCCCTGGCCGGTAACACGGCGGATGTGCGCGACAAGCTGCACCGGGCGCTGTCAACCCGGCTGGAAAGCCTGTGGACGCCCTCACCTTTCCGCCTGATAGAAACCCACGCCCGACCGGAAATCGGCGCGGATGACGATGACAGCGGCGGCGTACTGCTTTACACCCTGTACCAGGGGGACCGGATTCCCTCGGAGAAACGGGCCTGGTTGAGCGAGCTGGCGGCTACCGAAAGAGTTAGCGTAATCGTGGTAGCGCTCGACCGGCGCAGTGAAGAAGCTTTCCGCAACCCCGGCACCGGCAAAGGTTTAAGAGCGATTAACCCGCTGCGCCTGGTCGGCGGGCGCGAAGTTACCGGACCGTCAGGGAGCCAGCCCTCGGCGGACGGGGCCGCTTTTAACCAGGCCGGGGTCAGGGCTACTTGGTCTGAGGACTGGAAGAATGACCTGGATCAGCTGGCAGAAGAAAGCGGCCAAAAATTAGCCGTTATTTACCTGAACGGCCTGGACCTGGACCAGTTGCAGGCCCGCCTGTTACCGGCGATTGTGGACCGGCTGGAAAAACGGGCGCTGGCCCTGGCCCGGCGCGCCCCGATCTTCCGCAATACGGTTGCCAGCTACCTGATTGCAAAAACAGCCCGCTCCAATGCTGAACTGGTCTTGCTGGCGAACCTGACCTCCGGACTGCCTTTTATCAGCGCCATCTTTGATAGCGGGGCCGATTTCGTGGTGCTGACCAAGAATCAGTTTGAATTAAGCCACCGCCTGGCCGGGGTTTACGGCCAGAAACGCGACAGCCGGGTGGAAGTATACCTGGAAATAGCCCCGATTATCGGGGCGGCCTTCGCCTGGAAGACCCTTTCAAGTATGGCCGCAAAGAAAGTACCGGCCCTGGTGGGCATGCTGCCTAAAGCGGTTATCGCCTATGCCGCCACGGTCATAGTAGGCCGGATTGCCCAGGCCTATTACGCCAGCGGCCGCCAGGCCCCTGCTCAACTTTCCCAGGCCGTCAGGAATGTGCTGGCGCAACTGGGCCTGATCAAGAAAAACGGAAACAACCAGCCGGAAGATAACGACTCGCCCCGGCGCATCCGATTCAGCTAATGGCGTACCCGGCAGACAGCCCGCCACCCCTGGATTTTTACAAGGCGCTGGAGGAATTTAACCAGCGCCGGTTTTTCGAGTGCCACGAAACCCTGGAAGACCTCTGGAACGCCGAAAGAAGTGAATTAAGGCTCTTCTACCAGGGTATTTTACAGGTGGGCGTGGCTTACTATAAGATAATTACCCGGCCCAATTACCGGGGCGCGATTTCCCTCTTCGAAAGCGGCATAGATTACTTGCGACCATTCGAACCAGACCAGTTCGGCCTGGATGTTACCGGCCTGATTGAGAGTGCCCGGGCCAGCCGCCGCGAGTTGGAGCGGCTTGGCCCTGACCGCCTGGACCAGTTTGATACCGGGCTTATTCCAACTTTAAAAGCAGGAGCAGCCGATGAGCCAGATGGATTATAACGAAATTCGCAACAGCCAGCCGGGTGTGGTGGGACAGGCCCTGCAACTGGCAGGCCGGGTCTTCTCACCGCCGGAGCAACTTGATTGCGGGGAAATCGGGATGGTTTCCGGCCAGGCGGTAATCGAAGCCGGGCGGCGCTATGATGAGCTGACCGGGGGTAACTGCCATCCGCAACTGGCGGCCCTGGTCTTTGACGCAACCGGCGATTTCCGGGCGCTCGATTTCTACTTCCCGATTGTCAACAGCCTGAAAGCTGACCCGGCCGCCCGTGAGGATTTCTATAACGCCGTGCGCTACATCGCGGGGCATCCCGGCCTGGACCTGCGGATTTACGCCGAAAACCGGCAAGATGTTACGGCCCAAACACCTCCGGCGGTCCGGCACATCGTAGCCGGGCACCTGTCCGAAGTCTTTTTCTACCGGCGCGATATTGTGGAACGGCTTTTGTCGCAGCCCCGCCATTTCCGGATTTATACCAACCGCGAGGCTTTCAACCAGGATGGCGGATTGGCCGGGGGTGACTATAATTTTGGGATGGAGGCAATTCAGCTTGAAATGTCGCGCCTGTTCGAAGGCTTCTCGGGTAAAACCCCGGGAGTAGCTCCGTTCTTACACGAACTCGGCCACATGCTGGACCATTTCGAAGCCGGGACCGGCCGGATGGGCCAGTGCGAAGGCGTTCTGCCGGGCATGACAGGCCGGGATGGCCCGGTCTTTACGCCCCAGGCCCGCCAGTACTTTATCGCAGGGAAGCAGCTTGAGCAGCAGCGCTACCTGGCGTTCCAGCACGGCCAGGCCCGACCGAACGACCCGGTGCCGGTGGGCCATCCGTATGTGTTTCAGACTGACGGCGAATTTATCGCGGGCTTCCTGGAAATGTTCTTCCGCAACCCCAATTACTTTGCGGCCCAGAATCCCCAGCTCTACCAGGCCTTCGCCGAGCTTTTGCGCCAGGACCCCCGGCGCTACTGGCCGGAGGACTTTAATCTGTATATTACCGAGAACCGAAAAGCGTACCTGGGAGGCGAGCGGCCACACCCGCAAAATATTAGCATTCCCAGGTATTAGATTAAACGCAATAAAAAAGCTCCGGATGGCCGGAGCTTTTTTATTATGCAAGGAATTAAACTTTATTTAGTTAGTTGTCCTGCGGCTCTCTGGTAGGGCGGCCCCAACCACAGTTATAAATCAGATAGCCCGCGCCGTTTTCGCCGCTTTCCTGGCGGATGCCAAAATAAATCTCTACCCGGTCCAGGAAATAAGCGCCCTTGAAAAGGGTCAGGCGCAAGTTGTACAGGTTTGGGTTCTCCGGGGACCAAAATTTGTCAGCCGGTAGAGGAATACTTCCCAGGAACTGGACATTCGGCATACCTTCATCATAAAACACGCCTACCTCGCCCCGCCAGACCGCCTCATTCTTTAATAAGATTTCTGTTTGCAACCAGTAAATTTCCTCGGCAACCAGTTTACCTTCGGCCTCAAGGCTAAAGGTTAATTCCTGGCGGTCTATCGCGGGCTGAAGTTGCAGGTGGTTCAGATTTAGCCACCCTTCGCCGGACCACCGCATGTCCGGCTGCGAAATATCAGATTGAGATAGCCCGGATGTAACTTCGAAATTACAATTGGCAGAAAGGCCCGGTGACCGTTGTTGAGTTAAGAAAGGCATTTAATAATCCTAGATTGAAAATTACTCGTTTGTCCATTGCCCAAATTCTGGTACCTGCTTGACAGGAAACAATTAATCCACAGGCCTTACCGGAAACATGGCAAAATTGGGAGTGACACAACAATAAATTACAGAAACTTTTATCCCGACATAAAAGAAATTATTTAAAACTTTTCCCAAATTCCGAAGTACCGTCCGGTTGTCTATACTAACAATTTTATCTACGTTAATTATAGCTAATCCAACCTTACAAACAGATTACGAAACAGTTCCTTTTCATATATATTTTATTCAAATTTAAGGCTATTCCTGGCAAATTTCCCAACCAGGTAAAGACCGACTGTTAAATTAGGGTAAATAATCAGGTGATATTTGCATATTGCTTGTCCGCAAGCCCTGTGATACCGTATATGATATGTACCTTGAAATTCTTTTGCCAGGAAGTACGCAATTTTCGTAGGAGGAGCGATTAATGAACGTTAGAGAGACCAGAGCCAGTCCGGCCCGGGCCTGGGACCGTTTACCCCCCGGATTCTGGCAGGGATTCCTCAGTGGAGCTTTCGCATTGGCTATTATTGGGGGGCTATTGGCTTTTTTGCTCTCGCCGGAAATATTAAAACATCGCTCCCCCTTCCCCCTGGAGGAAGCTATCGGCCAATCTCGGATAGATGCCGCTATTGATGGCAGTTACAAGGATAGAGCTAACCCGGTCGCCGCAACGCCTGAGAATATTGCCGCCGGTAGAACCATCTACAATTCGAATTGCGCCTTCTGTCACGGCGTCACCGGGCAGGGCGAGGCCCAGATAGGCCAGAATATGTTCCCGAAGGCGGCCAACCTGCGGGAACCCGAAACGGCCAATAAAACCGATGGACAGCTATTCTGGATTCTGGAAAACGGCCTGTCATTTGTTGGAATGCCCGCGTTTAAATCAAGCCTGAGCCAGGATGACCTCTGGAAAGCGACTCTCTACATCCGGCAACTTCAAAAAGGTACTGCCGCCGCAGCACCCGCAGCAACAGCCGGTTCAGCGGCTTCAGCTACTGTCAGCCCGGCCGGAACCACCGCCGCAGCCGCGCCTACAAGTACCACGGCGGCCCAGGCTTATGCGCCAACCACCGCCGCCGCCCGGACCAGCGTGGCAACCCAGGCAGCTCCGGCGAATACGACCGCCGCTGCGGCCGCTAACAGTGGCGACCTGGCTAAAGGAGTGGCTTTGTTCCAGCAACAGGGCTGCACCGGTTGTCATGGCGGTGATAAAGCTACCGGCGGAGTTGGTCCGGCCCTCAATAATATTCAATATCCCTTTGCCGGGCTGTTGAAACAGGTGCGAAGTGGTGGTGGCGTTATGCCCCCTTACCCGGCGGCGTCCCTTCCTGACAGCGATGTGATGCTGATTTACAACTACCTGAAGAGCTTGCAGAAATAGGCCCGAAACCAAGGCACAAAGATTTAGCCTTACAAAAACAGGCCCCCGGAATTATTTCTCCGGGGGCCTGTTTTGCCAGAAACGATACTTGATTAGCTATTGATCGCTTACCAGGCGGACTTCAACTTTACCATTCTGCTGCCGCACTTCGTAAGAAGGAGCTTTATAGGTCGAAGGCCCGTCAATTACCTTGCCGTCCTTGAGGCAAAACCGCGAACCGTGCCAGGGGCAAACCACCGTATCGCCTTCAAGCTGACCATCCGCCAGCGGGCCACCGGCATGCGAGCAGGTTTCATTTATGGCATACAGCCGGTTATCTTGCTTGACCAGGAGGACGCTGGTGCCGTTGGCATCAACTTTATAGAGGGTATTCTCCTCGGTCACCACTGGAGCGCCCGAAACCGAGGTCCACTCCTCCGGCTCATGTGTCCAGGCGTTATGGTTGACCATTGTGCCAAGCTTAAAGACCAGGTCCCCGCCCAGGTAGGCGCTAAACCCGGTCACGCCGTAAGCAAGCGTAGAAATGGCTACGGCCAGTTTTCGCCGGCCTTTTTTACGCCGCAGCAGCCAACTCAAACTAAAAGCGGTCAGCCCACCCACATTAAGCAACATATGAATTAAGCCGGTATGGCGCTCTTTGCCGTAGGTATCGCTCCAGTCGGTAATCCCGGCAAAGGCAGCGCCCACCGCTCCCAGAATACCCAGTCCCAATGCCTTATCAGCCCCGGCGGCCAGGTCGGAGTTTTCGTCCGCGCCTGAGAGAAGGTCGAGTGTAACCGTGGCGGTCCAACAGCCTACCGGAATATCGGTCAATACCGGGTGCAAAGCATGGCCCAACCAGACGCCATTTAAAAAGTTTTTGACCTTTTTACCGGGCACGCCCCCGGCCTTATAAACGTCATTTACCGCTTGCTGAAGCGTTTCGGCAAGTTGTTCCAGGGTAGGCATGGGAGTGGTAGCGTTGCTCATGCAAAACCTCCTGCTATTCTTCTTATCTTTATCATTTCCAGCTCATTCTGAACTGAGCAATTGTTGGGCCTACAGGTGAGAAATATGCGCGAAGGATGGTTAAACTTTATAACAAAAAACAGCGCCGGGCAAACCCAACGCTGTTTTCAGTATTTCCGGGTGAAAGCTTACTTGTTCACGCCGCCAAAGGATACAAAGGTCGTATCCGCTTTGGTGGTAAACAGGCTCTTTTCAGTCTTCGCGCCCAGGTCAAAGTAGCGGCCCTCTTTCAACTGCTGGTTAGCCAGCGTGGAAGAAGGTCCCGGGGTGGGAGTAGCCGCCGTAGGGGCCGGGGTAGGCGGAGTGTAGGTATAGAGCAAGCGGGAGCCGTCTGCCGTGAAAGACGGATTAAGACGGATACCGGCAGGTAGGTTGTTCTGGCCTTCGACCAGCAGGGTGGCAGGGCTGCCATCCAACCGGACTACCGCCAGGCCAATCTTGTCGCCCTGGTCAACGTAAAGCGCGCTTACACTCTTGCCGTCCGGTGAAAAGACCGGGGCCGCCTTGAAAGAAGGCCGTGAGGAAAGGACCGAAACAACATCCACTGAAGTGGCAATGTAGTAGTTGAAACGGAACTTGCCGCCACCGCCGATCGGCTCAAGGTCCTGGAGCTTTTTAAGGTTAGAGCCGTCCCGGTTGACCATATACAGGCTGTGCTGGGAAGGCGCGCTGGGTACAGCGGTAGCCGTAGGCACTACGGTCGCACCGGCAGTCGTGGCCCCTGGGGTACCGGGAGTGGTGGTACCGGCTACGGTAGCGCTGACTGAAGGAGTCGCGCCAGGCGTGGTTCCGGCAGAGGTCGCAGCAGCCGTAGTGGCGGCGGCGGTCGTAGCAGCGGCCGTGGTCGCGGCAGCCGTAGGCGTCAGGCTGGTGTCGGGAGAGCTATTAGCGGCCACCGACAGGTCCAGGGCGCTGACCATCACCGAGGGGTTCGGGTTGCCATAGAAGACCAGGCTGTTGCCATCGGGCGAGAAGGTCGGGTACCAGCCGCCCAATTTCTGCGAGAGAGAAATCTGAGTGGCTTTGGCGGTCGCAACGTCTACCGTAAACATAACGGCGTTGCGTAGCGAGAAGAAAGCGATTTGCTTGCCATCCGGCGACCAGTTGTGGCCCAGCGCATCGGAAGCAAGCTGGCGTTCTTCGCCCGGCCTGGCATTTACATTAGTCACAAAAAGCACCCGGATAATGCCAATGCCGTCCGGTCCCTGCCCATCAGGGGCGGGAAGATTCTTCAAGAAAGCGATTTGCTTGCCGTCCGGCGACCAGACCGGGCTGTAGCCATTGTAGGCAACGGTATGCAAACCGGAACCGTCAAAGTTTACAAGCTGGATACCGGCGTTATCGGCGGTAAAGACAATCTGCTTGCCGTCCGGCGACCAGGCCGGGGCGGCTTTATTCTGGACCGAATTGGTTACCTGGAAAGGGTTGCTGCCGTCCAGGTTTGCGGTATAAAGCTGCATCGGAGTTTGCAGGTTCGGCGACTGGAGATACAGCAGCCGGTCTTTGTTGGTACCGGCAGCGGGCGGAGCCACATAGGCCCCGGCGGTTACGGTCGGTATCGGGGTAGGCAAAGGAGCGCTGTTCGGGGTAGCGGTAAAACCATTGGTGGCCCGCCACATGATAGCCAGGATAACCAGGATCACCGGCAAGCCGATAACCAGACCCCAGCCAACATTTTCCCAGATTGTTTTCCAGCTGGACCGGGCCGGGCGAACAGGTTCGCGGTGGGCCGGACCCTTACCCGGGGGTTGACTCAAGGGCGCGCTGGAACGCGCATTTTCCGAAAGACCGGGCTTGGCGGCAGGGCGGGCCGGTCGCTGATTTATTCCCGGCCCGGTCCGGCGTGGTCTTTCCGGGGTAGTCTTCTTATCAGAAGGCATGGTTTAGCTACTCGCTCCTAGATTTAAATAGGTATTATCTGTTCCAGACAGGCAAGGCGGCCCAATACCAGGCGGCAACCTGACCGGATTTTTAAAAGGCTCTTACGAGCAAATGGACGCATAGAAAATAAAGGTTCGGTCGATTATAGTACAATGATTCCACCCGCATGTCAAAAGGCTTTAACTTAGCGGGCATGCCGAATACTCCTGACCGGCACAAAAGTGATGGTGTAAATGGATTAATCCTTGCTGGCGGCAGGCCGTGTTGACCAACCGGGCGAGCGTTACCCTGCCCACCGGTTTACCTTCTAATACGGCTTCGGCCGGGTTTTCCAGCCAGAAGCGAAAGACCTGTCGCCCCACATTGTCAATTAATTCATTGCGCGAGAGCGGAGGATGAGCCCGGTAAGCGGCCAGCACCGCGGAAACAAGCTGGTGGTCGCGCTTATCCCGGCCGTACCCGGCCAGGAAAGGCAAAACCACATTTACTATCATATCCGCCGCCCGGCTCTCGCCAATCAGGTCAACTTTCGCGGCCTGGTTGGTGCCAAGCAGCAGGGCGCGGTCGCTAAAATCAAAGCGGCGGGTCCAGAAAAGGCCGCTATCACTTTCTTCGTCACCCGGCTCTACCCGCAGCAGGCGGTTTAAACGGGCCGGGGCCTCTTCCAGGGTGCCTTTTAGACCGGCCCTGAAATGCTCTACCAGGTCAGCTGCTTCGGCCAGGTGCCAGCGAAGTAACAGCCGGGCCAACCCGGCAATCCGGCGGGCCGGGTGGTTGGGCGGGCGCAAGCGGGCCACCGTCCAATCGGTAGGGTTCAAAAAGGTGCCACCGGGCAAAAGCTGGCGCAACTGCCGCTCCAATAAGACCCAGCGCCCTTCCAGTTCGTCCGTATAGCGCCCGGCGATAAAGTCTTCGCCCTCTGAGCGGTCAGGCACATCGTCCCATTTAAAGCGGTCCGGCCGGGCTTCTGAAATTTGATTTTTGCGGCGAAGATTGCGCTGGGAGGGCAATAGCCCCGCCGCGCCTAAAAAAACGGCTTCCAGGGTTAAAAGGCGCTCTTCGGCCGGTTCCTGGCGGAGGCGGGCCTCGCGGTCAAGTTCTATTACGGCGGCAAGCGGCATGACTTCGGCCAGGCGGCGAAAAGGGGCTTTGTTTTGCGAATAGCCCAGGGCTTCCAGCAGCCCGGCCCATAGTTCCTGGGCCGCTGCCGCGCTCTCAGCATCCGGGTCAACGGCGCAGGCCACTTCGTAACGAGCGGCCTTTTCCTCAAAGCGCTGCTCGCCCAGCCTTTGAACTTTGTTCAGCACCTGGGCCAGGCCGACATGGTGTTCGGCCACCCGGTCGCAACAGGGGCCGTCACTTTCCGAAAGCGAGCCCAGTCGGGTGCCGCTGGACCGGGCCGTTTCCAGAGCGTCAAGCAACTTCCGGCCGCTTTGCTGAAATAAGGGTAAAAGGGCCAGAACCGGTAAGACCCGGCCCTCTTCGGTAGCGGTCCCGGCCGCGCCGCCATTGTCTTCCAGGGCGACCTGTAAAACCACCTGGTTATAGCGCCGGTCGGTGTGATGGCCGTGCAGGTTCCAGTCGCCGCTGCGCAGGTGCAGTTCCACGTCTCCTTTGAGCAATTCCGGCCCAATTCTAAGCAGGGCGCCCTTGAAGTCCGGCCCAAAACCACCGCTCCAGCGGCCCCGGTAGACCACTTCAACCGCCTGACCGTCAGCGGTTTGCAGGGTAAGACCTTCCGGCCAGAACTGGGCATTCCAGATAAGAGCCAGGTCGTTTTCGCTCATTTGCCAGCGGTTACTGCCTTCCTGGATGGTCAGGACCGGCAAAGGACCGCCGGTCGGCGGCGAAATCACTGCGGTTGAATTTTCAGGTGTCAGGATAGAGTGGGCCAAGACCGGCTGATTTTCGGGTGGCGCTGTTGGTGGCGGTAAAGGTTGCGCCGGGACAGGTGGCGTTGCCGCCGGAAAGGGTAGCACCGGCGGCAGATTGGAGGTTACCGGCCTGGTTTTAGCCCTGGGAGCAGCCGGGATTTTGCTCTTGCGAGCCGGTAAAGGGTAGATGAAATTACCTTCTTCGTCATAAGGCATGGGGCGGGCCCTTTCTACTACCTGGTATCAAAGAAGTTGGAACGCCGGGTTGGCGTTCCGGTATTTAATCTAGCGCGGGAGCCGCTGCTTTAGTAAGTCAACCGTTTCGGGCGGCACAAAGCGGGCGCCGGGTGAGGTCAACTGGCCGCCATCCGAACGGCCGTGAAAATCGCTGCCGCCGGTCGGCACCAGGTCATAGCGCCGGGCCAGGCCCAAAATTCGCTCAATAGTTTCTTCGGTGTAAGTCCCGTAATGCGTCTCGATACCGGCTGCCCCCGCCCGCGCGGCCAGCGCCACTACGGCTTCCATATCGGTAACGTAGGTCGGGTGCGCCAGCACCGCCAGCCCACCCACCGAGCGGATTAGCTCAATGGCCTGTTCGGTGGTAACTTTTTCACTGTAGACATAGGCGGGGCCGTCATTGCTGATAAAGCGGTCGAAAGCTTCCCGGACAGTCTCCACATAGCCTCGCTCTTTGAGAGCTTCGGCAATATGGGGCCGCTGAGGCGCGGCGTCCCCGGCAATTTCCAGCACCCGCTTGTAATCGAGCGGCATGCCCAGTGCGGCCAGTTTAGCGACGATAGCTTCGGCCCGCCCGTAGCGGTTGAAGCGAAACTTTTCCAGGTTCTGCTGGAAAGTAGCGTCCTGGTATTCCAGGAAGTAGCCCAGCACATGGACTTCCTTGCCGCCGTATTCGGCGCTGAGTTCAATCCCCGGAATGACTTCCAGGCCAAGCGCCTGGCCGACTTCCTGAGCCCGGTCCAGGGCCGCTGTGGTATCGTGGTCGGTCAGGGCCAGGGTCTTCAAGCCCACTTCCGACGCCAGCTTCATTAAATCATCTACCAGTAGGGTACCGTCCGAAGCGGTACTATGCATATGTAAATCTATTGTGCTATTCATTAGCCTCTTAATTCTAAATTAGAAACTTATTAGTTATTTATTGAAAAGAGCGGACCCGATTAAGCCGGAAAAGTCGCCCAGGCCGGTGCGCATGATTTCAATCTGGCTGCCCGGCAGGCGCAGCGATTCGAACTTGGCTTCTCTGACCGTAATTTCAAACAGGTAATCGACCGCTTCCATCAGGCCGCCCCCCAGTATAAGACGCTCCGGGTTGTAGAAATTGATGACCGAAGACAGCCCCAGCCCCAGAATTTCGGCCGCTTCCCGCACGACATGCTTGACCAGTTCATCATTTGCTTCGATGGCGCGGGCGATAACTTTCGAGCGGATGGCGACACTGCTGGCGGTAGTGGCATCGGGCATGGTGCCTTCACTGGCTAACAGTTCCGTCAGGACCGACTCGCGGCCGCGTTTCATTTCGCCCAGTAAGGTCCTGGTAATTGCGGTCCTTGAAGAATAGGCTTCAAGGTGGCCGCGCCCGCCGCAGCCGCAATGGCGGCCCTCGGCGCTGACGACCATATGGCCGATTTCACCGGCTGTCCCGGTAGAACCCCGGCGCAACTGGCCGTTCTGAACAATACCGCTGCCTATCCCGGTGCCGATAAAGACGCAAACAAAGTCGGCACAACCGACTCCCGCGCCAAACCGCAATTCGCCCAGCGTGGCCGCTTCGACATCGTTACCCAGGGCAACCGGCAATTTGAAGCGCTCCTGGAGCAAAGCTCCCAGCGGATAGTTAGGTTTTACGCCAAGATTGGGCGCAAAGACCAGTACTTTCTCGTTGCGGTCCACCTGCCCGGCGGCACCAATCCCGATTCCCACAATTTTGGTAGAAGAGGGCAAATTGGCCGCCATGATAGCTTCGTCAATAGCGTCACCCATCCGGCGGGCCAGCTCATTTTCCTTCTCGCGGTCCTTATCTTTATTATCCTTGCTATCTTTTGGAGTACCAACCGTTTTCTTTTTGGCCGAACTCACTACCCGACCGGTTTCCAGCTCAACTACACCTGCTAAAATTTTAGTACCACCCAGGTCGACCCCAATACCATAGCGTTCCATTTTTACTCTCCCCTTGTGGGTTTTTGGCTGATTTCCAAATCGGCATAGTCCTATGCTATAATAACACAAATTATAGGGCCTGCTTGCTTTGTAACTGCACCGGGTTAAGCCAGGCTGACTTAGGGTTGTGAGCATAAAAATACGGTTATGCCCGGCACCTGAGCGATAGAAAACTTCTTAACATTACCAGAACTTATAATGCTTACTCGGTTGGAAACTCCTTTCGCCACGGCTGGACTGGCAAGGGCGAAATTTGAGGCAAGCAGTGGACCCTCGTTTTTGGGTATGATAGAGCAGCTTTTTTCATGTGGGACCGACCGCTCTATCCGTATATTCTCGGCCGTTTACCCAAAGAACATATTATTTTGGGGATTTGCAGTTTAAACGGATGAATAGCCGGAGGAAAGTGTGGATTTACAAAAAATCGAAGAAAAACCACCATCACAGACAGTGCAAGACCGCTTTCCGGTCAATCATAATTCTAAATCTCCCCAACAACCGGGCTTTTTAAACCGCCGATTGTCGCTTGTTTCCCGCTTTATCCTGGACCTGGCGCTAATCAATGCCGCTTTTGTCCTGGCCTACTTCATGCGCTACGGTTTGCAGTTGGGCGCGGAAGTCTCCGAGTCGAACCAGGTACCCCTTTCCGATTACTTTATCAGCCAGCTAACTTTTGCCGTTATCTTTTTCGTGGTATTACAGTTCAAAGGCTTCTACCGCCTCTCCCGGACTGTAACCCTGATTGATGAGCTGGGCATGATTGCCAGCGCCGCCGCTTACGCGGTCCTGACGATGCTGGCGATTATCTTTTTATTGCGCCCGCTGTCCATCTCCCGCCTGATGTACCTCTATTTGTTTCCGCTCTCGATTGTGCTGCTGGGCGTCTCGCGCTATATTGCCCGGCGGATAAAGCACTACCGGCTGCTGCGTGGCCTGGGCGTCAAGAACGTACTGGTTGTTGGGGCGACCGACCAGGCCACCCGCATCATGCAGGCGATAGTCGAGACGCCTTCGCTGGGTCTGCACCTGGCCGGGTACATTGATGATGAAACCCGGTTTTCGGAATGGATAATGCCTTTGCGCTACCGTAACGGTGACACGGTGCCGCACCTGGGAAGTTTCGAGAAAATAGCCGCACTGACTACCCAGCTTAAGATAGAAGAAATTGTGGTGGCGCTACCGGCCAACATGCACCAGACCGTCAACGAAGTAATTAACCTGTGCCACGATAACGACATCGAATTTACCCTGGTGCCGGATATTTTTGAATTGCAGATAAACGCCCTGGACTTGCAGCAATTAAACGGCGTGCCGCTGATCGGGATTAAGGATAACCGGCTGACCGGTTGGAACTACTTCGTCAAGCGCGTGGTTGATTTTAGCCTGGCGCTATTCCTGATGATTGTCGCCGCTATTCCGATGCTGCTGATTGCCCTGGCGATCAAAATCGAGTCGCCCGGCCCGATTATCTTCCGCCAGACCCGGGTGGGCCGGAACGGGCGCCTGTTTACTTTCTACAAGTTCCGCTCGATGGTAAACGATGCCGACGCAAAATTTACCGAGCTGCTCCAATATAATGAAACGGGTGGGGCCACCTTCAAAATGGTCAATGACCCGCGCCTGACTAAAGTTGGCTGGTTCATCCGGCGCTGCAGCCTGGACGAACTGCCCCAGATATTCAATATTCTTTCCGGCCACATGAGTTTCGTCGGTCCCCGGCCCGGCCTGGAACGCGAAGTGGAAAAATACCAGGAATGGCACCACCGGCGGCTGGAAGTTACCCCAGGCTTGACCGGCTTATGGCAGGTCAGCGGGCGAAGCAAGCTAACTTTTGATGAGATGGTCCGGCTGGATATTTATTACGCCGAAAACTGGTCCCTGGCGCTTGACCTCAAAATCTTACTGCGGACTATTCCGGCAGTGCTAAAAAGAGAAGGAGCTTATTAAAGAATAACGGCGCGAGAACTGCCCGCCGGTCGCGGGCGGCCCTGACCTGTTATCCTGCATCTGCTGATGAAAATTGCGATAGTTCATGATTATTTAAACCAATATGGTGGGGCCGAACGGCTGCTGGAAGCTATTTGCGAGCTTTACCCGGACGCGCCGATTTATACCTCGATTTACAGCCCTGAACGGGTAATGCACCGCTTTGACGGGCGGGATGTGCGCACTTCTTTTATGCAAAAACTGCCGGGTGTAATCAAACACCACCAGGCTTATTTACCTTTTTACTCCTTCGCTTTTGAAAGTTTCGACCTATCCGGCTACGACCTGGTTATAAGCAGTTCGTCGGCCTGGGCCAAGGGAGTCAAAACTTCGCCGGATACTTTGCATATTTGCTACTGCCATACCCCGATGCGGTTTGTCTGGCAGTTCGATGAATATGCCAAGCGCGAGCGCATGAAGGGCCCGGCCAGGGCAGCCTTGCCATTGTTTTTGAACTATGTTAGACTCTGGGACGTCAAATCGGCCCAGCGGCCGGACTTTTATGTGGCTAATTCACGGACAGTTGCCCGGCGGATTACCGAATTCTGGCAGCGTGACTCGGTGGTTATAAACCCGCCGGTAGAGGTAGAAAACATACCTTATCGGGGCAGTCCGCGCCAGGATTTTTATTTGTGGGTAGGCCGTATGGTGCCCTACAAACGGGCCGATGTTGCCATCCGGGCCTTTAAAGAACTGGACCTGCCGCTTAAAGTCGTAGGGACCGGGCGCGACATGGAAGCCCTGAAAGGGCTGGCCGGGCCAAAAACTGAGTTCCTGGGATTTGTGCCGGATGAAGGGGTCCGCGAGCTTTTCACCCAGTGCCGGGCTTTTATCCAGGTGGGCGCTGAGGATTTTGGAATTACGCCGGTCGAAGCAATGGCGGGCGGGGCCCCGGTGATTGCGATCAACCAGTACGGCCCGGCCGAAATAGTAATTGACGGTGAGAACGGCCTCTTTTTTGACCAGCAGACGCCGGAAGCCCTGATCGAGGCGGTCAAACGTTTTGAAAACGACCCCGGCCGGTTTAATTCCGATGAAATCCGGCGCTATGCCGAAACCTTTGACCGGAAGCTTTTCTGCCAGCGCTTTGGTGATTATGTCAATCAGCGTTGGGAAGAACACCAGGGGAAAAACGGTGCGAAACGCGAGCCGTTGAACGTTTAAGGCAAAGAGCGGTGGATAACGCCTGAGAGGCAGCCGCGTAATACCGGGAAGAGTTCCTGCACAATTGTTCCACTTGCTACCTGCTGGCACCTGAGCAGCGTCCCGTATTACGTTCCAGGTTATCCCGGTCATCGGTCTACAGTAAATTTAGAAAATTTGGAACGAGGGTAAGTCAACAAGTTATGGAATTAAGGCGTTACTGGCAAATAATCCGGCGTTACTGGCTTGTGATTGGGTTATTAACTTTAATCGGAGTAGTAGCGGCTGTCCAATACTACACCGCCAACCCACCAAGTTACCAGGCGACGGCAATAGTTAATGTTTCACAGTTGCCGACCCCCGGTGATATCTATTCGGGCCTGTATGCCAACCAGGCCAGTGACTACGCTACCGATGAACTGGTGAAAATTATTCCCGGCAACGTTTTTATGACCGCTGTCTCGACCCAGCTCAAAGAAGGTAATATCAACTTCCCACCGGATGCCCTGAAGGGTATGGTTAATTTGGAGCCAAAAAACCGGACCATTACCATTACCGTCAACAATAGCGACCGGAACGCCGCCCTTAAAATCGCCCAGACCGTCGCCAATACTTTGCAAAACTCGGCCGCAGAGTACCTCCAACCCCGGCAGGTCCAGGTCAGAGTGATTGATTTACCCGAACAAAGCAACCTTAGCGGGGGCCGGACCGTTCTACTGGCAATGGTCCGTATCCTGGCCGGTCTATTGGCCGGGGTAGCCCTGGCTTTCCTGCTGGCCTACCTGGATAACACTATCCGCAGCAAGGCTGAACTGGAAGAAATCCTGGGCTTGCCGGTAATGGGCTATATCCCGGTAGCCAGCAAGTTGGAAGCCAGCCACGCAATTCAGGCAGTCCAGACAGCCGAAGACCCGCTGATCAATAACAGGCTGAGCGCCATCCAGCGCCCGGCGACACCGCCCGTACCGCTGGCGCCGCCGATACAACCGGCTACGGCTCCGCCTATCGTGGCGGAACTGCCGACCGTCCGGCCGGAAACCTATAAGGCCGAAACCGGCACGATTGTAACCGAAGAAACTGGCAGTGTCCCGGTTAAGACCAGGCGCACTACCCGGCCCCGCAAAGACCAGGCTGGTGCCGGAAGCAAAGAAGAACTACCCAGGCTTTAAGTCAGCTTAACCGATTGAGCGATAAGGACTTCCATTGCAGCTTAAAGAAATACTAAACATTATACGCAAACGCTGGTGGTTAGCCCTGGTAGTGGTCCTGGCAGCCATGACCGCAGCTTTCTTTTATAGTATTGCCCAACCTAAAATTTACGAAACTTCGGTCACGGTCCAGGGCAAACCGGCCAAACCGGACGAAAACCTGAACAATACAATCAAGTCGGAAGTCCGGCGCCTGCCAACTACCCTGAAATCGACCGATACGGCTGCCCGGATTGACCAACGCGGCCACTTCGACCTGGGACCGGCTGCCATCGCCGCCAAGATTACTTCCGTACCCAAACCGGACGAGTTTTACCTTTTGATTACGGTCAGCGATACGGTTCCGGAACGCGCCGCCAATATCGCGAATGCCGCCGCCGATATTATCCGGGAGGATAATTTGCAGGCGGTCGCCCTGGCTCCGGACGACTCGAAAATCTTCTTTGATAAGACCGCTAAAGCGCCTGTGCCGGACCGGCCCTCAACGCCGCGCACCAACCTGAATACAGCGGCAGCCGGGGCGTTAGGGCTGGTGATAGGGCTAATTCTGATCTTTATCGTTGATTTTTTTGATACCAGTATTCGCACCCAGGAAGATGTGGAGCGGCTTACCGGCCTGAACGTGCTTGGAACGATACCGAGCTGGCGCGGAGCTGGCCCGGTCGCGGAGCCGGTTTCAGGGATTAGCCGGTCCAGTCCGGTCCCGGTTAAACGATTGGATGGCGCAGCGGGTGATGCCGGGACACCCCCGGATACCGGCCAACCTAGCGGAATAAAAGAACCTAGAAACAGCTAATAAACCAAGGAGTTACCAGGCGTGAGCCTTCAAATAACAAATTTCAACCAGAAACAGTCTGCTACCCCCGGCCCGGAAGTGCTGGTCACAGTAATTGACCCGCGCTCCCAGGTATCGGAAGCTTACCGGACCCTGCGGACAAATATTCAGTTTAGCAGCCTGGAAAAGCCGGTTAAGACCCTTTTGTTGACCAGCGCGCGCTCCGGGGAAGATAAATCCACCGCCGTAGCAAACCTGGCGGTAACTTTTGCCCAGATGGGTAGCCGGGTAATTTTAGTGGATGCCGACTTACGGCGGCCTTCCCAGCATTCTATCTTTGGTACTTCCAACGAACAGGGGCTTACCGGGACGCTGCTGAGCGCCGGGAGCAACGGCACTACCAGGAATTTAGCCGCCTGGAATGAACTGCCTTTAAGCGAGACCCAGGTCCCAAACCTGCGCCTGTTGAGCAGCGGGCCCCTGCCGCCCAACCCGGCCGAAGTGCTGAATTCTAACCTGATGGGCGAACTGATCAACCGGCTAAGTACGGAAGCGGATTACGTGCTGTTTGATGCGCCGCCGCTGCTGGCGGTGGCCGACGCCGCTATCCTGGCCGCCCGGTTAGACGCGACCTTGCTGGTCCTCAAGGCCGGTAAGACCAACCGCGACGACGCCCGCGAAGCAAAGGAGCAACTGGAAAAAGTTCATGCTCATTTGATCGGGACCATTCTAAACAATGCCCGCCCGGTTAAAGCGCGCTACAGCTATTAAAGAGTAATAAAAGTTTTGAAAAGACGGTGACCGGGTTACCGTCTTTTTTAATCCAGGTTTTCCTGACCGGGCGGCGGCTACAGCCTGAAAAAGGACCATAGAAACTCAAAAGCTTAATATTTTGGCCGGGTTAGCCGGGAATGACCAGCGTCATAACTTTTTTGTGTCACATCACACATTCCTGCGCTAAATTATGTAATACTCTCAATTTTGCTAGTACTTTATATTCTGGTGCTATTCTGCTATTTTCCTGTCCGCTTCTTTATAAGAAGGGGAAGCGGGATTAGTAATACCATAATTTAACCGCAAAAGGAGCAAAAATGTCGGATACGCTCTTGAAATGGGCCAGGAAAAGACTTTTTGGGAAAGTCTTGGCCAGCGCGTTAGGCGCGTTTTGTATTGCTACCCTGGCGGTTTTGGGCGAAGCGCGCCTGGCACAGGCCCAGACCAGCGGGCAAATCGAAGTAGCTAAAGAACGCGCTATCGAGCTTATCGGAGAACGCGGGCCGCTGCTTATTGATAGCATCCATACCCGCTATAGCCAGGTGCAAGCCGGGCGGTTGGTCTGGCTGGCCCTGGTCCTGATTATATTGCTGCCGCTTATCGGGTTTGTAGGCACCTTGCTCTACCCGAAAATAAAAGGGAAAACTATCAACCAGCGCCTGCCCGGTGTACCCGTAGGCCGCTTGAACCAGCTTTATTTCGTCCAGGCGGTGGTTATAGGCGTGGTGTTGCTGGCCCTGGGCTTCTTTTTATGGCTAATCCAGTTATGGACCGGGTCGCTGGGGACTGTTACCAATCCCCAGATCGCTCTCCAGGAACAAGCCATCACCTATATTGTCGAGAACCGGCGGGCCCTGGTAGAAAACTATACCGAAATTTTTGTGGGCGTGGCCGAAGAACTGGGCGCGGACCCGGAGCAAGTGCTACTCACGACTATTATAGATAACGGGCAGAAATTCCGGGAGGACCCGCTGCTAAACATGACCAGCCGGATTATTAATTTTAGCTGGCCGCTCTTTAGCAATTTCTACATGATTATTTTTATGGGTGTCTTGATTTTCTTCTTGCGCCGCATCTGGCCTGATATCAAGAACATGCTGCGCTATCCAATTGAAGTGCTGGCCGCCGAACGAGAGGGCCGGCCTGTCCCAATCTTTGAAGGAGCGCGGCCCGTTAAAAAAGGCCAACCGGCCCCTTACCCGGCTCAACCGCCCGTTCAAGCACCGTATAACAACTTTCAACCGGGCCGTCCCGGACCGCAGCCGCCTTATAACCAACCTCCGGGACAACCCGGACAACCTTACAATGCCAGGCCAAACCCACAGGCGCCCTACGGTCAGCCCGGGCAACCTTACAATGCCGGGCCAAACCGGCAGCAGCCTTACCCTGGCAACCAACCCCTGCCACCCCGGCCGGTTGGCCCCTACCAGCAGCCGGTAAACCAGCCGCCCGCCTATGTGGGCCAACCGGCTCCGCAACCTGGCCCGGGCTACCGGGGCCCGCAGCAGGGTGCCCAGCCGAAACCGGGCTTCGGGTTTCCAGCCCAGCAAGTCCCCAACTACCAGCCAAACCAGGCGCCCTATGGAATGCCGCCCCAGGGCCAGGATGCGGCGGTATCGGTGATGTGGTCTTACGCCAGGCGAATTATCTGGACCGAAGTAAAGGTGCTTATGGCATTTGCGGTGCTGGCCCTGGTCCTGGCAGTCGTGATGGGCGTCTTTTTGGCGCTCTTCTTTGGCACAATCATCAGCTTGCTGGTAGACCTGACCAGTGTCGCGATGATTTATTTCATCCGGCTGGACGGCTCGTCCCTGATTATCACCGGGTCTACCCTGCTGGTGTTAATCTTCCTGGCGGAATGCATGCTGCTATTTATCGGAGCTTTTGTCTTCTTAATCGGCAAGTTGCTGGACGCTTTGCGGTTCGCCTTCACCGGGCTGCTGACCTGGAAGCAAAGCGGGCACCTGATTTGGAGGAATTTCGTGCGGTTCGCCTGGGTGGTATTCATAGCCACCGTGCTGGGTGCGGGGCTTTCCTGGCTTGCCACAAATATCGTAGTCTTCTTTATCTCCGCCGACAATCCTAACTGGTTCCTGTGCCTGGTTAGCGCTCCGCTGATTTTGCTGGTCGGGTTAAACCTGGGGATGTGGCTGCTGCGCGGCTTCAAGACCCTGAAAAAGCTGTTCCGCAATACTGAGTCGTATGAAATACTGGCGGCGGCAGCCGGGAACTATTAAGCCGCTGCCGGGCAGTGTTCTACTAAAAAGATAATGCCCGGTAGGTAGAACCGCTATCAAAAAAGGGATGGCAGCGCCAAAATCGCTTCCATCCCTTTTGTTTTTATACCGGCCCCGGCTAATCGCCCGAACGCAAAAAAGCCAGCCGGTCCAGGCGGGCGGCCAGCAATCCCAGCCATTGCAAATCTGCTTCCAGGTGAAGGATAGCCCCTTCTAATAGAAGGATGCGCATCTCGTTCAGTTCGCGCTCCTGGAGTGAGCGCGGGTCAACCTCGCCGGGGCTGATAAATATAGATAATTTCAGGCGGTTGCGCTTCAGATCTTCCAGGTGTTTTTTATGATGGGCCTGTTGCTGCTCGATAATGGTCCAACTGGTCAGGCCGTCGGTGTGGCTGCCGACCACCAGGGCATGTACCATGAGTTTTTGAAAAAACTGGCTGCGCACATTTTCGAAGGTATCGGCGACCGGCGTTTCCAGCCACTCCATCAGGTCCTGGCGGCCTTCTTCGGTTAGCTGGTAAACCTTGCGGGCGGGTGAATTTTTTTGCTCGACGGTCTCACAGCTAACTTTGCCTTCCCCGGCCAGCCTGGTCATCTGGGCATAGATTTGCCCGGCGCTAACCGCCCGCATCTGGCTAAAGGTACGCTCAAACTCCTGTTTCATTTCGTAGCCGTGACGGGGAGTATGGGCCAGCAGGCCCAATAAAGCGTATTTTATGGTCATCGTTATTCCAACTGCCAGCTGCGCAAGAAAAGCTGCCAGTTCTTCTGGCGCTGGCGGTCCTGTTGCTCCTCCGGCAGACCGTAAACCGGCCGGGCAAAGTTCGCGGGCCGCTCGACCATGCGGCTTAAGGCCGGCGATACTTTGACCGAAAAGCCTTTATCCCGGAAACCAAAACTATAGTCAAGACCCAGGGCGTAAGGGAAGCGGAAATGTTCATCCATAAACCCGGCTTCATCGGCCAGCGCCCGCCGGAAGCACAGGACGCTGCCTTCCAGGGCTTCCACATCCAGGTCGGTGGCCTGTTTCAGGTCCAGTTCAACCGGCTCGTACCCGGTAAGTGCTCCATTTTGCCGGACCAATTTTACCGGGGAAGTGCCGAAAAGGGCCGGTTTAGCGGCTTCTTCGCGGGCCAGTTCGCGCCAGAGTTCGTCAAAATAGTCGGCAGTCAGGCGCAACCCGGCATCCAGCAGCAGCAGATAGTGGCCCCGGCCCTGCCGTAAGGCAACATTGCGGCCCGCCGCTTCGCCCAGGTTTTGCTGGGCATAGACTACCCGGAAATTGGCGTATCCCTGAGTGACGACCGCCAGGTAATCGGTGGTTTTATCCGAACTATTCATCTCGGTCACAATTACTTCAAGGGAACGGGCCGAGCGCGGCATTATTTTCAGGATACTCTCGACCGTGGTCTGCACCGCCGCCAGGTTGTTATACGCAATCAGGTTGATCGTAAAGTCATAGCGGTCCGGCTCATCCAGGTAAGAGCGGATATCCTGGCTGCGGTTAATCCGGCGCAAGGAGCGGTCGTCCTGTTCATTGGCCGGGGCCGGTTTTCCGGACAGGCTGCCCGGTTTCTGGTTTGGTCCCGGCTTGCCCGGCTTCTGGGAGCCGGGCGGCGGTTTGTTCCGGCCTTCAAAGCCGGTCACTACCGGTTGGTTCCGTTTTGCTTCAAACTGGTTAGCCGGGCGGCGGTCGGTTGTAACCGGCGCGGGGCGGTCTTTGGCCGGTCTTTCGGGGGCGGAGGCGGGCCGAGCGTAGCTCTCTGGCAGGCCAAGCCCCTGGCTCAGGCCCAGGACCGTTGCGAAATCGGTCAAAAGGGCGAGCTTCGAAGCATCGACCAGCTCGCTTTGCAGCATCATCCAGATTGTAGCGATGGCCCGGGGTGTATTCAGGTCGTCCACCAGGAATTCATAGAAACTGTCGCGCCACTCGGCAACCCTGGCCGCATCTTTTGAAATATTAGGTAGAAACTGGGCAACTTCTTCGGCCTGGAAGCGCCGGACGTAATCTTTCAAACGTCCGAAGGCGGCGCGGGCCCCGGTCAAAGTATCGGCGCTCATTTTCAAGGGTGACGTGTAAAGGGCATTCGAGAACAGGTATAGCCGGATTTCATCAAGGGTAAACTGGTCAAGCTCGCCCACCTGGACCGGGGAAGCAACTTTAACCAGCAGGCCGGTTGGCCCGGTAGGCCGGAAACCGCCGCCAGCCACCACTACCTGGGCCTGTTCGGGACGGTCCACCAATTTGGCCCGGCCCTCGGTACGGCGGGCTAACCGTCTAAGCAGGTCCCCGATTAAATAGACCCGCAAAGCGGTCAGGTCGGGGAAAGCACTCAAAGCCGGTGGACTGGCCTGGGATAGGCTTGACCCCGGTAAGGGTAAGTCCAGGTAGACCCGCAAAGGGTCAGGCGGTGGGAGTGTTTCTTTACGGTTGGTCCAACCGTTTAATACTTTAATTTTTTCCATCAAGATACCTCTAGCACAAGGCCCGTCCCTGGCTCAAACCATCCCTGGCCGCGTATTTACAGCGAAGTGGGTGACGGCGAGCAAAACCGCTTTACAGCAAAAACCGCCCACAAGAAGGGCGGCGTTTAGTCTTATTGATATAACTGATTATAGCACAGAACCTCCCAAAAGTATGTAACCCCGGTCCTATTCGGCGGGGAAACCCGGTGCTAAAATAACGGAATAGCTGATTTTAGCCAGTTTTTAAGGTATAATTTACGCTTGGCTGAAAGCCAGAGGTAACGGAAGGGACTATGCACAAACGCACACATTACGAGGTCTTAGAAATAGACCGGAATGCGGCACCGGCAAAGATTAAAGCGCAGCACCGCATGCTGGTAAAACGCTACCATCCTGACTTGAACCCGGGCGACCCCCGGGCGTCCCAACAGTTCCGGGAAGTTCAGGCGGCTTATGATGTCCTTTCGGACCAGGACAAGCGCCGCCTTTATGATGAAACACTGCGCGTTGACCCGTTAGAAAATTTTGACGTCTACCGGGAAAGCCCCAAGAGCTATCACCAGTATGTGGCCCGCCAGCAGCCGCGCACCAAGCGGAGCACCCGGCCGGTCACCCGCCCGTCCCAACCGCGCGCGGCTTATTCGATTTATACGGTTTTCCTGACGCTGAAGGAGTTGTTCAGGGGCGCCCGCCGCACTTTAACCGTCGGGCAGACTTATACCTGCGGGCGCTGCCGTGGCACCGGCAAGGTGGATTTTCTAACCTGCAAGCGCTGCGGCGGTTACGGCTTTATGGTCAGTTATTCCAAGCAAGAAATAATTATCCCGCCGGGCTTGCAGCCGGATATGCAAATCCGGATAGACCTGAACCAGGGCCAGCCGGAAGACGAACTGCTGGACGCGCCTATCCGGACCAATATTTCGGTGACAATCCGGTTGGACGATAGCGGGCCGTTTGAAATGCGCGACAACCAGGTTTATACTACCGCCCATGTCCCGGCCGACTTGCTGGAAACCGGCGGGAATTGGACCATCCCAGACCCGGTGGAGGACGAATTTACTTTCGCAATTCCACCGAATACACCCAGCGGCACAACTTTGAAACTGCGCAAGCACGGCCTGCGGCTGGGCGCATCTTCAAGACGGGGCCATCTGTACTGTACCGTTTTGGCGGCTAATATGACCGGAAAGGATTAGTTTAAAGTAATGAAGACAACCCATAAGGCGGTTTGCAAATACGAGGACGGCAGCCAGGATGAGGCGACAGTGGTTATTGTGGCCGAAGGCGGCACAATCTTCCAGGTTTCCTGGGAAATAAGCAACGGAGAAAAAGACCGGATTGTCCTGGAAGCGGACTCCGATCAAGAAGCTTTTGAAATCTGGTGTGAAGAGAACGGTTTCGAACCGGCGGCCTGAGCAAAAGCCTTTTTAAGGGGCGGCGCTGGCAGCCGGGCCACCCCTTGCAGGATAGTTGTTTAGTGAACCCGGCGGTCAACCAGGTTTTCGTTTTCGTCGTAGCGTTCTTCGATGACTACCCCGCCCGGCTCGTTATCACGCAGGTAAACCCGGAAAGTATCGTTAGGGTTGGCATAGTCCATGTTATCGCGGATTACCTGTAAAATGATTTTCAGGTCGTCTTTGCTGCCTTCAATATTAGCAATAAACTTCACGGAACCATCCTTTCACTTCAGTGGACTTTCGCCGGAACAGGCCAGCCGGTAAATTCTGCCGGGCTTTCCGGCCCGGCACGAAAGTCTGTATTACAAATTTCAGGCATTTTCCCCGGTCGGGTAAAAGAAAACGTTATAGACATTTTCCTTGATGGCCTGTAAACATTCTTCCAGGTGGCCGGCCACATCCAGGTCCTGCCATTTTTTATTGTCGCGGTAATAGGACAACACAAACAGGCTGCTGGCCGTATCGACCGGGCTGACCCTGGCCCAGGGCGCATAATAGCCCTGCCAGCGTTCGAGGCCATCGGGGACGACATATTCATACAAAGTAAGCGTGCCCCGGCGGTCTTCGCCCAGGATATCGGCCCAGGCCGGATTATTTCCAATAAACTCCTGGGCGCGCTTTAATAACTCGCTTATTCCAACAATTCGCATGGTAAAAGTGTAGCACGAACGGCCACGCGGGGCAATTATAAGGCTATACACTGCCTAATTTGCCCTGGCTTCCATTCAAGTTTATAATCCTTTCGAAGACTTGAAGATTAGGCGGGTAAATACCGCTAATAAGCAGTTTTAAATAAGCCTGGAACAAGGATTTCTCAAAATTATATGGTGCAACCCTCAAAATTCGAAACCTCCGAGAATAAGTTACCCAACGTAGTAGTGGTGGGTGGCGGCACCGGGGTTTCTACGGTGTTGAGTTACCTGAAGAAAGTTGCCAACGTTACGGCGATTGTTTCTATGATGGATAGTGGCGGCAGCAGTGGGCGCTTGCGTGATGAACACGGCGTCTTACCGCCTGGAGATATTTTAAAGTGCCTGACCGAGCTCCTGCCCGATGACGAGCGCAGCCACAAATGGGCCGATTTCCTCAACTACCGCTTTCAGAAAGGGGAAGGTCTAAAGGGCCATTCCCTGGGTAACTTGCTCCTGACCGCTGCCTACGATTGGGAAGGCGGCACTTCTAACGGCATTGAAGCCCTTTCATGGTTATTAAATATTGAAGGCCGGGTTTTGCCGGTTACGCTCAATAACGTCGAACTGATTGCCCGGCTTTCGGATGGACGGGAAGTTATCGGGGAAACTCATATTGATTTGCGCACCCAGGACCTTGACCGCAAGATCGAGTACATCCGGCTTTCGCGGCGGGCCCAGATCTTCCGGCCAGTAGTCGAAGCGGTCCGCAATGCCGATAAAATCGTTATCGGACCGGGCAGTCTTTTTACCAGTATTCTGCCTAATTTCCTGGTGGAAGGCCTGGCTGAAGCCTTAAAAGAAAGTAAAGCAACCAAAATCTACATCTGCAACCTGGTAACTGACCCGGCGGAAACCGATGGGTATAAAGCTTCTGATTTCGTGCAGAAAATAACCGAATACCTGTCCGATAACGATAAGCTGGATTACGTTGTGGTAAATAACGGCCCGGTGAGTGAGCTGGCCCTGCGGATGTACGAAACGGAAGGGAAGTACCCGGTAGAAGTCGATTTGTCCGAACAATCGGACCTGGTGCGGAAAAAAGTGATTTTAGGAGCCCTTTGCCGTGGCAAAGAAGTTTTACGCCATGACAGCAAAATTCTGGCCCAGACCATCCTGAACCTGGAGTAATAAGCATGATTCCTTTAGATGAAATTGACCGCACAATTTTGCGCATTCTGTTAGCGAATGGCAAAACCTCACAGGCGGACATTGCCGAACAGGTCGGAATTAAAGCTCCTTCCGTCTTTGAGCGAATCAAGAAGCTGCAAGACCGGGGGATTATTACCGGGTACAGCGCCTGCGTGGACGGCACCAAACTGGGTAAAAACCTGACGGCTTTTATCAGTGTTACCCTGGAAGGCGGGGCGCGTTACGCTGACGAAAGCAGCATAATCGAGTCGATCAGGGCCGAAAATTCCATCGAAGAGTGCCATATTGTAGCCGGTGAAGAGTCTTTTATCATCAAAGCCCGGGTTAGCACGCCCCTGGAATTGCAACAATTGACTACCCGCTTGCGCCGGATGGAAGGGGTTGCCAATACCCGCACCACGGTAGCGCTAACCACCCCGATTGACCGGCCACTTTCTATTGAATAAACGCAAACATTAGTTTTTCATTATTTAAAACGGGTTTATTTGTTGTCGATCAGCTTACTTTACATCTTTTTGTAAAAACATTTGACAAATATATAGAGTCCGTTTATATTAGATAGCAACTGTGTGGATTTATCCACGGCTGCTGAGCCAAACAAACCCTAACAATCTCGGGTTAAAAGTTTAAATAGATTCAACGAGAGTAAAACTATTCGAAACTATAACTATCCTGTTTACGATGATCTAGACGATTTTGAAGAGCCTGTACAGCTTCCTAAACGTCTTCCTCAACAGGAGTGCCTCCGTTGTGGAAATGAATTTCCCGGTGGCCTCAAACGCTGTACAGCGTGCGGCCTGGACAACTCGCGAGCTTTCATTCGCCCGGAGATAGCCTCTCCCTGGCCTGGTTTTACACGGGGGGTCATAGAATGCAACAGTTGTGGTTATTCTACCCCTGACGAATTGGCCCGGCGCGGTCGAATACAGAAATGCAGCCAGTGTTCCAAAGTATTGTACATTCCCAGCGGCCTCTACCGGATTATGCCAGGAGCGGCCGGGCAGCCGGTGCCGCATTACCAGCGGTCTCACGGGTTCTTCTGGTGGTTGCAGGACCGGATTGGCGCACGCCTTAACAAGTTCTCACGCAACCGCTATCGTCTACCCATAGCATTACTGATCGTCCTGATGGGCGTTGGGTTACTCCTTGGTTTAAATTACCTCAAGAACCAGGTGCCACCGCCGCCGGTCAAAGAATCCGAACTGTTCATTTATTACAAAAGTGTTCTCGCTATTGATAAAAAATTAGTAGTAGCCGAGGACGAATTTGATAAAGGTTCAGGTGGGAAGCCCTCAGGTATAGTCGATTTTGCCGACAAAGCTACCCCGAATAACAAGGTCCGGTTCGTCCGGGCCGCTGACCGGATGGTGAAGCAGGTCGAAGGCTTTTTGACCGAGGTGTACGCCATGGGCAGCACGCTGCCAGCAGGCGCCGAAGCAAACTATGCCAAGCTCAAACTTAAGCTGGAAGAATACCAGAAGTTTTACGCCCGGCTAAAAGATGGGGTGGAGTTGAAGAACGAAGACCGTTGGAAGGAAGCTTTCGCCGGGGCCGAAGTTCTTAAACAGGCCAGAACCGACGAGGAACAGACCTTTAACCAGCTCCAGGCGGTTGTTCTTAAACCAACCCAAATTACACCTAAAGCCTGACGGAAATATGACCTGGCGTTTAACCGTAACCTCAATTTTTCTTTTTAGTGGAATCCTGGCAGGCTGGTTTGTCTTTAACGGACAACCGGCCAGCGCCAAAACCGATGCGGCTAGTCGCCATTCCAGGGATATAGCCGCTTTTGGCTCTATTTTCGCCCAGGCTGCCACTACCGCCGCGCCCGCTGCCACACCGACACCCGTACCACCTACACCGACCCCGGTACCGCCTACTCCAACTCCCGCAGCCAGCCATTCAACCGGGAGAGCGGGCAGTGGATTGCCGGTCGTGCCTATCTTCCTGGGGCTAATGTTCCTGGGACTGGTGCTGGCGGTTAGTTTACCAATGGTTCGCTCACGTTTTGGCCGCCGTAAATAAACCCCTCAAAGCTTTAATATGTTACCTGCGTAGGGCCTGGCTGGCCGCCTTTTGCCTGGTAGTCCTGGCAACTGTGCTGCCTTTACTCAGTTTCAGCCTGGGTGAACGCTACTGGCCGGGCTTTTTTTATCTGCCTTTTTATACCAATAGTGTCGTTACCGACCCGCAGACTCCCGCCGCCATAGCCGGACTTAAACCGGAGGACCGCGTAATTGGTCTAAACGGCGTGCGCATAGAATATTTACACGAAATCACCGCCCGTCAGGGCCGGGCTGGCGGCAATATAACGCTGGTGTACGAACTTGGCCTGGAGCTGGCTTCGATAAACCTGCCGGTAGAGCGTTTAAACTGGGACCGGTTGCTTGAAAAATGGAGTGCCTTGCTGGTTGGTGGAGTTAGCCTGGCGGTCTGGGGCTGGCGCAAGCGCCAGGGGCTGGCAATGGCCGGGGCAATGCTTATGGTGGCAAGCGGCGATTACTTGCTAAACCCGGGAGCGGGCCGGGAAAGCGGCTTTGACCCAGGCACTTTTATGAACATAGGGACCGGGGGCCTGGCTACAGCCAAATGGTCAACCTATTTTTACTGGCCGCTCTGGCTTCTAGTCTGGCTGATAGTGGGCCTGACCCTGATAAACCAGTTGAAGGGTTTTCAAAGCCGGAAACTCTTAAGGTTTTTAAGAATCGTGGCAATTACCTGCGCGTTGAGCGGCCTGGCGGTCTATTTTTACGAAGCAGCCCGCACCGCCCGCTACAACAACCCAGACTATATCACTTTTTACTTCCGGCTGGTCTGGTGGCCCGCCTGGGCCGCGTTGCTTGCCCTGGGCATCTGGGCCTTTATTAAAAACAAGAAGTGGCAGGGCTGGCTGGGGTTGGCCGGAATGGCCCTCTTGGTGGTTGGATACGGCGCGGTAATCCTGTATGCCGTGAAGGTGCCGGGACCCGGTCCGCAGTGGTACGCGCTGGGCCTGGTGCTGGCCGGTTGGGCCTGGGCCTATTCCGGCAAGGCGGCAAAGCCCTTTTCGAACTCGGCCGGGTGATGGTGCATGGCCCGGGCCAGATCGCTATCAATCTGTCGCTTGGACTCCAACAGGTCCCGGAGGGCTTCCCGGTTGGTAATACCCCTGAAAGCGGCCTGCCCGGCCTGGTACAGGACTTCTACAAAAGAGGTTATTAAATGAGGCCGGTCCACCAGGTAAGGCGGGAAAGTGGAAAGCACCGCCACTATTTCACCATAAGAGGTCGGTGAAAAACGCTTTTCCAACTGGTAAAGTTCAACTATTTCGCCATCGTGCAAGTCCAGCAAAGGCCGCCGGTTTCGCAAAGCTTCCAGCCGTTGATATTCGCCCTGTCCCGTTAACATCAGTACTCCTTGCCTAATAATTCTTGAATCCGCCCATTATACCACGCTATTCCTACCTGGTAAGCATTACATAAATACTATTGCAAGGTCAAAATGCCCATGTTATAATCGACTCAACATAACATTTATTTTATTATGTTAGCGCCTTGCAGGTTTCGTTTTAGAAAGTTCTATGTCCACAACAGAGGTTAAAGAGCTAGTTGAAAAGGGAATAACCGCTCTCAAAGCCGGAGACCGGGATGAAGCCCGCTTCTGGCTGGCGGAAGCAATTCAACAGGACGCCCGCAATGAACGAGCATGGGTCTATCTCGCGGCGGTCTTGCCGCGCCAGCAAGCTATCGCCGCCCTGGAACGCGTTTTAGTCCTGAATCCTACCAACCAGAAGGCCCAGCGCGGTCTAAATATACTGCGCGGCCAGTCTCCGCAGACCTCCCAGGCCCAACCGGCAGTTGAAACACCATCAAGGCCCGCCACTAAAGTCCCGAAACCTTCCATCATTTCCCGCACGGACCGCAAAAACGGCCGCCGCCAGGAACGGGCTAACCCGGCAAGCCAGCCGCTCGAACAGCCCGGCCCTAACCGGCCCTTGTCCGGCTTTGATAACACCAGCTCTTTCACCTCACCTATTACGATTCACCTGGGACCGGCCACCGGCTCCGTTAATAACGGCAACATTACCGAAAATGTTATTTTCGACCGGGGCTATCACACTTTAGATACCGACCGTGAGTCAGATGAGCAAGAAATCCATCCTCACCAGGAGCCGGAAGAAGAACCGCCTTTACTGGAGTCGCCACCGAGCGACCCGGCCGAATTTTCTACCAGGGTCCGCAATATCCTGAACGAGCCGTACCCGGTCGTAGAGCCGCCCCGCCGGTTAAGCCGGTCAGCAACTTTGCTTTTAGTATTATTGCCCGTACTGGTGCTGGCCGCCCTGATTTACTTTTTAGTCCTGGCCGCGCCCGGTAAGAACAACCAGAGCCAGGCGGCCCAGGCCACTAACCCGGCGACCCAGGCCATAAGTAACCTGAATGTAACGCGGGAGGTGCAGCCATCGCCGGAACCGGCCAGACCGGGTTCTATGATTGCACCCACAGCCGCCGCTTCGAAAGCGCCCCCTACCCCGACTATCCAGCCCTCCCCGACAGTGCCGCCCATAATAAAATTGAGTGTGGCCCAGAACGAGCGAGCGGTCTTGCGAGGGTTCGCGATTACTTTTAGCAACTACGAAAATCGTTCGAATAACTTTTCTTTTGCCGGAGCCGGTACCCCTAAAAACGGTTTCCACTTTGAGGGTGTAACGATTCAGCTTGAGAATACCGGCGAAAAGCTCGTACCCATCCAGGTGGAAGCCTTTCAGGGCGTGGACGGCCGCAACAATTTTCTAAAGCCGCTGGCCGGGGGCCGGGTGCCTTCGCTGGACTTACCACGCCTGCAAATGGGCGAACAGCGCAGCGCCTGGCTAACTTTCGAAGTGGAAGACGGCACAACCCTGCGCCAGGTAACTTTCAGCCCGACTTCCGACCCGGACCTGAACAATAGCGCCAGCGTTAATTTAACTCTACCGCCGGTTACACCAGCGCCGGTCGTTAAGCCGACCCCGCGCCCGACGGCGACACCCCGGCCAACCGCGACACCTCTACCCACGGCTACTCCCTTCCCCACGGCCACGCCCGCGCCAACGGCAACACCGGGACCAACCGCGACTATGGTGGTGGCGGGGGCTGTAGCCGGTCAGGTAGATGTGCCGCTAACACCGGAACCGACCGAAATTGTAGTAACACCTACAGCCGAACCGACCGCTGTCCCAACGGCCACACCGCTGCCGACCGCGACCGCTCTTCCAACGGCCACACCCGAACCGACGCCAACACCGCTGCCCACCCGCTGGCCAGCCGTCGTCGGCCAGCTAAACCAGCGGATAGTGCTGGACAATTTTGCCCTGACCGTTACGGGTTACACGGCCGCCCCGGCAATCAAGCCGCCCCCGCTGATTCTGCCACCGGGCTATCACTACGAAACGGTTAAAGTTACGGTAGACAACGTCGGGCAAAACGATGTATCGGATTACCTGGCGAGTTATCCGTTCTTCCTGCGCGATAGCGACGACCGGGTTTTCTCGGTGGGGCCTCAAGCGCTGGAAGCGGCCGACCGCTTCAACCCGCAGAATTTCGCCCCGACCGTTATCGGGCCAGGCAAGACCAGCGTTAGCGGCCTGCTATACTTCCTGGTGCGCGACAATTCGCAACCGGGCCGGACCCTGGTCTTTTATTCTAACAATAGCCTGGACAGCGCCCGGATTGAAGTCCCGCTGAAGTAACTAAAGAAATAACTAAAGTAATTTGAAGTAAGTATGAAATAAAAAGACCCGGCTGAGTTTTCAGCCGGGTCTTTTTATTTTCTTTTCGCCTAGAATTCACCGCTCAGCGAGTCCCGCAGCAGGTCAATGTATTCGAGGGCAACGCCGGTGCCGATAGCCACGCAGTTAAGCGGGTTGTCGGCGACATAGCAGGGTACGCCGGTTACGTCGGCAAGGAGCTGGCTGATGTTGCGAAGCTGGCTGCCGCCGCCGCTCATAACCATACCACGGTCAATAATATCGCTGGCAAGTTCCGGCGGCGTATCTTCCAGGACGGTGCGGACGGCCCCAATGATACTCTCCAGTGGATCGCTCAAGGCTTCGGTGATTTCGTTGCTGCGCACGATAACCGTACGCGGCAGACCGCTGACCTGGTCGCGCCCGCGCACTTCCATGGTAAGTTCTTCGTCCAGAGGTATGGCGCTGCCGATGCGGACCTTGATTTCCTCAGCGGTGCGGTCACCGATCATCAGGTTGTATTTGCGTTTGATGTAAGCCGCGATAGCTTCATCAAGTTTGTTGCCGCCAACCCGGATGCTGTTGCAGGTCACGATACCGTAGAGCGAAATAACGGCGACTTCGGTCGTACCGCCGCCGATGTCGATGATCATGTTGCCGGTCGGCTCGGCAATCGGGATTTGCGCCCCAATCGCAGCCGCCAGGGGTTCGCGGATTAACCAGGCCCGTTTAGCCCCGGCTTGCATGGCGGCATCATATACCGCCCGCATTTCGACGTTGGTGACACCCGCCGGGATACAGACCATTACGTCCGGTTTTACTACAGCGAACCGGCCGGTCGCCCGGCCGATAAAATACTTCAACATCGCTTCGGTAACCACATAGTCCGCAATGACGCCGTTCTGCATCGGGCGGATTACTTCCACCGTTTCCGGGGTACGGCCCATCATCTCATAGGCGGCAGTGCCGACTTGCAAGACCCGGTTATCTTTGGTGGAAATTGCCACCACGCTCGGTTCACTTAATACTATGCCTTTGCCCTTAACGTATACCAACACGTTAGCGGTGCCCAGGTCGACTCCAATTTGTTTATTAGATAACATTTTTTCCGTACTACATAGCTAATTGGCCGGCCCGGCCGATTAAAACTTTACGCTTTTTTAGAACAACGAGAAACTTAACCGCACTTCACTACCTGCGCAGGTTGAGCTTTGGGATTATAACATATTTAAGCAGTTACCGAAAATCAGACCCTGGCCCGCCAAAAGAGCTATAAAAGGCCAGTTGGGGTGCTAAACCTGGCCCACCCGGACAGGCAGCGCTTCCTTTAGGGCCTGCGAAAAGGTTTGCTACCTATACCGGTTGTGACTTGCTTGACTAAAACAGACACAACATAGATAATAAGCGCAGCGTTAACATAAACATAGCGCCAACTCAGGAATGCCTGCTGCTAGTTCTCCCGCCACCGGTATACACTAGACGACTCCTGTTCGGCAGGGCGCAGGCGCTGAATTCTATTTTGGTGATCGGTATTATTTTATACTCAGACCAGAATTGGCGACACGCTCTTTAATTTTAACTCATTAGCAAGACCTTTCAGAACCAAAATAAGACCTGTGTGCAGAGGGAGTACTGTCTTTGACTAAACCTTTAGTGGCAATTGTTGGCCGCCCCAATGTTGGCAAATCCACCTTTTTTAACCGCGTGGTAGGCGAAAAAGTAGCGATTGTAGAAGATTTACCCGGTACAACGCGTGACCGGCTCTATGGTGATGGCGAGTGGAATGGCCGCTATTTCACCTTGATTGATACGGGCGGGCTGGAATTTGAAACCAGCGAGAATTATATCCAGGACGAAGATTCAGCGGACGAAATCGCCCGGCAGACCCGCGGGCAAGCCCAGGCTGCCATCGAAGAGGCTGACCTTATTGTATTTATGGTAGATGCGAAGACCGGCATTACTACCGCCGACCGCGAAATCGCGGAAATTCTGCGCAAGACCAAAAAGCCGGTCGTCGTGGCCGCGAACCGGGCCGATAGTGAAGAACGCCGCCTGAACGCCGTAGAATTTTACGAACTGGGCGTGGGCGACCCGATCCCGGTTTCGTCTTATCACGGTACCAATACCGGCGACTTGCTGGACAAAATTACCGAGAACCTGCCGGAACAGCCCGAAGAAGAAGAAGATAAAAGCATCCGGGTTGCGATTATCGGCCGCCCTAACGTCGGCAAAAGCCGCCTGCTGAATGCAATCCTGGGCCAGGAACGGGTAATCGTTTCGGATGTGCCGGGCACTACCCGCGACGCGATTGATACCGAAATTGTCGTCAACGGCGTGGATGTTACCCTGATTGACACAGCCGGTATCCGGCGGCGCGGTCATATTGACCAGGGTATCGAGAAATATAGTGTAATGCGTACCTTGCGGGCCATCAACCGCTCGAACGTGGTGCTGCTGGTTGTAGATGCCAGCGAGGGCGTGACCGCCCAGGATACCCATATTGCCGGTTATGCCCTGGAGCAGTCCAAAGGCATTGTGCTGGTGGTGAATAAGTGGGACAAAATCGAAAAAGATACCCATACCATGGACGAACATACCCTCAAAGTCCGGCAGGAATTTGACTTCATGAGCTGGGTACCGCTGGTCTTTACCTCGGCTAAATTTGGACAGCGGGTTAATAAAGTGCTGGATCTGGCGCTGCACGTGGCTGACGAACGCCGCAAGCGGATAGCGACTTCGCTGCTGAATAAAGTTGTGCGCGATGCGGTAGCCGCCCACGCCCCGCCTTCCAAGCCGGGCAAGTGGCTTAAAATCCTTTATGCAACCCAGGCCGATGTGGACCCGCCGACATTCATCTTTTCGGTGAACGATGCCAAGGCGGTACACTTTTCGTACGAACGATACCTCGAAAATAAATTACGCGAGACCTTTGGGTTCGAAGGAACACCCATTCGGATGTTCTTCCGTGGTCGGGAAAACGAGTCTAAATAACCTGGGGAGCGTTGTACCGGCTTTAAGCTAACTTTGGGGAAAGCCGGTAAATCCCGGCTTTAGCCTATCTCTCAAGACCCTTCCTAGGAGAGAGTTATATGAACTGGCTGGCACTGGTCGTCCTGACCGTTTTTGCTTATGTAATTAGTTCTTTTCCAAGTGGAGTCGTCCTGGGGCGCTTATTCAAAGGTGTGGACGTACGCCAGTTTGGCAGTGGCAAAACCGGTGCGACCAATTCCCTGCGGGCCCTGGGATGGCAAATTTCTTTACTGGTCTTTCTGACCGATATGAGTAAAGGCGCTATCTCGGTAGGCTTGCCCCTGTTGCTTAGCAGCCTACTTTTTAAGCAAAACGGCCAGGATATTACTCCCTGGGCAGTCTTTACCTGCGGAATGGCTTCGGTTATCGGCCATAACCACTCCTTTTTTATTGGCTTTCGCGGTGGAAGAGGTGTGGCTACCGGTATCGGACAGGTCCTGGTTATCTCGCCGTTAACAATGCTCATGGTCGCTATCCTGGATATCTGGATATTGGGCCTCAGCCGGTATGTCTCGCTGGCTTCGGTAGTCGGGTGCTTCCTGGTGGAAATTTTCCTGATAACGAACATATGGCTGACCCACCTGGACCCGCGTTACCTGCTGTGGGGCTTTGCTATTACGCTTTATATAATCTACTCCCACCTGGACAATATCAAGCGCCTGCTGAATGGGACCGAACGCCGCCTGGGTGAGAAAGTTAAACCGGCCGAACCGGACCCACCGGTAATAGGAAACCTGCATTCCCAGGAAAAGTTAAGAAAGTAATCTTCCGGCCCAGGGTGGGCCGGTTTGGCTATTAACCATTATTTAATCCTTACGAAAACTAATCACTAATGGAACTTATTTACGGACGAAATGCTGTCAGCGAAGCCCTGAAAAGCACCCGCTACGGCGCGAAAATAGAAAAAGTAATGCTGGCCGAAGGGGTTGAAGAAAAAGCCGGTGGCCCGGTCGCCCAGATTATAGAACTGGCCGCCCGCCGCCAGCCGCCTGTCCCGGTTAAAAAAGTAGCCCGCCAGGAACTCGACCGCCTGACCAACCAGGCTAACCACCAGGGGGTTGTCGCCCAGGTGCCGCCCTATATCTATACCGACTTTGACGAATTATTACAGGCTAACCAGGAGAACCCGGACGCCCTTTTCCTGGTGCTGGACTCGCTGCAAGACCCGCAAAATTTAGGCACGCTCTTTCGTACCGCCGAAGCCATGGGCGTAACCGGCGTAATCTTACCGGAACGGCGCGCGGCTGGTGTTACCCCGGCGGTCCGGAATGCCAGCAGCGGCGCGGTTGAACACCTTCAAATCGCCCAGGTAGTCAACCTGGCCCGGGCGCTGGACCAGTTAAGGGAAACCGGGGTCTGGGTGGCCGGGCTGGAAGACGAGAAAAAGGCCGTACCCTATGACAAAGCCTCGCTGACCGGACGGTTGGCCCTGGTAGTTGGCAACGAAGGGGCCGGGCTGGGCCGGTTGGTCCGCGAGAAATGCGACTTCTTTGTGAGCTTACCGATGCTGGGTAAGGTGGCCTCGCTTAACGCCGCCGTGGCCGGGTCTATCGCACTGTATGAGGCTTTGCGCCAGCGCCGGGCCGCTACGGCGTCTAAAAAGTAGTTCCCACCTGACTTAGAGTAAGGAAATTATGGCCGGAGCAACCCCCGAATTTAAGGAACAACTTCAAAAAGCCTGGGACAGCCTCCCCGCTGGGGCGGTCTTTAACTATCGCCGGACTTTCACCGAAGGCGATGTGGCCTTATTTTGCGGTGTTACCGGCGACTTCAACCCCTACCACCAGGACGATACATTCGCCGAACAAAGCTGGTTTGGCCGCCGGATAATTCCCGGCCTGCTTACGGGCAGCATGATAACCCATATGGGCGGGCTGATTGGCTTCCTGGCCCGCGAGATGACTTTCCAGTTTATTGTGCCGGTCTATATCGGTGATACGATTACCTGCACGATTACGATGCGGGAAAAGGACGAAGTCCGCCGGATTTTCCTGGCGGAAGCCAGTTATGTAAACCAGGACGGCATGGAGGTCGTGCGGGCAACCTTTAACGGCTTTCCGGCCAATGTCCGCCTGGCCCGCTGACCGGCAGTAAAACAGTTATGACTGAAAAACACCAACCCGCGCCCCTGGTTGTGGTCCTGGGTGCCACTGGCTACACCGGCCGGTTAGTTACGGCCCGCCTGCTGCAGACCGGCCAGCCCTTCGCGGTCGCGGGGCGCTCTCCGGAGCGCTTAAAAGAGTTACAAATCTCCCTTAAACTACCCCCGAATATTTTGCTGATAACCGCCGACCCTACTCACCCGGAAACCCTGGGCGGGCTTTTCCGGCCGGGAGTCGGGTTGGTTATCAACTGCGCCGGGCCGTACACCCTTTTAGGGGAGCCGGTGGTACGCGCGGCCCTGGAAGCCGGGGTAGATTACCTGGACCTCTCCGGTGAACAGGCTTACCTGGCCGGGATAATCGAAAAATACGACGGATTGGCCCGCCAGAAAGGCTGTGCGATTATCCCGGCCTGTGGGTTTGAATACACCATGACCAACTGGGCGGCAGCCCTGGCCGCGCAAGACCTGGGACCGCTGGAAAGCCTGTGGACCGCAACCGGGATAAAAGGCGTAAAGGCCAGCCATGGCACCCAACTTTCGGTGTTTCAGGCCCTGGCAAAGCGGGGTTTAAGCTGGAAAGATGGCCGGGTAGCCGTCAAATTAGCCGCCTCCAGTCTCCGGCGAGTAGATTTCCCGCCGCCCATCGGGCCGGGTTGGGCCGCCTGGACCCCTTTTGGTGAACTGGTTACCCTACCCCGCCATCTTGAGGTGCGGAATATCGCCAGCTATATGCGGTTTAACCCGTTCCAGGCATTTTTATTATGGTTCCTGTCACCCCTGCTGCCGCTGATAAGCCGCCTGGCCGGGCCGGTCCTTGCGCCGCTGGCGAAAGGCCCAAAGCCGGGCTACCGGGAAAACTCGCAATGGGCGGTGATGGCCCGGGCGGAAGGAACCCTGGGGCAGCGTCAGGTGACAATCCAGGGCCGAAATGTCTATGAGTTGACCGCCATTATAGCCGCCTGGTGCGCCGGGCGAGTATTGCAACCCGGTTTCAAATTGAGCGGAGTGCTCGGCCCGGCCCAGGCTTTTGACCCGCTGGAAGCCCAGACCTACCTGGGCGAGTACGGGGTGACCTGGGAAACAACATAGTGAATAATGCTGTGTAAAGCAAGATTTGCCACTTCATCCTTCTTCCAGGAAAGGCAACATTCAAGCCTGTCATTCCGAGCCAAGTCGAGGAATCCGGGTACATCCTGGGTGCCATTGGCGTATATCACCTAACTAGACTACAGGTCAAGACAAGGTGGCATCCGGGCTAATTTTCGCCTTTACGGTAGCCCACCGGGCCGCGGGTACCCTCTGGGTGCCTTCGCTTCGGCGCAGGATGACATGGCTCGAGGGTTGCCGATGTAGTTAAACAGAGGCGTGTCAAAACTTGCCTTACGCAGCGCTCAGGATAACAATGCAAGATGGAACCTCCTATAATGAAGCAAAACTATGTTAAATCTTGCTTAACGAAGCAATAATTCTCTGCCGGTATGATTTAAACCATTGACACCTTTTTAGAAGTGGAGTATAGTATGTCTAGCTAACCAATTGTAGGCTTTGCCCTGGATTAGCGGTGAAATAGTAAGTATATTTAAATCATAGGAGGTAATAATATGGCTGTTTTAACTTCTAAAGTTATCAGGTTTACCGGAGATTTTTTTAAGCATTTAAGGAGTTAAAGGATTGCCCAGATACAGAGAAATAACCGACGATAACGAAGATTATTCCGATTACGTCCAGGTCCGCCCGCCAAAGGTCCAGCTGGGGCCGAAAAAAACCCCTAGTGAAATACTCGGCGAAATAGTGGAAGCGACCGGCCTGGAAGACGGGTTTAACCCCACTTTCCAACCCGCTAAATACGAAAAAGTCTGGCTGCTATCCTCGTTAGGGGTATTCTACGAGCAGCACCTTATTAATGATGTCCTGGCCCAGGTTAAGGGCGGCAAAGAAGCCACGGTCTACCGCTGCATGGCTTACCCGGAAACCGGCCTGGAACTGGTCGCGGCGAAAGTCTACCGGCCCCGCCAGTTCCGCAACCTGCGCAACGATAAAATGTACCGGGAAGGCCGCGAGATGCTGACCGGGGAAGGCCGCGCCATCAAGCGCACCGACCACCGGATAATGCGCGCCATCGGCAAAAAGACCACTTTTGGTGAGCAGGTCCAGCACACTTCCTGGCTTCTGTACGAATATACGACCCTGGAAAAACTGCATGCGGCCGGGGCGGCCGTACCCCAACCCTTTGCCGTTTCTGACAACGTGATCGTTATGGAATACCGGGGCGATTACCACCGGGCAGCACCTACGCTACAGGAGAGTGTTCTGCCGCAAAACCAGGCCCAGGCTTTCTTCGAGGAAGTCCTGCGTAACATTGAACTGATGCTACAACACGGCCTGGTCCACGGCGACCTCTCGGCGTATAACATTCTCTACTGGGACAACCGGCTGACCCTGATAGACTTTCCCCAGGTGACGGATATTCGCTCGAACCCGAATGCTCGCTTTATCCTGGAGCGCGACCTCAAACGCGTCTGTGAGTATTTCGACCGCTACGATGTGAAAAGCGATTGGTTTAAGCTGGCAAAGGACTTCTGGGAGAAGTACGCCGAACCCGAATTGGAAGTAGAAAACTTGCTGGCGGATTTGAGCGAGTAGAACCCTATAACGTGAATATTCCGGCCCGTACTTTCAACTTTATGAAAGTCCGGGCCGTTTTATTTGACCCGGACTGGAAAACTAAAAGCCGCTGATTACGGGCGGCAAATATGCTACAATCAGGCAGGTTGTGAGATTATTAAAACAGGTGGATTTAAGCATTCGTGAATCATTTTTTTGTTGAACCGGCCCTGGTGACCGGGCCGGAAGTCAGACTTGAGGGCGAAATCGCCCACCAGTTAAGCCGGGTGCTGCGACTGGAACCGGGCGCGACAATTCTGCTGCTGGACGGGCAGGGTTTTGAATACCTGGTCGAACTGAGCACGGTCCAGCGCCAGGGCAAAGCGGATATTGTTACAGGCCGGGTGCTGGAGCGCCGGGCCGCGTCCGGAGAACCCAGGGTTCGCCTGACGCTCTACCAGGCCCTGGTAAAAGGCGAGAAATTCGATTATATCCTGCAAAAAGGGACCGAAATTGGTATCAGCCGTTTCGTGCCGCTCCTGACCGAACGCTGTGTCGGGCAGACCGCCCGGCCCGACCGCTGGAAGAAAATTATCCGGGAGGCGGCCGAACAATCGCACCGGGGAACCTTGCCGGGACTGGTCGAGCAGCCGCTTAAACTCTCGGAAGCCCTTGAACGGATAAAAGCCGGGAACGAAACCGCCTTCATGGCCTGGGAAGAAGAACAGGAACTGAGTTTTCACCAGTTGCCGGACGGCCTGACCGAATTGTCCATCCTGATCGGCCCGGAGGGCGGCTTTTCTAAAAATGAAGCGGCCCAGGCGCTGGCCGCCGGGGTCCGGTCCATCAGCCTGGGGAAACGCATCCTGCGGGCCGAAACCGCCGGGCCAATCGCCGCCGCGCTAGCTCTCTACCAGCTAGGTGATATATAGAAATTTGAGACAGAGCTTTACCGTTGAACGTAGTTTTCAGCACGTAGTTACAAAAGTTATAAGTAATAAGTGCCAGGTAATCCAGACAGGCACCAGGAAAACAAATAAGGAGCGAGGACCGGAAGCGAGATAATGGAAATGAGAAAGTTAAACCGTTTCGTGTTATCCGTTTAACGTGCTACGCTTTGCGGATAGGGGAAAATGGGACAATCCAGGAAAATCAGGTTAGGGGTATTGATGGGCGGCGGAAGCCGGTTGCCGGGAATTGTAGACGGGGTTAACCGGCCAGGGTCCCTGGCTGAAATCAGCCTGATATTAAGTTTTAAGAAAAAGTCGGCGGGCCTGGATTGGGCGCTGGAACAGGGCTTGCCCGCCCGGGCCTGGCGCTGGTCGGAGTGGAAAGCCAGCGGGCGCAGCCGCGAGGAGTACGACCAAGCGCTGGCGGAACTTCTGGATGAAAACGGGATAGAACTGATCGTGCTGGCCGGTTGGGGACTTTTGCTCTCACCGGCCTTTATTGAGCGCTTCAAAGGCCGGATAATCAATGTCCACCCGGCCCTGCTGACCGAGACTTTTGAAAAATATGTTACCCTTTCGGATGGGCGGTCTATCGAAGTCTTCCGGGGCAATAACGCGATTGAACTGGCCCTGGCGGCCGGGGTGGATACCACTGGTTGTACGGTCCACTACGTGACCGAGCAAATGGATGCCGGGCCGGTGCTACTCAAACAAGAAGTTCCCATCCTGCCTAACGACAATTTTGACAGCCTGGCCGAGCGTATCCATGCTATGGAGGACCGCTTGCTGCCGGAAGGCATTGAACTGGCTTGCCAGCGAATTTTAACAGGAGACCGGGTGTGAAAAATGTATTGATTATCGGTGGTGGTGGCCGGGAACACGCGCTGGGTTGGGCTTTAAGCCGCTCGCAGACCGGAGTTAACCTGTTTTTTGCGCCAGGTAACGCCGGGACAGCCGGGCTGCCGCGCGCCCATAATTTAGCCCTGGGCGCGGAAGAGGTAGAGGCTTTAACGTTGCACGCCCTGGAACATCGGCCGGACCTGGTAGTGGTTGGCCCGGAAGTGCCGTTGGCTGCCGGGTTAGCCGATAATCTGCGCGATGCCGGGTTAGCGGTCTTTGGTCCGGGCGCGGTGGGTGCCAGGCTGGAAGCCAGCAAAAGCTGGGCGAAAAACTTTATGCAGCGCCACAACATCCCGACGGCGGCCCAGAAGATTTTCGAAGAAACCCAACCCGCCCTGCAGTACCTGGAAGAACAGACCGGGCCTTTTGTAATAAAAGCGGACGGCCTGGCCGCCGGTAAAGGTGTGCTGGTTACCGGCGACCTGCTGGAAGCCCGGAAATTCGTACAGGAAGCCCTGGGCGGCGATCTTTTCGGCCAGGCCGGGCGGCTGATTCTAATCGAGGAATTTATGACCGGGTTAGAAGTATCTATCCTGGCCCTGTGTGATACGGTTTCAAAAGTAATTATCCCCCTTGAACCGGCCTCCGATTACAAGCGGGCTTTCGACGGCGACCAGGGACCAAATACCGGCGGGATGGGCGCCTACTCGCCACCGGGCTTTATGACACCCGAACTGCGCCAGCGAATAGATACCGAAATCTTACAACCCACCTTAAACGGCCTTATTGCCGAGGGGATTGACTACCGGGGCATCGTCTACGCCGGGCTGATGATTACGCCGCAGGGGCCTAAAGTAGTCGAGTATAACTGCCGCTTTGGCGACCCTGAGACCCAATCGCTCATACCCCGCCTGGAATCGGATATTTTTGAAGTCCTGGACTATACTGCCCGGGGGAAACTGGCCGAGTTGCCGCCTTTGCAGTGGAAACCGGGCGTTAGCGTGGGCGTGGTGCTGGCTTCGGGAGGCTATCCCGGCCCGTATGCCAAGGGCCGCCCGGTTAGCGGCCTGGAGAATTTTGACAACTCGGGGGAGGTTTTTCTGTTCCACGCCGGGACCGGTTTTGGCCCAAATGGCAAAGTTGTGACCGCCGGAGGACGAGTTTTTAACCTTATTGTACTAGGTGAAGAAATGGCAAATGCCAGGCAACACGTGTATAATATACTGGACGAAGATGTTATTCGGTTTGAAGGCTTAAACTATCGTCGCGATATTGCGGCGAGGGAAGTAGAGTAATTTTGAATAATATCGAACGAGAAGACAAGCTAAAAGACGAATGTGGGGTTTTCGGAGTAATTACCACACAACGTCAGGTAGCTCGTTTAATCCATTTTGGCCTGTTTGCCCTGCAGCACCGGGGGCAAGAAAGTGCCGGGATGGCTATCTGGGACGGTAAAGACCTGAATGTCCGCAAGGGCATGGGGTTGGTCTCAGATGTATTCGATGATAAAAACCTGGAAAGCTTAAAAGGACATTGGGGAGTAGGACATGTCCGCTACAGCACAACCGGCGGCAGCCTGTTACAAAACGCCGGGCCTTTCGCTGTAGATAGCAACCTGGGCTTCCTGGTAGTCGCGCACAACGGCAATGTAGTTAATGCCAGCGAACTACGCGACGAAATGATCTCCCAAAACGTACGCTTCAATTCAACCACCGATAGCGAAGTTATTACCCAGGTCCTGGCCCGTGCGCCGGGCAATACCTGGCCTGAAAAATTAAAGGCCGGGGCCTCGCGCCTGCGCGGTGCTTTTAGCCTGGCTGTCCTCACCAACGAAAATTTATTTGCCGTACGCGACCCTTTTGGCATTCGCCCGCTTTGCATCGGCCATATGCCTGATGGCGAAGGCTGGGTAGTTGCCAGCGAAACCTGCGCCCTCGATACGGTTGGGGCCGCGCACGAACGTGAAGTCGCGCCAGGTGAGATTATCGCCCTGACCGATTCCGGCTATGAGATTATCGACCAGTTGGAGCCCTGGGAAGCGCCCGAACACAAGGCCGCGCTTTGTGCCGCTGAAATGTTTTATATCGCCCGGCCCGACAGCGTAATTGCCAACAAGTCAGTCTATATGGTCCGCGAGAACCTGGGCCGCTACCTGGCGAAAGAACACCCGGTAGAAGCCGACCTGGTAATCGGTGTGCCGGACAGCGGTATCCCGGCGGCCACCGGCTTTGCCGAACAAAGCGGCCTGCCCTACAAAGAGGGCCTCATTAAGAACCGCTACATCGGCCGGACCTTTATTCAACCGGACCAGCAGATGCGCCGCCGGAGCGTTCAGTTAAAACTGAACCCGTTGCGCCCGATGCTGGAAGGCAAGCGCGTAATCGTAGTGGACGACTCAATCGTCCGGGGCAACACAACCAAAGGTATCATTCATATGCTGCGGACGGTCGGTGGCGCCAAAGAAGTCCACCTGCGCATTAGTGCGCCGCCTATCCTGCATCCCTGTGTGCTGGGTATTGATACCGGCACCTATGAAGAACTTATCGGTAACCGCCTGACCATAGATGAAATCCGGGAATACGTCGATGCCGACTCGCTGGGTTATCTTTCGACCGAAAATTTCGCCGAAGCGACCGGCCTGGCCCGCGATAGTATTTGCCTGGCCTGTTTCAACGGCCGCTATCCGATAGACTTCAAATACCAACCGGGCGGGGCCAAGAAAGCCCTGGAAATCAACCGGGTTTAACCAAGAGGAATGATGCCTGAACATAATTTGACTTACAAATCAGCCGGAGTGGACGTTGAGGCGGGGGATGATGCCAGCCGCCGCGCGGCCAACCTGGCCCGCACGACTTACCGGCCGGAAATAACCGAGCTGGGTGGCATCGCCTTTTTTGACGGGCGCTTTCAGAAGTATAAAGAGCCGCTCTTGCTGGGCGGCAGCGATGGGGTCGGCACGAAATTAAAAATCGCTTTCGAAATGGGTATCCACGACACGGTCGGCATTGACCTGGTCGCCATGAGCGTAAATGACGTGGCCCGGCGCGGCGGTGAACCCCTGGTTTTCTTGCCTTACTTTGCCACTTCCCAGCTTGACCCGGACGTGGCCGAGCAGGTCGCGGCGGGTGTCGCAGAAGGCTGCCGCCAGGCCAATTGCAGCATTATCGGCGGCGAGACGGCCGAACTGCCCAACTTCTACCAACCAGGCGAGTACGACCTGGCCGGGGCGGCCTTTGGCGTGGTCGAAAAGAGCCGGGTAATTACCGGCGAAGCTATCCAGGCCGGGGATGTTATCCTGGGCCTGGCTTCCAGCGGAATGCATTCCAACGGGTTTTCGCTGGCCCGCAAGGTTTTACAGGCCGAGTACACCCTGCAACAGTATGTCCCGCAACTTGGGGCGACCCTGGGAAAAGTGCTGCTAACGCCTACCCGTATTTATGTAAAGTCAATCCTGGCCGCTTTAGAAGCCGGGGCTAATTTGCACGGCCTGGCCCATATCACCGGCGGCGGCTTCCGCAAGCTGGAAAAGATTGTACCGGGACATTTGCAGGCTGAAATTGACTTTAGCACCTGGCCTCGACCGGCCCTCTTTAGCCTGATCCAGGAAACCGGACAGGTCGAAGAAACCGAAATGCGGGGCGCTTTCAACCTGGGTATCGGCTTTGCGGCGGTGGTCCCGGCAAGCGAGGCCGAAGCGGTCACGCGAGTCTTTGAAACGGCCGGTGAAACAGTCTTTAAGATTGGTTCGGTCCAGGCCCGGCTTAATTAATAAACTGCTCCTCATTTATCAGGTAGAAAAAACTAATGCGCTCAACTTTCCTGCCTTTTTTCAAGCCCAGTATTGGGGATGCCGAAATAAATGAGGTAGTAGAAACCCTCAAAAGCGGCTGGCTGACCACCGGGCCGCGCACCAAACAGTTTGAAGCAGAGTTCGCCGACTTCGTGGGCGCGGAATACGCTATCGCGGTCAATTCGGCCACGGCGGCCCTGCACCTGGGTCTGGACGCGGTCGGAGTAAAGCAGGGCGACGAGGTACTGGTGCCGACCTATACCTTCGCCGCTACAGCCGAAGTAGTAACCTATTTCGGCGCGACGCCGGTCCTGGTGGATTGCGCTCCCGGCGAATTTAACCTGGACCTGGCCCAGCTTGAAAGCCTGATTACCCCGCGTACGAAGGCCATCCTCCCGGTAGATATTGCCGGGGAAACCCCCGATATGGACGTTTTAATGGACATTGCCGCCCGCCACAACCTCAAAGTGGTGGAAGACGCGGCCCACTCTATCCCGGCCAAATACCAGGGCCGCTGGGTCGGGACGCTGGCTGACCTGACCGCATTCAGCTTTTACGCCAATAAAAATATTACGACCGGTGAAGGCGGCATGCTGACCACCGACAATGCCGAGTACGCCGAACGCGCCCGGATAATGAGCCTACACGGCATCAGTAAGGATGCCTGGAACCGCTTTAGCGCCAGCGGAAGCTGGTATTATGAGGTGCTGCAGCCGGGTTTCAAGTACAACATGACCGATATCGCGGCTGCCCTCGGCCTGCACCAGCTAAAACGCTGTTTTGAAATGCAGCAGCGCCGGGAAAGCATCGTAAAGCAGTACGACGCAGCTTTTGGAAGCATGCCGGAACTGGAATTGCCGCCGCGCCAGCCTTACAGCCAGAGCGCCTGGCACCTCTATCTGCTCCGCCTGCACCCTGAGTACTTGAAGATTGACCGCAATACCTTCCTGGAACGCCTGAAGGCGGCTAATATCGGCTTCAGCGTGCATTACATCCCTTTGCACATGCACCCCTATTACCGGGAGCGGTTCAATTTTACGCCTGAAAGCTTTCCCCGGGCGGCCGAGAATTACCGCCGGGTGGTCACGCTGCCGCTCTACCCGGCCATGACCGGCCAGGACGTGCAGGACGTAATCGAAGCCGTTCAAACCATCATTGAAGAAAACCGGGTTTGATGCCAGTCAGGACGCCTTCGCCTTTGTACGGCCCGGCCAAACGCCTGTTTGACCTGATAATGGCGCTGGCTTTGCTGGTAATTAGCGCGCCTATAATGGCGATTATAGCCTGGCGGATTAAACGCGAAGATAAGGGCCCGGTCTTTTACGGCGGGCCGCGCACCGGCCAGCACGGCCAGCCTTTCAAAATCCTCAAGTTCCGGACGATGGTCCTGAACGCCGAACGGCTTGGGCCAGGCATCACGGCCGGCGACGACCGGCGCATCACCCGGGTGGGCCGGTTTTTGCGGCACTACAAACTGGATGAACTGCCCCAACTGGTGAACGTCCTCAAAGGCGAGATGAGCCTGGTCGGGCCGCGCCCGGAAGCCCCGGCCTATGTGGCCCTGTATACCCCCGAACAGCGCCAGGTTTTAAGTGTAAAGCCGGGCATTACCGGCCTGGCCGCTATCGAATACCGCCACGAAGCCCGCCTTTTGCAAGAAGCCACCCTGGCCGATGTTTACGAGCGCGAGATAATGCCCGCCAAGTTAAAGCTTGACCTGGAATATATCCGCCAGCGGTCCTTCCTGTACGACCTGCAACTTTTAGCTAAAACCGGCCTGGCCCTTTTTCCCAAAGATTAATCTTAGAAAGTCCCGTCCTGGGCCTGGCATGGTATAATTAAGCTTGATTTTTTCATTGTAGGTGGAAGGACGGTAATACCAGGTGAGCTATAACCCCACTAACCCTTTAATTATTCAAAGCGATAAATCGGTCCTTTTGGAAGTAAATAATCCGCTTTATGAGGATGCCCGCGACGAACTGAGCCGCTTTGCCGAATTGGAGAAAAGCCCGGAATATATCCATACCTACCGCATTACGCCGCTTTCGCTGTGGAACGCCGCCGCCGCCGGGGTAGGCGCGGAAATAATCACCGAAGGCCTGGCCCGCTACAGCAAATTCCCGGTGCCTTCCAACATCCTGGCCGACATCAAAGATTATATTTCGCGCTACGGCCGCATCAAGTTACTCTATGAAGATGACAAGCTGGTGCTGAAAAGCAGCGATAAAATGCTCTTGATGGAAGTCGAGCGCAATAAAAATATCGTGCCTTTCATCTTCAAGCGGGTGGACGAGCAAACCTTGCAGGTTGACCCGGCCAAACGCGGTTATATCAAGCAAGCCCTGGTCCAATTCGGCTATCCGGCCGAAGATTTAGCCGGGTACAACCCGGGCACTCCGCTGGAAATTACCCTGCGCGAAACTACTTTGGGTGGCCGGGCCTTTAATTTGCGCGACTACCAGAACGACTCGGTCGGGGCCTTTTACGCCGAAGGCAGTTACAGCGGCGGCAGCGGGGTGGTGGTGCTGCCCTGCGGTGCCGGTAAAACCGTCGTGGGCATGGGTGTGCTGGACAAATTGCAGTGCCATACCCTGATTCTGACCCCCAGCACGATTGCGGTGCGCCAGTGGATTAACGAAATCCTGGACAAGACCAACCTGACGCCCGACCAGGTCGGGGAGTATACCGGCGAGCGCAAGGAAATCCGCCCGGTAACAGTGACGACCTACCAGGTGATTACCTACCGGCCCTTTACGGTCAACAAAGAGACTGGCGAAGTCGGAGAATTCCCGCATTTGCAGCTCTTCACCAGCCACGACTGGGGCCTGATTATTTACGATGAGGTCCACCTTTTGCCCGCGCCGGTCTTCCGGGTAACCGCCGAAATTCAGGCCAAACGCCGCCTGGGCCTGACTGCGACCCTGGTCCGCGAGGACGGCCGCGAGAGCGATGTCTTCTCCCTGATTGGCCCCAAGAAATACGACATGCCCTGGAAAGAACTGGAAGCCGAGGGCTGGATTGCCACGGCCGAATGTTTCGAGATCAGGACCGGGCTACCGGCGGCGGAGCGCATGGAATATGTGCTGGAAGAAGATAACCGGGTTAAGTATCGCCTGGCCGCCACGAACAGCCGCAAATATGAAATCCTGTTTAAAGTGTTGGAGCGCCACACCGAGGACCACATTCTGGTAATCGGGCAGTATATCGAGCAACTGGAGCGTATCGCGCATATGCTGAACGCTCCGTTGATTACCGGGAAAACCCCTAACCAGGAACGGTCCAGGCTCTACAGCCAGTTCAAGACCGGCGAAATTAAGCTGCTGGTAGTCAGCCGGGTCGCCAATTTCGCGATTGACCTACCGGACGCCAATGTGGCGGTGCAGGTTTCCGGCCTGTTCGGCTCCCGTCAGGAAGAGGCCCAGCGGTTGGGCCGGATTCTGCGGCCAAAGTCAGACGGGCAACCGGCCTATTTCTATTCTATCGTCACGCGCGATACCAAAGACCAGGACTTCGCGGCCAACCGCCAGCTATTCCTGACCGAGCAGGGTTACCGCTATACCATCCTGGACGCCAGCGAACTGATGGGCGATGTAGAGGAAGGCCAGTTCCGCGAGATTGGGCCGCACGCCCTCCCGGCCCCGGCAGCTGCTTTGCCCGAAGCCCAGAACGGCCGGGCTAACCAGCACTCCTTTAATACCGAACCGGACAAAAGCGCTGAAGACGAAGGCGAGATGGAAGAGGCGGCCGAATTTGAAGAACTTAAGCAGCAACTTGAACAGTCCTGGCCAATAGCCGCCGCCCCGGCGGCCGTCAATTCCCCGGCTGAGCCCGGCCAGCGCTCACGCAGCCATTTACGAGTAGTTAAATAAGACCGCGCTTTGTGATTTGGGCCACTGGTATTTTGAAGTTTAACTGTTATAATTTAACTTGCACCCAACTTTAATTCAGGTTGCATAGTTTCGTTAAGTTACTTCCTCAAAAACCCAAATTTAAAATATGCAGGATTTGAAACGCGACAATCTTATTTTCGGTCGTTACCGACTCCACCAGTCGTTGGGAAAAGGCTCCTTTGGCGAGGTTTTTTACGCCGAGGACATCCAGTTTGACCCACCGCGCGCGGTTGCTTTTAAATTACTGCGCCCTGAATACACCAGCGACCCCCAGGTAAGAGAAGATTTAAAGCGAGAAGCCGGGATACTGGCCCGGTTTGACCATCCCAATATCCTGCGCGTCCTGGACTTTGGTATAACCGAAGACATCGCTTTTATTGTGATGGACCTGGCCCAGGGCGGCTCACTGGCCCGGCGCTTGCGCCCCGACCCGACCAAACCGGCCGTCCCGATTCCTTTTCCGGAAGTGGCTAACTACCTGGACCAGATCGCCGACGCCCTGGACGAAGCCCACGACCAGGGGCTAATTCACCGGGATATTAAACCGCAGAATATATTACTGGACCGGCGCGGCCGCTTGCTGGTGGCCGATTTTGGCCTGGCAACCGCCGTAACCGGCAGTTCTTCCTCGGTGATGGTCGATACCTCCGGCAGCGGTACCCCGCTTTATATGTCACCCGAACAGTGGCAGGGCCGGGCTGGCCGGGCCAGCGATATTTATTCTCTAGGGGCGGTGCTGTTCCAGATGCTCACCGGGCAACCCCCTTTTCACGGCAACCAGTATGAACTTTTCGGGCAGCACCTTAACACGCCGGTCCCGCGCCTATCCGAGCGCGCCCCGGGCCTGAATTACCCAGCGGCTATTGATGACGTGATTGCCCACGCCATGACCAAAGACCCGCGCCAGCGTATCCGTCCAGCCAAAGAACTGGCCCACCGCTTCCGTATGGCCCTGGTGGCACCGCCTAATACCCTGTCGGCCAGTTCGCAGCCTACCCTGGATGCGACCCCGACCGTAGTCCGACCGCCCCTGAATAACCAACCCGGACCCCCAAAATACGGGCCGACTTATACACCTAACCAGGCTAACCAGGCTGTTCCGTCCGGCCAACCACCCACTAATTACCCTAACCCCAATAACTTCACCCGCCCGGTCGATACCAGGTCAGGGATGGGACAGGGTCAGGGACAAGGACAGCAAGCGACATCCTATCAAAATTTAAACCAGGCCGGTTTTAACCCGGTAGGGTCTTTTCAGGGTGGAGCCAGCCAGTCAAATCCCGTCAGCGGTTCCAACCCGCCTAATCGCGTTAATCCTATCCCGGTAATACCGCCACCGGCCCAGCCCGAAGAACTGGCGAGGACCAAAAAAGTGGTCAACCCGCTGTTGTGGATGGCCGGGGTTGTGCTTTTCCTGCTGATTGCCGCCGGGGCCGGTTTTGCCCTGGTAAGTTTAAATAAAGGCCCTGGCACAGCTACCCCGGCCTCCCAGGTAACTACCGCCCCGGCCCTACCGGCTACAACCGTCCCGAATGGTTCACCGGGTGCTCCAGGCGCGATAAGTCCGGCGGCGACTACGGCCGGGCTCTCGGAAACAGTTGCCCCGCAGGTTACTAACACTACCGGAGCGGCTACTACCGCTGCGCCAGCCACAACCGCCGGTGCGCCGACCACAACCGCCCCCGCGACAACACCGCCGACTACCGTGGCAAACACGCCCACACCCGCCCCATTCGGGACAAACCTGGCGACGTTTAACGCGCACAGTAATATTGTCTTGAATATGGCATTTTCGCCCGATGGCACGACCCTGGCTACCGCCTCGGAAGATGGTACAGTCAAGCTCTGGAACGTCCAGGACCAGCGCGAGAAAGCTTCTTTAAAGGGCCATAGCGGGCCGGTCAGGGCGCTGGCCTATTCGCCGGATGGAAAATTGCTGGTGACCGGCTCGGCCGATAAATCGGCCCGGGTCTGGGATGCAAATTCCGGGCAGGAAAAATTTGTGTTGAACGGGCATACCTCCATCGTAACCTCGGTCGCTTTCGCGCCGGATGGCAAATCAATCGCGACCGGCTCGGATGACCGGACAATTCGCCTGTGGAACGCTGAAACAGGTAAAAGCTCCGGCGCAAATTTAGTGGGCCACAAGGACAATGTAGTTGCGGTGGCTTACGCGCCGGACGGCAAAACCCTGGCCTCGGGGGCGCGGGATAGCTCGATAAAACTCTGGGACCTGGGTACCAGTAAAGAAAAACAGCAACTTGACGGGCATAACGGCTCAATCTGGTCGGTCGCTTTTTCGCACGATGGCAAAACCCTGGCTTCCGGGTCGCTGGATAAAACCACCCGCCTATGGGAAACCAACCCGGGCAAGCTGCGCTTCCTGATGGATGATTCGACCCTGGGCATACGCCAGGTTGCTTTTACACCCGACGACAAATACATAGCAACTGCCTGCGATGACAAAATCGTGTACCTGTGGGGTGTCGATACCGGCCTGGAAAAAGCCAAGTTTGAAGGCCACGCCACAGAGGTTTTCGCGGTCGCTGTTTCACCGGACGGAAAGACGGTGGCATCCGGTTCTAAAGACGGAATTGTAAAACTGTGGAGTATAGCCGGTATCACTTAGAGTAAGAAAAAGATTAGAAATTTCTATTCACGCATTGGTTAAGCTTATTTCTGGTGTAAGACCCCTGAGTTTCAGGGGTCTTTAATTGTGCTGGAGAGCCTAATAGCGTATAATTAGCCCTAGTGTAAAAATAGTAATGGGGCCAAGTAGGTTGCCAAAATATAGAGGTGCAAACTAAAGAATGACAATTAACGCTACGGAGCTTGGGACACAAGAAAAGGATAATCACTCACACATCGGCCACCCGGCCAGACCCCAAGGAGCAGCAGCGGAGCCGGACGAAATAAATGAGATTGGCGGTCCGGCTATCCTTGCTCTTGAGGACGGTCGAATCTTTCGAGGATATGCTTTTGGTGCCGAACGTCCCTGTGAGGGCGAGGTGGTCTTTAACACCAGCATGACCGGCTACCAGGAAATTGCCACCGACCCGTCTTATCGAGGCGAAATTGTTTGTCTGACTTACCCTATTATCGGAAACTATGGCACAACTTCGCTGGATGATGAATCACGCGAACCCTGGATTAGCGGACTGATCGTCCGTGAATACGCGGGACATTGGAGTAACTGGCGCGGCCAGGAGAGCCTCCATCGCTACTTACAGAAACACGGTATTCCCGGCATCTACGGCCTGGATACGCGTGCCCTGACCCGCCACCTGCGCAATAAAGGTCTAATGCGGGGCGTAGTGGTGCGGATGGCTCCCGGTATGACCGAAGACGACCTGGTAAACCGGGCTCGCCGCAGTTTGATGCCCGCCGAAAAGAACGTGGTAAGTGATGTAACCGCCCCGGAGATCTATCGCTACCCGGCCCGTTCGCTGGAGGGCGCGAACCTGCGCCTGGCCGTGCTGGACTGTGGTCTTAAAGAAAATATCCTGCGGTCGCTGGCCCGGCGCGGGGTCGATGCCACGGTTGTGCCTTATGACGCCAAATTGAGCGATATTATGGCCCTACAGCCGGACGCCGTATTTAGCTCGCCTGGCCCGGGTGACCCGGAACGCAACCACCAGACTATTGAAACCCTGCAGGGTATCATCGAGCAGCAAGTGCCGTTCTTTGGCATCTGCCTGGGCCACCAACTGTTGGGCCTGGCGATTGGTGCCGAGACGAAGCGCTTGAAATTCGGCCACCGGGGCGGCAACCACCCTGTCAAAGACCTGTTGACCGGCGAAGTACACGTTACCTCGCAGAACCACGGCTTCCAGGTAATGGCCGACAGCGTACCGGTTGACAAGGGCTGGGTAGTCAGTCAGGTCAACCTGAATGACGGCTCGGTTGAGGGTTTAGCTCACAGCAGTTTACCGGCTTTCTCGGTCCAGTATCACCCGGAAGGTTCCCCCGGACCGCAGGATAACCAGTATCTGTTTGACCGCTTCCTGACGATGGTAAATTCGAAAAAGGATCAACGGTAAATAAAATGGGCCGTTATAATGATCCAAACAATTTGCCACCCGACCGTAACCAGCCAGGTCCTGATAACAATGGGCCGGACGATTACGGGCAAGCGGATTATTATGACAACCTGCCACCACCCCAGCCTCGCCGGGGTGGTCAGCCTTATGACCAGCCGACCGATGTATCGCAATCGCCCTATATGCCACCCCAGGGACCGGCAGATATGGGCGATTTCCCACCTGGCAGTCCGGTGCCGCCGCCACGCCGCCCGGTACCGCCCCAATCCACGGGCCAATACCTGCCAAACCAGCCGACCAATGTTTATTACCGGGGCTATAATCCGCCGCCACCGGACGATTATGACGATGGTGGGGATGATGTATTTGAAGGTCCGCCACCCCGGCCTCGCAACTGGTGGGCCAGGCAGACTAACCCGACCAGGGTAGCCATAGTTTTAATGCCCGCCGCTATAATCTTGCTGATCGCTTTTCTGGTGATCCTGGCTTTATCGGCCGGAAACAATTCCAATAGAAACGTTACCAGTACTTCGGTAGCCCTGAACGAAACCCCGGTAGCAACTAACACTTTACCGGCCGTAACGATTGTGGTGACTCCTTCGCCGCCCGCTTTGTTGCCAACGGCGCTGCCGACCATCACGCTTAATCCGAACTTGCCAACAGTTACACCGGTCCCGTTGCCGACCGCGACTCCTTCGCCGGTCGCGCCGACAGCCACGCCTACTATAAATGTCCCGGCCACTAATCAAGCCGGTACGGCGGTGGCAGGTACGGCCCAGGTGAATAATTCGTTCTCAACAGCGGTGGCTAACCAGACCGTCGCGGTCCAGTCAACCGCCACGGCAGTTGCTAATGCCACAGCGGTAGCGGTCAATGCGGCCAGGCAGACCGCCACGGCAGCAGCCAATGTGCGGCCGACCAATACAGCGGTGCCCAACACGATTGCGCCTACTGTGCAGCCGACAACCGCCCCACCGGGCGCTACGTTGCCCAGGTGCGCCACCCCGACGCCTTCGCCCACGCCGCCTACGGGGACGCCTTCACCATCGCCTTCGCCCACGGCGACCTTCACGCCTAATCCTTCGGCCTCACCGTCGCCCACCCCGTCCCCTAGCCCGACACCGAACTGCCAGCCGTAGGTTAAAAGTTAGCTGATAATGGCGGATGTTCTACAAAAATGGAACATCCGCCATTTTTATTGCGGTCAATTCACTGTCGTTCCGAACCTCAGTTAAATCTACCTACCCTTCTTGCCATGTCATCCTTAGTACTCTGTAAAGCAAGATTTGTCACACTTCTGTTTACCAGGAAAGGTAACCAACTTGCCCTGTCATCCTGAACCGCAGTGAAGGCATCCAGAGGTACTCACGGCCCGGTGGGTTACTTTAGAATGCTTGAGCTTCTTTTGCAAGAGCTTTGAGGTTAAAACCGTCTCCATACTAACGCACACCGCTATAGTTAGTCCGTTGGCTTTTCCTCCTGAGTCAGTATTTACTTGTACTGCCTCTCGCGGAATGGCAGGGTGCGGGTTTGGGCGCTGGTGAAGTTCAGCACACCTTCAGGATGACAGGGTGCAGTTTTGATCGCTGGTTAGGTCTGTTGCCTGGTGATTGGTGGTCAGGTTTATGGTTATTATATGTTTGTAGGTATAATTAAGAAGCCAGCGGCTAATCAAAGTGCTGTACTATAGTTCGAAGCACCGGGCCGGTACAGGAATGATAAATTTGAAATGAAGAGCGTTTGGAAGTGGTATAAAATAAAAATGGTGCCGAGAGCCAGAATTGAACTGGCGACACTGCGATTTTCAGTCGCATGCTCTACCAACTGAGCTATCTCGGCATCAAATAAAAAGCATTTGTTGCGTTGGTAAAAGGCGGATAATGCTGCCTTTGAGTCCGGTGGAAGTTTTTGCTTTCACCTCGCTGTGGGCAGTAATATAACATATGTCTGACTCAATAGCAAGGTTTGGGAGAGCCAATTTTTGAAAAACGAGGGGAAATTAATATTTTTAGTCTTACCGTAGAGGCCATGCCCGGTTTCATTTGCGGGTAAGCCGGGAAAATCAGCCCGGCCCGTAACTGAATAGGCCGCAGGCATTAAAAAACCGGGAACTACCCTGATATGTAGCTCCCGGTTTTCTATTGTTTAACCAGTTTGAACCTAGTTGGCGTGATAGTGGCCGTTCTTGCTGGGTTTGGGCGGGCGGCCGGATTGAATTACCTGGGCCGCGTCGCTATAGAAGCGTTCGAGCTGGCTGCGAGTAGCCTCGCAGCGCAGGGTAGGCCGCATGTTTGCGGCGGTAACTTCGGCTTCTTCTTCTTCGGTAGCGTTTTCCTGGGCCTGGATTTCCGCGTCAATATCGAAAAGCAGCAACAGGAAGAGGTCGCTGGCTTCATTAAAACCCAGGGCCAACCGGCCGGTCTGGACTTCAACCTCGTAGGGTTCCGGGAAAGAGCCGGTAATTGGAGCGTCCGGAATTCCCTGGCCGCCTTCGACCTGAGTCAGCAATTCGCTTACCGCATCGGCCAGGGCACCCATTTGTTGTTTTTCCATCCAGAAGCAGGCGGTGCGGCGTCCCTGACGAATCAGCAATCTGAAGCGCCGATTGCCCGGGACGCCAATAGCTTCCGGCTTAAGCTCGTCTATTGGACCAAAGTCGTGCAATGGTTCGGCCATAAAATCGTTTGTCTCCTCTTAATCTTTAGCGGCCAAGCTCACTTTGCCAGGCAATCTAGCGCCCCACATGCTAAAGTAAAGTGTAACCCAGCAACACAATTTAATTTCTAGCAGGTAGTATATCACGCTCATTCGGGTTAGTCTAACCTGGTATTATTTACCGGCAACCGCTGCAGCCCTATCAACTTGCATTGGGTAAAGCCATCTGGTAGTGTTTAAGCTATAGCATAACCAATAAAACATGATTGAAACCTGAAGGAGAAAAAGTGATGAGCCAGGAAGAAGCGGCCCCGGCCAAAGTTTTGCAAGTTGACGACCAGGCCCCCGATTTTGAGCTACCGATAGCCGATGGCGATACTTTCAAATTGAGCGACGCCCGGGGTACGCCGGTAGTGCTTTATTTCTACCCCAAAGATGATACGCCCGGCTGCACCACCCAGGCCTGTAATTTCCGGGACAATATGCACGTAATCAGCGAGACCGGCACGCTCCTGTACGGGGTTAGCCCGGATAATGTCGCGTCCCACAACAAATTCGTGGATAAATACGAGTTGAATTTCCCGTTACTGGCGGATGAAGGAGCTAAAGTAGCCCAGCTATATGGCGTCTGGAAAGAAAAGAATATGTACGGGCGAAAGTATATGGGTATCGAGCGGACCACTTTCCTGATTAACCCGGATGGCACTATCGGGTACATCTGGCGCAAGGTGAAACCCGCCGGGCACGCCGAGGCTGTCCTGAAGGTTTTGGGGCAAATAAATTCTTAGAAAGTCCTAGCTGCGGCCGGCCGCTTTAAGGGCGTTCCGGCCGTTTTCAACATCCAGGGCCAACTGGGCGCGGATAGCCTCTATCCCGGCGAACTTGCGTTCCTCCCGCAGGCGCTGGATAAATTCTACCCGGATGGTCTGGCCGTAGAGGTCGCCGCTCCAGTCCAGCACAAAGGTTTCCACGCTCCGGACCCCGTTATCAAAAGTGGGGCGAGTGCCGATGTTGGTCACGGACAGGCGCGGGCTCTCTTTAGGGCGGCCCTGGGCGTCCAGGAAGGTGGTAACACTGGCGTAGACACCGTTAACAGGCACCGCGAAACGGTCCGGTATCGCCAGATTAGCGGTAGGGAAGCCAATCAAGCGCCCGCGCTGGTCGCCGTGCAGCACTTCACCTTTCAGGCTGGGAGCGCGTCCCAGTAACCGGGCGGCCTCGGCCACCGACCCTTCCAGGATAAGGTTGCGAATCCGGCTGCTTTTTACTACTTCCCCATCTATTTCCAGGGGCGGCAATGACTTTACCTCGAAACCCAGTTCCGGGCCGATTTTGCGTAAAAACTCTACATTACCGCGAGCCTTGTGGCCGAAAGCAAAGTCTTCGCCTACATGGATTTCTTTAATATCGGCCAGGCTGACCAGTTTGTTGATGAAATCTTCGGCGGGAGTGCGGGCAAAATCAAGTGTAAACGGCTGGACAATCAGCAGGTCTACCCCAATTTCGGCGATATAAGCCGCCTTATCCTGTAAATCGTTCAAATAGAGCAGTGGCCGGTCGGGAAAAATAACACTATCCGGGTGCGGGTCAAAGCTCATCACCGCTGCCTGCAGGGCGCGTTCCCGCGCCGCCATAACCGCGCCACTGATTAAGGCCCGGTGGGCCACGTGGACCCCGTCAAAGACACCAATAGTTAAAATAAGCGGCGAGCGTTTGCGTCCTGCCAGGGCATCCAGGCTGTGTAAAAATTCCACGATCACTTCTTTTCTTAGATTAAAATTTCTTAGATAATAATTGGTCTAAAAATTAAAAACCTTCACCGGGTGCCATTCCTGGCCCTGCTGCTCCATCAGGGCTAAAAGCTGGCCCTGGTCAGTATAGACCCGGCGCAAAGGCAGCGCCCCGGCAGTTGCATCAAACTGTGCATTTAGCAACCACTCCGGCCCGGCAGGCGCGAGATTGCGGCCCTGCCTGATTTTCTCAGCGGTGGCCTGGTCGACCACCCAGGCGGGCCAATCGGCCAGCACGGCATCCAGCGGTTGTAGAATATCCAGCTCTAACCGGCCTGCCTGGTAAGCCGCCTCAACTTCTTCCAGGCGGTGGGCCTGCGAGAGATGAAAGGGGCCGCTCTGGACCCGGACTAGCCCGGCCATAAAAGCGCCGCAGCCCAGGCTTTCGCCAATATCATAGGCAAGGGAGCGAATATAAGTGCCTTTGCTGCATTCGACCCACAGCTTTAGCCAGGGCGAGTGCCACTCGGTAATTTCCAACTTGAATATTTCGACCGGGCGGGGCTGCAGGTCAAGACCGGCGGTGGTACCGGCGCGGGCGGCTTTGTACAGCGGTTGCCCGGCGATTTTAATAGCCGAATAGACCGGGGGCAACTGCCCGATTTTCCCGCGAAAGCGGGCCAGGACCACTTCCAGCGCTTCCGGGGTAAAATCCGGCACCGGCTTTTTAGCGGTAACTACCCCTTCCCGGTCGTAGGTATCGGTAGTCAGGCCCAGGCCCAGCAAAGCACAGTAGACTTTATGAGCATCGCTGAGATATTCGACCACGCGGGTAGCCTGGCCGACACAGACCGGTAAAACCCCTTCGGCGGCCGGGTCAAGGGTCCCGGCATGGCCGACGCGCTTCTCGCGCAGGATGCGGCGGACACGGGCCACCATATCGTGGGAGCTTACTCCGGTGGGTTTATATAGATTTAAAATTCCGTTTATTGCTGACATGAACCTGATATATATAGGGCCGCTATCTTTTTCGTTCCAAACCACAGTCTGTGCTATAATTCTAGCACATTTCAGCTTGCGATGTTCTTGCAAACATGGACCGTAGTTAAAAAATAATTGTAGCAGGTGGCCGTTAGGGTGCAATTTCAATTAGCTTATCTACAAATTCATAGCCATTATTCCCCGTTTGGTGGCATATCCGATATTGAAGACCTGGCGGAAACTCTGGAGAACCTGAGTTCCGAGGTATCTCAACCGGTGGCGGCGGCGCTGACCGATACTTTTTCGCTGGCCGGGTTTCCCCTATGGCAGCGCCTGCTGGCCAGAACCAATATAACTCCGCTGGCCGGGGCCGAAGTAGGCGTTAGCTTCGTGGACCGCAGCCTGCCCTTTTCGCTGCTGCTGCTGGCCGAAAGCCAGGCCGGGTACGCTAACCTGTGCCGCCTGCTTTCCGCCGGTCTCGGCCGGGCCGGGGCCGCGCCGCTGACCGCCAGGGTTGACCTGGACCAATTGGCCGCCCACAGCAAGGGCCTGATTGCGATTGCGCCTTATACCGGCGGCGCGGTAACCGCCGCTTTGCTGTCCCAGAAGAACCAGGAAGCAAAAATCCGGGCTACAACCCTGCGCGACCTGTTCGGGCCGGGCAGCTTTTACGTGGGCGCTCCGCCGCTGGCGGCCCAGTTGCAGCCCCAGACAATTGACCGGGGCGGCGACCGCCTTAGAGGGCTTGACCCGGTAAAAGTAAACGCGGCCCTGGTAAAACTCTGCCGCGACCTGAAAATCGGCCTGATCGGGACGGGTGAGACGCGTTTCGCCCGGCCTGAAGAAGCCCCGCAGTTCCTGGCCGCCCGCAGCCGCTTGCAAAAAGCCCTGACCGGACAGTTCACACCCCAGCAGTTACAACAGCACCAGGCTAACCAGGATTGGCTGTACTCGCCCCGGCCCGGCTGGCCGGTAGCCGACCTTTACCTGCGGCCGGTCGCGGAGTTGCTGGCACATTACAATGAAGCGGATTGGCCGGGCGCGCTGACCGGAAACCTGCTGGTCGCCGGGCGCTGCGCGTCATGGCAGTTCACTGACAGCCTGGCGATAAGCCAGTTGCGCGAAGTTTGCGAAACGGCCCTGACGCAGTTAGCCGGGACCGATAACAACAAATTAACCAGCTTGCGCCTGAAATTGGAAGCCGAACTGACCGAAATAGACCGCTTAAACCTGGCAGAAAACCTTTTAGCGGCCCGCCAGCTCTTCGCGGAAGCCGACCCAGGGCAGCTTATCCTGGCCCGACGCCTGAATACGAGCCTGGCAGCGACTTTACTCGGCCTGACCGGCAGCAGCCTGCCGCCCGAAGAACTTGAGAATGCCTACCCGTTTGAAGCTTATACCAACGGACGGCCCCTGCGGCTGGAAGTCGGGCCAAATGGCCGGGAAAAGCTTCTGGAAAAACTCAACCGGCAGGAACTAAAGACTGCCCCGCTGGCCCTGCCCACCGACCCGGGCGAAGTGCCGACCCTGCATCCCCGGCTGATCCTGTACAGTCCGGCCAGCCCCCTGGCCGATTTAGCGGTCCTGCAACCGGCCAGCACCAGGCAGGGCCTGGCCGAAGGCGCCCAAAGTGGCCCGGTCGCGCCGCCCGGTACCAGCCGCTTTGAATTAAGCGAGTCGGCCGGGTTGGGCCATTTACAACTGGCCGTGACCATCTTGAACCACTGGCAAACTGCGTCCGGAAAGCCGCTGCTGGCCGTCAAAGATTTACCGGCCCCGGCCCTGTCAGACAAAACCCCCGATTCGCTCGAACGGCAGCGCATCTTAAAACAACTGGAGTGGTGCCGACTGGAACACCCGGCGGCCTATTTCGCCGCCGCCTTGACCCTGGCCCCGGACGATAACGGGCGCTTAAATGGGCTGGCCCAGGCTATCCGGCTGTCCAACCTGGCTCTGCTGGCTCCAGATATCCAGGCCAGCCAGGTAGAAGCGGCGTTAGAAGGAGCGGGAAACCCGGCTATCCGGTCCGGCCTGGGACGCCTGGTTAACCCGGCAACAGCCCGCCAGATTGTGGAAGCCCGCCCAACAGCGGGGTTTTCAGGGTTGGATGACCTTATAAAGAAAGTGCCGCTGACCGCCGAGCAGGTTAAAAAGCTGGCCTGGAGCGGCGCGCTGGATGTTTTCGGCAAGCGCGAACAACTGGCCGAAGCCGCCGCCCGGCTTGAGCAGGCCGGACAGAACTGGCAGGAATGGCAGCAGCAGCAAACAGCCGCCGCTGAAACGGTCCAACCGGCGGCCGGGCAAGAGCAGCCTACCGATTTCTTTGGCGGGCAGTTAAGCCTGTTTGACTTTACCTCGTCTTTTGAGCCGGCGGCAGTTAGCCCGACCTATCAAGAGCCGGAACCGGTCAAGCTGGAAGAAGTCCCGGCCCTTTCCGGCCTGGAATACTTACGGCGCTCTTATGAAGTCCTGGGCTACTTTAATGCGGAACACCCGCTCTGGAACCAACCGACATTTCTAAATGCCGATGCCAACCAGGGTTTGCCTTTGACGATTGCCGAAGCCCTGGAACAGGCCGGGCAAGAGCAGCCGGTCCTGATTTCCGGCCTGGTAACCGCCCTGCGCCGGATTCCGGTTAAGGTCGGTTCAGCCGGGGAGCCGGGTGAAGAATTAACTATCCTGAACCTGGAAGATTTTAGCGGCCGGGTGCAACTGCTGGTTTCCCATAAAGTGCCGGTAGGCGAACTTGAATTAAAAGAAGGAGTGGCCCTGGCCGCGCGCGCCCAGCGCTTGCCCGAACAGGCCCAGGTACTGGCAGCCGTCGCGCTGGCGCCTTTCCCGCCGCAACCGGGCGACCCAGTAGCCTTCCCACCGGACGAAGTTATGGAACTGGAAACCGGCAACGCGCTGGAAGCTTACCAGGACGAACAAGCCTCGCCCGGGGCCATGTCCAACCCGGAGCCGCCGCAACAGGATAACGGCTGGGCCAACAGCCTTTTCGCGTCGGTAGGCGTGGAAGAGCCCGTGAAAGTGGCCCCCGCGCCCGCTGCCAACAATAACCGGGGCCGGAATGGCGGCGGAAAAGCGGCGGTACAGCCATCTCGCCCGCTGCCGCGGACCCGCCGGGTGCATATTCACTTACCTAAAGATGTTGAGCTGGATATTATGGACCGGCTGAAACAGGTCTTGCGCCAGCACGCCGGGGATGATGCCCTGATTATCCACCTGCCGCTGCCGGACGGCAGTATCCGCAAGCTGGAACCGCAGAGCTTGCAGGTAACCTACAGCCCGGCGCTGGTCAACGATATCAATGGCCTGATCGGGGCCGGTGGCATCGAACTGGAAGAACGCTAAACGGCCCTGTCTAGGGCGCGGCCACCAGTTCTTGAAAGTCGGTGATTGGGGAAGCGGTCAGGTCCAGGTGAGTGGCAATCGAGCGGCAGCCGCGTTTAGGCTGACCGTCTTCCAGTTCAACCCAGCCAAACCCGGCAGTCGGCAGATTTTCATAGCTCAGGGTTTTCAGGTTCTGGCCGCGAAAGTAACCGGCCAGGCAGCAGCAGATTAAACCATGCGTGCCGAGCAAGATATTTTGCTGGGGCAGCTTTACCAGCCGCTCGGCCAGTTTTTCAATCCGCGCCCAGGTATCCTCGCGCTTCTCCTTGATGCCCTCAATAAGGGCCGGTTCAATTAAAAGCTCTGTATTAAGATAAGTCTGAATAATGGTGGCAGTCTGGACCGCCCGAGGCAGGGGCGAAACCATGTGCAAATCAAAAGCCGGGCGGCGGGCCAGTTCCGCGCCAAGCAGCCCGACCTGGCGGCGGCCGTTTTCAGTTAAAAGAGCCTCGTATTCTTTATCTCCATAAAGCATGTTCTTGCTTGAATAATAAGTCTCACCGTGACGGTAATAATAAATCGTCTTTTTCAAAATCTACTTTCTTATAACAACTTGTAACTAAACCTATAAATGCCAGGCCGCCGCCGAATCGGGCAAGTCGGCCAGGCGCAGCAACGCCGGGTCGGGCCGCCAGTCCAGCAGGGAATGGTCAAAAGGAAAAGCGCCTATTTCAATCTGGCGCAGCACTTCGACCAGGGCTTTTTCGGAGCGCTCCATTATCTCAGGCGGGTAATTCAGAAGCACTTTGCGCTCTTCGTATTCGTCCCGGTCCAGGACATACACGCCGGGTGCCGAATAGTCACCCGGCCGGCGGCGGCTGGCCTGGATGATGTATAGCACGTCCAGGTCCAGGTCCACATAGCTGCAAATTTCGCCATCCCATTTTACCGGCAGGGCCACATTTACGTAGTAGGAGCTAAAGGTCCAATCGGAGTTCCAGAAAAGGACTATATTATAGTCCCGGTCGGGAAACAGCACCGACAGGCAGTGATGGGTCAGGCGGTTGACCCGTTTAGAAGACCAGCCCCACGAAGGGGCACCCGCCGGGTGAAAGATAGTCAGGTGGTCCGGCATATCCGACACCACCGCGCCGGGTTGGAAATACCGTGGAGTATCAGGATATTTGAACGATTCGAGTTTAACCAGTTTAAAAGACACTAATCCAGACTTTCTACGACGGTCGCGATACCCTGGCCTACGCCGATACACATTGTCGCCAGGCCGTAACCACCGCCGCGCCGCTGGAGTTCGTACAGCAAAGTGGTAAGCAGCCGCGCCCCGGAAGCGCCCAACGGGTGGCCCAGGGCAATCGCGCCACCGTTGACGTTTACTTTTGCCGGGTTGAGTTCCAGGTCCTGGATACAGGCCAGGCTCTGGCTGGCAAAAGCCTCATTGATTTCGGCTAATGCCAGGTCTTTGACCGAAATTCCGGCCCGGTCGAGGGCTTTACGGCTGGCCGGGACCGGCCCGACTCCCATAAAAGCCGGGTCTACCCCGGCCACGCCGGTTGATACAATCCGGGCCATTGGTTTAAGGCCCAGTTCCTGGGCCCGTTTATAACTCATGATTACCAGGGCCGCCGCGCCGTCATTTATGCCGGAGGCGTTCCCGGCAGTCACGGTGCCGCCCGGCCGGAAAGCCGGTTTGAGGGCCGAAAGTTTTTCAAAAGTAGTATCGGGCCGGGGATGCTCGTCTACCTCAAAGAGGGTGGTCTGGCCTTTGCGTTCGCCCGGCACTTCAACCGGCACGATTTCATCCTTGAAGCGCCCTTCGGCCTGGGCCGCCGCGTAACGGCGCTGGCTTTCGGCGGCAAAGCGGTCCTGGGCTTCCCGGCTGATTTGCCACTTATCAGCGACATTCTCGGCGGTCTCGCCCATACTGTAAGGATGGTACAGGGCCGAAAGTTTGCTATTGACAAAGCGCCAGCCCAGGGTCGTGTCTTCCATTTTGAAAGGCCCCCGGTCGAAGGCGCTCTGGGATTTGGCAACCACGAACGGGGCACGGGTCATACTCTCGACCCCACCGGACACAAAGACCTCGCCCTGGTTGGACCAGATGGCCTGGGCGGCGTTATTGACCGCCTGCAAGCCGCTGCCGCACAGCCGGTTAACCGTCAGGCCCGGCACCGAAACCGGGTACCCGGCCAGCAAAAGCGACATGCGGGCAACGTTCCGGTTATCTTCCCCGGCCTGGTTGGCGCAGCCCATGAAGACATCTTCTATTTCGTTCAGGTCCAGGTTGGCCCGGAGAGCCGCCTCGGTCAGGGCGACCGCCCCCAGGTCGTCGGGCCGGATGTTTTTCAAAGAACCGGCATACCGGCCAATAGGGGTGCGGGCCGCCGATACGATAACCGGGTCATTTAGCCCGGGCGCTTTTTTAACGCTTGCCACTTTGCAAGATCCTCCTGGTAATTAGCATAATTATAATCTTCAAATTTTCTTTAGTTTTTCGATAATATATTTTACACCTTACCGCCAAATTAATCTTTATAATCAGCTTTCAGGCTTATTTCCAGGAGCTTTGCTCAAATCTTTATTTGTAGAAAGTCCTTTAAGTAGCGGCTATGTTAAACTTTATGGCGAAAGATACCTGGCAGGAACCGGGTTTAATAATCGCGCCTCCTTCCGAATACCGCTCAGAGTTTGATTTTACAGCTTATTTTGGAGCCAATATTTTGAATATTCCAGGAGATTTAAACAGCCGCTTGACTTACTACGCCGCCTTCTGGGGGCTGGAACTGGAGGCCAGGCAAATTGAAACCTTTTCTTCAAGCGTGGCATTCGGCAGGCAAGGCCCAAAACCGGTGGTGCTGAAGTTGATAAAAGCCCACAGCGACGAGCATAACTCCTGGCGCTGGCTCCAGTATCACGCGGGCCGGGGAGCAGTGGCTTTGCTGGAATTTGACAGCCAGGCGGTGCTTTTGGAACAGGCGGTGCCCGGTACCGAACTGGCCGGGCTGGTTAAAAATGGCCGGGACGAGGAAGCGATCCACCTTGTTTGCCGGACTATTAAAGACCTCCATACCGGAAAGGCCCCGCTGCCAGGCGGCTTTCCTGCGGTGGAAGAGTGGGCCGGAGCTTTTGAGCGCAACAGCCGGGAAATATTAGCCGCCAGTATACCCCTGGAACTGCTGGACAAAGCCCATACCACCTACCGGGAACTTTGCGCCAGCCAGGGGCCGCGCTACCTGCTGCACGGCGACCTGCACCACTATAACATTCTCCAGGATGGGGTAACCGGCTGGAAAGTGATTGACCCGAAAGGGGTAGTCGGGGAACTGGCCTACGAAACCGGGGCCATGCTGCGCAACCCGTTCGAGCTGCCCGGCCTTTATCCCGACCCGCTTACGGTCTGCCGCCGGGTAAAGATTATCTGCCAGGAATTAGGGCTGGCAGAAAAAAGGGTGCTGGGCTGGTGCTTTTCCCAGGCGGTATTGTCGGCGGTCTGGACAATTGAAGACGGTGGTAATGCGGAGAAAGCTAGCCCGGCCGTCAGACTGGCCGGAGCCGCTTTAGCCCTGATGCAACAGGCTTAAACCGTAAATTAAGTTATACCGGAAAATGGAGCGCTGCCAGTCAGGTTATTGCTATTTTCCCTGCCCGTCGGCCTGCTTGACCTTTTGTTGGAGCTCATAGAGCTTATTGATAGCTTCCAGGGGCGATAGCTCCATCACTTTAAGCTGGCGCAATTCTTCCAGGGCCGGGTGTTCTGGCGGCAGGGTGGCGGCCGGGGCGAACAGGTTCATTTGCTGGCGAGTCTCCCCGGCGGCGGCTTTGGCGGCTCCATTCCGGCCGCTGCGGCCGGGCAGGCTGGCAGCGGAAAGGGCTTCCAGTTCGGCCCGCTGGTTTTCCAGCAGGGCCAATAGTTCTTCCGAACGGCGAATGACCGGGCGCGGCAGTCCGGCCAGTTGGGCGACATGAATACCATATGAGCGGTCGGCCCCACCCGGCAGCACCTTGCGCATAAAGATAACTTTGCCGCTATCTTCGCGCACGGCCATATTAAAATTGCGGACTCGTGGCAGGACCTGGGCCAGTTCGATCAACTCGTGGTAATGGGTAGCGAAAAGGGTTTTCGCGCCGCAACGCGGGTTATTGTGGAGATACTCGACTACCGCCTGGGCAATCGCCAGCCCGTCATAGGTGCTGGTCCCGCGCCCGACTTCATCCAGAATTACAAGCGACCGCTGGGTGGCATGCGCCAGGATATAACTCGTTTCGACCATCTCGACCATAAAGGTTGATTGGCCGGTCGCGATGTCGTCCTGGGCGCCCACGCGGGTGAAAATCCGGTCCACCAGGCCAATGGCGGCGCTATCGGCCGGGACAAATGAGCCGATTTGAGCCATCAAGACAATTACCGCGATCTGGCGCAAATATACCGACTTCCCGGCCATATTCGGCCCGGTAATAATCAGGACCTGTTCCTGGTCGCTGTTCATGCAGCAGTCGTTAGGCACGAAAATCATTTCGCTGTTGGCCTGCTCGACTACTGGGTGACGCCCGCCTTTGATGACCAGGGCCTTACCCTCGTTGAGGACCGGGCGGCAGTAGTTGTTATTGACCGCGATATGAGCCAGGGCCGCGAAGACATCCAGGTGCCCCAGGGCCGAAGCAACTTCCATCAGTTGCGGCAGCGAGTTCGCCACCGTATTCAGCACCTGCTTGAACAGGTCGGCTTCCAGTTCTTCAATCCGCTCCTGGGCGTTTAGAATCTGGGTCTCCATATCCTTTAGCTCAGGCGTAATAAAGCGCTCGCCGTTGGCAATAGTCTGCTTGCGGATATAATCGGCCGGGACTTTAGGCAGGTTCGCGGCGGTAACCTCAATGTAGTAACCAAAGACCTGGTTGAAATTAACCTTGAGGCTGGTAATGCCGGTCCGTTCAATCTCGCGTTTCTTAAACTCTTCAATCCAGCTGGCGCCGGTGGTCGAAATAGTGCGCAGGCGGTCCAGTTCGGCCGAATAACCGTCCCGGATGGCCCCTTTGGTCCATTTCTTACCGGGCGGGTCCTCGGGCAGGGCATTCTGAAGCATTTTAACCAGCTCTTCGCAGGTATGCAGCCGGGATAACAGGGGTTTGAAAATCTTCTGAGCTTCTTCCTGGGCTTCCCCGAACAGGGCGTGAAAGGCCGGGGCCAGTTCCAGGGTTTGCAGCAAGCCATACATCTCGCGGGGCGAAGCCACCTGCATAGCCGCCCTTGACCCGAAGCGTTCGACATCATCCACTTCTTTGAGCAAGGCCCGGACGCTTTCTCGCAAGTGGGTATTGCTGTAGAAGGCGGCGACCGCTTCCTGGCGGGCGATAATCCGGTCAAGGTCCAGTAAAGGCTGGTTCAGCCAGCGGTGCAGCATCCGGCCGCCCATGCCGGTATGCGTGTGGTCCAATACGCCAAACAGCGACATCTTGCGCGACCCGCTGCGCCGGTTTTCGCTCAGTTCCAGGTTGCGCCGGGTCTGCATGTCCAGGGCCATATATTTCTGAGTCGAATAAGTCACCAGCGGGTTGAGCCGCCCCAGGGCCGATTTTTGAGTCGCTTTGAGGTAGCTTACCAGGGCTCCACCGGCCCGGATAGCCAGTGGAAGGCTGCCGCAGCCAAAACCGTCCAGGGATCCGACCTCGAAATGCTCTTTCAGGGTGCGGGTCGCTTCGTCAAGCTGCCAGTTGTAGCCGTCCAGCGGTGTTAAGCCCCGGCCGTCCTCGATTATATTCGCCAGCAAAGAGCGGTAGGGCGCAAGGGCGTCTTCTTCCTCGGCAAACAGGGTTTCGGGCCGCTGGTGCCGTCGGGCCGGGCGCTCCGGAGCTAAAAGCTCGGAAGGCGCAATCCGGGCCAGCTCGGTCTTCAGGGCATTGCGCAATTCGTCGGCCGAATTCTCGTTAAGCTGAGTGCAAAGAAATTCCCCGGTCGAAATATCGGCGTAAGCCAGACCGGCCGCTTTTTCTTCCAGGATTAAAGCCGCCAGGAAGTTGTTGCGCTTGGAAAGCAGCATCTCGTCTTCCAGGACCGTACCGGGCGTAACCACCCGCACGACTTCGCGCTCGACCAGTTTCGCGCCCGGCTTGGTCATCTGCTCACAGATAGCAACCTTGAACCCGCGCTCGATAAGTTTGGGTAAATGGCGGTCCAACGAATGGTAAGGCAGACCGGCCATAGGCATATCGTTGGCCTTATCCTTGCCCATAGCCCGGTGGGTCAGAGTCAGACCGAGTTCGCGGTGAACGATTTCGGCGTCACCGTTAAAAGTTTCGTAGAAATCACCCAACCGGAAAAAGAGGATGGCATCGGGGTAGTCAGCCTTGATTTTCTTGTACTGCCGGTTCATTTCGGTTTCGGCCATCGTTAATTCCTTTGAGGGCGATCTATAAGAGGTTATGGAAAATAGTAAGTAGCCAGAGGCCGCAAAGCCTCTTTATTATGGCCCTATTATAGCATTTCAGGCTAAGAGGGTAAAGGTTATCGAAAAAAGGTTCTAAAACCTTTTTGACTATCCCGGTTGATTTACTTACCCGGTTATACTATAATTCTTTGTTACAAATAAAGAAAATAAGGAAGGTGAGGAAAACATGCCAGCCGCCACCAGCGCGTCAAACGAAAAAAATATTAAAGCCGAAGCGGGCGACACCAACAGCACCAAGATCAAGGATGTTGCCAGCAACCGCAAAGCCTATCACGACTACTTTATCGAAGAAAAGATTGAGGCCGGGGTCGTCCTGAGCGGGACGGAAATCAAGTCCGTGCGCGATGGGCGGGTGAACCTGCGTGATAGCTATGTCCGCATCGAGAACGGCGAAGCCTGGCTCTGGAACGCGCATATTTCCTCTTATGACCACGCCGGAAAGTATTTTAACCACGTGCCAACCCGCAGCCGCAAATTGTTGCTGCATAAGAATGAAATCCGCAAGTTGCAAATGCAAACTAAAGCCAAAGGTTTGACCCTGGTGCCGCTACGGATGTATTTAAAGCGGGGGAAGGCTAAAATAGAAGTAGGTACGGCGCAAGGTAAGAAGAATTACGACAAGCGCAACGCCCTGGCCGAACGCGATGCTAACCGGGAAATGGACCGGGCAGTTAAAGCAGTGAACTACCGGGACTAATTAAGCCCGGCGTACCTGGCGCAGCCGCCGCTGGAAACAGGCTTCAACCAGTTTCGGCAGGCTGTTGCTGCCTTCCCGGTCTTTTGTGACATAGAAATCGGCCCCGGCGCTGTAGGCGCTGCTCATCTGGGCCAATTTATTTTCAGCGCTAAACATCACTACCGGGGTAGCGCGGGTGGCGGGTTGGGTCTTTAAGATTTTACAGACCTCGACCCCGCTCATCTTGGGTAAGTTGCAGTCCAGGATAATAACACTTGGTTCAAAAGTGAGAGCTTTTTCCAGACCTTGCGGCCCATCGTAAGCAATTTCCACCAAATAACCTAATTTTTCCAATTCAATCCTGGTTAATGCAGCCTGGCTGGGGCTATCTTCAATAACCAAAACACTCTTTAGCAACTTAATTATCCTTTTGGGTAACCAGAAACGACATTGCCCGCACTTATGCAATTTACTCTACCGCACCCGGAAAATCCTGACAATAGTACTTAAAGCTTACCTATAGTACTTAAAGCTTACCTTCGCTGGGGCTGGCAGCTACCGGCTCGGCCACATCGGCTTGTCCGGCCGGTTCCGGTTGGTCGGGCCTGGAGCCAGGCCGTTTTAAGTACATCCAGATCAGCCAGGCCAGGAAAATCGGGAAAATCGAAAGCAGCATAAGGCTTAAAAAACGGTCGTCCGGTTCGGGTAGAGCCTTGATATTAAAGGCGGTACTGATAGGCTTGGGGGCGTTCTGAATGGTCAGGGTAACCCGGTAATCGCCTTCATTTTGAATAGAGTCGCTCAACTCGTAGGTGCCCGGCTCGCTCTCCGGGGCGGTCAGGTCGCGCCGCTGGACGTAAGAAGTAGTTTTATCAGCACCGGGACCGTTCAGGTGATAAAATTCTACCAGCAAATTAGCGCCCCGGTAAGGCTGCTCGTTGCTAAGGCCGCTCGGACGAGCCAGCCGGATAAACAAATGAATCTTGCCTACCGAGATCGGGTTGGGTCTTGCCAGAACCGTAACGTGCAAACCTTCAACATTTTGGGCATCATAGACAACATAACCTTCGGACGCCCGCGCTGCCGGTGTCCCAAAAAGCAAAGCCACTACCGCCATTAAACCGGCCAGCACCAGAGCTAAACCGGGCCGGATTTTAACAATATCGCACACCTTTGTTTGCATTGCCATACCCCCGCTTATCGCGTTGAACGTAAAAGGTTAGTCCACGATTTAGTCGCTATATTTGTTTTGGTCACCGGGCTGCCCAAAAGCAGGCCGGGTCTTATGTTATGAGTTACTTCTTGTAGAACTTCTCGCGGTCAAACAAAAACTTTTGAGCCGTCTCGACCAGTTTACCGGGAACCCTGGTGAACTGGTCGGTGACTACCCTGGCCGGGTCCAGACCCTGGCGGCTGGGGCCTTCGCGCATAGTCGTGAACTGGATTATTACCCCGAAGTTCCAGATAATAAAGAATGCTGCCAGCCCGACCAGGACCCGTTTTGAAACCTTCCAGCCCATTTTAAGCTGGGACAACCACCAGCCCAGGTAGCCCAACCCGATAATAAAAGCCGGGCTGATGCCAATCAAGCGCCTGGGACCAAAAGAGCCGCGCATGCTCCAGGTCTGGAACGAAGCCGAGATATATAATTCGGCAAAAAAAGCCGCCAGCAGCACGATGGCGACCAGCCGGAAATCTTTGCGGCGGGCCATCAGGATCAGGCCGATCAAAGCCGGTAACAGCACCGGGGCCCACCAGAAAAGGCCGTGATTGGGGTCGGCTAGCAGGCCAAAAATCCGTCCCGGCACCTCCAGGTTGAAGAACTGTAACTTGTCCCCGACTACCTTGCCCGGGCCGAGCCGCCCATTCAGGGCCAGATAGACGATAAACTGAGGCACCAGGCCCAGCATCAGACCAGCCAGGAAAATGAGATTCCGCCCGAACAAAGGCAGCCACCCGGCCGGAATTAAACCTGTGTTACCTCCGGCAGCGGCGGAGCGGGTCTTCCAGAAGTGCCAGTAAAGGAACAGCGCTTCGACCGCGCCCACAATCAGGACTGTGCCGTCCTGTTCGCGGACCATTGTCATCAGTCCGCCCAGCACACCCAGCAAGAGCCACATCGAGCCGCGCCGGATGCCGGGGGCGAAATTACCGTCGCGGTCAAAGCGCCATTCACGGGTACGGTACCACAGCCACAGCCACAAAGAAATCATGAAAAGCGAATTGGCATGCGACATTGGCGGGGTGAGCGACAGGTAGAAAATTACCGGGGTGGCTAGCCAGACCGTGATTGCGCCAAAGGCGGCCCAGAAACGGGGCAGAAAGTTACGTCCAAGCAGGTAGGAGAAAATTAGTCCGCCTAAACCGTAAAGCAGCGAGCCGAGCGTAACCGCCCAGATATAGGGGGTCGAAAAGCCGTCCGGCTTGAATGATTTAAGCCCGGCCGCATTCCCAACCAGGGCCGCCACATGGGCTACCCCATAAAAAGGGGTCCAGAGAATAGCCGAACCGACCGGCCCTTCGTTGACCGGCAAACCTTTTTCGTTCAGCTTTTCAATTACCGATTCCTTGAAATCGGCGTATTTTGACGGGTTGCTCTGGTAGAAATAATTGTACTCGTTGGTGAAATCTACATCCCGGTCGAAGAAAATCGAATGCAGGTAGGAAAAGTACTTAATTTCATCACTGGCGTACACACGCGGAGTAAAGAGCGGTAGGGTCAGTACAAAGACGATCAATAAAGCCAGTATTCCCCGGTCCATTCGCCGCAGCCAGCCCGGCAGCCACCTGAACCTGGAAGGCCGGTCTTTGACTGTGTCCGGCGAATCCCCGGTCCCGGTTGTCTCATTTGCCTCAAGGGCGGTATTGGCGTTACTCTGCTCGAAACGATTCAATTATTGCTCCAAAAACTAGCTTAAATCCAAAAGATATTCTAAATATTAAACCTGAAATCGCTCAACTCCGGTTCATTGTTCCAGAGTAAACCGTGGCGCGGGTAGCCCAGGCGGGTCGGCTCACCTACCACCTGCAAGCGGTAGCCTTGCAACATAGCCAGGACTTCCCGGATGCGCCGGTCGTAGCGCTTCGGGTCGATGCCGTTGCTATTGCCCCAGGCGACCACTACCGTATCGGCCTGGGAGACGGCTTCCCGGATATAATAATCGTTCTCCGGGCCGACCGTATAGGCATAGTCCCAATCATTGAGCGGGGCTGGTTGGGTCGAACGCACCGCAAAGAGATTAATGTATAACAATGAGGCAAAGTTGCGCCGCCTGGCCCAGGCTTCGACCTTGCCAATCGTCGGGTCACTTTTGATGGCGCTGGCGGTCGAAGGATTCTTGAGAATGACCGCCAGGCGCGGGGTCATTGCAGAACTATCGGTTAATTTTACTTCCAGGAGATAACGGTGAGTCTCATAGGTCTCCGGCACACACCGGACGACCTCACGCACCAGACTATTTTTCATTTTCTTTTGCTTAAGAGCTATTAAATCCCGCACGCCTCTATTATACAACGCCATGCTATAATGTGCGCGGCCTCGAAACGCAGACCGGGGAACGTAAAAGGAGTCGCGGTTTAAAGTTCAGGGTAACCTTTCCGGTATTATCGCCGCTGTTATATTGATACGTTTTACGAACCAGAACGAGAAAAGATGCGCATACTTTATACAATAATGGCTTACGGCCCCCAGATTATCGCCAGCGAAGTCCATAGCGAGTTAGGCCGGGAATTCCGGGCGGCCGGAAACAGCTTCGCGGTGCTGAGCCTGGAAGATTACGGCTCAGGCGGCGAGGCCGGGGCGGCTTTGTTCCCGGGTGAAGCCGGGACCGTCCCGCTCTACACGCTGGCCTTTGGGACCAAAGGCTGGCGTAAATTCCCGCGCAAGGTAGTCTCGCGGCTGTTCAAGTACGCTTTCTTTATCGAGCTGGTCCTGGGTATAATGCGGTTCTTGCGCCGCCACCGGAACGAATTTGATGTCGTTCACGTGGAAGCGGCCTATCCGCTGGGGGCGGCCTGGGCGCTGGCAAGCTGGCTGTCCGGCTCTAAACTGCCGTTTATCCTGAACTTGCAGGGAGCCGATGTAATGAGCCTGCCCGCTTACGACTACGGGTATGCGCGTTACCGCCTGCCGCGCATGCTGGTGCGTTTCGCCTTCCGGCGCTGCGCCGGGGTCCGGGCCAACTCCGAGCAAACCGCCGACCTGGCCCTGGAACTGGGCACCGACCCGGCCAAAGTGCGGGTAATCTACCGGAATATCAGCGACCAGATTTACCCGCCCGCCGGGGTGGACCTGGCCGGTAATAAGGCCACCCAGCAGCAAATTCTGCGGGAACGTTACGGTTTAAAGTCCGGGCCGGTGCTGATTGCCCTGAGCCGGTTACATCCTTTCAAAGGGCTGGACTTCCTGGTGCGGGCCATGCCGCGGCTGCTCGAAAAATGGCCTGACCTGAACCTGCTCATCTGCGGACCCGGCCGCAAGACGCCGCTCTTTGGCGATTACCGGGTTTACCTGGAAAACCTGGCCCGCGACCTGGGGGTTAGCGGCCACGTTATTTTTACCGGCAAAGTAGATTTCGCCCAATCGGCCAATTACCAGGCCGGGGCCGACCTGCTGGTGGTGCCTTCGGTGGTGGAAGCCCTGAATAAGGTCGTCATCGAAGCGGCCGCCGTGGGCACCCCGGCGGTTATCACCGAAACGACCGGCATCGCCCTTCCGGCCGCCCGTGACGGAGTGGGGCTGGCGGTTAAAGCCGCCGACGCTACCGCCCTGGTCGGAGGTATTGCCAGCCTGCTGGAAGACCGGGAACGCCTGGCCGAAATGAGCCGCAAGGGGCCGGAATGGGCCAAAAACTTTAGCAGCCAACAGATAGCGGCCAGCTTGCTGGACTTCTACCAGGCAGTGGTAAAGACGCCCGGCGGTCTGTGTTACGTGGCCTACCCCAGCAGCCTGGTCCTCAAATCAGCTAACGCCATCCAGACCTTTACGACCTGCCGGGAACTGCGCCGGTTGGCGCCGTCCACGCTGGTGCTGCTGCCCCGCCTGCCCGGCAAGCCCAGCCGCTTTACGGAAATCGGGGCCCACCACCTCTTACGCTGGCCTTTCAACGTTTTCAATAATCTAAAACCGCTCAAGTTTATTCCCTGGAGCTACCTGGAGCGAACTTTCTTTGCCTTTGAGGTCGGCTTGTTGCTGCTGCTGCGCCGGTTAACGGGCCGGGGAGCTAAAGTGATCTATGTCCGGGACGTTATCTGCGCCTACTGGCTGATAAAATGGTGGCGGCCGCTGCTGGGAGCCAAAATTATCTACGAAGCGCACGACCTGGAAGCGCGCAACCCCAGCCGTTCCCACCTGCCGCGCCTGCGGCAATGGCTGGAAAAAGTGGACCGGACAGTGGTCGGCCGGAGCGATACGCTGGTTTCGCTGACCGGCGCTTTCCGGGATTTCGTAATAGAGGAAGACCTGCGCCCGGCGGCTTCACCGGCGGCGGTCATTCCCGATGCCTATGACGCCGAGAAATATTTCCCACTACCGGAAGCGGAGCGGCAAGCCGCCCGCCAGACCCTGGGGCTGAACCAGGCCGAATTCCTGGTGGTCTACAGCGGCCTGACCTTTGCCTACCGCAACCTGGACAAACTGGTGGACGCCTTTAACCTCTTTTTACAGCAGCATCCCGGCCTTAAAGCAAGACTGGTTTTCGCCGGGGGCCGCCCTTTTGAAAGAGCCGAAATAGAAGCCCAGGCTAAAAGGTTGGGGTTAACCGGAATTGTAACCTGTGCCGGGCAGCAACCCGCCGAGAAAGTAAACCTGTACCTGAATGCGGCTTCGCTCCTGGCAATTCCGGATACCGTTACCGATGTAACGGCCTCGCCACTCAAGCTTTTTGAGTATGCCGCGGTCGCCCGGCCGATTATGCTGCCCCAGTTACCGGCCCTCAAAGAGATTCTGCCGGAAGGCCAGGCGGTCTATTTCCCACGCGGCAGCGTCGAAGGCATGCTAGAGGCCCTGGAATGGACTTACGCAAACCCGGACCAGGCTACAGAGCGCGCCCAGGCCGCTTACCGGAGCGTCGCCCGCTATACTTATACCAACCGGGCCCGTTCGATCCTGGCGCTATTTGATTAAAAATTTATTAATCTGAAGCGGCTACATAAATGTATCTTCCGACATAATAAAAGGACGATTTTAAGCTAAATATTTCACGGGTTCCAGGGTTATTAATTAAAATTCCAATATGTGTTTGCTCCTCTAAAATTAAATACATAAGCCTGAAAAGCCTGCGCCATGCGACGCGGGCTTTTTAGGGCCTTTTCTTGATTTAATATAGTTCGCTGCGGTAGATTTTTTATTGTTGTAAATCCATAAAGTTGATAGAATAAGAATTACGATTAAACAATTTAAGAAAGAAGTTGAAATGAATCAAGAACAAAGAGCAGATGAACAGGCTAAACGCGAGCAGGCTGCCCAGGTTGAAAGCCAGGAAATCTTTAAGGGTAAGAAGTTCTCGGTCAAGATTGATACTATCACCGACCGGCCCGGCCACACCTACAAGCGGGAAATTGTGGTCCATCCCGGCGCGGTGGTAATGGTGCCTGTAACAAAAGAAGGCAAACTGGTACTGGTACGCCAATGGCGGCGGGCGACAGGCAAAGTGCTGCTCGAACTACCCGCCGGGACCCTGGAAGAAGGCGAGCCGCCGCTCGAAACGGCCGGACGCGAGTTGCAGGAAGAAATCGGTTACAAAGCGGACCGCATCACCTTGCTGGGCGGATTTTTCAGCGCGCCGGGTATCCTGTCCGAATACCTGCATCTCTACCTGGCCGAAGACCTGCAAGAAAGCCAGCTGGACCCCGATGAGAATGAAGAACTGGATATCTGCGAACTTAGCCTGGAAGAAGCCCTGGAAGCCATCGAAAACGGCCAGATAGAAGATGCCAAGAGTATTGTTGGAATAAGTCGCTATTACTTCCGGCTCCACCGGCAATAAAGCTTTTTACAGCTTAGCGCAAGGCCAGGATAAAGGTTTTAAATTATGACTAACCCAGCCAATGCTAAGGACAAAACGCCCGGCAACGCCACCCCGGTCAAGGCCGGGGATAAAACACCTTTGTGGACCGCTTCGAGTACCGAAGGGCCAGTCAGCGTAGCCGACGTGCTGGGAAAGCAAGCCGTCCTGCTGATTTTTTACTCGGGGGATTGGACTGACGTGTGCAGCGACGAGCTGCCCTTGCTGGAGGAACTAATCAAACTGGCCGGGCCGCTCAAGCTAAAATCGCTGGCAATCAGCGCGGACAGCCTGGCCTGTCATAAAGCCTTTGGTGAACAAATCGGCCTGGAAAAAATCGTGCTTGTCAGCGATTACCACCACGCCCTGAGCCAGTTATACGGCCTGACGGTGGACGAAGAAGGGGCCAGCCAGCGCGCCACTATCCTGATTGACCCGGCCGGGATTGTGCGGGAAGTAAACATTGAACCGGACAAGCAAAAACCGCGTTCCATGGCCGCTATGGAAAACATGATCCAGCAGGTACGCGAGTGGAACGGCTATCCGGGCGGGGTAGTCGAGTGGAAAAAAGAGCGCCTGAATGCCATGCAATTGCGGCGTTCCAGGCCGCTGGAGGCGCCTACACGCTTGCAACTGCGCTTCTGGGGCACGCGGGGTTCCATACCGGTTTCCGGGCTATCCTATGTCCACTACGGCGGCAATACCAGTTGTGTCAGCCTGACCAGCGACACCGGACACCTGTTTGTTTTCGATTGCGGATCGGGAGCGCGGGAGCTAGGCCAGCACCTGCTGGCTAACCCTGAGCCCGGAAGCCAGGAGAACCTGAGCGGCTATATTATTCTCAGCCATACCCATTGGGACCACATCCAGGGATTTCCTTTCTTCGCGCCGGTCTTCCGGCCCGGCAACCGGTTTAATATCCTGGGGTGGAGCAACTGCTCACAGACTTTATCCAGCATTATGGCCGGTCAGATGGAAAAAATATATTTCCCGGTCAGTCTCAGCGACTTGCCTTCGGAATTAAACTTTTATTCACTGCAATTCAATGAAGCGTTGCTGGATGGCGCGAAACTGACCGGACGGCTGCTGAAACATCCCTTGCCAAGTACGGCTTACCGGTTGGAATTAGGCGGTAAAATCCTGGTCTATGCCACCGACCACGAGCCGCTTAGCTTGCCGGACATTAAGCCGGACAGCTTGCTGGGAGATGAGGTTATTGACCCTAAGTTGGTCCAACTGGCCGCGGGTGCCGATGTACTGATTCATGACGCCCAGTATTCACTGGACGAAATGGCCGAAAAGGTCGGGTGGGGCCATAATAGTGGGGAAGTGGCGGTGGATACGGCCATCAAGGCCGGGGTTAAACACCTGGTGCTGTTTCATCACGACCCGGCGCACGATGATCGGGCGATAGACACGATTCTCAAGGCCGCTTACATGCGGGCGGAAGCGCTCGGCCACAAAGATTTGCAGATTACCGCCGCCAGTGATGGGTTTGCCCTGAACCTATAAAGCTCGCTTTTCCAGTTAGAAATTAATCCAAAAGGACCGGGATTTCCCGGTCCTTTTGGATTGTGGTCAGCGCTGCCTGGCCTACTTGTCCCCAAAATCGAGGGTCCAGTACCAGCCATAAGTGCTGCCGGGCCGGTGATGCCGGGCGACACCGAGCTTCGAATATTGAGGTTTTAGCATGTTAGCATTGTGAATGGGAGAGCCTTTGAACTGGTTAAAGACTTCCCCGGCGGTACCCTTACCGGCCGCGATATTTTCACCCATCCAGCCACCGTTATAGCTAAACCCGGCCATCCGTTTGAAGGGGTCGCGTCCCAGGCTGTCGGTGTGCGAGAAATAGTTCTTCTCGGCCATGTCCTGCGACATCCAATCGGCCGCTTTCTGGAGAATCGGTTGGTAGTCCAACCGACCCAGGCCGTGGGCCCGCCGGTAGTCGTTCACCAGGTTGATAAAGGTCTGCTCTTCGCTGTCCAGCGGTGAAGCCGCCTGGGCCGGGGCGCTGGCAACCTGGGCCGGGGCGCTGGCAACCTGGGCCGGGGCCGGTGGATTGCCGTTATAGCGCCAGTTGAAATAGTGCGAACCGATGTTGCCCATCTCAACCTGCCAGGCCGCGCTGTTCGAAGGCGTGTAGGTCAGCACGCGCCGCTGGAACAGTTGGACCAGCACCATTTTGTTTTGTCCACCAACGTTAAACTGGCTCCAGTAGGCTTCCGAGATTGGATAGCCCAGGGCGAAAGTCCAGTTAGAGCCGGGGATGTTCTGCATCCAGTTCCAGAGTACCGCCGGGACATTATGCCTGGTCTGGGGTTCGTAGTAGGCATAGTTAGTGGCGATAGGCGGCTGAATGCGGCTCACCTGGCCGCTGCCGTTGACGCCTTCAT
>JAQBPB010000008.1 GCA_028287745.1 Chloroflexota bacterium
TTTGTTTAGCGTAAGCTAATTGTTGACAACCATTTATGTACAAATTATACTTATGTCAAGGGTACGGGAGCGTATTTGCTTGTAGAAGGTATGCCTCAAAATCAAATGCAACTTTTTAACTGCGTAACCGTTATCTTTCTTAATTGGAAATGCGGGTAAGCAGTGGCGCATGCCAGGTGCTACTACCTGCTGAAGCGCAGTATGATTTAGAAGGAGAAGTTCAATCGCCAGAGTAAGCCCTGTCCAACCGGCTAAGGTGGGCAGCTTTGACACCAGTCGCACAGCCATCCGACATCAACTTAGCGATCTTATTAACTATCGCGAACTGATTAAGCTGCTGACCATTAAAGATGTAAAACTCCGTTATAAAGGCTCCATTCTGGGGTTCTTGTGGTCTCTCATCAACCCTTTGATGATGATGGTGGTATTCTATATAGTCTTTGTGGTTTTGCTACCTCAACCTGTGTCCGCCGGTTGTAAACAAACCCCGCCGGTGGGTGGTAGCCTGGCCGATATCCAGGCCGCCCAGCAATGTAAGATTTCTAATAATTATGCCCCTTTTATCCTGATCGGTATTTTAGCCTGGAACTTTACGTCCGGGTCTATTATGGCCGGGATGAACTCGCTGCTGGGTAATGCTTCTATTGCCAAGAAGGTTTATTTCCCACGAGAAGTGCTGCCTATTTCAGCCGTTCTGGCTCAATTCGTCAACTTTATGCTGGCTCTCATCCCGCTCACGATTGTACTTTTAGCCAGTGGCCTGATCCCCAGCCGCTTTGCCGTTTTGTTACCGGTTATTTTTCTTTCTCATATTCTTTTTTTGACGGGCCTGGCCTTAATCTTATCTATAGTTGCTCTCTACTTCCGGGACCTGCTGGTTATTATGGAAGTAATATTACAGGCCTGGTTCTTTCTATCCCCGGTTATTTACAGCATGGACCAGATCTATAAGGATGGCGCCGCTGTAATGTACTGGCTTAACCCTATTGCCTCGTATATTCAAACTTATCGTACCCTGCTCTTCTTTAATTACGATCCTGGCTTAGACTTTACTATAAGAACTTGCCTCACGGGAGTAGTGGTCTTCTTAATCGGGTACGCTTTCTTTATGTTTAAGCGTAAACAAATCGGGGAGATGCTGTAGTTATGCGAACTGAGGAAGTTGAGGCGTTAACACGGGACAATATGTCCCACAACCAAAATTTAAATACCGGGGCAGCCGAGGTTACATCCAGCCTTAGCCCGGAGCCGGTCAAAGAATACGCCATCGAGTTTAATAATGTCTCCCGAAAATACCGCCTGCACCACGAGTCCAAGCTTACTTTGCAGGACCGTGTGGTTAATATTTTCAGGAAGAACAACAGTTACGAGGATTTCTGGGCCTTAAAGGACGTCAGCTTCAAGCTTGAAAAAGGTAAAACCCTGGGTATCATCGGCGCCAACGGGGCCGGTAAATCTACCCTGCTCAAACTGGCAACCCGTATTGTAGAACCTACCAGCGGAAATATCCGGGTTAACGGCCGGGTTTCCGCGATGCTTGAACTCGGCACCGGTTTTCATCCGGAGTTAAGCGCCCGCGATAATATTTATCTCAATGGCGCCTTTTATGGCTTCGACCGGAAACAAATGGACGAACGCTATGACCGGATCGTTGAATTCAGCGAGCTGGGTAAGTTTATCGATACCCCGGTAAAGCATTTTAGCAGCGGCATGTACATGCGGCTGGGCTTTGCCGTTGCTATTACGGTCAGCCCGGATATTCTGATTATTGACGAAGTGCTGGCGGTAGGTGACGCCGCGTTCGGGCGCAAATGCCGCCGGGCCATTGAAGACCTAAAAGAACAAAGCAAGGCCATGCTTTTTGTTTCGCACGCGGCCGGTGAAATATCCCGCTTTTGCGACGAAGTAATCTATCTGGATAAGGGCCGCTTAGTTGCCCATGGTACACCGGGGGATGTCCTGGATGAGTACATGCTGGCTTCGGTTGGCCCAAGCTATTTTACCTCCAAGCTGGTCCAGCACTCGGATACTACTGCCCAGGAACAATCCAAGAATAACGGTACGGCCCAAAAGGCTAAAGTGGAACCGGCCGCCAGTCCGAAAATCTCTAATCTGAGCATTGAAGAAGTATTGCTGGGAGATAAACAAAAGTTCCTTTCGGAAACAACCAATCAGCATTACCAGGTTACGAGCGGGATTAGCCAGCTAAGCCAGCTCTGGCAAATCAGCCTGCCGCAGATCGCCAGCTCGAAGGACCAATCCAACGCCGAACCTCGCCCGGAATATTACCTGTCGTTAATCAACCCGCATCCCCAGGCGGTAACGTTTGACCTGACAGGTTATAAGAAGTCGAGCGGCCTGTTTGACCAGGCAGTAGGGGCGCTCCGGGAAGTGCCTATGGGCCAGCTGGAAATCAAAGCCGGTTTCAGCATGCTTTTAATGCTGGAAGAAGGCGCTATCACCGGCACCAGCCTGATTAAGGTAGCTTCCTCTCAACCTTTAGCGGTCGAGTTTGTAGAGTACACCCCTTCTAGCAAAATAACGGTTCCCAATAATAAAGCCAGCGCCGCACCCGCGCAGAACTGGTACTTTCCGCACATTGATGTGCGCTCTATTAACATTTACCGGCTAGTCGTTTTTAATACCCAGGACCATGCCGCTCAAATCCACTTATCACTGTACCGGGATTTTGCAGGCGATGTACCAAAAATTAAAAGTTTCGAGTGTTCTCCTCTATCCCAGCTAACGATTGATTTGAATGAAGAATTGGCCGGGGGCGAAGGTGAGAAACGCCACGGCGAGCGCTTCTACGGTGGTATCCTCCTGGAGGCCACCAGCCCGGTTATTGTGGAGCGGCAGAGCCTACAGATGGTTTCCCCGAACTATCACCTGATGGAAGAAACCACCTACTCACGGAAAAAGAACTAGCTGCGTACCTGCGGCCAGTTCTTTGCTTTAACTGTATCCCACCTCAAAGTGGATTGGTCCCTGGCATCTTTCATTAAACGCCAGCGACCAATCCACCGCCATACTTCTTCTCAAGGTTAAATAAGTTAACCCTGCACAGTTCTTATACTGATACGATTACCCGCCTCAAACTTCAACTGCCCACCGGCACTTATGTAGACCGCATTAAGCCTGGCCGGTAAAGGCAAAGTCGGGTTCTTTTCCAGGTAGATCGAATTGTTATAAGCCATGTTAGCCTGCCCGCTGCTTACCAGGACCCCGGCGTTATTATTGCCGAAAATCCGGCTGCCGCTGGCCGGTGAGTCGGCCGCGCCCAGCTTGTTATTGCTCCCGGCGATTGATACGCCACCCCCGGCACCGCTGCCCGAAATCCCGTTCAGGGTGCCCAGCCAGCTTGATAAAAGCGTGTTGTCGTTACCTTCCAGGCTGAGGGCATACTCGCTAAAACCGGCAACAACCAGGCATTTTACGGTTATCTTACCGGTCAGGCGCAGCCCGATAGCCGAGCTGTTAGTCCCGGCCAGGATTTTGGTGCCGGGTGTATTTGTGCCGGTACACCCGCCATCAATAGTTATAGCTACCTGGCCCGTATTAGCCACGGGCGCCAAGGGTCCGTTAAGCGTAACACTTGTTACCCCGGCGGCAAAAGTAATGGTAACCGCCTGGCTGGATAGACCGGCTGCTTTAAGCGCGTAAGAGAAGGTGCCGCAGTCAGCGCCTGTACCGTTGTCGGTGCCGGAAACTACCACCAACGGCGAGCAAAGGCTTATATTCGCCAGCGCGCTCTCGACTGACCCGGCCGAATTAATGACCTTTACCCAGTAGGTGGTAGGCCCGGTAAGTACAGGGCTGGTAAAGCTGGCCGAATCCGTGCCAACGGCGGTGCTGGCGGCCCGGTCGCTTCCCTCATACCACTGGTATGTCATAGGCGCCAGGCTGCTGGCCGCGACGGTGAGCGTTACCGCTTGCTGGCCTACAATTGTCTGGCTGGCCGGTCCAGTGGTAATTACAGGTGGGGCAATTACGACGAAGGTAACCGCAATCACCTGTGGACTGCCCTGCACGCCGGAAGTGCCGGAGGTAATGGAGAGCGTGGCAGTATAGCTGCCGCCGGACAGATTCCCGGTGGTGGCCTGGCAGCTGATTGGCGCGGTGCTGGCCCCCGGTTCTAACGTTCCGCCGGTAGTGGCCCCACAGGAAAACCAGCCGGTCGCGCCCGCGCCGTAGACCGGCGCTTCTAGCGACCAGTCCAGCGATAACGAGGCCTGGGCTGTGTTACTGATACTAAAGCTTTGCGCAGGCGGATTGGACCCACCCAGGATGTCACTGTAGGTCAGGCTCAGGTTAGAGACAGCCAGGGCCGGGTTATAGAGGATAATTAAACCCAGGCCGGGAGCATCGTTTTTATCGGTTAGTTTGGCCTGGACTGCCGCATACTGGTCGTTAGTTAGATTTACCCCGGTTGCACCCTCGAATTTGGCCGACCGGGCATCCAGCACTTTGCCCGGAAGACCGTCCCCGCCGCTTTCTAAGGTGATATAGTCACCGCTTTGACCTCTAAAGGCCGTATCATTGAGCTGCAAGGTAGTATCTTGCCCGAAAACAGCTATACCTCTGGCTCCTCCAGTGATAGAACTGCCCGTCTGAATTACCAGGCTCAACTCGTTGGAAGGGTCCGGCGCGCTATCGTTTAGATACAGGCCCGCCAGCACAGAATTTGTGACAGAAATACCGCTCAAGGTTAAAGCAGTATTTACTCCCGGCGTGTTCGGTGCTGGCCCCGCCTGGTAGTTGTACAGGTAAACGCCATAATTGGCCCCGGTTACAGAGCCACCGCTAACTGTTAGCGAGGCAACGCCCCAGGCTTTAATGCCGGTGTCGCCGCCGGTAATGCTGTTGTTAGAAACCGTTACTCCCGGGCTGGCCTGGATATTACTCAACCACAAACCAATGTTACTATTGCCGGTCAGGGTGCTTTTCAGGACATTATTTGCGATTGTAAAACCGCCGGAACTGTCGAGTGAAATGCCCGCCCTGAAGGAGTCAATATTATTATCCTTAATAGCAGCCGTTAGGCCGGGATTGGCCGCGTCAAACCCCTTGAGCCGTATACCATTCCGCACCCGCAGCATTTCATTACCGGTTATTTCAGTGTAGAAATTATCTCCCAGGTAAACGCCATAACCATCGTCGCCGGTCGGAAAGACATTATCTAGCCGGTTGTTGCGGATGTAATTGCCGGACACCGCCGAGCTAATACCGGTCCACCGAATTGCTCCCAGGTTGAAGTTTTTGATGATGTTGTTTTCTACGGTTACATTGCTAAAAGCAAATGGTATCCCGCTGGGGGTGTAATTCGTCAGGCCGTAGGCGGCGTTAACATCTTCGCCATTGATAAGTACTCCGCCGTCAGTGAAAGGATTATTGCCGTCCAGGGTAAAACCGTCTATGACAACATTGCTGGAGAGTATTTTAATGACCGTCCCATTATTGTTAATGCCGGTATAATCGTTAAAACCGTCCCCCAGGAAAATATTTACTTCGCTGCCGCGCGCTTCGGTGTTGGGATTCTTCCCGGCATTGGGGCCCTTCAGGATAACAGGCCGGTTTATAACCAGAGCCTCCCGGTAAGGGCCGCCGCCCGTAACTCTGATGGCCGGGCAGGAACCGGCCAGGGCCGAGGCAATACTGCTGTAACCGGCTGAGGCCGAAGCATCGTTTACGGTGCATGCCGGTGTTACCTTCAGGCTAATATTAATATGGGCATGGCAGCCCTGCCGGTTAACCGGGAAACTTACATTTGCATCAGGGTTTAACACCAGGTCATAAGTGCCGACCGGGACCGCCTGGCCTAAGGTCAGCGCCAGGTTGCCGCTGGCGTCGCTGGTCATTAAACCTTCAATCGGGTTGGTTCCGGCCTGCGTTACAAATTTATAGCTAACAATCTGATTGGCAACTCCGGCACCCGCGCTATTTTTTACCCGGGCCAGGACCACACTCTGGCCCGGAGTGTTACCCTCAATCGAGGGATTGCTCAGGGAAGTAATGGCATCTATCCCCAGGTAAGGTGTTACTACAACCGGACCCGGCCCACCGGTAGAAGGAGCGATTCCAGCGGAATAATTGTTCGGGGCGGCTAGCGAACCAGTTCCACCGTGATAGAGGTCGGGAAAAGTGCTGATGGTGCCATCAAAACAGTTGTTACTGACCGTCACGTTGCCGCCAATATTACCTCCGGTTGAAACTACTATCCCGCTGCGGCTGCCCTGGATAATATTGTTTGTGATATTCAAAGCGTTCGGCGGGCTTGCACTGTTCCCATAGAATTGAATGGCGCCGTGGTCCGCCACTCCGCTGCTGTTTCCCCTGTAAATGTAGTTATTCGAAATCGTCACATTACTGCTGGTCCCGGCGGTATTGGCGAGCACAATAGCCTGGTTGTTAATTCTGCTCAAGTGGTTTCCCGAAACCAGGATGTCATTGACCGCGTCCAGTGAAATAGCGGTTTCAATATTATTGCTGGTATTGCCTATTTTGTTGCCAGTAATCCGGCTGGAGCTGATAAGACTGGCCTCGATACCCTGGTAAGCCACCGGTATGAGATTATTTTCTATAGCGAGGTTTGAAACAGCACTGTTTACAATAATGGCTTTGGAGTTCAAAGCGCTGAAAACATTGTTCTTCAGGGTAAAATTACCGGCCTTAACCTGAATCCAGGACTCCGCCCGGTTAAATTCAAAGCCCTGAATGGTAACGCCCGTGGCACCCGGTTCGACAATTACCACCGAATGAAGTTGCGCTTCCGCATAACGCGTGTCGGTAACAGGATTGTAGAAAGCATTGGGGCCCAGAATACTCAGGCCAGGTGTATTAACACTAAAACCGGCATAAAGACTCGAACCGGCGCTTACCGTAATAGTATCGCCAGGACTGGCGGCGGCAACGGCGGCGGCAATGGAACTGCACTGGAGCAGGGCCGGAGTACAATTAGCGTCGTTGGTATACGAACCATTATTAACATCCCAGATTGCACTGGCCGCCCGCGTCTCACTCAAAGTTATTCGCAGGCCTATTAAACTTATCACCACCAGCAAAAATACCGATAACCAGCAATTATCTTTAAAGTAAAGCAGTTTCGCCCGACACTGAAAATACTTCCGGCCGGTTCTGGGGTTTTTCATAAATCCTTCTTTGCTCGTTCAACTTGATTGAGTTGGGCCAACATTTTTAGGGTAACGTTAATAGAACGGAAGAACTTTCCCGCTAAAGGTGTAATTAAATTTTAGACATACCTGGTGAATTAAGGCGTGCAGGAACTCAAAAGCAGCCTCCCATAGCTGCTTACCCGACCTGACTTGTAATTTAGTTAGTTACTGGTGAGCCTGGTTTACTTACCGCGAGCGAGTTACTTATAACTGCATCAGGACAGCTTTGTTAGATTTAAAGTTTTGCGTTTATTTTAAAAACTATACTTTATATCTACGTTAAACTTATATTTAATATAACAAATATAAATACACTGTCAAGACACCAGGCAGGATTATAGTAAATTTCTTTTTAAACGAGTCTTTAGAAGCCTGGCAATTCTTATAAAAATCCTTATACTGCTAATATTAACTTTTATTTGCCTAAACTCCATATTTTTCTGATTATTTATCTAATTTTCTACAGGTTTCAAAATCAGTATGTTGTTAAATATATAGAAAAAATGGTTTGCACAATTTAAACTTTTAGACAATCTTTAGATTACCAGGCGACTTCGTAACGTGTTTGTAATATTAATAGTTTATTATAGAACTAGAACTAGTTACCGGAAATATACTTTCCAAAATGGGATATTCTCTTCTAAAGAGTTATTAGCTTGAGGTTGTTTGTGGTGCCCCTTCTGGATAGAGGTTCTAAATTTAAGCCACCTGAATTTTTGGATAAAAGTCCCTGGTAAAAAGTTACAAACATTTACGTTACCTATATTTTAAATTTCAACTTTGCTGAAAAGGCATCGTGAAAGGATTACTCTAAATCAATGTCACACTTTAGTGCTATAAGAAACTTACACAAGCTGGTAGCCAGCTTGATGGTCGCAGCGTTGTTCGCCGCTGCCTTCTTTACTACCACCCCCAGCGCCAGTGCTGCAGATGGTACGGTTACACTGAGCGGCGGTACTCTTACCATTACTGCCCCGGAAAACTTCGCTTTTACCGCTGTTACCCTGGATGGTCTTTCCGATAAACCCACCACCGGTGTCTTTACCGTAGGCGTAAACGACCCGACCGGTAGCAATGCCGGGTGGCGCCTTACGGCAACCATGGGTGTACTAACCCACTCGGTGAACGTTGCAAAAACCCTGCCGGCCACCACTATTGCGTCATCCGCCGCCGTTGCCGTTACTGATACGACCGGTGCTACTGCCGCTACCAACAGCGCTGTTTATCCCTACACTTTCTCGGCTACCAACACGCTACCTTTCTACAATGCCGCGGCTGATACGGGCCAGGGTTCACACTCTTATGCCGTAACTACCTCCCAGGTCGTACCGAAAAACAGCCTGGCCGGTACTTATACCGCCACTCTGACAGTTACCCTGTCCTCCGGTCCCGCCTAAGCAATAATTTTCGGGGCCAGGTTAAGTAATAACTGATGCTTCTTAACACAAGTCCCGGCCGCTCTTAACAGAGCTCCGGGACTTCTTCCATGAAATTAACCACGCTAATATTAACCACGGTATTAATCATTTAGTCTGTAAACAGACTGTACGAATATAAATTGCAGTTGTAGGAGTTGAATGTAATGAAGGTTGGAACGGTTAGACATCTCATAAGCCCGATAAATAAAATAATTAGCATCTCAGGAATACTCTTTTTAATAATTGCCAGTTCTTCTATTGTTAAGGCCGAAGATAAACCTCAATTCGGTATCAGACCGGCTTCAGTTGGATCCCCTACTACGGTCAAGGGTTATTTCGAGCTAAAGGGTCAGCCTGGCGAAGTCTTAAGTGACGCGGTAGTAGTAAGCAATCCCGGAAACGTACCGGTAAAACTGCTGGTCTATAGCGTTGACGCAAGTACCGGCCAGCAAGGCGGTATTAATTATTTAACCAACACCGACCCGCGTAAGCAGGTCGGAGCCTGGGTTACCCTGGGTTCAGACACGGTCGAATTAGCGCCTCAAAAGCAAATTACGGTCCCTTTTAAGTTAACTATTCCAAAGGATGCTAAACCCGGGCAGCACCTGGGCGGTATCGCGGTGCAACTGGCAGATATTCAGGGCCCGGCCACAAAAGCCGCCAATCAGAACGACGCCAGTATGGGCGTTAAAACTGTAACCAGGGCCCTTACCGCAATCCAGGTGAGTGTAAGCGGCGGAACCGAAGTTCCAATGCTCAAAATCACAGGGGCGGAAGTTATTAAATTTAATGGGGAAAACGTCCTCTCGTTAGGGCTTCAAAACGATGGTAACAGCCTTATACAACCCAAAGGAGAGGTAACTTTAACCGACTCCGGCGGGAAAGTTGTAGTAGCCACGACGATTACGCTAAACAGCATACTACCCCAGGACAGCATTGCTTACCCGGTACCCGGAAACCTGCCTGCTGGCGGTACCTATAAGGTTCATGCTTCCCTGGACTTCGGCGGAAGCGCCCCGGCAGTCTATGACGGCCAGGTAGAAGTAAAGGCCCAACCGGATGCCACCGTTGCCGCGAAAGCACCCGCTGTTAGCCCGGTTAGCACCGCTACCACCGCGCCCAGCAGCGATAATAATTCGGTGCTTATAGGCATTCTGATCGGTGTAACGGCCGTGCTTAGTCTTAGCACCCTGGGATTAGGCGGCTATGTACTGTTTGGACGGGGAAAGAAAAGCAAGAACTAAGCAGATCGGAATATGAAAAACTCCACAATGTTTCGTAAAATAACCGGCCCCTGGCTGAAACTGGTAGTATGGTTGTTAGTGCTGGCCGGTATGGTTATCTTACAATCCGGCGCGTTCCGGGCCGTTGAGGTATCAGCCGAAATCAGCGTTAAGGCCACGGTCAACCAGCCTACACTTGAAAAAGTGCTGCCTGGAACCGGCCCGGTTGACGGAAATACCAGGGTTTCCATAAGCGGGACAAACCTGGAGAATGTCATCGCGGTTACTTTTAACGGCGTAACCGCGCCAAGTTTTATCATAGAAAGTCCGAGCCTGATAACAACCTTAACTCCGCCAGGGCAACCCGGCGCGGTTAAGGTTGTTATAGTTACCCAGGATACGGCGGTTGCTCTTAAAGAAGGCTTTACCTATATCGCCCCGGTGTCGCCAACTACCACTGCTACACCAGCGCCAGCCACCACCAGCCCGGCTACCGGAATAACCGCTACCGTAGCCGCCAGCACAACTCCGGTCATTACAACGCCCATCCAGGGTCAAATTACCGGTTCACCGCAAGCCAGCAGCCCCGGCCCTACAATAACCCAGGTAACCGTAACAGGTTCCCCGACCGCCGCCGTTTCGCCGACTGCTACCAGCCTAACCGCGACGCCCACCGGCAGCCCTACCGCTGCGGTTAGCCCAACACCTTCCGGCAGCCCGGCCGTTACGCCCGCCACTGCCGCACCAGACCCGAGTCCGGCGGTAATAAGCCCTACTGCTACACTCGCAATTACACCTACCGGCAGTCCCCGGCCTTCCACACCCGGGACCCCTACCGCTACGCCCGGCCCGACTACAACAACCCAGGTATCACCGGCTATGACCGCCACACTGGTCCCGGCCAGCCCGAGTATAAGCCCGACCAATGCCGCGCCTTCAATTACACCGGCTGGCAGTGTAACGCCTTCCGGTACACCGTCTACACCTGGCCTGACTCCTGGAACCCTGGCCGCAACCGTGAAAGCAACCGGCACACCGGCAGCCTCTGTCACGCCTACGGTTATTGTAGTTCCCACGCCGACCGCGATTGTCGCCCCGACCGGGACAGCCGCCGCCAGCCCAAGCCCATCACCGACGGCGGTTATCGCCGGACCACCGGCTATTACAAAGGTTAGCCCGGCCAGTGGCCCGGCCACCGGCGGGACAGCCGTAGTTATTACCGGCGTTAACTTTACCGATCAGACCAAGGTCACTTTTGGCGGGTTGAACCCGGTGTCGGTTACCTACAATAGCCCGACACAGCTTACGGCAGTTACGGCCCCACAACCAGCCGGGACGGTATCGGTTGTAGTAAAAACCGAATTTGGCCTGGCCCAGGTAGCCAACGGCTTTACTTATACGGCCGGTAAAGTGGTACTTTCGCAACCAGCCACCAATTTTAATTACAGCGGGAAATTAACCGGCGGCATAATTACTTTAAATTCGTCATTCAGTGTCGGGGTAAATGATGCTACCGGGCTGGGTGCGGGCTGGCGCCTGGTAGCGCAAAGTACGATCCTGAGTTCAGGCAAGGCCATTATCCCGGTAGAGAACCATACTATCCAGAATGTGCGTGTAGTAACGAAAAGCGGTGTACCGCCGATTAATAAAATTAATTACCCGCTTGTCTTCCCAACCAGCCACAATACTATCTTTTTGGCTGCGGCGAATAGCGGGACCGGCGAATCAATTATAACTTTCGATACTCAACTGTTAATTTCGCCGGATATCCCGGCCGGTAACTACACTTTGAGCCTGAATGTTTCGGTGGAACCTGTCGCGTAAGCCGTAAGCCGGTAAGGATCTATAAGACCTGGGTCTTATACCACTCGATAGTCCGGGCCAGACCTTGCCGGAAATCAGTCGTGGCCTTAAATCCAAACCCCTGCTCGGCCCGGCTGGTATCCAGGCACCGGCGAGGCTGGCCGTTGGGCCTGGTGGTATCCCACTCGATACGGCCCTTAAAACCGGTCAGGCTGGCAATCAATTCTATTAGATCTCGCATGGAAATTTCCATACCCGAACCCAGGTTTACCGGTTCCGGCTCGTTGTAGTACCTTAAGGCCGCCACAATGCCGCGAGCGGCGTCCTCAACATAGAGAAATTCGCGAGTAGGCGACCCATCACCCCAGACCTCTACGACCTCACGCCCATTTTCAACCGCTTCCAGGCACTTGCGTATCAGCGCCGGAATAACGTGGGAGGAAGCCGGGTCGAAATTATCCCAGGGGCCGTACAAATTGACCGGCAGTAAGTAAACCGCGTTAAAGCCGTATTGCTGGCGGTATGCCTGGCCCTGGACTAGCAGCATCTTCTTGGCCAGGCCGTAAGGCGCGTTAGTTTCCTCGGGATAGCCGTCCCATAAATTTTCTTCTTTAAAAGGAATTGGCACGATCTTTGGATAGGCGCAAACCGTACCTAGCGTGACAAATTTCTCCACGCCGGACTGCCAGCTTTCGTGCATCAACTGAGTGCCCATCATCATGTTATCGTAGAAGAATTCAGCCGGATGCTCCCGGTTTGCCCCAATACCACCAACTACCGCCGCCATATGGACCACTGCCTGGGGGCGCTGGTCGGCCAGAAAGCGCCGGATTTGTTGGACATCCCGCACATCACAATCCTTGCGGCTCGTAACCAGCACATTTTCAAATCCTTGAGCTTTAAACTCCGCAACAACCGCCCGGCCCAGAAATCCGGTCCCGCCGGTAAGCCAGATGCGCTGTTCTCTCAAGTCTTGCATAGTGGTTCTCCCTATAAATTCTAAGGTATGGTGGGTAAGGCAGGCTTTTTTAAACGCTTGCGGGTCTTTTGGCCGCTGAATAACCGCTGTAAGGTAGCTACCTGATATTAAAATTGCGGCCTTCATAAAAATTATCAGGGCAGGCCTTTTGATTATAGCATGGGCCAGGAAACCCGGTAATTTAAGCTGTTTAGAGGTAATTTTAGCTGCTTTTTCATATGGATTTAGCGCTGTTTTAATCAACACTATTACATTTCCTGCATTTAGTTATAGAAATTGCTTATGGTAAAAGGTAATATTTTCAGGTTTTCGTAAGCTTTTTGTAATGTTGAGTAAGGTATAATCCGCTCATAAGCTTGTACATTAACCAATGAAAACAAGTGTAGCGGTACTTTAATTCTGTCGGAATGGTGAGCGAAATCATCCGGCATAGAAAAATTTAGACTCCAGTACAGGTTTCTAACTACAACGTCTATCTCGCGTTGATTTTATTTCTTTCTACTATTACATCCTACTAACTTCCTACTAACATTCTCTAATTCTTACGCGTTGCATTTTATTCTAATGCAAGCGAGATAACCTGTGAATAAAAAGCAAGCTCAGTTTGGCTGGTTTTTGTTACCTGGAGAACTACTAGGAGAATTATATTGCAAAAAAGTTATGTTGGTGTGGTTTTAAGTTTGTTGTGTGCCATGATCGTGGGAACAGCCTTTCTTAGCCCTATATCTACAGTAGAAGCCCAGACTGCAACAGCCCTTCCTCCGGTCCCGGCTGGTCTCAAATCTACCTTTACCATTGGCTTAGCCAGCCAACCAAGCAATCTCGGCTGGATGACCAATAGTGGCACGCCGTGGGATGCCCGTTACCAGTACCTGGCCGGCGGTGTCAATACTTCCGGCAACTGGAAGACCTGGCAGGATATGTCGGTAGCTCCCGGCCAGTTCGCCTCAGACTACATGAACCAGAGCGCTGCGAATGGTTATCTGCCGGTTATTACCTGGTATCAGATGCTCCAGTCCAGCCCTGCCAGCGGTTCTAGTGAAGCGGACAAGAATTACAACAACCTTAATAATGGCTCAACCATGAAAGCTTATTTTTCCGACTTTAAGCTGTTAATGGACAAAGCCCGCATCTTCGGCAAGAAGGTCATTATCCACGTTGAACCCGATTTCTGGGGTTTCATGCAAATGAAAAACAGCAACCCTAACAACTTGAGCGCTGCGGTAGCTTCAAGCGGTTTCGCGGATGCTGCTCCTTACCCGAATACGGTCAGCGGTTTCGCCCAGACCCTTGTGGCTCTTCGCAACAAGTATGCGCCTAATGCTCTTTTGGCTTATCACATCTCTCCCTGGTCTTCTCCCAGCGGTGACCTGGGTAGTAATTCCGACCCGAACTTTAACGTCAGCGCCGCCGCGCAGCATACGGCTAATTTCTACAATCAGACCGGCGCTAACTTCGACATGATGTTCTACGATATCGCTGACCGCGATGCGGCCCTGTATTCAACCTGGGGCGGTCCTTCCCGGTGGTGGGACGTAAACAACAAAACTTACCCTAACTTCAACCGGTTTAACCAGTTTTCCCTGGCGGTAACCACCACCACCGGCAAGCGCGGTATGCTGTGGCAGGTTCCTACCGGCAACACGCTCTACCGGAGCCTGAACAACACCAAGAATCACTATCAGGACAATCGGGTGCAGTACTACCTGAATGATAACGGCAACCAGAACCTGCAAGACCTGGCTAACAGCGGTATTATCGGCATCTTATTTGGAGCAGGTGACGGCAGTTCAACCGGTTACAATGACTCCGCCGGTGACGGTGTTACCAACCCGGCCCCGATTAACGGTAACAACCTGACCTCGGTCTACCCGGACGACGATGGTGGTCACCTGCGGCTGCAAGCCAAGGCTTACTACAATCGCGGTGCCCTGGCGTTACCTTCATCCAGCGGAGCGGCCCCGGCTGCCCCCGCACCGGCACCGGCGCCGACCGCTACTCCGGCACCGGCGCCGACTGCTACTCCGGCCCCAGCCCCGACTGCTACCCCGGCTCCTGCGAATCCGGCAGCGGCCCCGGCCGCCTGGAAATTAAGCGCCAGCGTAGCGGGAACGATGACTAACGGTAACACTGCGACTATAACTGCTAATTTCACCGCTCCGACCGGCGCTAACGGCAGTTATATTATGGATACCGAGCTTTACAACCTTGATACCGGTGCGAAAGTCGCCCAGTGGACCTCCACACAAGCCTTTACACCGGGTCAGGTCCGTACCCTGACCAGCAACTGGCAGTTAAAAGCGGGCAGGTACCAGGTCCGGTTGGGTCTATTTAATACCAGCTGGAACACCATGTCCTGGCTGCAGGACGGCCCGTCCTTCGAGGTGAAATAACTCGAGAGCAGCCTGGAAATAGAGCCAGGGTCCGGCGGATAAAGACTTAACCGGACTCTGGCTCTACACCTGATACACCACAGACCTGACCACGAAAAAGCTATAAAGAACAAGGACCTTCTCAAGTTGAGAAGGTCCTTGTTCTTTATAAGTTATAAGTTATAGCTTCAAGGTTCAGGTAGCGCAGTTCCTCAGGCGTAAGTTTTACATCCAGGGCCATAAGCGAGGTCCGTGTTTCCTCAATGGTCCTGGGGCCCATCAAGGCATACATATTAATGGGCTGGCATAGTACATAAGCCAGGGCAATTTGCGTGGCAGTGACCCCTTTGCGAGCGGCCAGTTCCTGGGCGCGTTCCAGGCGGCGGAAGTTAGCTTCGTTAAACCAGACCCGCACAACATTGGGGTCCGTTTTGGGATTATCCTTATCTTCCGGCTTGAAACGCCCGGAGAAAAAGCCGCTGGCCTGGCTGGACCATGCGAACAAAGCTACGTCGTGCTTTTCGTACCAATTGCGCTCCGGTAGGCCCGAAGCAGTCAGGCAATCGTTCCAGGGCGGCTCGTTCCACTGAGCCAGTGAGAAGTTCGGGCTGCTGGCGGCAAAACCCATCAGACCGCGCTCGGCGCTGTAAGCATTTGCCTCGCTGATGCGCTCCGGGGTCCAGTTGGAACCGCCAAAAACGCGAATGCGCCCGGCCCGTTGATGCTCATTCAGGCATTCGACAAACTCCCCTACCGGAATGCGCGGGTTGTCGCGATGCATGAAATAAATATCAAGGTGATCGGTCTGCAAGCGGTCCAGGGATTGAAGCAGTTCCCTGGTTATCAATTCCGGGGTGCAGGAAGTTGTACAGGCGCCCTTACCTATCAGGACAACCTGGTCGCGAATGCTGCGCCGGGCAATCCATTCGCCCACGGCCTTCTCGCATGTCCCGCCGCCGTACACCCAGGCCGTATCAATGCAATTGCCGCCATTCTCGAAAAAGTAATCAAGAATGGAGAAGGAGAACGGCAACCGGTTGTAATCGAAAACCATGGAGCCAAGCACCACCCGCGATACCGGCTTTTCCAGACCGGCCACGCGGCCGTAAGTCATCTTATGGCCGGGGCGCGGCTGCATGGGCTTGCCTGAAAGGGGTTGGGTCAAAGCTTCCACCCGTTCGCTGTCGAAGACTACGCCAGCCTCGCGACGCCAGCTATCCAGGACTTGCATATTGCCAAAGCTATCCGCCCAGCTCATGTAGGGCGGTGGGGCCTCGCCAGATTCAATATACTCCGCGACCACATCCGCTTCCAGGGCATACAGCGGCACATCGCTCGATACTATAATTTCCTCCAGGTCCTGCCCGGTGCGCTTTAAGAGTATTTTTTCAGTCTTACTGTCCCGACCTGGAAACCAGGGATTGGGAACCGTCAGGCTGCCCTCGCTTCCCCAGACCTGCACGACCGAGTCTTTAGCAATTTCGACCCCGCAGGTTACGGTGGCGAGAATATCCTGGCGGAAGCGCAGGATGGCCGAGGACCATTCATCAACCCGGCTGGTATCTCCGACGTGGGCGCTGGCTTTAATCTCCACCGGCTCGGCGATGTCCTCACCCAGGGCGGCACCGGCTATCAGCCGGACCATAGAGGTGGTGTAACCCCCTACGTCCATAATGCCGCCGCCGGAAGTGGCGTTTTGCAGCCGGATATTTTCGAATTTGCCGCCCATTCTAAAGCTAAAGCTGGCTTCAATTAACCGCACAGTGCCGATAGCACCCTCGCGCACGAGTTGGAGGAGGCGGGCAGTCTGGGGGTGGCAGCGGTACATGAAAGCTTCCATTAAAAAGACCTTATGCTCCCGGGCCGCCTCAACCGCGACCATCGCCTCCGCGTAGTTCGTAGCCAACGGTTTCTCGCACAGGATATGCTTGCCGCTTTCAGCGCAGCGAATTACCCATTCGCGGTGCAGATGGTTTGGCAGTGAGATATAGATTGCATCTACGTCCGGGTCGGCCAGCAGTTCCTCGTAACTGCCATAAGCCCGGGGAGCCGAGAAATCCCGGGCGAACTGCTCGGCCTTGTTGCGGTCCCGGCTACCCACGGCCAGCAATTCCCCGGTGCGCGAATGAGGCAGGGCTCCCGCGAAAACCCGGGCAATCTTCCCGGCCCCCAGGATACCCCATTTGACTTTCTCCATCATTTTGTAAACATCCTTCCAATTAGAATTCGTCTAAGGCCGGTGTATTCACGGCGTTGCCTGCCTCTTGACCGGAGTGCTTCTTAATTATGTAAACTAAACCGCAAGTCAAAAGTTAGACCGGCCTATATATTGCACAAATCAAAAGCCTGTTTAAGCCCGGCAACCGGGTCGCCCACCGGGACAAATTCGTGCCCGATAAACCCGGTGTAGCCGGTTTCGACAATTGTTTGAATGACCGGCCGGTAATTTATTTCCTGGGTATTATCGATTTCATGGCGGCCTGGGACACCGGCGGTATGAATATGGCCGAAATACCGGTGCGATTCCCGGATGTTCTGGATCAGGTTACCTTCCATGATTTGCATGTGGTAGATATCGTAGAGCAGCTTAACGTTGGGGGAGTCAACCATCCGGCAGACCTCTACGCCCCAGGCGGTGTGGTCGCACTGGTAATCTTTGTGATCGACTTTGCTGTTTAAGAGTTCCAGGACCAGGGTGACGCCCGCTTCCTCGGCCGTCCGGGCCACCCGCAATAAACCCTCGGCGGTTATCTCAGCGCCTTCCCGGTCATCCAGGCCTTCGCGATTACCACTAAAAACGATTATGTTGGGAATGTCCCAATCGGCGGCCAGCCTTATAGCCTCACCAATCTTTTTTTCAAGATAGGCGTGATGCTGGCGGCGGTTGAGGCCCATGGGAATGGTAATTCCTTCGTTCATGGAGGCGATGGTTAAGCCGTAGTCTTTTATTAGCGGCCAGTGCTCCGGCCCTACCAGTTCGATGCCCTGGTAGCCGATTTCAACGGCGGCTTGCACCAAATCCCGGCTTGGAATTCCCGACCGGTTGTAGCACCACCAGGCGAAAGATTGTTTGACCCCACTCATATTTTTCTCCTTATGGTTTATCGGCTACCGGTCTGAGTTTTTAGGCTGTAATACCCCTTCTTTATTCGCTAAAGCCAGCATGGTTAAAATCTTCCAGGTCAGGCGCAGGTGCTACGCGCAAGATAGCAGGGAGATTGCCAGGACCAACTAGTAGGGAGTTGCCGGACAATCCCCCGCCATTTGTCCAGCTACCGGGTTTTAGCTTGTCAGAAAGGGGCAATATTACATGATTTATCGGGAGCCACTAAAGAAAACCGGCTTTATTATACCGCTTAAATTGCCCTTTAAGCTCGACAAACCGCAGGTAGAAAAGGTCTGGCGTTGCCGGTGGGTCAGCATCCAGTTTTACTGGACTGCCAGCTGACATGCGCAGGCACCGGATTTTAAACTAATTACAACGTTCTAAAGGCCAGTCCAGCCGGACCGGCCTTTTTAGAGATACGTGCCAGGACCAGGGTAAACCGGTATACACCGGAAAGTTTTGCCGGTTAGCCCGGTCCCGGAATTTAGCCTAGTCTTCCAGTCTGAACAGGCGGGCGGCATTACCGGAGAAAATCTTGTTCTTAACTTCGTCGGAAAGTACGGCGTGTTCGATCTTTCCAATATCAAAGCAGAATTCGAAGTAAGGGCAATCGCTACCGAACATGATGCGGTCCTCGCCAATACCAGCGACAGCCTTTTCCATCGGGGAAAGGTGGTGCAGGGAGATACATGTATCGAAATAAATATTCGGATGGTTCCGGCCCAGTTCAATCGCCGCCTGTAAAGCGGTCATGTCCATAAAAGGATGGGCCGCGATAAAAGTAATCTCCGGGAAGGCTTTAGCCAGTTTGCCGAGCATAAAGTGGGGTTCCAGCACCGTCATATGGGTGACGTGGGCCTGGATTATGACATTCTTGTAGCCGGAAGCGCGTTCCAGGATATTAAACATGGCCGGGCTGTCCAGGGTCATGCCGTTAAAATCATTGTGGAACATCAGGCCGACCAGGCCCAACTCGCCCAGTATACGGTCAACTTCCGGTAAGGCGGCTTTACCGTGGCGCGGCTCGACTACGCCAAAGCCGCGCGGGAACCGGTCCGGCCAGCGTTTGAGAGCGGCGGCAATATTGTCGTTCTGGGCGACCGAATCCTGGACGCCGTTCGGGTCTTCGTAGCCGGGTATGGGTGAAATGATAGCCTGATCTATACCGTTATTGTCCAAAATGCGAAGGACGTTCTCCGCCGACCCGCCTACTTGCAGTGTAGAACTGATACCAAGATGGGTATGAAGGTCGATAATTTTACGAGCCATTATATGTCTCCTTGTGATTTGCTTGCAGTTAAGCTGTTAAAATTCACGGTTTTTACCGGTAAAACGGGTTAGTCCGCTAACTATCCGGCCGGACATGGGTTTACTACTAGCCTTTGACCGCGCCCAGGGTCAAGCCTTGAGCCAGGTGGCGCTGCATCAATACCGTAAAAACGATAGCCGGCATCATAATCGCGGTGCCCGCCGCAGCCAGGGAATTCCATTCAATGCCGCCCTCTCCCAGGAAAGCGGCGATAGAAAGCGGTAGGGTTTTAGCCTGCGATGAGGTCAAAATCAGGGCGTTAAGAAAGTCGTTCCAGGCGAAAACGGCAATCAGCACGCTGGTGGCGGCCAGACCCGGACGCACCATCGGCAACACCACCCGGATGAGGCCGCCTCGACGTGAGCAGCCGTCGATCCAGGCAGCCTCTTCGACCTCAATTGGTATGTCTTTGAAAAATCCCCGCATCATCCACACGACATACGGTACGTTCATTGCCATGTAGACCAGGATTAAACCTATCAGGGTGTCAAACAATTGCAGCGAACGCAACGTCAGGAAAAGCGGGATAATCGTGCTGACCGGCGGTATGAAGCGCGAGGCCAGCAAGAAAAAGGCGATACTCTCACCGCCCGGAATATGGATCCGGGCAAGCGCATAGGCGGCCATGACACCTATAGTCAGCGCCAGCACACTCGAAACCCCTGTAGCGATCAGGCTGTTGAGCAGGTAGCGGGCGATGTCCGGCTGTGCGAAATAGGTGGTATAACTGCTAAAATCCGGCAGCTTGAAAAAGATTGGCGGAAGGGTAAAAGCCTCGCGATAGGTCTTGAACGAGGTAATAACCACCCAGTACAGCGGGAATATGTAAATTGCTGCCAGGATTATGGCAAATCCCAGACGTACGAACCGGAGCGGACCACGGGTTTTCATTGTTTGTCTCCTTGCTGAGTCTTACTTACCTGACCTGAAAGGAAGCTTTAAGGGCCGCCTGGTCGTGGGCGTGGCGGGCCAGGCTTACTTCGTACTCGCCCGGTTCAACCACCCAACTGGACGCAGCGTCATAATAGGCTAACTCGCTGCCCGGCAGTTGCAGGGTTACACTGCGGGTTTCGCCTGGTTCCAGCGTCACCCGTTTAAAGGCTTTCAACTCTTGCGGCGCCCGTTCTATTTTCGAACCCGGCACGCTAATATAGAGTTGGACCACCTCGTCACCTTTAACAGTGCCGGTATTGGTCAGGTCCACCGTTACTTCCAGGGTGCCATCGCTACCGATCTGGTCGCTACTTAGCCGCAAGTTGGCGCAGGCAAAGGTGGTGTAACTCAGGCCAAAACCGAACGGGAAGGCCGGTGTAGCGCCATCACGGGCGAATTTGCGGTAGCCGTGCCACAGGTCATACGTGATTTCTTCGGCTTGCCGGTCGAAGAATGGCAAATCCGCGGTGCTGACCGGGAACGTGCAGGGCAACCGGCCTCCCGGGTTGACCCGTCCTAACAGCACGTCGGCCAGGGCGCGGCCACCTTCCATTCCGGGATACCACAGCATTACGATCGCCGGGGCCTGCTGGCGCCAGGCTTCGGTAATAACCGCGCTACCGGCCATCATCACCACAACCGTTCGCGGGTTAGCTTCTACCACTTTCAAAATCAGGGCTTCATCTTCCGGCCGCAAGCTGAGCCGTTCGCGGTCGCCACCCGGCGAGAACCCGCCTTTCTGGCCCGGGCGAGGTTTGCCTTCCCGCAGGGCTTCTACAATCTGGGCCGCCAGGGGAGTGGTCGGCTCCGGCAAGATTGCCAGCACCCTGGTGTCGCGCTTGCGCGGGCTGTATTCGCCTTCATCCTCGTGGGTAAAGCCGACTACCACGACCGCTACATCAGCTTCCCGGGCTAAATTCGCCGCCCGTTCGGCATCCTGTCCATCGTCAAAAGTTACGGCCTCATGGCCCAGCGCCTCGCGCAATCCTTGCAGCGGCGTAACCACGTAAGCCGGTTGGGTCCGGCTCGAACCGCCGTCGCCGGTATTAGGGATTTCAGCCAGACGGCCAATCACGGCCATTCGCCGGACATCCTTCAGCGGAAGTACAGCGCCTTCGTTCTTAAGCAGGACGATGCTTTTCTCAGCCGCTTCGCGGGCAAGCTGGCGGTTTTCGGCGTTGCCGACTACCTCCGGGGTGTAGTCCTGGGGATTGCGGCCCTGGCCGAAGCGAATTTGCTGGCGGAGCAGTCTCCGGCAGGCATCGTTTACCCGTTCGAGCGGCACTTCGCCCTGCTCGACCAGGCTCTTGAGGCCCAGGTTGTAAAGGTTCTGGAAAGGCATTTCCAGGTCTTGCCCGGCCAGGGCGGCCTTTTTGGCATCGCGCATGCCCCACATGAAATCGGTCATCACGAAGCCATCAAAACCCCAATCCTGCTTGAGAATATCGTTAAGCAGTTCCGGGTTCTGTCCGGCCCATTCACCGTTGACGCTGTTGTAAGAACTCATTACGGAGGCGACCCCGGCCTGCACGACCCGCCGGAAATGGGCCAGGTAAACTTCCTGCAGCGCGCGCGGTTCGACTTTTACATCAATCGTGAAGCGGGCATTTTCCATCGAATTGAGGGCGTAGTGCTTGACACAGGCCATTACGTGGCGCTGGACACCCAGGGTCAGAGCCTCGCCGAAAACGCCAAGATGATAGGTATCTTCGCCATAAGTTTCCTGGGCGCGGCCCCAACCGGGATGGCGCAACAGGTTGATACAGACCCCGCCAAAGAAGTTCCCACCCAGGGCCCGCAACTCGCGGCCTATCACATCGCCAACACGTTCTTCAAGTTCGGTATCCCAGCTGGCTCCACGGGCCATGCTTACCGGGAAAGTCGTAGCGCCTTTCAGCACGACCCCGCGCGGTCCATCGGCGAAGCGGATGCCGGGGATACCCAGGCGCGGCACTTCACCGGCAACCCAGGTATGGGCCGCGTAGCCGCCGCCCATCATTTCGGGGAAACCTTCCCAGAACGGGTAATCGCCGTCCATCATCCAAATCTTCTCGTCCAGGCTGAGTTGTTCCAGCAACCTGTTCGCTCTCTCCTCGATTTGCTCGGCTGTGAGCTTCTCGGCGGTTTCAAGTGCGCCGAAAGCCACCGAGGTGGAGGAAGATGCCGTTTCCATTTTTGTCTCCTTAGTTAAAAGCTACCTTACGTAAATTTTTTAAAGCGGTCGCGCTGTTAGAGCGCCTGATGCCAGGCCCGCGCCAGTCTGTTCCGGCGGGCCTTAATTCCTTAAGTGGCCTTTTAAATTTCCCGGCTATCTCAACTTTTAAGTTGTCTGGACAGCGAGCGTAAAATAACCAGGCTGAAAATAGTCAGCACCAGCATCATGACCACCGAGATGGCCGACGCCACCCCCAGGTCGAGGCCCACGAATCCGGTCCGCCAGACGCTAAGGGCCAGGGTTTCGGTTGCGTTACCGGGGCCGCCCTGGGTAAGCGTATAAATATGGTCGAACCCGCGAAAAGCCCAGGTAAACCGGAACAATGTGGCAATGAGCAATAACGGCGTCAGGTACGGCAACACGATGTAGCGGAAGCGCTGCCAGCTACTGGCCCCATCAATATGGGCGGCCTCCAGGTATTCCTGGGGAAGCGATTCAAGCCCGGCCAGCATTACCAGAAAGACATAGGGGGTCCACTGCCAGACATCTACCACGATGATGCTGAACATAGCCAGGCCGGGTGTGCCGAGCCAGTCGGGGTTGCCAAAACCCAGCGAGGAGCTGAAATAATTAAAAATACCGGCCTGGGCGTTAAGCAAAAAGCGCCACATCACCCCTACCACGGCCGGAGTTAGCAGCATCGGTGCGACGAATATGGCGCGCAGGAGCGGCTTGCCGATGGTTAAACCCTGTATCAGGATAGCGATAGCCAGGCCCAGCACCAGCGAAGTTATAACGGTCACTAAGGTGTAAATCACCGTGTTTGTGACAGCGGTACCGACCCGGGGTTCACTGAACAAAGTCAGATAATTCGCTAACCCTACAAATTCCCGGTCCTGGGGGCGGGCCAGCTTATAGGACTGGAAACTAATTATGATCGTATTGAGCAGGGGCAGGACTGTGATTACCCCTACAATAATTATCGCCGGCAGGATATACCCGTACCTACCAGCCATCTCTAACACAGAGTGGCGATTGGTCTTTGATCTGGGTTGCGCCTCTGTTATAAGCGTATCACCGGCCTGTCCCGGTAAGTTAAAAGGCATCGTTACCTCCGGTCACCCGACCAGTACCGGCGGAACCTTTCGCCGGTACCGGTCGGGGAAGTTAATCACTAGGAACTGCGGTAGCGCCGTACTACTTCTTGAGTTGCTCGTTAATCTCATTGGCAGCGGCATCCAGGGCGGCCTTGGCACTGACTTCTTTGTTGATAGCCCGCTGGATGTTCTTGGCAAGGCTCTGCTCAATTATCGAAATCTGAGGGATAGGAGGGTAGGTGAAACCATCCCTGGCCGCTTCAGCGGCAACCACAAATTGCGGGTAACTCGCCCGAATGCTGCTATCGGTCAGCGAGGAATTGCGGCTGGGTACAATCCCGCCATTCAGGTCAGTGACCATCTTTTTGAGATTCTGCGGAGACAACAGGTACTGTATCAGCAGGTATGCCGCTTCAGCATTCTTCGAGGCCGCCGGGATAGCCAGCGCCCAGGTATTGACCTTGGTGGAACTCTTCTGCTTGGCCGGAAAGCGCACGGTCTTGATCTTGTCGACAACCGTAGACTTTTGCGGGTTCTGCAAAGTATTCATGTGATAAGGAATGAGCATTTCCATGGCAATCTTGCCCTGGCCCATAATCGCGGCGGAGTCGTCGTAATGGCGGCTGGTGGTGCCGGGAGCGGCAAAAGGCATCAGCGAAATCATAAACTCCAGCGCCTCAACGCCTTCCGGTGAGTTAAAGAGCGCTGTCTTGTTGTCGTCGGCCAGCAACCGTCCGTTGTTGGAGTACAGGAAGTCCAGGAATTCTTCGGCTGCGGTGGTCGCGCCGAGGCTAAGGCCCACGCCGTAAACCCCGTTTTTGGTCTGTTCGGTGGCAATCTTCTTCCACTCTTCCCAGGTTTTTGGCGGTTCCTGTATGAGGTCGGTCCGGTAGAACAGGGTCAGCGTGTTAAACTTCCACGGCACCGCCAGAAGTTTGCTGTTAATCTTGTTGCTATTCAAGAGCGACTCAGGAATATCCTTGAGATTAAAGGCTTCCGGCCCAAATTTGGGGTCGGCCACATAGGCATCAAGGGGTTTGAGCCAGTTACCCTGGCCGAATTCGGCCAGCCAGAAATCCGGTACGGTTGTAAGGTCATAGGTGCTGGACCCTGCCGCAAACTCAACGACGAGTTTGTTGTGCATGTCGGCATAAGGTACTAATTCAATAGTAACATCAATACCGGTAGCTTCTTTGAAAGCCGGTAACTGGGCTTTCATCCAGTCGGCGTCGGCGGCCGAGTGGCGAATGAACCGCAACTTGGTACCGGCGTAAGCCCGCAGGGCCGGAGCAGCGGCCGCAGCGGTAGTCGCAGCACCGCCGGACGCGGCGGTAGTCGCGGCTGCGCCGGACGCAGTAGTCGCGGAAGCGGCGGCGGTGGTGGCCGCGGAAGCGGCGGTGGTGGTCGCCGCCGGTACAGCGGTAGCTGTGGCATCGCCGCAGGCCGCCAGGGCCAGGCTGGTTCCGGCCGCCGCTACTGTCAGGCCTGACAACTGCAGGAATCTCCGGCGGTTCAATCTCTTCTTAGCTGTTGGATCTAGCATGATATGCTCCTTTGCGCTACATGTAGGCATTACATTTTTATTTTCGGGCAGTTGTCCAGTGATTACAGCTTTTGTTAGCGAGTGACTCCTGAAAACTCATAGAGTTTTCAGGGTAGCCGAATCCCCCGGTTCGCCCTCTCTCCGTCAGGTTGCCAATTACTTTATTTATTTCCCGTTAAGTTACCGAGGTTTTGTTGAAGCTCTAATTATGAGTTCAGTTGGAAACAACACTTTTTTAGCAGTAAGTGTTTTGCATTCGATCTGTTCAATAAGCATTTCAACCGCCAGTTTGCCCATCTCCTTTACAGGCATTCTTACGGTTGTCAGGGCCGGCCGTATATAAGCGTCCAACGGTATATCGTCAAAACCCACCACCGACATATCGTCAGGCACTTTCAGCCCGCGCTCATTGAGAGCATTCATAGCTCCAATAGCCATCAGGTCATTAGAGGCAAATAGCGCCGTAAAACCGGAAGCAGTTTCGGCCCGGTCAAGCAAAGCCGTGATACAGCTGTAGCCGCTTTCTTCGGAAAAATCTCCCTGGGCGACCAGGGCGCTGTCGAAAGGCAGCCCGGCTTCTTTCAAAGCATCTTTATAACCGGCCAACCGGTCCACGCTGGTACGCACCGCGCTCGACCCGACTTCAAGCGGGCCGGTGATAATAGCAATCCGCTGGTGTCCCAGGCCAATAAGATGGCGGACCGCTTGCAAGGCGCCGTTATAGTTGTCCACTTCCACCACCGGCACATCAAACTGGCTCATATAGCCCCAGTCGTCAATGAAGACCAGCGGGAAGCCTTGCTGGTATAGTTCAGCCAGGTAAGTTTTATCGTTCACGGGCTGCAGCATAATCAGTCCGTCCACCGAGCCTTTGTTAATGATTTCAAAAAGCCCCCGCGAAGTCCTCTCGTACTGTTCGGGGGTTGTTGGGAAAGGCACGTTAGAGTTGTAGAACAGCAACTGGTACTGGCTGCTACTCAACCTTTCCGAAATACCCCGGAGAGCTTCGACCCGGAACGGCCCGACCAGGTTGTAGGTAAAGAAACCTACCAGGTTCGTTTTGCTCTTACCCAATCCGATCATGATCGGGTTAGGTACATAGTTAGTTTCCTCGATAATCTTGAGGATGTTTTCACGCGTTTTGGTATCTACGTCCGGTTTATTGTTAATTACCCGCGAAACGGTCGTGCTGGAAACGCCCGCCCTTTTAGCTATGTCGTTAATGGTTAAACGCATTCGCTTTTTTACCTCTTCTTTGCCGGTAAAAGTACCCGTTAGCGCACAAAACGGTCAGCGTAGCCTGCACCCAACCCGATTGCTTCGTAGTAGCGGCGGGCCGCAGCCAGTTTGGTGAAAACATCCTCGATTCCAAGCGCCTGGCCGTCCGGTTCAACATAGACATAGGCCCCGGTGACATGGAACAGGGTAATCATTTCCTCGACACCTTCCGGCACGACCAGGGTATGGGTTTCACCAGGCGGTTCGAAGGCATAACCGCCGGTTTCGGCGAACCAGTCATGCTCAAGGTAATGCCAGCGGCCCCGCAAGGTGAATGAATGGACCGGCCCGGTATGACGGTGCCGCGACAGGACGCCCACTTTCTTCACCCGCAACAGGTTTACGAAATAACCCTCGCTGACGTTGAAACACAGCGGCCGGAAGCTAACGTTTTCAGCCTGGGGAACCCATAAGTGCTCATCGGCGTCCAGGTCAAGCGCTCCAGGCACGACCAGGTCGGGCACCATTCCGTAGGGCTGCGGACCCTGGAACGGTAAAAGCCGTGAATTCGCGGGCTGGTTGGAAGTGGTCATTTATAACTTCTCCTTGGTTACAAAGAAATTGCGGCCGGTTTGCCGTTACATGGCGGTCCAACCGCCATCCACTGAAAGGGTATGCCCGGTAACAAGAGTGGAGGCATCGGAAGCCAGGAATAGCATGGGGCCAATAATTTCTTCCGGCAAGCCAACCCGCCCCAGCGGAATGCGGCTTATCAGGTCGTTATATATTTTAGGGTCACTGAAGGCCTGTTCGGATAAAGTGGTGCGGATAAAAGTTGGCGCGACAGCGTTGACGTTAATGCCGTACCCGGCCCATTCCACGGCCAGCGCGCGGGTCAGATTTACTATACCGGCTTTGGCCGCGCTATAGGCCGCCCGTTTGTAATAACCAACCAGGCCAAGCTGGGAAGCCATATTGATAATCCGGCCGGACTTCTGCTTGATCATCTCTTTCGCCACGCGCTGCGAGGTAAAGAAAGTGCCTTTGAGGTGGGTATCAATTACAATGTCCCAGTCGGCCTCGGTAACATCAAGAGCGTCTTTGGAAACCTGGACCCCGGCATTATTGATAAGTATATCAATTTTGCCCATTTGGGCGACCGCGGCGGTTACTAACCGGTCTATACTGGCAAGGTCGGGCAGGTCAAGGGGCAGGGCAATTACTTTTCTACCGCTATTTCCGGCAATCTCGCGAGCAACATCTTGGCCTAACTCCAGCTTTGAACTGATTTCGGTTATGACGATATCGGCCCCAAAACTAGCCAGTCCTTCGGCCACGGCTTTACCCAGGCCGCTGCCGCTGCCGGTAATCAAGGCTACTTTGCCGTCCAGTCGCATAGTAGGAATGTTCAAAGCTTTTCTCCATCGAAAGCTAATGACTTAAAACCTGTCAAAAGATTAAATTAAGGCCTGTTGTAAGAGCAGTATTAGGAAACCGGTTTCCGTAAACGTTACCGTAAGCGTTTACGGAGCTTTAAAAGACATTATCAAAGAATTTTTAGCTTGTCAATACTTTCCGTAAACGCTTACGGCAGCGTTTACGGAAACTACCTGTTACAGACCTATCGAAATATATTTGACTTCCAGGTACTCATCTATACCGAACGAACCGCCTTCGCGCCCCAGGCCGCTTTGCTTGACGCCGCCAAAAGGCGCCTGGGCGGTTGAGGGCAATGCGTCATTCGCGCCAATGATGCCGTACTCTAATTTCTCGGCCACCCGAAAGACCCGGCTGACATCGCGAGTGTAAAAGTAGGCCGCCAGACCGTATGGAGTGTCATTCGCTATCCGGATGGCTTCGTCCTCGTGCGTGAACGAGATAAGCGGTGCTACCGGGCCAAATGTTTCCTCTACCGATACCAGCATGTCCGGGGTAACATCCGCCAGGACCGTCGGGGTCCAGAAAGTACCCTCCCGGCCCGCTGCTCCGGTCCAGGGAGTGCCACCGGTCAGCACACGGGCCCCGCCCTGGGTGGCGTTAGCAATATGGCGTTCTACTTTGGTCCGGGCAGGCAGGTCAATTAGCGGCCCAATATCGGTACCGGGCTGAAGACCATTACCGACTTTTAATTCGATTACCTTTTTGGTAAAGGCCTCGGCGAAGCGCTGGTAAATACCCGCCTGGACCAGGATGCGATTGGCGCAAACACAGGTCTGACCGGCGTTGCGGAATTTTGAGTCGATAGCGCCCTGGACCGCCGCATCCAGGTCGGCATCATCAAAAACAATGAAAGGCGCGTTACCGCCCAGTTCGAGCGAGACCCGTTTGACCGTTTCGGCCGACTGCTTGATCAGCAGTTTGCCCACTTCGGTGGAGCCGGTGAACGACACCATGCGGACCCGGTCATCTTTGAAGATAGTTTCGGAAAATGGCACCGGGTCCTGGCAGGTGATGATATTGACCACCCCAGCCGGGGCCCCCGCTTCCACGAACAGTTTACCCAGTTCGATGGCCGAAAGCGGGGTCTGCTCGGCCGGTTTGCAGACAACGGTACAGCCAGCCGCCAGGGCCGGTCCAAGCTTGCGAGTAAGCATGGCCGCCGGAAAGTTCCAGGGTGTAATCATTGCTACCACCCCTATCGGCTGGCGCAGCACCAGGATACGCTTGTTGCCTGCCGAGGCCGGGACAACCTGGCCGTAGATGCGCTCGGCTTCCCCGGCGAACCAGCTAAGAAAGCTGGCAGCATAGGCCACTTCACCGAGAGCTTCGGACAGCGGTTTGCCCTGTTCCAGCGTCATAATTGTCGCCAGGCGCTCGCGGCGCTCCAGCATCAGGGCCGCGACTTTGCGCAGTAAAGCCGCCCGGGCCAGGGCGGGTGTTTCCGACCAGCCGGGCAAGGCCGCACTGGCGGCGTCAATAGCAGCCTGGGTCTCGCGCACCCCGGCGTCAGGCACGCTGGAAAGTACTACCCCGGTAGCCGGGTTATCCACGGGGAAAGTGGAGTTACCAGCGGCAGTTTGCCACTCGCCGCCGATCAATAGCTTGTAAGACGTGTCGCCAATCGTTTCGGTCGTAATTTTCTCGATATCAATCAGGTTTTGCATTTTATTTCTCGTAATCGGTGTTATACGCGACTTCTATTAGCCTCTATTAGACCCTTGTACCAGCGGCCGCTATCTTTTATGATACGCTGCTGGGTGGGGTAGTCCGTATATATAATACCAAAGCGGACCGTGAAGCCAAGACCCCATTCGTAGTTATCCAATAAAGACCATACAAAGTAACCGCGTACCCGGGCACCGGCCTCCATCGCCTGGGCAACCGCAGTTAAATGGGTTTCCAGGTAGGATATGCGGCGCGGATCGTGCACCTGCCCGTCCACTACTTCGTCCCGGAAGGCCGCGCCATTCTCGGTGATGTAGATTGCCGGTGGATTGTAGTCCTGGTGGACCCGGACGATTAATTCGCGGAAGGCGTCCGATACCACGGGCCAGCCCGTTTCGGTAACTTCAAAACCGAGCGCCCTGGCGTCGTCCCCGGTGACATGGACCGCTTCCAGTTCACGGCCCGGTCCCGGTGCGACCGCCCGTACAAAGGTCTGGAAGTAAGAGTTAAGACCCAGAAAATCAGTCGGCGTAGCGATTTCGTCCAGGTCGCCCGGCTCTATTTTCGGCAGAAACCCGCCTTTGCCGTAGAACTCTAACATATCGGCCGGATAGCCTCGCCCAAAGACCGGGTCCAGGAACCAGCGGTTGATATAACCATCGGCGCGCCGGGCGGCGGCTACGTCTTCCAGCGAATCTGAAGCCGGTCGCGTAGGCGATAGATAGAGGGTAATGCCAACCGGAACGCTCGGGGTTATTTCGCGCAGCACTTTTACCGCTCGTCCGTGCGAAAGCAAAATATGGTGGGCAGTCTGAAGCGCATTAGCCAGGTCGGTGCCGCCGGGCGCGTGGCGGCCCTGGTAGTGACCGGCGAAGGTATGAATATAAGGTTCGTTGTGTGTAATCCAACCCGCTACCCGGTTGCCCAACCGCCGGGCCACTACTTCGACATAGGCCGCATAAGCGTCAACCGTCTCGCGGTTGGCCCAGCCACCCCGGTCTTGCAAAGCCTGGGGTAAGTCCCAGTGATAAAGAGTAACCCAGGGCTGAATACCTGCTTCAAGCAAGGTATCTACCAGCCGTTCATACCAGGCCAGTCCGGCCTCGTTAACCTGGCCGGTACCTTCGGGGAAAATGCGCGCCCAGGCAATTGAAAAGCGGTACCCGTTCATCCCAAGTTCGCGGATAAGGCCAATATCTTCCGGCCAGCGGTGATAGTGGTCGCAGGTAACGTCGCCCGGTTGGCCGTCGCGTATGTTAGCCGGGTTGTGACTGTAGCGGTCCCAGATAGACTCACCACGCCCATCCTCATTAACGGCACCCTCGATCTGGTACGCGGCTGTCGCCGAGCCCCACACGAAATCGGTGGGAAATCGCCCGGCCAGGGCTTCCAATTGCTCTTTACCGCTTACGTCAGACTGCATTTTTGCCTCCTTGGCTAAGATAACTTTCGTTGTTACTTATAATTTACCGCTGCTGCAGGTTGTATGAAGTTTTATCGCAAAAAGATTGCTGGATTACCGGAAGATAATTTATTGTTGTATTACCCTGGGTCGCCAAAACGTATAATCTGGCGAACCGCTGCGCCATCGGCCAGGTTTTCAAAACCGCTATTGATCTGGTCCAGGCTCAAGTAACCGCTGATAAGCCGGTCTATCGGCAGTCTGCCCGCCTTATAAAGCGCCAGGTAGCGGGGCAAATCGCGGCGCGGTACCGATGAACCGCCGTAAGAACCTTTCAAAGTCCGTTCTTCGGCTACCAGGCCAATCGCCGCGATCTGGAGATTCTGGGAAGGATGGGCCAGGCCGACCGCAACGGTCGTGCCGCCGCGCCTGGTAGCGGCATAAGCTTGCCCCAGCACATTGGCGCTGCCCACCGCCTCGAAAGAGTAATCGGCACCACCGCCGGTAATAGACCGGATTTGCTCAATGGTATCGGTCTGCCCGGCTTTCACGGTATGCGAAGCTCCCAACTGACGGGCCAGTTCAAGCTTAGTTTCCAGTACATCCACGGCTACGATAGGGTAGCACCCGGCCAGGGCGGCCCCTATAACGGCGCTCAACCCAACCCCGCCCAATCCAAAGATTGCCGCCGAAGCGCCCGGCTCGCAGCGCGCCGTATTAACTACCGCTCCGATACCGGTGAGGACCGCGCAGCCAAAGATTGCCGCTTCTTCCAGCGGAATGGAGCGGTCTATAGGGGTTATCGAGCCCTCGGAAACCACGGTGTACTCGGAGAAAGCCGAGGCGCCCAGGTGATGGTACATCACTTCGCCGTTTAGGCCGTGGAAGCGGTGAGCACCACCTATAAGGGTGCCAGCATTGTTAGCCCGCACGCCCGGTTCGCAGAGCATTGGCCGGCCCGTCTGGCATGGCACACACCGGCCGCAAGCCGGGACCAACGATAGGACTACATGGTCATCCGGAACGACTGTCTGCACACCCGGCCCGACCGCCCGGACAATACCGGCGGCCTCATGCCCCAAAACCATCGGCACCGGGCGAGGCCGGGTACCGTTGATAGTCGAAAGGTCCGAATGGCATAAGCCGGTCGCGACCAGTTGGACCAATACCTCACCCGGTCCCGGTTCGTCCAGGTGGACCTCTTCGATAGAGAGGGGCGTAGTTTTAGTATAAGGGCGCTCCAGCCCAACGGTTCGCAGGACCGCCGCCTGTGTCTTCATAGTTCTTTACTTTCTTCTTGGCAGGTCTCTTTTTGCTGAACCAGTAAAAGGTTAAGACCTAAATCAGAGATGGACCTCAAAATGCCATGTAATGCCCCCTGGTCGGCTATCTGCCCTTGTAGTACTGTTTCCCCGTTCGGCAGAAGCTTGGCAGTCAACCCGGCAAATGTCTGCATCCGTTTGGGGGAAATATGACCCTTAACCCGAATCTCGTAGAAATCCATTGCGGTGTACCTATCCCCCCGGTGGTCCGAATATCCCTTACAAACTAACGTTATTTCACGTCAATTTTCTGTAATATCTAATAACTGAAGAACTTTTCTTGAATGTTTTTGGCTTACATTTATAAGTTAATTGTAGCCGCTTCTTCATAGGCTGTACCCCACCGAATGGTGGGGTTTAAGGTCGGTATTCAGGTGGGGTAGGGTTGGGTGGGTGGTCAGGTTAGGATGGTTGGCAGATTTGATAGGTAGGGGGTCAGGCGCGTCAGGAGGTTAGATTAACCCAAGCTCCTGGGCGCGCATAATTCCCCGCAGGCGGTCATTGACGCCCAGCTTCGAGTAAATATTATGAATATGCCATTTGGCCGTACTCCGCGTGATAACCAGCCGTTCGGCGATGCCATCGTAGGAAAGCCCCTCGGCCAGCAGGCGCAGCACATTCCATTCCTGGTCGGTCAGCGGTTCGGGCAGCAAGGGATGCAGCCCAACCGGCGCGGTCCTGGCAGTCCTGGCCTGGTCATGCTCAGGGCTGAAGCAACCAAAAGCTTGCAGAAGATTATCAATAAAGGCGGGCGCGGCCAGGCGAACAGCCGCTAACCAGCGCGCCACCCCCGGCCCTTCGTCAAGAAAGCGGCGGCTGTAGCCGTGCGGCGCGGCGATACGGACAGCCTCGGTCAGCAGGCGGCGGACAGCCTCCTGGTTATCAAGCGCCGCCTCGGCCAGAGCCTGCAAAATATGGACGGTAATCAGGCGCAGCAACCGGCCGCCATCTCTTACCTGGGTTTCCAGGTGGGCAAGCAACCGCAAGGCTTCCTGGGGCTGTCCCCTGGCAATTAGCAGTCGGGCATAGGTGAAGTAGCGTGGTTCTCGAATTTCATCCGGCTTATCGTTAAAAGATATTTGCACCGTACTGGCCCAGCGCTCGGCCGCTTCAATATCACCCTGCCGCAAGCGCAAGTTTGTCTCGACCACGGCAATGTGCGGGGCGAACCAGCGATAGGTATATACCCCCTGTTGGGCCTCTCGAATAAAGTTCCAGGCCGCATCCCAATCCCCCAACCCGGCATAGGTCAAGATTAGAAGCTGGACAGACTCCATGCCAACATTGCGCTCTTGACTGAGGCTTCGTTGTGCTTCACGGCCCCGCAGGGCCAGGTCACGGGCCTTAACAAGGTCGTTGAACTCATAAGCAACCGCCGCCAGGGGAATAGCCAGTAGGTCACTGGTCAGGAAAGGTTGTCCGCGAGCATCCGAACGGTTGACGCGAGTAGTTTCACACATGGTTTGGGCCTCGCGGTGCCGCCCCTGTTCAATCAAAGTAAAAGCCAGGTCGTGCATTGAGTGCATGGTATAGGCCGGTACGCGTAAAGAGCTGCCCAGGCTGACCGCCTCTCGGTAGGAGTCACTTGAAGCTACCGTAGCGCCTTCCAGGCGTTGGACCAGTCCAAGTATTACCAGGTTGTGCTGGCGAAACATCGGGTCATCCTTGCCGGTCAGAGCCAGCGCTTCTCGCACCAGGCGGGGTGCTTCCGGTGCCTCGCGCACGGTGGCTAATACTGCGCGCAGGCTGACCAGACGGGCCCAGCTACGCGGAGATAGCTGGGCCGGTGTTACATCATCCAGAGTACTGACAATAGACATACTTACGTCCGGATGACCGGTTGTATAGGCAACGCGAGCTTTAATTAAGGCCAGTTCCGGGTCGGCCAGGACAGCGGCATCGGGTAATTTATCCAGCCAATTGCCCAGGATGCCCAGTTCAAAATGGTTCAAGGCATCATCAGCGGCAAGTGTTATAAGACGGCCCGCTTCCGTCCAGGCTTCGGCGGCAAGGGTGTGTTTAAGTGCATCGCGTACATAACCATGGGCTTCAAGCCATTTCGCGGCCCGCTGGTGGACCAGTAAACTTTGCTGAGGGTCGGCATCCAGTTCTACTCGTAAGGCATCGGCAAATAAAAGGTGGTAGCGGAACCACTGGCGTTTTTGGTCAAGCGGAATTAAAAAAAGGTTGGAGCGCTCCAGTTGAGCCAGGATAGCCCGGCTATCGGTGCGTCCGGTCACGGCATCACACAGTGCTGCGTTGAGGCGGTCCAGGATGGCGGTCTGGCACAGAAAGTCGCGCACATTATCGGACTGCCGCCGTAACACTTCGTCTACCAGGTAATCAATAACATAGTGATGGCTCCCGCTAAAGGCCGCCACAAATTCAGCAATGCGAGTATCGTCCCAACCCTGCATAGAGAGCGCGGCCATTTGCAGCCCGGCAATCCAGCCTTCAGTACGAGCACTGAGAGTATGAATAGCCTCGGTTTTCAGGTTCAAATGGGCCTGGTCAAATAAGGCGATAGTTTCATCCAGGCTGAAACGCAGGTCGTCAGCCCGTATCTCGGTCTGGCGGCCGCGCACCCGCAACCGGGCCAGGGGCAACGGAGGGTCTACCCGGGTAGCCAGGACCAACCGGAGCTGGGGCGGTTGATGGTCAAGTATAAAAGTTACGGCCTCGTGAATGGCCGGTGTGGTAATAACATGATAATCATCTAAAACCAGGGAAATTGAAACGGATGAACTGGCAATATCATTTATCAGGGTGGTGGCGAGAGTATTAGGTACCGGCAGTTGGGGGGAGGCCAAAAGGCTGGCGGTAACTTCCCCGATGGTAGGGTCAATCTGCTGCAGGGCTCCAATCAGATAGCTGAAGAACCGCTGCAAATCATTGTCATCGTTGTCCAATGACAACCATGTGAAAGGCTGGTTGAGCTGGTGGAGCCACTCCACTAACAGGGTAGTTTTGCCGTAGCCGGGTGGGGCGGAAACAAGAAAAAGCTGGTGGCCCTGTTGTACGCCAGCATTCAATTGTTCTATAAGCCGGGGACGCCCAACCAGATCGAATCGCGGACGTGGTGAATAGAGTTTTGTAGTTAGAAGATTATTTATAACACTCATTCGTATTCGGTTCTATAGAAAATTGGATAGCAGTGCAGAAAACAGTAGCCAGGTATTATGAGAATTCTACATCTTCCAGATCAAGTTTATGAAGGCCTGGAATAATCTAAAAAGGCATTAAGAAGCAGCAAGTACAGTTTAAATAACCTGGCCCAACTGCCTTATTACTTTAACCCGGCAGAAATCTCCTCATAATTCAGCTTACACGCCAGATGGGTCTAATGTCAAGAACCTGGTCCAAGATTTAATATGCGGTTAAGAATTGGGAAATTTTGCGGTTGGTACAAGACAATAAAAACTAAAGTAGTAATAATTTAGAAGTTTGGAAAAGGTATAAGAGGAGAATTGGAACTGGGATTGGGATTGGAGGAAAAAGATTATGCTATTACATAAAATATGTTATGAAAAGAAAAAAGCCGCAGCGGCCTATCTTCGCAAGCCCCTGCGAGCTAACTATTGTCAGCGCTGTAGCGTTTCACTGCCAGGTTCGGGATGGATCTGGGTGGGTCCGCTACGCTCT
>JAQBPB010000009.1 GCA_028287745.1 Chloroflexota bacterium
TATGATACCGGCAAGTCTGTAATTGGCTGATTACTAACGAAAGTTTGTAATTTTATATCTTTATTTTGCACTTTTTAGAAAGGAACTTTTCCATGGGTCTTATAAAAGGACTGGCCCGGTTATCCCTCTCCGGGATTTTTATCACATCCGGGTATAGCGCTTACGCCGAGCCGGGCGGCCGCCCGAAAGCTTTGCCAAAAGTCGGACTGCCTGAATCCCAAGAACTGGTCAAACTCAACGGCGCGGCGATGGCCGGGGCGGGCGTCATGCTGGGCCTGGGAATATTTCCGAAACTGGCCGCTTTAATCCTGATTGGTTCGCTAATTCCGACCACGCTGGCCGGACATGCCTTCTGGAACGAAACCGACCCCAAAGCCCGGACAACTCAGCAGGTCCAGTTTTTCAAAAATCTCGGTTTGCTGGGCGGTTTGCTCATGGTGCTGACCGATAAGAAAAAGAAGCGGAAAGCTTAGGGCCGCCAGGCTTTAAATAAACTTCGCCGTGATACTCCGCTGGCAATTTTTCAATTCTTGCGGCGGTCCCTCAAACAATACTTCACCACCGGCGCTGCCACCTTCCGGGCCCAGGTCGATGACCCAATCGGCCTGCCGGATAACGTCCAGGTGATGTTCAATCAGGATGACGGTGTTCCGGGCGTCCACCAGCCGGTCAATGATGCCCATCAGCAGCCCAATGTCCGAAAGGTGCAGCCCGGTGGTGGGTTCGTCCATCACGTAGACGCTGCCCCGTTTGTGGAGTTCGGTGGCGAGCTTCAGGCGTTGCCCTTCTCCGCCTGACAGGGTGCTGAGGGGCTGGCCCAGTTTCAGGTATCCCAACCCCACATCGTTCATGGATTGCAGCACGGCCCTGACCTTTTTCTCGGTGAAGAAGGTCAGGGTTTCCTCCACCGTCATGTCCAGCACGTCACTGATGGTCTTACCGCGCAGGTGGTAAACCAGCACCTCGGCCTTGAAACGTTTCCCCTCGCAGATTTCGCAGGCGGTGGCGATGCTATCCATAAACGCCAGGTCGGTGTAAACTACTCCCAGGCCGTTGCAATTGGGGCAACTGCCCGTTGAGTTGAAACTGAAGAGCGAGGCACTGACGTTGTTTTCCCTGGCGAAGGCCTGGCGAATCTCGTCCATTATCCCGGTATAGGTAGCCGGAGCCGAGCGGCTATTGGCCGTCACGCGGGACTGGTCGATCATAATCGCGTCCGGGTGCTGTTTCAAAAAGACCTCGTTAATCAGGGTGCTTTTTCCGGAGCCGGCGACTCCCGTCACGACGGTCAGGACGCCGGTGGGAATGTTCACCGTGACGTTCTTCAGGTTATGCAGGGAGGCCTGTTTGATGGTCATTTGCCCGGTAGGAGGCCGTACTTTCTCCTTTACCGGCATGTGCTGCTTTAAGAATTGCCCGGTGAGGGTGTCCGCGCTCTTGAGGGCCTCATAACTCCCTTCAAATACCACTTCCCCGCCATGGACCCCGGCCTTTGGGCCGATATCCACCACGTGGTCGGCGATAGCCATTACATCCGGGTCATGCTCCACGATGAGCACGGTATTGCCTTTGTCGCGCAGCTTCTTCAAAAGGCTATTAAGGCGGACGACATCACGGGCGTGCAGCCCCACACTGGGTTCGTCCAGGATGTACAACATTTCGGTCAGGCTATTGCCGAGGTGCCGGATCATCTTCACGCGCTGCGACTCGCCGCCGGACAGGGTGGCGGTTTCCCGGCTGAGGCTCAGATAACCCAGGCCAATGTCCACCAGGTGTTGCAAGCGTTCGGTTAGCCGGGCCGCCACTTTCACGGCGGCCGGATCGGTGAAGCCTTCCAGGAACTTAATCAGCTCGGTCGCTTCCAGGTCGGAGAGTTCAGCGATATTACGGCCGTTAATCTTGCAATTCAGGGCGGCCTGGTTGAGCCTGGCCCCCTTACACAACGGGCAAGTCTGCGAGGTGGTGAACTCTTCAAAGACCGCCCGGTTGCGTTCGGACATGGCCGCCGCGTCCTTCTTGATATACATGCGGGTGAAGCGTTCAACCAGACCCTCGTATTTGGTACCGTATCCGCCAGCAGAGACTTTCACGTCCGCGCCGTAGAGCAGGGCGTGAAGTTCTGGATCGGTGTAGTCTTTAATGGGTTTATCGTTGTCGAACAGGCCCGATAGCGGGTACATCTTCCACATCCATTTGCCGATCTTGAACTCCGGGTGCAGGATGGCCCCGCCATTCAGGGATTTGCTGCGGTCAAGGAATTTTCCCAGGTCAGGTTGAACGGTCTTGCCGATGCCTTCGCATTCCGGGCACATTCCCTGGGGAGTGTTGAATGAGAAAGCGAAGGCTGGCCCGGCGTAGGGTTGCCCCACTCGTGAGAAAAGCAGCCGCAACAAAGTGGCAATATCTGTGTAAGTGCCTGCTGTCGAACGCGATCCGCCGCCGACCCGCTTCTGGTCAATGATGATCGGAGCGTTCAGGTTTTCGATGTGGTCTACCTCCGGTTGGCCGTAGTGCGGCAGGAAGCCTTGCACAAAGAAGGTAAATGTTTCGTTCAACTGGCGCTGCGCTTCGGCGGCGATAGTGTCGAATACCAGGGAAGATTTTCCGGAGCCGGACACGCCGGTAAACACCGTAACCTGCTGCTTGGGAATGTTCAAAGAGATGTCCTTGAGGTTGTTTTCACGGGCGCCGCGAACCTCGATGAACTGGCGATCTGTCATGCTTGTCTCCTTACCGGGTCAAAAATGCTCGACCTCCGCAGTCTCTTTGAGAACCTTGAGCAAAGGCCGGGATAGCCGCTTTATTCAGTCTTTAATTCAGTTGCCGAGCTTTCTAAACTTATTTGCTGACAGTAGGAGGAAAATAGCGGCGGCCGGTTTACCTGCTTCGTTTTGGGCTGCCAGGGCCGCAGGCGGTCCGCAAGTTGAAGCCGTTGAGGCCCGACCATCAACTCCTCTGGCGTAGTGCTTATAGACGTCCTGGGCTATTATGGCCTGGTGATGAAAATCCACAGTCCTCCTGCTCCAGTCTGAGAATGGGAATAGACAGGAAAAAGGCCGTTCCCTTTGGCTGTACCGTATATTGTAAGGTTATCCGTGAGGCACTGTCAATTGACCCAGGTTAAAAATCCCGTGCGCGGCAACCTGACACATGCTTCCCTCGTGCCTGAAGTAACCCTGTGTAGCCCACCCGGAGCGGATAACTTCGTTCTGGCAGTTGGCGGGCTAAAGAAGTTGAAAAAGCCACTGGCACGCTAAAACCGGCCTGAACGAGGTTATTTTCGTGGTATAATTACAGTGTCGCAGGCCAGGCGGGAACCGGCCCCGGCTCTTTAAAGACCTGACCCGGCTATGCTGACCGGGTATTTATTTAACTAAAATTCTGGAAGTAACAGGAAATGACCATACAAAATAATTCAAACGGCCACGAGCCAAAATTAGAAACTACTATTGTGGGTGAGGCGACCGGCCCCGGCGTATTGCCGCCGAGCAAGCTGGGTGAAGGCAAAACCGTACCGACCAAACAACTGGATAGCTTTGAAAACCCGGCCCCGGACCTGGACTATACAATTGTCCTGGATATTCCGGAATTCACCTGCCTGTGCCCTATCAGCGGCCAGCCGGATTTCGCCCGCTTCACGATTGAATACCGGCCCGACCGGAAATGTGTCGAAACCAAGAGCCTGAAACTCTATATGTGGAGCTTCCGCAACGAAGGAGCTTTCCACGAGGCGGTCACGAACAGCATTCTGCGCGACCTGGTAAAAGTAATGGAACCAAAGTGGATTAAAATCACCGGTATTTTCAATGCCCGGGGCGGCATTACTCCTACTATTATTTCACAGTGGGAAAAGCCGCAAAATGCTTAAAGACCTTTTGCCCGGTTACTGGAAGCTGCTTTCCTGGGAAACGCGGCGGGCCGATGGGCAGATAACATACCCATTCGGTCCGGCCCCCCGGGGCCTCTTGATCTATGGCGAAAACGGCCTGATGTCCGCACAACTCGGAGACCCACGCCGGGCCAATTTTACCAGCAGTGACCGGGCATTGGCGACCCTGGAAGAAGTAAAGGCTGCTTTTGACGGCTATACCGCTTACTTTGGCCGCTACGAAGTCGATGAAATCCGGTCGGCGGTCATACATTACCCCGACCTGGCCCTTTTCCCTAACTATACCGGCTCCAGCCAGGTGCGCTACATCGAACTTGCGGGCAACCGGCTCTCCCTCCGGACCAACTCCATCCCCTTTCAAGGCTCCGGACAGGTCTATGTCCTGGTCTGGGAAAAGATAAGCTAAAGCTTCTTAATTATAACTTTCGTAAGCAGAATGTCACAATTAAATTGTGACCAGCCCTGACAGCCTGCACCCTCTTTTAAGTTAGTGAGCAACGCTTATGAACCCGGCGAGCTTAAAAGATAATCTTACGTCAGACAATAACGGACATTGACCGCGTACCGGCCTGGAAGCTTATGCCCGCTGGCGCGGGACCTATACGATTGAAAATGCCAGTAAGCTTTTAGAGTAGGAAACGCTTGAACTTTATAATGGCTGGCTGGTCTGGGACAAGATGACCGACTTTGAAGAGCGGCGCATTGCCGCCAAAATGCAAGAAATTCTTTCTTTAGTAGCTCGCCTGGTGAATTTTGGTCAGGCTTACCCCGCCAGGTCGAATGCGAACTAAAAGATGGTGACGTTATCAAGCCGGATGTCTGCCTGGTTTCGCATGAGCGGGTAAAATCGAACCTGGTTAAAAGAGGGCCGGGTAAGCGGTTGGTTTTGCAAGGCGGCCCGGATTTGGTGGTCGAGCTTGGTTCACCGTCTAATACCAGGCCGGAAGAAAAACGCAAGCGCACGCAATATTTTGATAATGGCACTTTGATTGTGTGGGATGTTGGCCCTGCTTTCGGATTGACTGGCTACCTTCTCTCATTAATTCAATCCGTATCATAAGAAATCAAAAATCCTTATTCTCTCCAGCTAAAGTCGAGCTTTGCGAGAATAAGGATTTTTAAGGTCTGAGTCTAAATGTACCGGCTAAATTGGCGGGTCGGCGTCAAAGTAGCCCTGGGCCGGGCGGGGCCGGTTCGCCTCTAGGATTGGGGTGGGCGCCGGGCCGACCTGCCGCATAATTGGCGGCTTCACCACCGTTGGAGCCTGGGACGGCCTGGGGATATTTGCACCGGGGTCAACGGTGGCGGGCGGTATATTCGGCAACGTCGGGAGGGCCGCGACCGGGGCCGGGGCCTGGACCTGGACCGGTACCGGGTTATAGGGTGGCGGCGGCGGGTTATCTACAGGGGCCGGTACAAAGTCACCGGCGGCGGCGGTAAGCGAAGTACCCCCGTTAAGGTCTTCTTCGGCGATTAAGACCGGGCGCGGCTTGCTGCCGTCGGCCTGGCCGATCACCCCGGCCTGGGCCAAATCTTCGATTAACCGGGCGGCTCGATTGTAGCCGACGCGGAGGCGCCGCTGCAATAATGATGTCGAAGCGGTCCGGGCCTCACGCACGATTTGCAGGGCCTGTTCAAAAAGCTCGTCGGTCTCGTCCGCGTCACTTTCTGCTTCGATTTCCTGTAGTTCCTGCGGCCAGATCTGGCCCTGGACAAAATTCTTTTTATCGCCGTTCAGGAAGTCGTTTTGCTGGCGCCAGTGCTGGACCAGCGAGTCTATTTCCTCGTCGCTGACGTACACGCCCTGGACCCGGATAGGTTTCGCGGAATCGGCGCTCAGGTAAAGCATGTCGCCCCGGCCGAGCAATTTTTCGGCCCCGGCCATGTCCAGGATAACCCGGCTGTCGATCTGGCTGGTCACGGCAAAAGTAATCCGGCTGGGGAAGTTAGCTTTAATCAGGCCGGTTACAACGTCCACCGAAGGGCGCTGGGTCGCCAGGATAAGGTGTATACCGACCGCCCGGGCTTTCTGGGCCAGGCGGCAGATTGCCGCTTCGGCTTCTTCCGGCGCGACCATCATCAGGTCGGCCAGTTCGTCTACAATCAGCACCAGATAGGATAATTTTTCCTGGTCGTTGCCCACCCCGGCCGCTTTATTCCAGCTTTCAATATTGCGGTGTCCGAAAAGCGACAGCAATTTGTAGCGGCGTTCCATTTCACGGATAGACCACTTCAAAACGCTCATGACGGTCGGGGTGCGGTCGCCGCTCTTGCGTTCCTTTTCAGGGTCGGCTTCAATCTGCGTCACCACCGGGAAGCGCAGGTGAGGAATCCCGTTATAGGTACTTAACTCGACCATTTTGGGGTCAATCATAATGAACTGTAACTCGCTGGGCCGGTATTGCAGCAGGTAAGAGGCCACGATAGAGTTAAGACAGACGCTCTTACCGGACCCGGTGCTACCGGCAATCAGCAAGTGGGGCATTTTGGCGAGGTCGGCAACCATCGGCTGTCCGGCCACGTCCCGGCCCAGCCCGAATTTCAACCGGCCCGCTTTTTTAGCGTATTCCTCAGCTTCCATTATTTCGCGCAAGCCGACCGTGGCGATTTTATTATTGGGTACTTCAATACCGACCCGGGATTGGCCGGGAACGGGGGCTTCAATCCGGATTGCCGGGGCCGCCAGGGCCAGGGCCATGTCGTTCGCCAGGGCGGTAATCCGGGCCACTTTGACGCCGATGCCCGGTTCCAGGGCAAACTGGGTCACAGTTGGGCCGGTATTGACCTCGCGTACATAGGCTTCCACCCCAAAGCTGGACAGGGTATTTTCAATCAGGCGGGCCTTTTTGCGCAGTTCTTGAGGATTAACCTCGACATCCGAAAAGCTTGCCAGTGTATTGACGTTAGGAATGTTCCACTCGCGGTGCGGCAAATCGGGCGGATTAGCCGTTCCATCGTCGCGCTTCCAGTTTTGCAGCAAGCCTTTGGGGCCTTTTTCCGGCACAATGGCCTGGTTTTGGGCAGTGGCAGGGGCAATAGCCATGGGTTCGGTCAGGGGGGCCAGCGGTATCGGGTCAGCCGTATCCTCATCGGTCAGGCTGATGGTGTGGGTAAAGGTCTTTTCCGGTTCGGGCGCACCCGGCTTGCGGCGGCCGTTAGAGGCCTGGCCGTTCAGGAGCATATCGTCCAGGAAATCGTCGTCAGTTTGCGGCCCGGCAAATTTGCCGCGTTTGGCCGGTTTCTGCCAGTTGTCCAGTTCATCCAGGTCATCGTCAAAGTCGCCAAACTGGTCGCCTTCGACCGGCTCACCTGCCACCAGCGGGGCCTGACCGCGCATCCAGCGGACCGTGTTATGGACGCTATGGGTCATATCTTTAATGGACATCTGGAGTAGCAGCATCAGGCCGATCAGCAAAAGCGCCAGCCACAATACAAAGACCCCGAACCCGGTAATAATACCGCTTAAGAAGGCATTGATATAGTAGGCGAAGTAGCCGCCGCCGCTGCCGCTATCGGCCAGCGCTTTGGAGTTTCCAGCCAGCAGGTGAATAATTGATACAAAGCCGATTACCATGAAAATCAGGCCGGTGATGCGCGTCTGGTTGAAGCGTTCCCGGTTGGTCAGACCTTCCCAGATGTAAGTGCCGCCCATAACGATTACCAGCGGCGGAATGATAAAGGCCCCTATCCCAAAAAGCTGTTTTACAAATTTCCCGGCTTCGGCAATCAAACCCTGGTCGGCTATCAGGCCGAACAACAAAATCAAGCCTATTACGATTAAAATGATGCCGGTAATTTCATGCCGGACACCCTCGGTGATGGGCGGTACGCGGTCGGTTTCGTGGAAATTGACGGCGGTAGCCTGGCGCGACCGGGTAGGGCGGCCTTCGGTTGGCGCGGGCTGGCGGCTGGCGGGGCCGGTTGAACGGCGCGGCGCGGGGCCAGTGGGTTTTCCATTGGTAGTAGTGGGGCGCTGGCGGGCGGTGCTGCTTTTAACGATAACTTCGCCTTCGGCTTCTTTATTTTTCTTTTCGGCCGGCGGTTCCAGGGCTAAAATATCGGCGGACTTCTTCCGGGCGGTTGGTTTGATAGTTTTTGAGGAGCGCGAATTTATGATCAGATTATCCTGTTCCGGTATAAACGAACGGTAAGTAGTAGTGGCTGGGCGAGTTTTTTGTACAGGTTCGTTCGCCGGTTCATTCTTGGGGGAAGCCGCTTTTTTTCCAGGCATAGTGTCGGGTCCGCCTTTTTCGATTGCAAATAACAAATTGCCAGCCCCTGGCTGGTTACTATAATACCATACTAGCACTTGCGTTCTTAGGCGTCAAGGGTGGAATCTTCAACAATCAGGGCGCTATTATAAGTCAAAGGACGCCTCCTGAATGTAGTCCTGTCCGGTTAAAATAATCGCGGCGCTGGCCCGGATTTAAAGGATTAATTACCGGCTTATTAAGGTAGGGGCTGGGCAAGTTCCGGTTCGCTAAACTGCGTGGCCGTCTTTTCGGGGTGAGCCTGGTGGACCGGAGTGAACAATCCAACCAGGGCCAGGACCAGGCAGAAAATCCCAATGCCTACCAGTACGGTTACGGTGCCTGTTTTCTCGGCAATCGTGGTAGCGATGGCCGCGCCAAGCGGTCCCGGCACGGCGTTCAGGGCCCAGAAGATAGCCGTTACCCGGCCCAGCATGTGATTGGGCGTAATAGCCTGGCGCAGGGCCATGGACACGGTCGCTTGCACCGACGAGGCATAAGTAAAAGCCATTCCCATCAGACAGATTAACAGGAAACTGGGAGCCAGCCCAATGAAAGCCGTTGACACGCCGCCGACCGCGATGCCGCCCAGAAAGCAAAAGCCAAACCCTAAACGCTGGCGTACCCAGGCGACCGTTACGCCGCCAATGATAAAGCCGATACTGCTCAGTCCCAGCATGATACCGACCGCGTTGTCGTCTTCCTTCCAGTCGTGTTTCAGGTGGAAGATAAAAAGGTCGAGGCTGGCGGTATTGATCAGGGAATAAAAGCCCAGGATGATTGTTACGGTGCGCAGGACCGGCTGGTTCCAGAGAAACTTTAAGCCGGAGAGCCATTCTTGCAGCAAATTCTTGGGTTGAATTTCGTGGGCAGCCTCACCTTCAACCGGAAGAAACCGGACAAAGGCAAGCGAGATAGCTGAAAAAGTGAAGGATACGGCGTTTGCCCCGACGGTCATGGCCGGGCCAACCTGGGCCGAGACAAACCCGGCCAGCATCGGCCCGGTCACGAAGGCAAATCCAAAAGTGGTCTGCAAGCGGCCGTGGGCGCTGGTAAGCTGGTCTTTATTGACCAGGTGCGTGATAGCCGTAATATAACTGACCTGGAAGAACGAACCTAACGAGGCGCTCACGGCTGTAACCAGGTAAATCAGCCAGATTTGCGGGCCGTACAGCCACCAGGCCAGGGGAATCAGGGCGTTGACCGCTAACCGGCCAATATCGCACCAGATCATGAGCAAGCGCCGGTCTACCCGGTCAACCACTACCCCGGAAATGAGATTGGTGAACAGGCTGCTAATCCCAAAAGTAGCCGTAACCAGGCCCATCTGGGCTACCGACCCGGTAGCTTGCAGCACCAGCAGGGGTAGCGCAATAAGCGCAAAAGAGTCGCCCAGGTTAGAGAAGGTTTGACCGGCCCAGAAAATATTAAAATTTCGATTCCGCCACAGATTTGAAGTCAAAGAAATTAAAGTCAGCTTTCGACTAAATTTTATGCTTACGCCCTTGTAGCATAATTAACAGGTTGGGTAGCTCGCCCTATTGGGCGAGCCATGCCATATATAAGGGCGGGAACCCGGTTACTGGCCCAGGTTGGGGTGTTTATTGGCCCAGGGCCGCGCCTGTTCAAAGGCGGCCGCCGCCCGGAGCAGGGCCGCTTCGGACAACCGGCGACCTACGATTTGAATCCCTACCGGTAGACCGGATTTAGAAAATCCGCACGGCACCACCAGTGAAGGCAAACCGGTCAGGGTAATGGCATAAGTCAGGCCCAGCCATTCGACATAGTTTTCCATTTTGCGACCACCGACTTCCGGCGGGCTGATTACTTCTACCGGGAAGGGCAGTGTTCCTGCCGCCGGGACCAGCAGCAGGTCGTATTCTTCAAAGAAGCGCCGGGCCCGGTCCCACAGCTTACCCCGGGCTACTTCGGCCTGGCCGACCTGCAGCCCGCTTATTTTCAACCCCTGCTCGATGTTCCAGACCAGGTTGGCCTGCATTTTATCCCTCCACTGCGGCAGAAAATCGGCGTAACTGGCGGCCATGCGGACGCCGCGCAGGGCCTGGAAAATCTGGGGGCTATCCGAGAAATCCGGCGCGGCTTCGTCCACTTTACAGCCAAGCTCGCTGGCAAAGACCCCGGCGGCTTGCTCGCAGATTTCGACCACCTCCGGGTCAACCGGGGCGAACCCCAGGTCAGGGCTAAAGGCTACTTTCCAGCCTTTGATGTCGGGCTGCTCAATCGAGGTTAAATACTCGCCCCGGTGGTCCGGTTCAGAAATAGGCGCTCGTCTATCCGGCCCGGCCATGACCGAAAGCAGCAGCGCGGTATCTCTTACATCGCGAGCCATTGGCCCGCTGGCCGATAGATTGTCCCAGGGCAGGTTGGTCGGGTACTCCGGCACCAGGCCCCAGGAAGGCCGGAAGCCTACCACATTGCAAAAGCTGGCCGGGGTGCGCAAGGAACCGCCCAGGTCGGTGCCGGTCGCCAGCGGTGCTATCCCGGCCGCCACCGCCGCCGCGCTGCCACCGCTCGACCCGGCCGGGGTTAAGCGGGTATCCCAGGGATTGCGCGTGATGCCGAACAACGTGTTAAAAGTTTGCGCACCGGCCCCAAATTCAGGGGTGTTCGTCTTGCCGATAACAATTGCACCGGCCGCTTTCAGGCGCTGGACAATCGCGGCGTCTTCCACGGGTACGTTATCGGCATAGATATGCGACCCGTAGGTCGTCCGGATTCCCGCGGTCGGAGTTAAATCTTTGATGGCGACCGGGACACCATGCAGCGGGCCGACATGATGGCTCTTCAAAACTTCTTCTTCGGCCTGGCGGGCGGCCTGGAGGGCCTGATCGGCCGCAACCGTCACATAGGCGTTAATCTGCGGGTTAACTATTTCAATCCGCTCTAATAAAGCAGTCACAACCTCAACCGGCGAGATTTTCCTTTGCCGGATCATTTCGGCTAATTCGGCCGCCGGGGTATAAGCCAACTCGGTTTGGTCCATGCATCCATCCTGTTTGTAAATTTGAAATTAAACGGCTTCTTTAAGAAGGTTATTATAATGCGTTACGGTTCTAAACCGGAAGAGTAAACCGGAGATTTGTCCTTCGCGGACCTGCCGGGCCTTTGTGATAGTTGTTTGGGGATTTATCTTAGTCCCCGCAATTGCAGGTAAAAGCTTACTTTGAGTTTTATAACTTATGAAGCCTGGCGGGTTAGTTTCGCCAGGCTTCACGGTTCTGCTTACGTGTATCACGTACCACCCTACCACGTTCTACATTATACGTTTCCCGTTTAACACGTTCCCCGTTTAACGCGGTACTTTATAACTCTCCATGTCGCGCCAGTTCAGACCAACTTTAAGGTCGGCCTTTAGCGGGACGGACAGTTGGACCACGCTCTCCATATTGCGCTTGACCAGTTCGGCCAGTTGCGCCAGTTCCGAGCGGGGCGCTTCAAAGACCAGTTCGTCATGGACCTGCAGCAGCAGTTTGGTCTGCATTTTGTTTTTGCGCAGTTCCTGCGAAACCCGGATCATGGCGATTTTGACTATATCCGCCGCCGTCCCCTGGACCGGCATATTGATGGCCTGCCGTTCGGCGGCTTGCCGGATTACCGCGTTAGAGTTTTTCAGTTCGCCCATATACCGGCGGCGGCCCAGGATGGTCTGGACATAGCCGGTCTCGCGGGCTTCCAGCGGCGTCTGGTCCAGGTAAGCCTTGATCGAAGGGTAGCGTTCGTTATATTCCTTGATAAAGGTTCCGGCTTCTTTCACCGAAAAACCGGTGCGCTGGCTCAACCCGAAGGCGCTCAGACCGTAAATAATGCCGAAATTGACTGTCTTAGCCATCCGGCGCATGTCCGGGGTAACGGCATCTTCGGCTACACCGAACACGTCCGACGCGGTGGCGGCGTGAATATCTTTATCGTTCTGGAAAGCGTCCAACAGGCGCGGGTCCTGGGTCAGGTGGGCCAGGATGCGCAGCTCAATTTGCGAATAGTCAGCCGCGAACAGGACACTTTCTTCGTCAAAGAAGTGCTTGTTAGAAGTGTTGTCGGCCACAAAAGCCCGCCGGATTTCGCTGCCCGACTCAGTCCGGATCGGGATGTTTTGCAGGTTAGGGTCGCTGCTTGAAATACGGCCGGTGCTGGAGCCGATTTGATGGAACGAGGTGTGAATCCGGCCCGATTCAGAGTTTATCAGGAGAGGCAGGCTGTCCACGTAGGTGGACTTTAGCTTGCCGAAATGGCGGAAGTCCAGTATCTTGCCGACCACCGGGTCGAGGTCGCGCAGACCCTCCAAAATCTCTTTGGTGGTGGAGAATTTGCCGGTCGAAGTCTTTTTGCCGCCCGGTAAGCCCAGCTTCACAAAAAGGGCCTCGCCTAACTGGTCGGGCGAGTTAATATTGAATTTATAGCCGACCGCCGCGTAAATATCTTTTTCAAGCTGCTCCATCTTACGGTGCAGTTCGGTCGAGACCGACTGGAGGCTCGGCACATCTACCGCGATACCGCAAAGCTCCATGGTCGCCAGCACCGGGACCAGCGGCATTTCCACCTCTACGAACAACTGCCAGAGCCCGTCCCGTTCCAGTTGGGGTTTCAGGTCCTCCACCAGCCGCAAGGTCATGTCGGCATCGGCGCATGCGTAAGCCACTACATGCTCAACCGGGGCCAGGTCAATCGTAATCTGTTTCTTACCGGACCCAATCAGGCTATCTATATGGGTCATTTCTTCGCCCAGCCGGTTAAAGGCCAGGTCTTTCAGACCGGCTTTAAGCATTCCGACCAGTTGGGCCGCGACCATTACATCAAAATTTACCTGGATCTGGTACAGGTCCAGCCCGGCCCGGTGCAGTATTTCCAGGTCGTACTTGGCGTGGTGGGCCGCCTTGAAGATGGCCGGGTCAAAAAAGACCGGGCGCAAGGCTTCCCGTACTTCTTCCCATTCCAGCTGGTCGGGGTGTTTTTGAGTTACGCTGGCCGGACTGCCTTCAACCGGGTGGCGGTGATTGAGCGGGACGTAATAAGCTTCGCCGTAGGCCGGGGAAACCGACAGGCCGACCAGTTCGGCTTTCATAGTATCAATCGCGGTAGTCTCGGTATCGAACGCGAAGCGCCCGGCTTCTTTTAAGCGCCGGACCAGCTGGGCGAGTTCGTCTTTTGTCCGGACGGCCCGGTAATTAATGCCTTCCGGCATGTCCGGCAGGGGTGGGAAATCCGGCATAACCGCGCTGCTCTTTGGCGGCGTATAGTCCAGGCCGGACGGCTGCCGGTCGAAGTCGAACATCGAAAGCTGGCCGCCCCGGCCCTGCTTCCAGGGCTGGACATGCCCGGCGTGTTCTTCGCCGTTCCCTAAAGCAGTGGCCGTTGCGGCGGTCGCGGTTGAGGGCTGGCCCAGCTCAAGTTTATTGATTTTGCCTACTAACGAGTTAAATTCCAGTTCCCGGAAAAGCTCAATCAGGCGCTCCCGGTTGGCCTGTCCGGCTTTGGCGCTTTCGATATCCAGTTCTACCGGTACTTCCGTTACGATAGTGGCGATGCGCTTGCTCTGGATGGCCTGTTCACGGTGGGTTTTCAGGGCTTCCTTGACCTTCGGCTTAAATTCGTCCAGGTGTTCCAGGATATTTTCCAGGTGGCCGTATTTTGCAATCAAATCGGTGGCGGTCTTGTCGCCTACGCCCGGCACGTTGGGAATATTATCGCTTTTGTCGCCAACCAGGGCTTTGTAGTCCGGCACATATTCTGGGGTAAAGCCAAAACGGTCCACCACGCCCTGTATATCGTAATAACGGGCGTCGCTGAAGCGGGCGCGCGGCCCTGCTCCCGGCAGAACCGCCCGGGTATTTTCGTTGACCAGTTGCAGCAAGTCGTTGTCGCCGGTAACGATCAGGGCTTCCAGGCCGCGCTGGTTGGCCTGGCGGGCCAGGGTGCCGATGACATCGTCCGCTTCAAACCCGGCCTGTTCATAAATTGTGATGCCGAGGGCTTCGACCACTTCGCGGATACGGCCTATCTGGTTAGCCAGGTCGTCCGGCATTTCGCTGCGGTTGGCTTTGTATTCGACAAATTCCTCGTGGCGAAAAGTGTGCCCGCCTTCAAAAGCCATTACAATATAGTCGGGGGTGTCGCGGCGAAGGACTTCCAGCAGCATCGAGGTAAAGCCGAAAGTAGCATTGGTCAACTCGCCTTTGCTGGTTGCCAGCCCGGACTTTATAGCATGATAAGCCCTGAAAATAATCCCAAAACCGTCTATCAGGACCAACCGGCCCTGCAACTGGCTTTTTGACGTTTCGGACGTTGTTTTACTTAAATCCGCCGGTTGTTCGCTTGCGGTTTGTGCCATCTGGCTTTGCCTCCTGTAGCTCATTAACGATTGTCCGCATTATACACCAAAAAAGCAGCAAACCTGCTAATCTTCTAATCAGCGGTTTTGGGCAAATGTGCCAAATTGACACCCCTGGGGTTATGCTAGTATAATTTCTCACAATACTCATAAGACTTATAAACTACCAGGCGTTGAAGGTATAATGGATAGAATTTATCCGTAAGCCGCCGCAGTAGTTAAGGAATTAAGAGGAATAAAAAGGCTGCTTGGGTGGGCGACAATCACTGGGTGTGGGCCTGTATAGATAATTTAGGTAAACCGTGCAACGTTTACGGTTCTAAGAAATGCATATAACGAAAGGCTTAGAAGGGCTATTAAATGTTCAAGGTGTTAGTGAGCGATCCGATAGCTAAAGAAGGACTGAACCGTTTGCGCGAGGCCGGTGAAAGTATTGGCCTGGAAGTCGATGTGCGGACCGGGTTGCCTAAAGAAGAACTTTTACGGATCGTGGCCGATTATGATGGCTTGATCGTGCGCAGCGAAACCAAGGTTACGGCGGAAGTAATCCGGGCCGCCACCAACCTGAAAGTGGTCGCGCGGGCCGGGGTTGGGGTTGATAACGTGGATGTTCCGGCGGCCACCGAGCGGGGCATTATTGTAGTCAACACCCCTACCGGCAATACGATTGCGGCCTGTGAGCAGGCTTTTGCCCTGATGATGGCAACCGCCCGCAAGCTGGGCCAGGCCAATATCAGCATGAAGGGCGGCAAGTGGGAACGCAAGCAGTTTATGGGAGTTGAACTGGCTGGCAAGACCCTGGGAATTATCGGGTTGGGCCGGATTGGTACCGAACTGGCGAAACGAGCCGCCGCCTTTGGCATGTCCCCCGTCGCTTATGACCCCTTTGTACTGCCCGCCTATGCCGAAAAGCAGGGCATCGAACTGGCTACCCTGGATGAAATTTACAGCCGGGCCGACTTTATCACGGTTCACTCACCCTTACTGCCGGAAACCTACCACATGATCAGCACCGCCGCCTTTGAAAAGATGAAGCCGGGTGTCCGGATTATCAACGCGGCCCGGGGCGGTATCATTGACGAAGATGCGCTTTACCAAGCCCTGAAAAGCGGTAAGGTTGCCGCCGCCGGGTTGGACGTTTTTGAGCAGGAGCCAGTCGCATCCGACAGCCCGCTGGTCAGGCTGGAGAATGTTATCGCCACGCCTCACCTGGGTGCCAGCACCGAAGAAGCCCAGGTTAAAGTCGCGATCGACGCCGCCGAGTCGGTGGTTGCCGCGCTTAACGGCGAACTGGTCCCCAACGCGGTAAACTTGCCCGGTCTTAGCCGGGACGCCCTGAGCCATCTCAAGCCTTACCTGAACCTGGCGACCAAACTGGGCCGCCTGGCGACATCCCTTTCGGATGGGCCGCTTGAAAAAGTTGAAATCTGGTGCCAGGGTGAGGTGCAGTCCGACCACGCCAAAATTATCAGCATGGCCGCTCAGAAGGGCTTGCTGGAAAACCAGGCCACATCCGATGAACCGGTCAACCTGGTAAACGCCCGGTCCATCGCGGCCCGGCGCGGGCTGGAAGTGGTCGAAAAGACTACCAGCGAAGAAGGCCAGTTTACCGGCCTGACGATTTCGCTGCGGGTCCAGGCTGGCCTGTCCAACGGTGGGATTGACCAGAGCTTGCAGCCGCTCGGCTTGCGGGTCTTTGACGGCACTATTATCAACGGCCAGCCGCGTATTGTCAGCCTTAACGGCCTGCTGGTGGACGTAGAACCGTCCGGTTATATGCTGGTCAGCCGCCACATTGACCGGCCCGGTATGATTGGCCGTGTCGGTACCGTCCTGGGCGGTTACGGCATCAATATCGCGCACATGGAAGTCGGACGCCGCCAGAAAGGTGGCGAGGCAGTCATGATCCTGGCGATTGACGAGCCGGTTACCCCGGCCATGATGGAAGAGCTTAGCAAAATTGATGGAGTCGAGAACCTCCGCTTTGTAAGCCTGGTCGACTAAACTTTCTCCAGGCTTACAGAAAGCAAGCAATAAAAGAACCTGCCGGGGCCGCAATCTACTATGATTGTCCCGGCAGGTTCTTTTTGTTAAAGCGCCTGTCCTTTCAAGCCGTAGGGTCGCCGCGCTGCTTCCCTGTTTTACCAAAGTCTGGCGAAGAACTACGGCGTTCCAGCCCTGGTATCCCGGCCCTTACCCCGGCTTACTAAGGGTAGATGACCCGGTAGTCCGGCAGCGCATTGCTGGCAGCGACCCTGGCGTACCAGTGGCCGCTATCTTTGATAATGCGCTGCTGCGTTTCATAGTCCACATAGACTATCCCGAAGCGCCGGGTATAGCCCCAGGCCCATTCGTAGTTGTCCATCAGGCTCCAGGCGAAATAACCGGCCAGCGGCACGCCCTGCTGAATGGCCCGGTGGGCCTGGGTCAGGTGTTCCTGCAGGTAATAGAGCCGCAGGGCATCGTGGACCTCGCCTTTTTCATCCGGCCCTTCCTCGCCGCTGGACCCATTCTCGGTAATATAGATTTTGCGAATTTGATATTCATTATTTAACCGGACCAGCAGGTCGTACAGCCCTGGCGGGTAAACTTCCCAATCCATAGTGGTGTAGATGCCGGGTGGGTAGACATCCTGGCCGCCCGGTATGCCCGGTACCGCCTGCCTTACATGGCGGATGTAGTAATTGATGCCTAAAAAGTCGATTGGCGCCTTCATGGTTTCCAGGTCACCGGCCTGGACCGGGATGGTTTCGTCCGGGGCCAGCGCATTCAGGTAGGTTTCAGGGTATTTTCCCCGGAAGAGCGGGTCCAGGTAGGCCCGGTTATCCAGGTCGTAACCTTCTTCAGCGGCCTGGCGGTCGGCGGCGCTATCGCTGGCCGGGTCAAACGACCACAGGTTAAGCGTTATACCAACTTCGGCCTTAGGAGCGTTCCGGCGCAGAATTGGCACGGCCAGGCCATGGGCCAGCAAAAGGTGGTGGGTAGCGGCTACCTGGGCGGCCCGGTCCTGTTTGCCGGGAGCGTGAATACCCAGCCCATAACCCAGCACCGCCGAACACCAGGGTTCGTTAAAAGTGGTATAGCTGGAAATCCGGTCGCCCAACCGGCGCGAAACCACATCGGCATATTCGGCATAGGCTTCGGCGGTTTCCCGGTTGGTCCAGCCGCCCCGGTCCTCCAGGGCCTGGGGTAGGTCCCAGTGGTATAGCGTGGCATAAGGCTGAATACCGGCTTCCAGCAGCTTGTCGGTCAGGCGGTCGTAGAAATCGAGACCCTGCTGGTTGACCGCTCCCCGGCCGTCCGGCACGATACGCGGCCAGGCAATCGAAAAGCGATAAGCCCCCAGGTTAAGCATTTTCATCAGGGCCACATCTTCAGGGTAGCGGTGATAGTGGTCGCAGGCGATTTCGCCGGTATCCCCGTTCAAGACCTTGCCGGGTATGGCGCTGAAAGTATCCCATATAGAGGGTTTGCGGCCGTCTTCGGCAATCGCGCCTTCAATCTGATAGGCCGCCGTTGCGGAACCCCAGACGAAATTGGGTGGGAATTTTAAGGGTCCGTTTTGCTCTGGTGACTGCCGGTTGATAGTCATTGTGCATCCTCTCCTGACTTTTTACTGCCGCGCAGGTGAAGTATTTTTATAATAATAGTAACCGGATTGAGTGGGTCAGGTTAGATAAAATTAAGGTAACTCCCGGACCGACTCACGCTCTACCAGCCCGGTATAAAGCAAGGTTTGCGAAATAGGGACGTTTGGGTATTTGACTCGCTCGATCAATTTGCGGACAGCCATGCGCCCTACTCCAACCGGGTCGGTGCGGACGGTAGTCAGGGCGGGCGAAATCAGTTTGGAAGTTTCCGCGTCATCAAAACCGACCACAGAAATGTCATCTGGTACGCGCAAGCCTTGCGAACGCAAGCCCTGGATAAAACCGAAGGCGCTCCAATCGTTTGAACAAAAGTAAGCGGTACAATCCAGGCCCTGTGCTAATGCTACCTGGGCGGCGACCATTCCACCGGTCAGGGTCAGGTCCCCCGGTATCACGTAGGCCGGGTCGAAAGGAATACCGGCTTCTTCCAGGGCGCGGCGGTAGCCTTCAAAGCGCTGCTGGATGGTAATATGGGGCAAACCGTTTACAAAGCCAATCCGGCGGTGGCCTTTTTCGATAAGGTGCCGTACCGCTGAAATTCCGCCCGAATAGTTATCACTGGAAACGGTGTCCAGCGCTAGTTCCGGGAAAAGGTGGTCGACCAGCACGGACGGTAGACCCATTCCGCTTAAACCGCCGACCAATTTCCGGTCAATAAAATTTATCAGGAGCAGTGCATCGGCGTGCGACTCCAGAATCATTTTACGGCCCTGCTCCAGGGCCAGCTCTTCGTCTTCGATTATGCGGTAAATCAGGTGCAAGCCGTACTGGCGGCACTCGGCTTCCACGCCGCGCAAAATCAGCGGGAAATAGGGGTCTTGCTCGCCGCCCCTTAAAGGGGAAATTACCGGTCGGCAACAAAAGGCAACGTGGGAGATTTCCGTTACAGCGTCATAAGAGTTAAAAGGGCTGGCGTACCGGTAGTTGTAACCCTCCGGCTCAGACCGCTTTGGCAACTGATAGCCCAGCTCTTTGGCTGCGGTTATGACTCTTTCTCGTAAATCCGCTTCGACACCGGGCCGGTTATTAAGGGAGCGCGAAACCGTCCCAACCGAAACAAGTGCCCGGTTGGCGACATCTCGAATATTAACTTCTTTATGGCGTTTGGTTGATTGACTCATTTAGTAATTTTAGTTGATTCTGTTGAACGCACTAAAACGTTTAACAGCTTGTTCAGCCTTTTCTGATGAACGGAAACCAATGTTTTTATCATTAGTCCAATTAAATCAATTTACAACTCAGGATTAGTTCAAAAAGGAATGGTTATACTGGCCTTGAGTTACGCGATATATATTAAATGTAGCATTGGCACTTCTCTATGTCAACGGTCTTGATGCATAAATCCATTCAATTTATTTAATACGTGAACGTTCATCATCTGACATTTGGTTTACACCAGGTAAATTTTTAACCATTCCTTTACTTTTTTTCACTTCTCTTTTCATCACTTTCCATTATTATTTAAGAGTGAAAGATAAATAAATGTCTATGTAATAAAAGGTTTTTTGATGAAAAAGAAAAGTCTAATACGCTTCGGGCTGGTCTTAATCGCCGTATTCGGGTTAGTTAACCTGACCGGTGTGGCCTCGGCACATGAAAAGTGGTTCGTGGATAACCCCCATAGTTTCCATGTAAACCTGGGCCTTCTTTTTAGCTGGCCGGTCCTGGCTGCCGTGTTAATCTCCGGCGCGGCATTCGGCCTGGTAAAGTGGGCCGACCAGCAGTACCAGAAACGGGTCCTTGACCATAAACCGGCGAAAAATAACCTGGCCGGTATCCAGGAGGAACGGCTTCAAAAACTTTACGCCTACCTGCCAATGTTATTGGCTTTCCATTTGGCGGTCCCCTTGCTGGTAAACGGGTTTCAGCTACAGCTATTCGCACCTAACCTTAAAATGACTCCAAGCCTGCTGAGTGGGGCCCTTTCGCTGGCCGAGTTCCTGATCGCGCTGGCCCTGATTTACGGGGCGTTTACCGACCTGGCGGCGCTGGGCCTGATTGGGCTCTACGCGGCCGGGTTGGTCCTGGGCCCTTTCATTGGCATTCAGCCAATCTTTTTGCTGGAACACCTGTTTCTGGTGGGTATCGCTTTCTTTCTGTACGTCTTTGGCCGGGGGCCTTTCTCGGTGGATGCCTTGCTGGAACGCAAAACTCGTCCGAACCGGCGTATGGTCCGCTATGCCCTTCCGGTTCTCCGCTGGACCACCGGCCTTAGCCTTATCTTGCTGGCCCTGACCGAAAAACTGCTTAACCCGGCCCTGGCCGAATACTTCCTGGCTAACAAAATCGACTTTAACCTGGGCGGCAGTATTGGGATTAGCGACCTATGGTTTACTTACCTGGCCGGTATAGTCGAGTTTACCTTTGGCGTCCTGCTGATTTCGGGAGCTTTGCCCCGGCTGGTAGTCATGGTTGCCTGGGTGCCGTTCAACCTGACCCTGCCCTTCCTGGGCTGGGTGGAACTGGCCGGACACCTGCCGGTCTACGGTATAATGCTGGTCCTTTTAATCCTGGGGCCGACCAAAAAAGTTGTGGCCGAGCGCAGCGCCTTTACCCTGGCCCGGCAGGCCGGTATCCTGCCGGAGGAGCGGCCCGGTAAAAGCTCCCAGCCGCAGGGACTTGAACCTCACCAGGTCTGACTCTAGTTACCCGCATAGAGGCCGTGCCATTACGTGCGCGGCCTCTTTTGGCTTTAAATTCTGGCCTGTTTCAAAAAGAGAGCTGAAATCATAACCCGGCTACCTTTTTCGCTTGTCGGCCGGTAGGAAAAGGGGTAAGCTCTTTAGCGGTAAGCTGTTAGCTGTTATTTCAAATGGGCTTTTGGAGGCTATTTATATTGAAAACCGCTTCGGTAGAAGAAGTTCTAGCGCTAATCCGGCCGGGCAGCCAGGTGCTGCTGCATTCCGCCTGCGCCGAGCCGCAAACTTTAATCGAGGGACTTGTCGCCGGGGTGCGGGCCGGGCGGCCCAACTTGCAAGGCCTGACCATTTACGCCCTGACTTACCGGGGAGCCAGGGCCGCGACCCCGCTATACGCTGCGCCGGACTTACTCCAGGGCGGGCAGCTACATCTCAAGAGCTTCTTCCCGCATCCCGCCCTGAAAGAGGCCAGCCGCCTGGGCCTGGTGGACTACCTGCCCGCTTCCTTCTCAACTGTGCCGGGTTTAATCCGGGCCGGTTTTATCAAGCCAGACTTTGCTTTTCTACAGGTTTCGCCCCCGAATGAGTTTGATATGTGTTCTTTCGGCCCGGCGGCGGACCTGGCCGGTGCCCTTCTTGAGAGTAATGTCGCCATAGTTGCCGAAATGAACCGGCGAATGCCCTTTGTATTCGGACCCCAGGCCGCAACGGCCCGGTTTGCCGGTATCGTGGAGAGTGACCGCGAACTTATCGAAGTGCCTTCTTTAATCGCCGGGCCGGTAGAACGCCAGGTCGCGGCTAACGTGGCCGAACTTATCCAGGATGGCGCGACCGTACAGTTAGGGGTGGGGACCGTCCCGGAAGCCCTGATGGAGTTTTTACGCCAGCGGCACAATCTGAGCCTGCACGGCGGGGCCTTCTCGGATGGAATAATTGACCTTATTAACTCAGGGGCCGTGACCAACCGGGCTAAACCGTTTGATAACGGCCAGTCTGTTTCGGCCTTGCTGATCGGGACTCGCCGCCTGTTCGATTTCGCCCACCAAAACCCCCTGCTTGAACTCCAGGGCATCGACCGCTGCAACGATCCCGGACGCATCGCCCAACTGCCCAATTTTGTATCGGTCAATTCCGCAATTGAGGTGGATTACTGGGGCCAGGTCAACGCCGAAACAATCGGCGATTGGCAGTTAGCCGGGGTAGGCGGCCAGTTGGACTATGTTACCGGGGCCTGGTATGGCGAAAACTCGCTTTCGGTTATCGCCCTGCCCAGCGCCACGCCCGCCGGGAAACCCCGGATTGTACCCAGGCTGGCGGCCGGGGCGACGGTTAGTACGCCGCGCCATCTGGTTCAGCTAGTAGTTACCGAAAAGGGTGTAGCCGATTTGCGCGGTAAAAGCCTGACTGAAAGGGAAAAGTTACTGCGTTCTATCAGCTAAACCCACCGTTTTAATAGAAGTAATCTATCATTTCTCAGTCTTCAATAAACTTTACAGTCAGTTAAGCGTGTGTTAAAATCGGCACAAGTTTGTGCGAGGCTGCACATAATCCTGCCATGCCCATGGTAGGTCTAAGACCTCACGTCGGAGGCGTCCAGGATGCATTCCCTGGCTTTTCTTCACTCGCTCCAGCCTCTTGCACCGCTTGTTCATTATATAAACGCTCTACAATAAGACCGCGGGTATTTTATGCTGGTCAAAGTTTACATTGCAACTTTGCGGAACGACATCTAACTGACGTATAAATAGGAGGAACCTTATGGTTGGTGCATGGCTCGGAGTAATCTACGGAGCCGGCCTGATCGGTATCCTGTTCTCGCTTTACCTGGCTCGCCAGGTGCTTGCTAGCGATAACGGGACCCCGGAAATGCAGAATATTGCTAGGAAAATTTACCTGGGCGCTATGGCTTTCATGCGCCGCCAGTACTCGACCATTGCCATGTTAGCTATCGTTACGGCGATCTTGCTAGGAGTACTGCTCAGTTTACTGCCACAGAGTACTAAAAGCACCATAACGATCAACGGCCCCGAACTTGGCATTAAAACCTCAATCGCCTTCCTGGCCGGGGCTATCTGTTCCGGTATTTCCGGGTTTGTCGGGATGTTTGTTGCTATCCAGGCTAACTTGCGGACTGCCGCAGCCGCTCGCCGGAGCCTGTCGGCGGCCCTCCAGACTTCCTTGCGAGGTGGTGCCGTTTCCGGGTTCCTGGTAGTCGCCCTGAGCTTGTTGGGTCTGACCACCATCTTCCTGGCTTATGGCGGTCTTGAGTTAATGAACAATACTCCTAATCCCCAGATCGTCGGCAATGTCATCGCCAGCATCGTAGGTTTTGGTTTTGGCGCGAGTTTTGTCGCCCTGTTCGCCCAGCTTGGCGGCGGTATCTATACTAAAGCGGCTGACGTGGGCGCTGACCTGGTCGGTAAAGTTGAAGCAGGTATTCCCGAGGACGATCCGCGTAACCCCGCTGTAATCGCCGACCTGGTCGGTGACAACGTGGGCGACTGCGCCGGACGCGGTGCCGACCTTTTTGAGTCGACTGCAGCGGAAAACCTGGGCGCGATGATCCTGGGTGTGGCCCTGTTCCGGGCGACCGGGCAGGCGGCCTATATCCTCTTCCCGCTGGTGGTCCTGAGCTTCGGCGTTATCGCTTCTTTGATCGGGGTCCTGGCTGTCCGCAGCAGTAACCGGCCACACGACCCGATGAACGACCTGAACCTGGGCTACTATGTAACCGCGGCTTTATCGGCGGTGGCGATGTTCGGTACTTCTTACTGGATGTTACAGAATGACCGCTTTAACGACGCGGGCTGGAAGTTTGGCCTCTGCGGGTTAATCGGTATCTTAACCAGTATCGCTTTCGTCTTTATTACCCAGTATTACACCTCCGGCTCATGGCGGCCCGTCCGCGAAATTGCCCAGTCCAGCCGGACCGGTCCGGCGACAGTTATCATCAGCGGCACCGCCGTTGGTTTTGAAACTACCGCCTTCCCGACACTGGTCATCGGCGCGGCTTTGATGAGTTCCTTCGGCCTCGGCCAGTCGATTACCGGGGTTGACCCGCACTCCGCTTTTGAGTTCGGTATCTTTGGTACGGCTGTCGCGACCATGGGTATGCTTATGAGCGCGGCCTATATCCTGGCGATGGATACTTTCGGCCCTATCACCGACAACGCCGGTGGTATCGTTGAAATGAGCAACTCGCCGGAATCTGTGCGCGAAATAACCGACTCACTGGATGCCGTGGGTAACACCACCAAGGCCCTTACCAAAGGTTACGCTGTTGGTTCGGCCGCCCTGGCCGCTTTCCTGCTCTTCTCGGCTTATGTCCAGGAAGCCGGGTTGATTAAGAACGTGCGTGAGGTCGGGCGGGAAAACCTGCCGCTGGCAAACGACGTGGGCCAGCCGACTTCAATTGTAAACATCTTCAACCCGGCTGTTTTCGTCGGCGGCTTTATCGGCGCGATGTTAGTCTTCCTGTTTAGCAGCTTTGCTATCCGGGCAGTCGGCAAGGCCGCTCAAAGCATGATCGAGGAAGTACGCCGCCAGTTCCGGGCTGACCCTGGCATTATGAAAGGCACCAGTGAGCCGGATTACGCTCGCTGTGTCGATATTTCGACTCGCGGAGCTTTGCGGGAGATGATTGTGCCTGGTGTTCTGGCTATCGGTACCCCGATATTGGTCGGCCTCATCTTACGGGCGGAAGCCGTCGCAGGTATGCTCATAGTCGGTACGATTGTCGGTGTATTGATGGCGAACTTCCTGAACAACTCCGGCGGGGCCTGGGACAATGCCAAAAAGTGGATTGAAGCGGGCAACCTGAAGGACGAAACGGGCAAGGTTTTGGGCAAACGCAGCGAGCCGCACGCGGCCGCCGTAGTTGGCGATACGGTCGGTGACCCCTTCAAGGATACCGCCGGACCGGCCCTGCACGTTTTAATCAAGTTGCTGGCTACTATTACCCTGGTGCTGGTGCCGCTCTTCGTTTAGAGGCCCAAATGGCAGACAATAAGTGAGTTGACATAAATAAAAAAGACCGGCTAATCACCGGTCTTTTTTATTTTCTGAAAATACTACCATTTACAGCGCATACCGGTTTTCCCTGGCTTAAAGGTCAGGAAATTAACATAGATTCAGGATGCTGGTGCAATCTCTGGTTGGATTTAAGACAATGGCAGGGACTGGGTTTAGAGATTGGTTACATTCATATCGCTGGTTTGCGAATGGTGCGAAAAAGAATAAATTAAATTTAGAAGAGAATCTATTTCAAAAGGCTTGCTCAGGAAGCTATCGGCCTGCAAGTCTTTAAATGTCCGTTTAAGAGTTGCAAAGTTTGCGGCGGACAGGGCAATGATCGGTATTTTTTTCAGTCTGGGATTGGATTTGACCCGGTTACTCCATTCGAGGCCATCCATTACCGGCATCATAACATCCAGTAAAATGACGTCCGGCTGGTATGTTTCCGCTAATTTAAGCGCGGCTTCACCAACAGAGCTTCTAGTTTCAAAGCCTTCATCTTCCAACATATTTTTGAGCATGCTAATCATAGCTGCGTCGTCTTCTACGATTAGAATACGAGTTTTATGGACCATTAAATTGTTTCCTCGGTTGTTTTATTGTCATACTTTGTTGCTAAAATTTGTATACAGAAATATACAAATTTAATTGTGGAACCAGTTTCCCCCATCCTTTTTACAAAGTGATGAACATATAAGAGCAAGTAGTATGCCAGATAGACACTTTATATATGTAGAGATTATAGGAATTTTATCTTATCTACTATAGGAAAATAGTAAAAGGATAAAAGTCCTATACCAGTATATTGTTAAAATAAATCAATCGGTTAAAGCCGTAAAATGGGCTTTAGGCTTAATCATGGCCGGCCAGGTTTTTTTGCGGCTCAAGGCAGGGAGCTTTATTCCAGGGTGTTGAATTTCTTTTCACAAACTTTACAAAATCAATATAATATTATAGTAATTATTGTGTAAATTAAGTTGAGAAATATCCTGAAAGAACTCGTTATTTTAAGGACAAGGTATTTTGCACCTTTAAACGAACCTGAGATTAAAAAGTAATTGTTCGGCGCCCTACTATTCGGCTTACCACAGGGCGGGAACTCCAGACCGGGATAAATTTGATCCACAAATATAAACTTTGGGTGTTTTTAACTGTAATACTAATTAATTTGCTGGCGGTTTTTGTTTTTTACCAGACCCGTCCGGTTTACAATATTGCGCCTGGGGAACCCGGTGATAGCTGGTACATTGATAAGTTTTACCAGCCGGAAACAAACCCTGCGGGTTCGTATCGCTGGAGCCAGGACGGCGCTACCGCCACGCTGCCTTCGGTTGGCTCACCTTTTCAAATCCGGCTGGAGGCTACGGCTTACCGCCCGGCCGGGATACCTTCACCCACTTTTGAACTGGAATTGAATAATCCCGGCCTGAAGGCCAGCTTCCAGGGTGTGCCGGATACCAAAATTTATATTTTCCCGGTCGGGGCCAGACCGGATTTAAGCCCCGGTACGCGCACCCTGACTATCCACAGCCCTACTTTCCAACCCGGCCAGAACGATGACCGCAAACTAGGTCTGCTAATCAAGCAAATCACCATCCAGGCCGAGCCTAATTCACTGGGCTTTGTCTTGCCGCCAGTTATGGCCTGGTTGAGTCTGAGCCTGGGATTAGCTTTAACCCAGTCCCTGGTTTTCTTTAGGCTTTTGCGGCGATTGCCGAAACGGCCTTACCTGGTCTGGAGCGGCCTGGTGCTACCCGCCGGGCTGCTCGGCCTGGCCCTGTTACAGCCTGCTTTTGCCCTGGAAAATGCCTATTCGGTTGGAGTTGGATTTGTGGCGCTGGGGCTGGCCGGGCTGGCCCTTCAGGAACTGCCAGCCTGGCGATTGGCCGCCGGGGCGGTATTGACCGTTTTGACCGTCCTGGGGGTTTTGTTCAACCTGTTTAATTTCCTGGCCCTGGCGGTATTTTGTGTCGGGCTGGTAATTATAGCCCTCTTCTATAACCCCCGGCTGAACCGGGACCGCTTTAACCTGCTGATTGTAGCCAATATCGCTATTCTGCCAGCCTGGGGCCTGTTGCAGCAGCGGGCTTACCAGACCATAGACGGCGAATCGCATCACTTTTACTGGCTCAACGAGCTGGACCTGCTGGTCAAAGAAGGTGACTTTTTCCCGCGCTGGGCACCGCATTTTAGCTACGAGCGCGGCAGCACCGTATTTAACTTTTACGCGCCGCTCTCGCGCTACCTGGCCGAGTTTTTCGTGCTAGGCGGCCTTACCCCGGCCATTGCCTTTTTAGCCGCTTTGTTGGTAATAACGGTCGGTAGCGGCCTGTCCATGTACTGGCTGGCCCGGGATTTTACCAGCGGCCCCGGGGCGGTGGTTGCGGCGGTGGCTTACCTGTATCACCCGTACCGCCTGGCCGACCTTTACCAGCGCGGCGACATCGCGGAAGCCCTGAACTTTGTCTTTTTCCCGCTGGCCTTGCTGGCGGTCAGCCGGGTGCTGCGCTTTCACCGGCCGCCCGGTCTAAACCTGTTTATTGGCGGCGCCCTGGCTTTTGGCTTTATGCTGGTCAGCCACCAGTTGAGCGCCTTTTACTTTGGCCTGTATATGCTGGCCCCTTTTGTCCTTTTATGCCTGGTGTGGTACTTCTGGCAGGAACGCCGGGCTTTTGTCCCGGCTTTACGAACGGCTTTTTCTCGCCTGGCTTTCCTGGCCGGGCTGGCCGGGCTGGGCGTGGCCCTAAGCGCCTTTTATATCTTGCCGGTGGTTTTGGAGTCAAAAAATATCCGGGTAGGCAACAAAGTCGGCATTGATTGGGGCTACGGCTTCCTGAACGACACTGTAAGCAACTGGAAGGACTGGTTTTCGGCTATCCGGCCGCCCGAATACGCTGACCGGTCGATGACCAACCTGGCCTGGTTTGGTCCGCTGCCGGTGGTGCTGGCCCTGTTGGGGGTATTGTGCGGCTGGCTGCCTTTCAACCGGCAGAGCCGGGATAACCGCCGGTACAGCCTGTTCTTTGGCCTGATTATTGGTTTGCTGCTGCTTTTACAGTTGCAAGTTTTCCAGCCTTTCTGGGAAAACACGCCCGGTATGGTCTTTATCCAGTTCCCCTGGCGCTTGATGATTTACGTTTCACTTATGAGTTCGGTATTAACCGGCGTCCTGGCCGGTTATCTGTTCCGGCTGGCCCGCCGGGCGGCCCTGCGCAGGTTGGCTTTTCCGGAAAAGGCCCGGGCGCGTTCCGGGTCCCGGCGCACCCGGCGCTTGTCCTACCCGGCCGGGCTGCTGGTGGTTTTTTTACTGGGCCTGCTACTGGCATACAGCGGGGCCGGGAAAATAAGTTTGAAGTATTATCCGCCCAGCTTTAGCGGTAAATACAGCCTGGGTACCCTGGTCAACCAGATTGAAAACGGCGATATTTTCTACTTGCCCAACTGGGCCCGGTCATTAGATACCCTGGGAAAAGAACCGGACCTGGCCTTTGTCGAACGGGCCGGGCAGCCGCAAGCTGACCCGGTAAGCTTTAAACGGCTCAAGTCGGCCGAATACCGCCTGGAAGTAAACCTGGCCCAACCCGGCAACCTGATTATCCCGGTTTTCTATTTTGACGGCTGGAACCTTACGGCTAACAACCAGTCGTTGCCGGTGAGTTATAACCAGCCCCAGGGTTATATCCGGGCGGCGGTACCGGCCGGTCAATATTCCATGGCCCTGCGTTTTGAAAATAGCCTGCCCCGCACGGCTGGTATAACCCTGACCGGCCTGGCCTGGCTTTTGCTGGCGGGCCTGGTGGTCCGGCGCAGGATGTACAGGCCTAAAGTACTGCAACCGGCTGAGGTAGCGCCCGACCTGACTTCGAAAACATGACCTGTGCAGGGCCAGGGAGAATTGTTTATAATCCGGGTAACAGGCGGATTATATGCTGCCGGGTAGTGTTCGCTGTTACTGTACAGGCTTGAAATGCGGTGTGTAATTTTAGAATTTTAGAAGAGTTGGTATGACCGAAATCGAAAAGTTGCCTCCCCTGACGACCGCCCGTGAAATCCCGGCCAGAGAACTGCCGGAAGCCCCCCAGCGGCGCCTGATCGAAACTTTCAAAGCCAAGATCGAGCAGGGCGAATGGAAACTGGGCGAGTTAATCCCGCGTGAGCTGGATTTGATGCAAGAATATGGCACCAGCCGCTATATGATTCGCCAGGTCTTGAATGAACTTGTCCGGTCGGGACGACTGGTGCGTACTAAAAAACGCGGGACGGTGGTAAGCCTACCTAAAGTTGAACAATCTCTTGCCAGCTTCTACAGTTTCGCAGTGGACATGACCACCAAGGGTTTCAAAACGGCCAGCCTCGTGCTGGAACTGGAGGAAGTCACCGAGCCGGACGAAGATACGGCCCGCTTGCTGGAACTGGGAAATTACAACCCGCTAAAAGTCTTTAACTTGCGCCGGTTGCGGGTGGTAAATGATGAGCCGCTGGTGATAGAGAGCAGTTTCCTGGCCTTTACCGGCCCGGTGGACCTGTTTCGTTTCGACTGGCGGGTGCTGCCTCTTTATGAGGTCCTCGAAAAAGAATACGGCCTCAAAGTCGAACGCGCCACCGAATACCTGGAACCGGTTATCCTCGACAAGCACCAATCGCACCTGCTGGAAGTGGAAAATGGCTCACCGGCTTTCCGGGTGGAACGTTTAACTTATGACGCCAGCGGCCGGGTTTTTGAGCGCCGGGTCAGCCTTATTCGGGGTGACCGCTACCGGTTCTACGTTGAACTGCCGAAAAAGGAGCTGGTCGGCGAACTCGGGTTTTAAACTATTTCCCTTCTCTACCTCCTGGCGGGTTTAAGTCAGGCGGCCCCCTTAGCGAAATAGGTCACACTTATAATGTGTTCAAGGCCATAAAACAACGGGCTGCCTTTTCTTATAATAAAAGTGTAAGGCAGCGGGCGACCAAAACTTACATAAAGACCAGAAAAGCATTTATCCTTCTCTCTTCTCTTTCTCTCTCAAATTTCTCCCTAAAAGTGCGCCGGTTGAGCAGCGGTGCAGCCGTATACCAATGCGGCCGGGACGGTACTTGGCAAGCTATTGTTGAGGACCGGCCCGCTTTTCATTTAGCAGGCCATCCACCATCTTTGTAAGAGAAGAAAGCAGGAAATATCATAATAAATAAAATTATAAGCAGGAGTAAAAAATAATGGCACAGCCACCGGCTCAAAATCCTAACCAGAATAGCTATGGCCACCCGGATCAAGCGCAACCGTCCTATCCGCAGGCGAACCATTACCCGCCTTCTGCGCCGGCCTATCCATCCCGGCAGCCCGGTTACCCGCAGCAGCCGGGCAACTATGCCCCGCCACTGGCCGGACAATGGAACCAGGGCGCAGCTTATGCGGCGGCTCCGGTCAAAAAAGGTAAGTGGTTTCTCTACTTGATACCGGCGTTAGGGGTAGTGGCGATGGTCCTGGGTGTATTTCTGCCCTGGTTTAACGTGACCATTTTAGGCAGCACAGTTTCACTTAATGGTATGGGTAATCTCAGTGGGCCTTCCGAGCTGACCAGCATTTTATCCCGGGACGGCAGTTCCGGTGTAAAAGACGGCGTGCTGGTACTGGGGCTGGCCGGAATTTCGAGCCTGTTAATCCTGGGTGGGTTGCTTATGCGGGCGCGAGGTTTTGCAATCGCCGTGATAGTGTTCGGCTTGATGTCCCTGGGATTGACAGCTTTTGAAGTGATCGATGCCAACCGGAGCATCCAGGCAATAAATAATTCGGCGGCCGGAGCGGCGACAGCTCAAACCGGTCTGGGTTTATATGTCGGACTGGCCGGGGCGGTGGTGGTCCTGGTAGGCGCGATTGTAACCCTGGTATTCTTTAAAAGCGGCCGCTCCCGGGCCTAAAAATAAAAGGGCTGGCCGGAATGCTCCGGCCAGCTTTTTTTATGCCGGTGTATTCTCAGCCCCGGTCTTTTTTGAAGGCAGCGGAGCATAAGCACAGAAAACTTCCTCACAGGCATAACTATCTTCCAGTGATTGGTCCTGGGCCTGGTCCGTTTGACCTCCGATGGCTGTCCCGGCCGGTTTTGGTTGGGCCTGGGCCAGTTTGCCCTGGCGAGCCAGCTTGGTCGGCCGTTTGTCGCCTCGCATTTCAGCCCAGACGCTGGAAACTTCCCCACCTATCAGGATTACCAGGGCCGAAAGGTACAGCCAGAAGACGAAAATCACCACCCCTGCCAGGCTGCCATAGGTGTAGCTGTAGTGGACAATCTGCGTAACATAGAAAGTAAAGCCGATTTTAAGTATCTCAAACAGGACGGTTGCCAGTACCGCTCCCGGCCAGACATCAAAGAAAGTCACCTTGCGCTGCGGCACTATCCGGTAGAGGACCATAAAAGTAGCAAAGTTCAGGCTCCAGGGAATGATAAATGACCACAGCCCCCACAGGTGGTCGCTACCGGCGTAGGTCCGCAATTCTTTATTGTCGTAGACGAAGTTCCGGACAAGTTCAAAAGTGACGGTTACGCCCAGCGAACCGATAATGAAAAGTATAAACAGGCCGAAAAGTACAAAGCGGATTAAGAGGCTTTCCCAGAAGGTCCGCATCATGCCTGGAATTTGCCAGGCTTTGTTTAAGGCGGTAGTGAGCGAGTCGAAGATACCAGAACCGCCCCAGATAAGCCCCAGAAAGAAGGCTATAAAGAAGAACGGCCGGAACTGCTGGCTTTGTTCCAGGGATTGGTTAACTATGTCGGAAATGGGAATCGTGCCCGGTGGGAAAGCCTGAGAAAGCTCGTTGAGCAGGTTATACTTGGCAACCGGGTCCTGGAAGATAAAAGAGAAAATAATAATCACGCCCAGGATAAGCGGAAAGACTGAAAAGAGAGCGTAATAACTGATCTGGGCAGCCAGGTTAAGACAATCATCTTTAATAAATTCTTTGACCGAGGTGACAACCAGCGCGATGATTTTTTTAAATATTTTTCCCAGGCGGGTGCTCAACCGGCGCAAGGCTATGGGTAATCGCCGGTTGAAGAAGTCGTTTGGGGGCTGCTCATCAGCCGAAATAGGAGCCGGGTTAGCCGGAAAATCCATCTTTGTTACCTCTAACTGGGCGGGCGGCTAATTTGCGGCGTGGGCGTTATTTTAGTATCGCTTTGAATAAATTGGACCTGTTTGAACCCGGCCTGCAAGAACAGGTTGCGCAAGTTATCTTCGGCGTACTGGCGGGCATCTTGCATCAGCTTGCCTTGCTCCAGGACCGCCTTGACGATTTGCTTTTGTCCTTCGTCTTCAATCATATCCTGGAGATTAGGGTTTTTACTGAAAGCCGAAAGCATTTCACTGTTCTGCGAAATGACCTTGCCGGTGCGTTCAATTCTTAGGACTTGTGGCGCTGGCAGCTTGATTGTTACCATATCACCCGAAGCTACAATATCGCTGTCTTGAATCGTGCTCATATCTATCCCGGCGGTCATAGTCAGGACCACCTGGTAGGTTAGTTTATCTTTTGAGAACGGCAAAAGGCTCGATGTTTCACCTTCGACAATTTTAGAGCTGGTGACTTCTGCGGTTTCCATTTTATATTGCTTGAGGATTTGCCCCACCAGGATGGGAGCCGGGGCAGGCGGGCTTTTAAAAGGACTGTTATTCGAGAGAAAATAACCTACCACAATAATTGCCAGCGGAATTAAGATTGCTAGAAAAATCAGACGATTAAGCGTACTTACAGACCGGCTCCGCTCATTGGCTGCCATTGCTTGCTACATCCTTATCCAGCGCCCGGCCGGTAAGTTTTGCCCGGGCCGCTATAATAGTGACAACTAAGACCTGAACCTTACTTGATTACGGTTGTACTGGTGCTGCCACCAATTACCGCTATCGCAATAATTATCGCAATAATAACCAGTACCACTAAAATCAGGGAAATTAACCGGGTAAAACTCATACCACCTCTTCGATTGCTCAAAACGGTCTCCTTCGTGGTGCTAAACGGTTTTTAATCAATTCATATACGTAAAAATGAAGGCCAGGTTTCTAGCAAGTAATACCAGTTATATTGCAAGTAATATGCCTTCAACTTGAAAAATACTATATCTTCAATTTACTATTTGCCAGTTGATCAGGTTACTATATAACCGGGCAATCCTTTTTCAGGCTACCCTGCTTTACTTCCGGCCTAATTATATACTTCCCACTGGCTTTGTCTAATCATAAGCCAGCATAAAACCTGCCAGTTGCAATGGTCTATCCGGGCTACTTGAATCAGGCTGTGGTAAGACTAAAAAGTACCCCTGCCAAGAGCAGGGGTACTTATAGTTAAAGAGTTAACCTGGATCGGTCAAATAAGCTTTGAAAAGCCGGGCTTTACAGGTACTTCTGGAGCCAGTTCAGTGTTTCGCCCCAGGCAGTCACAGCGGCGCTTTCGTTAAAGTTTGCCCCGGTGTCGTTGTTGAAGGCGTGGTTCGCACCATCATAGATCTTTTTTTCAAAGGTCTTGCCAGCGTCCTTGAGGGTTTTCTCCAGGTCAGGAATACTCGCATTAAGGCGCGCGTCGTTCCCGCCGTAAATACCCAAAATCGCCGCCTTGGTGGTTGCCATCTGAGTGACAGGCGTAGGCACCGGGCCGTAATAGGGCACCGCAGCGGCAATCTTGGGATTGGCGGCGGCTAACCGCAGGGCCATACCACCGCCGTAACAGAAGCCTACCACCCCATATTTACCGGTCTTGACCCCGGTAACTGTTTCCAGGTAAGTCTGGGCTGCGGTCAGGTCTTTAACCAAATCATCCGGTTTGGCGTTCGCAAAATAGCCGGATACCTGGTCGGTTGGCACTTTAGCGGTACCGCCGTTACGGGAGGCCAGGTCGGGAGCGATGGCGATAAACCCGGCCTTGGCAAACCGGCGAGCGACATCTTTAATGTGGTCGGTCAGGCCCCGGTTTTCGTGAATGACGATAACGCCCGGATAAGTTCCGGCCGCTTTGGGTTTCGCCATATAGGCCAGGATTGTAGTATCGCCCTGGATAGTAATGTCTGTTGCTTCGACAGCCGGGTCAGTGGCAGCCACGGTCAGCGGGCCTTTGGCCTGGCCCTGGGTAGCCGCAGCGGCAGCCGTTGTGCCAGAAGCGGCAGCCGTCGTGCCAGAAGCGGCGGTAGTCGAGGCGGCGGTAGTAGTCGAGGCAGCGGCAGTTGTGACAGCAGCGGCAGTTGTGACAGCAGCGACAGTTGTGGCAGCAGCGGTAGTAGTCGAGGCGGCGGTTGTACTGGCAGCAGCAGTTGTGGCGGCTGCTCCGGTGGTTGCGGCGGGGGCGGTAGTAGCCGAAGTTATAGTGGCCGTAGCGTCACCGCAAGCAGCCAGTAGGGCGGTCGCTCCAGCGGCACTGCCGCAGATCAAGATCAACCGCCGCAACATGCGCCGTCGCGACATTTGCCCGCTCTGGTAATCCTCAATCGTTTCCTCTCCCAGGTAGCGCTGCATATCGTTCAGGTGCTCTACCTCAATCTCCTCGCGTTTTTTGTATGCCATTTTTACTCCTCCTTGGTATTACGTCCCATAAATATATAAAAGTAACGGTCCGGAAGAATGGCGCAGTCTAAAATAACACAAACTTGACCTTAAACTGTACATTCCGGCCCTGAGCCAGTCCCCATAAATAGCCTTGTAGGTTTGATAAACCAACATCCTGAAAGATGATAATTGGCTTTAGCATAGCATAACTTACGGCAAGCAGCAGTTACAACGACTAAAAAAGACTAAAAAAAGATTAGGATTAAATTAAATTCGGAGTCTAAAGCATAAAGGAAAAACCGGCTGAAATTTTTAATTTTGAAAGCTCAGCCGGTTTATAATTACTTTAGTGTCGGAATAATACAGTCGAATAATACTATTTGACCGGCGTAGGGGTTGGCTGTGTGCCGGGCATAAACACACTGGTAAAAGCTTGCAGCAGCCCGGTCCCTGATACCGCTATCGCCACGCTCTTTTTCCCGGCAATCTGGTCGGTGACGCTTTTGAGGACGTCCGCCGGAATACCGGCCGCCGCCGCCTGTTTGATAAAGTCGTCGTTGTAGGGCTGGATAGCAACCAGGGCCTGGGTGCTATCCCTGGTAAGCAAGCCTAAAAACTGCTGGCCTTGCTTGGTCAACAGGTCTGAGCCGGATAGGCCAGGGATAATCGAGAGTGGTTTAAAGTTAGCCGCCTGGAGCGTTTTTGAATAATTGGCTGCGAAGGTGTCCAGGTCCTCGTTTGAGGCGTAGAGGTTAATTTGCAAAGCGCTGGTGCTGGTGGCCGGGATACCGGCAGCCTGTAGCAGGATGCTGAGAGCTGTGACATCTAATGTTACCTGGGTTGCGCCGGACGGCGGCGGCACGACCGGCGGTTCGGCCGGGGCGGCTATGCCGGTTGGCGCCGGGACGGCGGTAGGACTGCTGGGAAGCGGTGTCGCGGTAGGCGCAATGGTCGGCACTGGAGTAGGTACCGGGGTGGCGGTGGGAGCCGGAGTAGCCGTAGGCGCTTCTCCACAGGCTACCAATCCGCCGAGTAGCAGCAGGCAGGCCAGACCCAGTAAAAGACTTTTTCGTAACATTATTTTCTCCTTGCAATTGCGAGACTGAAGTTTCGTCTCAATGTAGCAGTCAGCCATATAGTGTATAATAGCAAGATAAGTGCTATCAGCGCCAGGTTTGGTGCGGGTAGCGTTTGGAGAGGCTTTTCACAAGCCGGGAGTAGTTATAATGCACGACTTTCGCGTTAGAGCCTTAGAAATAAAAACAATAATCTATAAGCTGAAACATAGTAATTATGCCAGGCGAAAGTCTTTATAAAGAATAGAAAAGAAGTTTGAAAGTTGAAGATAATGGATAGGCCGGGCCGGGGAGCAAGCCGCCGCAAGCGGGAAGGTCAAGAAGATCAAGTCACACCCGTTCTGGCTAACCTAACACCGGCTCAAATCGTAGCTGAACTGGATAAATTTATTGTCGGGCAAAAAGACGCCAAGCGGGCGGTAGCAATCGCTTTGCGCAACCGCTATCGCCGCCAGCAGCTTGACGAAGAAATGCGCAACGAAATTGCCCCCAAGAACATTATGATGATTGGCCCTACCGGTGTCGGCAAGACCGAAATAGCCCGCCGGATGGCAAAATTGATTGACGCGCCTTTTATTAAAGTTGAAGCAACCAAATTCACTGAAGTCGGTTACGTTGGACGTGACGTTGACTCGATTATACGAGATCTGGTTGAAGTCAGCATTTCGATGGTCCATGATGAAAAACTGCGCGAAGTCCGGCCCCAGGCCGAAGGCGCGGCTACCGAGAAATTAATCGGGTACCTGGTCCAGCAGCTTTATTACAAAGATCAAATCAAGAAACCTTTCCCCCGCCATTTCCAGCTTATTGAAGTCAGCCCGAATCCTGCCCCGGCCGAAGTTAGCAACCTGGCTGACGTTGTCGAAGCCGGTAAAGCTGCCGATGCTGTAAGCGACAACCTGGCTGAGGATAGCGAAAAGTTAGCCATTACACCCGAAGAAGCCCGCTTGCTCCAGCGCCGCCGCCGCCGGGTTGCAGCCATGCTGCGCCAGAATAAGCTGGAAGAACAGACCGTTGAAATTGACCTGGACGAAGAACCTTTCAATGGCATGATCGAGTTTATGGCCGGGCTGAATACTGATGATAGCGCCGATAATCTCCAGGACTTCATGGATAACCTGGGCTCGCTGACGCGCCACCGCTCGCGGCGGGTTTCGGTCAAAGAAGCCCGGCGCATTCTGATTAACGAAGAAGCCAACAAGCTGATTGATTTTGACGGTGTGGTGGATGCCTCGATACAGCGGACCGAACAGTTAGGGGTAGTCTTCCTGGACGAAATTGATAAAGTGGTTGGCAACGGGAACGAAACCGGCCCGGACGTTTCAGGTGAAGGGGTCCAGCGTGACTTGTTGCCGATTGTCGAAGGTTCGACCGTTATGACCCGCTACGGCCCGGTCAAAAGCGACCATATCTTATTTATCGCGGCCGGGGCCTTTCATAACGCTAAACCGTCCGACCTGATACCGGAACTGCAAGGCCGCTTTCCCTTGCGCGTGGAACTCGAAAGCCTGGACCAGGATGACCTTAAAGAAATCCTGACCAAGCCTGAAAACGCCCTCACCAAGCAGTATACGGCCCTGCTAGGTACCGAAAATGTCACGCTTACCTTTGAAGAATCTGGCCTGGACGAAATGGCCCGGATCGCGGCCGAAGTGAATGAGCGCACCGAAGACATCGGGGCGCGGCGGCTGCACACTATCATGGAGAATGTGCTCGAAGAAATTTCTTTCACAGCGACTGACCATAGCGGCGAAACTTTTGTGATTGACCAGAAGTATGTCCTTGAACGTGTCGGTGAACTGGTGGAAGACGAGGACCTGAGCCGTTACATTCTGTAATTTCGGGGTAGAACGTGGGACGTTAAACGGACCCGGTTAAAGCACTTGCAGGTCGCAAAACCATGGATCAAACCGGGTCCTTCACACCCATTTACCCGACCGGTTATAAGTTTTAGTTTAAACGAAAGTCCAACAAGGAGACTAAGGCCCCATGGAGCTAAACAGCGTCCAGATTCAGCAAATAATACCGCACCGGTTCCCGTTTCTGCTGGTAGATAAAATTTTAGAAGTAGAGTACGGCAAGCGGGCGGTCGGTATTAAAAACGTAAGCATAAACGAATGGTTCTTCCAGGGCCATTTCCCGGCCTACCCGGTGATGCCGGGCGTCCTGATAATGGAAGCCCTGGCCCAGGTTGGGGCGGTCGCTTTACTGGGAATGGAAGAATACAAGGGCCGAATAGCCTTCTTTGGCGGCATGGATGGCGTCCGTTTCAAACGGCAGGTGGTCCCGGGTGACGTGCTGCGGCTGGAAGTGGAAGTGCTGCAATTCCGGGGTGTGGTCGGCAAGGCCAATGGGATTGCCACGGTTGACGGTAAAGTTGCGGCCCGGGGCGAAATGACCTTCGCGATTGGCCCGGCTGCCGAGCAGAGCGCCGGTTAAGCCCGGTTTTGATTTACGGTTGAAAGCGGTCAGACTAAATTGTCCCTGAATCCCGTAGAAAACAATGCTGCCGGTATTACCAGGCCGGTTGCCCGCCGCCGCCGGGAGCTCCTGCGTGAGAAGGCTATTACGCTGGCCTGTCGCGGGCTGGCCTGGGGCTTTGATCTGCCCCGGCGCGTCCTGGGGCGGCCGGTACCTACCCTGCAAAGTCTGCCGCAGGGCGCCCGCGTTCTTATAATCAAGCCCTGTTGCCTGGGAGATGTCATTCTTACTACGGCGACCGTCGCGGCGGTAGCAAAAGCGCGGCCCGACCTGCGCATAGATTACCTGGTGAGCGAGTGGTCGAGGCCGGTCTTGCTTGGCAATCCCCGGCTGACCCGGCTGGTACCGACCGGGGTTAATGGCTCTAACCTGGGCTGGAAAACCTGTCTGGGACTGGCCTGGAAGCTCCGCCAGAAAGGCTACCGGGCGGCCCTGGTGCTGGACCGCTCACCACGTTTGAACTTACTGCCCTGGCTGGCCGGTATCCCGGTGCGGGCCGGGGTCGATAACCTCTGGCGCGGGTTTGCCCTGAACGTCCGGGCCACCCAATCAGGCGGTTTGAAACACGAAGCGGAAGTTTACCTGGATGTGGCCCGCGCCCTGGGTGTAACACCACAAGAACCCCGGTTGGAGTTTTTCGTCTCGAAAGAGGCCGGGGCGAGCTTCCGGCAAAAAGCCCTTAAACTGGGCCTGGACCTGGACCGCCCGGTTGTGACCATTCACCCGGCCGGTGGACAGAATCCCGATACCCAGGTCCTTTCCAAACGCTGGTTGCCGGAAGGTTTCGCTGAAATTGCTTCCCGCCTGGTAAGCCGGGGCTACCAGGTTATCCTGGTCGGCGCGGACAGCGACCGGTCGGTTGTGTCGGCTGTCCAGGATAACCTGGCTAAATCACACGCCGGACAATCTGAAAATGTTATTGATGGGTGCGGTCAGTTTGACCTGGCCGAGAGCGGGGCGCTACTGGCTCATTCCAGGCTCTTTGTAGGTAACGATACCGGCCTGATGCACCTGGCGGTGGCAGCCGGGACGGACGTTGTGGCGGTCTTTGGGCCCAGCAGCACGGTAGCCTACGGCCCGTATACGGCCAGAGGCCGCTCGGTTAGCCCTGCCACTCAACAAAGCCTGGCCGGACTACCCCTTAAAGAATACCAGGCCCTTTCGCTGGCCGAAGGCGGAATTGCCTCGGTCGGAGTCGAGGCGGTCTGGCAAAAGATTGAAGAATTAACCGGTAGCGCCAGTGATTCTCAAGCCGTAACTAGTTGACATAAATCGCGTATAATTCTGTAGTATAAAATATTTTCAAGTTACCCGTACCACACTTTTGGTTTAAATCCGGTAAAACAGGCAGCAAGAAGATGTACTTCAAACAGTCGCTAAAAAGAGCGGCCCGCCGCTTATTTCTATGGGGCTTACAGGGAGCCGCCCGGCCAACTTTACGTTATAACGCGGCCCAACCTGATTTCTCGCACCCTCCCCGCAAGTTGCTCTTAATCCGGCCCGATCACCTGGGTGATGTTTTGTTGCTTACCCCGGCCCTGGCTGTCTTGCGCAAAGCGCTTCCTCATACTGAAATTACCGTGATGGTTTCGCCCTCCGGCGCAGCCTCGCTGGAAAACAACCCGCACATTGACCGGGTAGTCCGGTGTGACTTTCCCGGCATGAACCGGCAGGCCACTACTAACCCGCTTTCTCCCTACCTGTATGCCCTGGAACAGTCTCGCCAGTTGCGGGCCAAAGGCTATGATGCGGCAATAAACTTCCGCTATGATTACTGGTGGGGCGCCCTTTTGCTGTTCCTGGCTGATATCCCGGTGCGATTAGGCTACAAATGGCCCGAGTCCCAGCGGTTCTTGACTCACCAGGTGCCCCTGGCTTCCGGTTCGGCCGGTTTACCGGGTATTCCTGTAATTCCCTTTTCGCAATCCCAGAAACATAGTGTGGCGGTAAACCTTAACCTGGTCCGGTACTTTCTGAAACTTTTCGGCCAGACTCCTGCCCTGGACGAAGCCGATACCGGCCTGCACTACCGGCCCTCTTCCGATGACGAGCGCTATATCCGGCTGCAATTGTCGGAATGGGGCATCAGCCGGAATCAAAAGCTGGTCGCGATTCATCCCGGTACGGGGGCCACTATCAAGCTCTGGACGGTGAACGGTTTTGCGGCGGTGGCCGATGCCCTGGCGGCTAAACACGGCGTGCGGGTGGTCTTTACCGGTGGGTCGGCTGAAAAGGGCCTGATTAACAACATTCTAAAAGCCTGTCAGACCGAACACCTGCACCTGGACAGTTCCGGCTGGTGGGGCCGCCTGGCGGCGCTGTTTGCCCGCTGTGACCTGGTAATCGGCCTGGATAGCGGCCCGCTGCACCTGGCCGTAGCGGCCGGGACGCCCAGCATTCACCTGTTCGGCCCGACCGACCCGGCTATCTTTGGCCCCTGGGGCGACCCGGCCCAGCACCGGGTGATCCTGACTGAAGTTGACCTACCCTGCCAGCCCTGTGGCGTCCTGGATTTCCAGCGGACCTGCCACAAAGGCGGCTATTGCCTGCGCACCATCAAACCGGCCCAGGTCCTCTCCGCCGCCGAAGAACTTATCGCCTCCCGCGACCGCCGCAGCTAACCCGGCCCTTATAAATTCAGGGCGGCCAACCACCCGGCCGCTGTTAAAAAAGTTGAAACGCAACTCAGCTTCCAGGTAAGCTCCAGGGCTTGCTGGCGGGGCAAGCGCCGGTACAGCAGGATATTAACTAAAACCACCACCCAGGCCATTATTCCCAGAACCTCAATCCAGGTCCGGTTTACCGGCAAGACCCGGCTCAAACCTATGCACAGCAGCGGTGCCAGCGAAAAGAGCAGCCAGACCGCCTGCCGGGTCTTTCGGGTACCCAGGCGATGGGCCAGGCCACGCGAGGCGTGCCGGGCGCGGTCCGTTTCTATATCGGGCAGGGCGTTTGCCAGGTTTATGCCGATGGTCAGCAGCAGGGCCGGTGGATAGAGCCAGAGTAAGACCGGCTGAAACTGGCCTAAAGCCGCCCATAAAAAAAGCAGGTAAGTCGAGAAAGAAATGAAGTACGGCACCCAGCTAAGATAAGAGTCTTTGAGGCGAAGGTCGTAAAGCAGGCCGGAGGTAGTGGCGGCGAAAGCCAGCAAGGCGGCGCCTGGTGCGAGGGTAAAGTACAGGGCCACCTGGCAGGCCAGCAGGACGATTACCAGACCGAAAGCCAGGTCAGGTGAAATCTGGCCGCTGGGTATCGGTTTATCCGGTTGGGTCAGGGCGTCGCGGTTCCGGTCTACATAGTCGTTTGCCAGGCCAATCGCGGCATGACCGCACATCACGACCAGCCAGGTCCGGGCCAGCGCCCAGCCGTCAGGTTGGCCGCCGGTCGCCAAAAACCCGAATACCAGGGTAGCGATAGCTACCATAATATTCGGGAAAAGGTGCGTGGCCCTTAAAATCCCGGTAAGAGTACTCATTTTTTACGGGAAGGTTTGGGAGGCGGCAGTGGGAAGAATCTTTCGCGCTGCCGGTACAGCAGCAAACCGCACAGCAGGGAAATAATCACCAGGCTGGTCCCGGCAATGGTCAGGGTTGGAGGCAGCAGCCCCAGAAACAGGAAGGGTACCGCAAAAAAGAGGTAGGTCGCCAGCGCAATCACCGCTCCCCAGAAGGCCAGCTTATCGTAGCGTGGCAGGTACCAAATCAGCCAGATTTCGACCATCATCATTACGGAAGCCGCCGGGAGAATCCGGAACTTGTTATCGGGGTCCGAGTCAGTGATCGAAATAAGGACCATCCAGAGGGTAGCTAGCAGGGTAAGGCCCAGGACACCGACTACGAAGAGGGTTTCCCAGTCGCCCTTGCGCCAGGCGGTTTTGGCCGGTTGGCCGGTTTGGGTATATTCGGCTGGTTTCTGCCCGGAAGTATGGGTGGGCGGTGGAGTTTTAGTTGCCATTTTGACCGGTTTACATAACTACATTGAAAGTAAAAGGTAGGCCGCAACTTTAATGCGTAAAGCCCGGTATTTACTCCAGGCCATTTTAAGACTGATATAACTCCAAACTAGAGGCCAGGCTGCCGGGTAGGCAACCGGCCCACTCCTGCCATCCTATACCGCCCTGAGGGCATCCAGGGGTTACCCTGGTTCCTCTATTCCGGTGCAGGATGGCAGAGTTCTCTTTTCCACTCTCGATCAAGCTTAACGCCTTATGTTTGCGTTAGTCGTTCAAAAATTAATTTGATTTGCGGCGAGTGAAAATTACTTCGTTCAGGCTGCCGGTGCGATAGCCGTCCAGATCCAGCGAGACAAAGGCGTAGCCAATCTGATGCAACCCCTGAGAAATTTTCTTGCGGGTCGTTTCTTCCAGGAACTGGCTGAAGTCGGACGGGCGAATTTCAATCCGGGCCATATCCCCGTGATGGCGTACTCTGACCCCGACAAAGCCCATATCCTGCATAAATTCTTCGGCCCGGCCCACTTTTTCAAGCGCTTCGACCGTTACGGGCGTACCATAGGGAATACGGGAGGACAGGCAAGCGGCGGCCGGTTTGTTCCAGGTGGGCAAGCCCAGGGCTTTTGAGAGCGCCCGGATGTCGGCTTTAGTAAAACCGGCTTCGACCAGCGGGCTGCGGACCTGTAATTCCTTACCGGCGCGCTGGCCGGGCCGGTGGTCGCCCTTATCGTCCAGGTTGAACCCGTCAGCGATATAAGCAAAGCCTTGCGTCTGGGCCATTTCGGTCAGTTCAGTATAGAGAGTACTTTTGCAGTAATAGCAGCGGTTGGGGCTGTTCTCTACATAGCCTTCTTTTTCAATTTCATTGGTGTAGGTGACGAGCAGGCGCACGCCCATTTCCTCGGCGTGTTTCTTCGCCAGTTCGACCTCACGCGGGGGCACTGAAGGCGAGATAGCCAGGCAGCCCGCGCCTTTTTCCGGTCCCAGCACTTCGTGGGCTACTTTCAGGACCAGGGCGCTATCTACGCCGCCGCTATAGGCTACCAGTACGCTTTGGAGTTCATTTATAACCGCTACCAGGCGTTCGGCTTTAGCTTCTAATTCAGGTTCAACATTTATATTTAGATTATTAATTTTAAGGCTCATTTAAACCAAAAACTTTCTATCCTACTCAACAAATTATTATAGGTCAAAAGAGTAACATAATAACGAGGTCTTTTCAAGTTTTTGGAGGCTTTGGAGCGTTATAACAGGCAACATGAGGGAATAAAAATAGTCTTTGAGCATCATTTCTCCGGCACGGGCGAAAGAGTTGAGCAGGGTTTTATATAACGAGTGCTGGTTATAGAGGGGATATTAGAAAGTAATTTATGAAGAGAGGAATTGGATTTGGAGGAAAAAGGTTATGCTATGCTAAGTTATTACATAATATGTTATGAAAAGAAAAAAGCCGCAGCGGCCTATCTTCGCAAGCCCCTGCGAGCTAACTATTGTCAGCGCTGTAGCGTTTCACTGCCAGGTTCGGGATGGATCTGGGTGGGTCCGCTACGCTCT
>JAQBPB010000087.1 GCA_028287745.1 Chloroflexota bacterium
TGCAGGGTAACCACACCGGGCCGGGCCATTATGGAGCGCCGAGTGGCAAGCGCATTCAACTGCTGGGCTTCACCCACTTTCTAATCAAGGATGGCAAGTTTGTTAAAGAGTGGACCCTTTTTGATGAATTTGCCCTGCTTAAACAAATTTACTGGCCCAGTTAAACGGGCCGGAAGTGGCCGGTAAAACCGGGTACGGGCCAGGCAGAAAGTATAAACTTGTTAATTTCCCACCTCCTGGTTAAAGAGTTATACTGGAGAATGAAGTTCTATCTAGGAAAGGTCCATAGTTTTTATGTCCATACAGAAGTATGATGTAATTGTCATAGGGCTAGGTGCGATGGGAAGCGCGGCAGTTTATCAACTGGCTCGCCGGGGTTACCGGGTACTCGGCCTGGATGCGAATATTCGCCGCCACAAAAACGGTTCCTCACACGGCACCAGCCGGATTATCCGGGAAGCTTATCTCGAAGGTTCGGACTATGTGCCGATTGTACAGCGGGCCTACGAATTATGGCACGAATTGGAAGCAGAAACCGGCCAGGAACTGCTTAAAATTACCGGTTGCCTGACCATCGGGGAGCCGCATAGCACCTTTGTCACCGGGGCGCTTGCCAGTTGCAAGCGCTTTAACCTGGCCCACGAATATTTAACCGCCTCCGAGGTTAACCGGCGATTTCCCGGTTACACCCTGACCGATAACCTGGAAGCGGTTTTAGAACCAAACGGCGGGATTCTCTTCCCCGAACAATGCGTTATGGCCCATCTCGACCTGGCCGCCCGGCACGGTGGCGAAATCCACCACGAGGAACAGGTCCTGAAATGGACCACCCAGGGTGATAATTCGGTCGTGGTTGAAACCACCCAGGGAAGCTATGCGGCCGACCGGCTGGTTATAACTACCGGGCCGTGGGCCAACGAATGGCTGGCCGAACTGGGCGTACCACTCAAAGTCCAGCGGATTGTCAACGCCCACTTTGAGCCGGATAATCAGGAGCGTTTCAAACCGGAAGTTTTCCCGGTCTACCTGCTGGAAGCGCCCGAAGGCGAGTATTACGGCTTCCCGCTTTTGCCAGGAGAAGGTATAAAACTGGGCCGCCACGATATCGGGGACGTTTGTACACCGCAAACTATCAACCGCGAGGTAGACCCGTCCGAGATTCAAATGTTAAAGCAGGTGGTTGACCGGTATATGCGGGGTGGAGCCGAATCTTTCAAATGGAGCCTGACCTGTATGTATACCAACACGCCTGACCGCAATTTTGTAATCGACCGCCACCCTGGAAATTCAAACGTAGTCTACGGGTGCGGTTTCTCCGGACATGGCTTCAAATTTGCTTCGGCAATAGGAGAGATTTTAGCCGAAATGGCGGTGGACGGTAAGACAAGGCATTCGATAGAATTCCTGGCCGCCTCTCGGTTTAGCCCGAATAGCCCGGTAGCCATTGCCAGAAATTAAGACAATGGGTAAAGCACCGGCCATTCGTCACCATGCGACTAAATAGGAATGTTTAAAATATGCAAGGTTGCATAATTTTTAGGAGGCCAGGTATAAAGTGCCACCAAATAAAGTTACTGCAGTTGATGTAGCGCGGATGATAGGAGTATCCCAATCGACTGTTTCGCGGAGTTTCAGTAATGATACTACTGTAGCTCCGGATACCCGTCAGAGGGTGCTTGACGCCGCCCGTAAACTTGGTTACACGCCTAACGCAATAGCTCGTAGCCTTGTTATGCAACAAACTAATATAGTTGGCATCCTGGTTTCGCATATTTCCAGCCCATTCCAGCCGTATGTTATGGAAAAACTGATCCAGGGCTTGCAGCGGATTGGCCGCCAGGCCCTGGTATTTACCCCGGGGCCGGACCAGGAGTTCGATGACGTTTTACCGGCAGTCCTGCAATACCAGGTGGATGCCCTGATAGTCACGGCCGCTACGCTTTCGTCCGAAAGGTTATGCGAGTTTGAACAAAAGGGCACCCCGGTTATTCTTTTCAACCGCTATACTCCGGGCGAAGCGACCACGGCGATTTGCTGTGACAATGTCGAAGGCGGCCGCCTGGTAGGCAATTTACTGCTGGATGCGGGCCATAAACGCCTGGCCTACATCGCGGGTAACCAGAACAGTTCGACCAACCGCGACCGGATGAAGGGCTTTACCGACCGGTTGTGGGAACGAGGCGGGGTGAAACCGCTGGTAGAACAGGCCCAGTATACCTATGATGAAGGGTACGCGGCGGCCCGGCGCCTGTTGGAGCGCGATGACCCACCGGACGCTATATTCTGCGCGGGCGATATTATTGCGATGGGTGCGATTGACCAGGCTCGCGACATGGGTATAAACGTACCGCAAGAGCTTTCCATAATTGGTTTCGATGATATCCCCATGGCAAGCTGGACTTCTTATTCTTTAACGACTGTTCGCGAACCGGTAGACCAGATGATAGAGCTAACCATGCGGTTATTGGTGGAGCGGCTTGAAACACCTGAACTTGAACCGGTCATAAAATTGCTTCCAGGTACCCTCATACCACGCCGTTCTGCCCGGCTGCCAGACTAAGGGCTGGTAACTACCTGAGTTAATTGTGTCGGCCATGTTTTTCCGGGCAACCGGAGAGCTTGTTTAGTTTTGCCTTATTTCAATGAAGTGAGGGTTCAAAGGCGGCGATTGTTGTTCTGTCCTGACAATTTGCGGCAGGGCCGCCCTTATGACAACTTTACTATGAAAGTTTCTTTGTCAAACTTTTTCACACCATAGGAGGTAAAATGGTTTCCAAAAACGAGTCGCTCCAGCGCAACGGTGAAAACTCAGGGAATGCTCTACTGGAAGTTTCCAGGGTACAGGGTAATGATATAAGCAAGTTTATGGCGCTGCAAGGAACACCCCACCGCCAGAGTATGCAGGGTTTTCACCCGGATTATGTCGACATTGTGGATTACATCATCCGGGTAACACACCGAATATGGGAAGAGAAAAATATTGGCCTTATCTATACTTCCTACGGGCATAACGCGCAGGTCCATAGCAGCGATGGTGAAGTTTACGGGCGCGATAAAGTAATCGCGGAAACGACCAAAACCCAGGGCGCTTTCCCGGATATCCGCGTGATTGCCGACGATGTCATCTGGAGCGGTAACGATGTGGATGGGTTTCATTCCTCACACCGTCTGACCTGGGTAGGCCAGAACACCGGTTACAGCCAGTACGGGCCTCCGACCGGCCGCAAGATGGTTTGCCGGGAAGTAGCCCATTGTTTCGTTAAAGAAAACCGGGTAATGGAAGAATGGACCGCCCGTGATGAACTGGCGGCAGTCTGGCAGTTAGGCTACAACGCGATAGACCTGGCCCGCCGGATAGCCGCCCGGGAGGCCGCCGCCGGGGCTAAACCGCCTGTTTTGCTGGGTACCGGTGAGGTGGACCGCTTGCTAGGCCAGACCACTCCCGAAGAATTGCCGCCGCCCTCGCGCACCTTTGAACCGGAAGACTTTATACGCCGGGCCATCCACGAAATCTGGAACTGGCGAATGATCGGCAAAATACGCGACTATTACGCGCCTAACTTCGTCAGCTACAACACCGGCAACCGGGTACTTTACGGGTGGGGCGACTACCAGGGCAACGTCACCCAGCTGCTGGGGGCTTTTCCTGACGGCCGGATGCTGGTAGACCACGTTATCGTAAACGGCAATGAAGGAGACGGCTACCGGGTGGCGGTACGCTGGATATTCCAGGGAACCCACCAGGGGCCGGGTTTCTACGGCGAGCCAACCGGCAAGCGCATTCAGATTTTAGGTGATACCCACTATTTGATTGAGAACGGTAAGTTCGTCAAGGAGTGGAACGTGTTTGATGAATTCGCCCTGCTTAAACAAATTTATTGGCCGGTTTAAGCCTTCAAAGTTTAAGCCTTCAATAAAATAGTTTTTCTTTTTTAGTTTTTCTTTTGAAGAAGGCCGGGAAGGTGGAAATGAAAAGGCAATCTTTTTACTCATTCCCGGCCGCCTGGTGCGGGCAGGGCCGTTTAGACCGCAGTTTGTGAGTCTGAGCAGCCTGGCAAAAAGACCTGGTCCGGCAGGCCAGTACAAACAGGGAGGCATAATGTTAAATAGTAATTCAAGTAACCAGGAACTTTTACAAGTACGAGAGCAAAATGTACCGCGAGGGGTCTCGACCGCTCATCAGATTTTTGTGGACCGGGCCAGGGGAGCGCAGCTCTGGGATGTAGAAGGAAAAGAATACATCGATTTCGCCGGGGGCTACGGGGCCATGAACATCGGCCACAACCACCCCCGGGTTGTCCAGGCGGTTAAAGACCAGCTTGAACACGTCACCCACACCTGCTTCCAGGTCACAATGTATGAGCCGTATGTGCGGCTGGCCGAACGGCTGAATAAACTGGCTCCCGGCGACTTCCCCAAAAAGACCATATTTTTTACTACCGGAGCGGAAGCCAACGAAAATGCGGTTAAAATCGCCCGGGGCTTCACCAGGCGGTCGGCCATTATTTCGTTTAACAACGGCTTTCACGGCCGGACCCTGCTGGGTATGACTCTTTCCGGCAGGGCGCGGCCTTTCAAACAACATTTTGGCCCTTACGCCCCAGGCGTTTATTACGCGCCTTTCCCTAACCCCTACCGGGGCGTCACGACCGAACAGGCTCTGAGCGCCTTGCAAGATTTGTTTTACCAGCAAATACCACCTGACGAAGTAGCGGCAATAATTTACGAGCCGGTCCAGGGCGAAGGCGGTTTCCTGCCCGGCCCACCGGAATTCTTACAGGGGCTGCGGCGGATTGCCGACCAGTACGGCATTCTTTTGATTGATGACGAAATCCAGAGCGGCTTTGGCCGGACCGGCAGATTATTCGCTACTGAACACAGCGGCGTAGTCCCGGACCTGATAACCGTCGCCAAGAGCCTGGCCGGTGGTTTCCCGCTGTCAGGCGTAATCGGCCGGGCCGACATAATGGATACTCCCGAACCGGGCGGCCTGGGCGGTACTTATGCCGGGAACCCGCTTTCCTGCGCGGCCGGGCTGGCGGTGCTGGATGTTATCCAGGACGAAAATCTCCTGGACAGGGCTAACCGGCTCGGCCTTCGCCTGAAAGAAACATTCCTGGACTGGCAGGCACGCTTCCCGCAGATTGGCGAAGTGCGCGGCCTGAGCGCCATGATCGCCCTGGAATTTGTCCAGGACGCCCAGACCAAAGTCCCCGCCCCCGAACTAGTCCACGATATACTGGATAAAGCGCTGGAGAGGGGTCTACTCCTGGTCAAAGCTGGTCTGCATGATAACGTCATCCGGGTGCTGGTCCCGGTTAATATCGAAGATGCTTTACTGGATAAAGCCCTGGCTATCCTGGGCGAAATCCTGGAAGAAACCCTTGCACCCGAACACGGCAAAGCATCTGAAGTAGCCGCGCCGGTGGCTTAAAGCCAGCCGGGTTTTACAGTTTTTCACCTGGCGAGCCTGTTTGATCCGGCAACCCAGGTGAAAAACAATCCAGGGAGAAATTATGGCTTCTAAAAAAACCCAGGCCCGCCCTGCCAGCCCGGCAGCGCGCCCGGTAACAGAGCCTGGACTGCCGGACCAACCGGCGGCTGAACCTGAATTACCGAACGATAAATTAGCGGCGGAACCTGTTAAACCGGCCGCCCAGGCCGTAGCGGAAACAGTCGTGCCAGAAGAGCAGGACAAGACGGAAAAAGTGCCTGCCGGCCCACCGGTCCAGGTTATGGAAGGATCTGCGCCAGACCCGGATAAACCTGAGCCGGACAGACCGGAAGTTGCCAGTATTACCGACCTGGTCCGCCCGGAAGCCGCACCGCTGCCGGTGATGGATGTCCTGCTGACCGATTACAGTAAATTCGCGGCCCTGCAGGGCCGGCCCAGACGGCAGAGCATGCGGGGTTTCGACGAGGACTACGTGGATATAATTGATTATATCGTACGAGTGACTCACCGGATTTGGGAGGAGAAAAATGTCGGGCTGCTGTACCGGCACTACGCCCATAACATAGGCATCTATACAGCCGACGGCATGACTTACGGCCGCGATAAAGTTATTGCCGAAACGATTAAATCAATCGCAGCCTTCCCGGATGTACGGATTATGGCCGAGGAGATAATCTGGAGCGGCAACGATGTGGATGGTTTTCACACCTCGCACCGGGGCGTCTGGATGGGCACCAATACCGGCTATAGCAATTACGGCGCTCCCACCGGGCGGCGAGTCTTGCGCCGTAGCGTGGCCCACTGCATTGTGCGGGATAACTTTATTTACGAGGAATGGATTACCCGGGATGAACTGGCGGTGGTCTGGCAGCTTGGCTTTGACGCGGTGAAGTTAGCCAAACAGGTAGCCGCCCGAGATTATGCTTCAGGGGTCAAAGCGCCAATGCCGGTCGGCACCGGCGAGGTGGAGCGCCTTCTGGGTCAGACTACTCCCGAAGAATTACCGCCACTCCCGCCTGCTTTTGAACCGGAAGATTTCGTGCGCCGGGCCATTCACGAAATTTGGAACTGGCGGATGTTCGGCAAAGTGCGCGACTACTACGTACCAAACTACGTCTGCAACACCACCGGCAACCGGGTCCTGTACGGGCTGGGCGCGCTCCAGGCCAATATAACCCAGATGATAGCCGCCTTCCCGGACGCCCGTATGCTGGTTGACCATGTTATCTGGATGGGTGACGAGCAAAAGGGCTACCGGGTTTCAGTCAGGTGGTATTTGCAAGGAACCCACCAGGGGCCGGGGTTTTACGGCGAACCCACCGGCAAACGCATCAAAATGATGGGCCATACCCACTACCTGATTCAGGATGGCAAGTTTGTTAAAGAATGGACCCAATGTGACGAATTTGCCCTTCTCAAACAAATCTACTGGCCGGTCTAACCGGAAAGTAACGACTTAAACTTGTAGTACTATTAATTTAAGTTAAACAATGATGTTACAGGAGGAAAGATGAGTATCAAAAACGAGCAGAACGGCGAATTACCCAAAGAGCAATCTCTTGCGGTATTCGATGTACCAGGCACGGGTATTGATAAATTCATGGAACACGGTAACGAAAAGCGCCAGGGAATGCAGGGTTTTAACGATGATTATGTTGATATAGTAGATTACATCATCCGCTGCACCCACAAAATCTGGGAGGAGCGCAACATTGGCCTGATATACAGCCATTATGCCCACAACATTTTGATCCACACTACCGATGGAATTACCTACGGCCGCGATAAAGTTATTGCCGACTCGATCAAGACCATGGCAGCCTTCCCGGACGTGCGGTTGTTCGGTGACGATGTAATCTGGAGCGGCAACGACCAGGAAGGTTTTCATTCTTCCCACCGCATCGTGTGGGTGGCCCATAACACCGGCTATAGCATCTACGGCCCGCCAACCGGGCGGCGCGTGACCCGGTATGGTATCGCTCACTGCTTTGTTAAGGACAACCGGGTAGTCGAAGAATGGATCGCCCGCGACGAACTGGCCTTGATCCGGCAGCTTGGTTTTAACGAATTCGAGCTGGCCCGCCGCTTTGCCGAACGCGACCACGCGGCCGGAATTAAAAGCCCGGTGCCGGTCGGTACCGGCGAGGTGGACCGCCTGTTCGGCCAGACCACCCCGGAAGCGATCATTGAACCAGGCGCCCAATTCGACCCGGAGAACTTTGTTCGCCGCTTTATCCAGGAGGTCTGGAACTGGCGCATGTTCGGCAAGCTTAACGAATATTTCACACCGAATTACATGGCCCGTGTCCCTACCAACCGCGAATTGTATGGCCTGGGCGACCTGAGCGCCTATATCACTCAGCTAATCGCGGCCTTCCCGGATGCCCGCATGAGCATGGACCATATTTGCTCGCTGGGTAACGAAGCCAACGGCTACCGGGTGGCGGTCCGCTGGACACTCCAGGGCACCCACCAGGGGCCAGGCTACCTGGGCGAACCGACCGGCAAGCGCGTCAAGGTGATGGGTATCAGCCATTTTCTGATAAACAACGGGAAAATTACCCGGGAGTGGACCTGTTACGATGAGTTTGCCCTGCTCAAGCAAACTTTGTGGCCGGTTTAATTCCTTTGGGCGAAATGTACCCGGCCGGGGACTGGCTGGAAAGTACAACCGGCGAGTTACAAGCGGCCATGGCAAACCGGGAACTTACGGCGCTGGAGCTTGTCCGGTACTATACCGGGCGGGTCCAGGCGCTGGACTGGGCCGGACCTTGCCTCAATTCGGTTATTGAGCTGAACCCCGAGGCCGAGGAAATCGCCCGGAAGCTTGACCACGAACGGCAGCGGGCCGGACTACGTGGGCCGCTGCACGGTATTCCAATCTTGCTGAAAGATAATATTGATACCGCCGACAGGATGCAGACTTCGGCCGGGTCGTTGGCACTGGCCGGCAGCAAGCCCCGGCAGGATGCTTTTGTTGCCCGGAAATTGCGGGAGGCCGGGGCTATCCTGCTGGGAAAGAGCAACCTGACCGAATGGTCGTCCATCCGGTCGTTCAAGAAAAGCAGCGGGTGGAGCGGCCGGGGCGGCCAGTGCCGCAACCCCTATATTTTAACCCACAGCCCGTTCGGTTCCAGTTCCGGTTCGGCGGTGGCGGTTTCGGCTAACCTGGCCGCGGCCGCGCTTGGGACCGAAACCGATGGGTCAATTGTCAACCCGGCCCATATAAACGGGGTAGTAGGTATAAAACCAACGGTTGGTTTAACCAGCCGGGCCGGGGTTATTCCTATTTCACATAGCCAGGATACAGTAGGGCCGCTGGCCCGGACGGTCCGGGATGCCGCCATTCTTTTAGGGGCTATTACCGGGGTTGACCGGGCTGACCCGGCTACCGGGGCAAGTGCGGGCAAAAGCTATATGGATTATACCCGCTTCCTGGATGCCGGTGGGCTGAAGGGAGCCAGGATTGGTATAGCCCGCCAGGTCTATTTCGGCTATAACCGGCACGCCGACACGGTGATTGAAACAGCTATCAGCGCGATGCGCGAGCAGGGCGCGGTTATCATCGACCCGGCGGACATTCCGACGGCCCAGGAAATTAAAGATAGCCCGGACGGTATGACGGTCCTGACTTACGAATTCAAGCACGACCTGGAAGCTTACCTGGCAACACGGAGGCCGGACCCGGCCCATCCAGGGAGTAATTTTTTACGCAGCCTGGCCGAGATTATCGCTTTTAATGAAGCACACTTCAGCCAGGAAATGCTTTATTTCGGCCAGGAGATATTTGAAACTGCCGCCGCCAGGGGACCGCTGACCGAGGCAGCCTACCTTTCGGCGCTGGCGAACAACCGCAGGCGAGCCGGTAGAAACGGCATTGATGCGGTAATGTCGAAACACCGCCTGGACGCCCTGGTGGCCCCTACCGGCCAACCGGCCTGGCCGACCGACCTGCTTAACGGCGACCATACGACCGGGGTAAGTTCGACCCCGGCGGGACTGGTGGGCTACCCGATTGTGACCGTCCCGGCCGGGTTTGTGAGCGGGCTGCCGGTGGGAGTCAGCTTTATGGGCCAGGCCTACAGCGAACCAACGCTTATAAAACTGGCTTATGCTTTTGAACAGGCGACTAAAGCGCGAAAAGCCCCGCAATTCCTGGCAACTTTCCCGTTACCCGGTAGAGCTTGAAGCGGGATTTCCCAGGAATTACGGAATAATAACCGGGTGCAAAGTCACCTTTGAAAATCAGGAGAGAGCATTATGACCATGGCAAACAAACCTACAGAACAGCAAAATCCGCACATAATTCCCTTCCAGGGCACCCAACCCTACGGAATGGTGCCTGACCTGGTCGTGCCGGGGGCGCTTGACCTGGACGCCGATGAGCGCTTATGGGTTCCCCAGGCCGAAAAAGTTAGCTTCCGGCCGCTGTGTTTCAACGTCAGTGAAGGCTACTTTGTAAACCTGTTGCGGGTGAAGAAAGTGGGCGTCCTATCGCGGCACCGCCATACCGGGCCGGTCCATTCGTTCACCTTGCGGGGCCGCTGGCACTACCTTGAGCATGACTGGTTCGCCGAAACGGGCGGCTTTGCCTTCGAACCGCCTGGCGAGACCCATACCCTGGTCGTGCCGGAAGGTGTCGAGGAAATGATTACCCTGTTCCATGTCACCGGGGCTTATGTCTATGTTGAACCGGACGGCCAGGCGCTGGGCATCGAGGATGTTTTCACCAAACTGGCGGCAGCCCGCCGCCACTACGAGGCCGTCGGGTTGGGCGCGGATTACGCCGACCGCTTCATCCGCTAACCGAACCAGGGTCTTTTCAAGTAAGTAAACAAGCAGCAATCGAGCCGGTTTTGTAGCTAAAACCGGCTTAATAATTGCCGTAAGCATCGTTATAAAACCGGTCGCTGATGTCTTTTACTTCAAATTCGAACTGCTCGATGTCAATCAAAGATAGGCCGTGCGCCGGGAGAGTAAAATCCAGCCACAAAGAACCGTCCTGGCTAACCGCCTGCTTGAGCGGTTCTTCCAATAAAGCCAGTTTTTCACTGGCCGTAAGCCGTTCCAGTTGCTCCCAGTCCGGTTCTTCGGGGCGGCCCTGCCGGACCCATTCGGCATAAGCGTTGCTGTGTTCGCCGTCAATGCGCCAGTGCCGGACCCGCACCAATTCGCCGGGCTGGAAGGGTAATGCCTTAATCCGCAAGCTGACCTGCTTTTGACCTTCCAGGGTCCAGTCGTCAACATGGTTCCAGACCAGGACAGTCACCGAGGTCCGCCCGTCCGGGGCATCGTTAATAGCCGCCAGCCCGTCAAAAACCGTGGTCTGGGGTGTATATCCCGGCTCAAATACGCTGCGAGCGCCGCTACTTGTTAGCTCAACCTGGCGGGTACCCAGACCACCGAGCATTTTAAGCCCGGCGACAATCGGGGCGGCGATATTTTCGTTGGTGTAAAGGGCGCGGTTACCCTCGAAAATGCGTTTGGCTTCAAAGTAAAAGGCCCAGTGCGTTATCATTGTCACGGGCATAGCTACCCGGCGATTAAGTTCCATAATCTGCCCGACCAGGGCCGCCACAAAGGCCGGGTAATATTCGGTGTTGTTAAAGTTGAAGTTTGAATTGTCGTAAATACCGTAGATTGTCCCAACCGCCGGGTCGCACTCATCCACAAAGACCGGCAGCCCCTTTAGCTCCGGAAATTGCGCCATCACTTCGACATTCCGGTGAATTTCCGTCATCATCTTTAAGAGCGAGGGCGAATTGGTTTCCACGGGCTGCCCGTAACTGCGGCGGGGTGAAAAATTAGCCCCTTTAGTATGGAAGGAAATAAAATCCAGCCGGGTACCTTTGCGGCCGGTTACATAGTTAGTGCCTTGCGTGCAGTGCTGCAAAAAGGCCCGTAGAAATTCCTGGCCGTTCCCGGTGGTGGCTGGCCCGCCGATTTTTATATCAGGAAAAGCGCGGGTGGCCCCGGCCACCGAATGGTCGTAGAGCTTGCAATATTCCTGGACCGTGCCGCGCCAGTAATTGGGTATATCCGGCTCGTTCCAGAGTTCCAGGTACCAATCTTTTACATCATATTCGCCATAGCGGTCGACCAGGTGAGTGACAAAAGCTTCGACCAGGGCTTCCCACTTTTTGTAATCTTTGGGCGGCAATTTCCATTTACCACCTTCGTAGGGTTCTTTGCCCAGGTCCTGGCCCGGCCTGAATTCGGCAGACTCGGCTTCCGAAGGCGGCACCAGGTCAAACGGCAAAAAGCCCAGTTCTATCAAAGCACGAAAGCCGTTAGCTACAAAAACATCATAAACTTTGTCAATTGTTTCCCAGTTATAGATGGGGTTGCCCTGGGCATCCTCCCGGTAGACATTGGTCGAACCGCCCGCCGGGTAAGCCTGGGTATTGCCGCTGGTAAAAGTGTTGTGGTTACGCACGTAGTAAGGTTGCTCGATAACCTCCTCACCCAGTTTTTTGAAAACCTCTCTGCCCCTGGCCGAATAGGTCCAGTTTATTTCGTCGTAGCCGATAGAATTCCAGAGGTGGGGCAATTCGCCAATTTCTTTCGAGCAGTCCACCTCGACCACTACCGGCCTGTTAATGTCGTAGCCTCTCATAGGTGAGCCTTAATCTCCATGAATTATTGTCCGGCCAGTTTCTTTATCACCGTAGCAAAACTGTGGGTCCAATAAAACCGGCTATACGCTTTTAATTAATTTGGGCCTTCAATAGAAGAAAATTATAAGAAACACATAAACCAAAAAGGGAAGGGATAAAGCGTTAGTTATCCCTTCCCCATTATAATATTTATTATCCGTAAACGGTATTTTTTCCATGAGTAATAGCCAACCGGGCCAAATGCCTGGCGGCCAATGAATATGCTAAAATAACCGGGACTTATAGGTGGACCGGCAAGAAAAAACCGCTGCCTTAATCAAGCGTAGGGGGTTAAAATTAAGATGAATAATGCAAGCCTTGCCATAACCGGCGTTACCGGAAAACTGGGCAGCCGGGTCGCCCGGCGGTTAGCTAAGATGGGCCAACCCCAGCGCCTGATTGCGCGAGACCCTGCCAGGGTGCCGGAACTTCCCCAGGCGGAAGTTGCCCGGGCCTCTTTCGAAGATATCCCGGCCATGAAAGCAGCCCTGGCAGGCATCCGGACATTATTCCTGGTGCCGGGCAACGCCGAAACCCGCCTGGAAGGCCATTTCGCGACAATTGACGCGGCCGTAGGGGCCGGGGTTGAGCGGATAGTTTACATGTCTTTCCTGGCTTGCGGCCCGAATGCGACCTTTACCCATTCGCGGGAACATTACCAGACCGAGGACCACATCCGGGCTACCGGGCTGCGTTATACTTTCTTGCGGCCTAATTTCTACCTGGATTCGGTTCCGACATGGTTCTCGCCGGAAGGTTTCATCCAGGGTCCGGCCGGAGAAGGCACTGTTTCCTGGGTCTCGCTGGATGACATCGCCGATGTGGCCGCCAGCGTCCTAACCGCCAGCAGTGATATTCATGATGGCAACAGCTATAACCTGACCGGCCCTAAAGCCCTGACTTTGGCCCAGACCGCCGCGATTGTGGCGGAAGTTACCGGGCGCCGGGCCGCTTTCAAACCGGAAACGATAGAGGAAGCCCGGGCCTCGCGCGCCAGATATAATGCCACGGAGTGGGACCTGACAGCCTGGATTTCGACTTACCTGGCTATCTCGACGGGCGAACTTTCGGTAGTCAGCCATAGCGTCCCGGCCCTGACCGGACATGAGGCTCAATCGCTGGCCGATTATTTAAAACATAACCCGGAGAGTTACCGGCATATAAACCCACCCGCTTGAGTTTTAACCGGGCCCGGACCTGGGTCCCGCAAACCTGAATCATAGCAGCCCACCCACTTTTATTCTAAAATGAGTCCGGCTAATGATGTGCGCCTGGAGTCAGGGCATTATCAAACCAGTCTAACCGTAGTCTAAGGATGGTAGAAACAAAATCCCATGCCCGCGAGTGAAACCAATGCTTGCTGCAAGCTGGCCGAACTGGCCGAGGAACTAGCGGCCAGCCAGGATATAAGGACTGCCCAGGATTTTATCTTCAGGCTGGGAGAGCGGGCGGCCGGAATCCGGCCCGGGTTCCGGAGCTTTTTTGACCTGTTTTTGGCCGGGCGCAACCTCTTGCCGGGCCACGGCTTCCGGCCCGAATTCGAGGATGGCAGTGACGGACAGGCCCGCCATTTCGCCGGGGTGGCGGTATGCAGTGCCATCCTGGGTCCAAAGCTGACGATCTGGCTATCAGAAAAAATCCGGTTGGACCCGCCTGACCAGCCCGATGGGCGGCTGACCCTGATGGCGGTCAGCTTTTCCCAGAAACTGGTGCGCGGGGAATTGCTGCCCCAGGCCTCCGGCCATTGGATCCGCGAGAATTTGTGCCTGGACTGTCCCTAGAAACCGGTAGAGCAGGCTTTAGCTTTTTACAAAGTAAAGCTTGCTTTAATTTGTTAAAATACCAAAAAGGACTAGCCGAGAGGGAAGCGTGGAAAAGTCACCTGAACATACGTTGAATATCAAAGATTACCTGAAAAGCCTGCTGCTGGAACGGATTGCTGAGCCGGAGCGCAAAGAGGAAATTGATAACCAGATCAGGCAGCGCTTTGAACGGGAAGTCGCAATTATGGTCCTGGATTTGTGTGGCTTCTCGCGCACCACAATCAAGTATGGGATAATCCATTTTCTGTCCTTGATTGTCGAAACGGAAACGCTGGCCTCCCCGGTAATCAAGCAGCATTCGGGAACTTTAATCAAACAGGACGCCGATAACCTTTTTGCTGTTTTCCCTACCCCGGCCCAGGCTATTGACGCCTCCGTTGAAATTATCAACACCCTGCGCGATTTTGATGCCAAACGAGCAATTGATAGTGAAATATACGGCTGTATCGGGATTGGTTTTGGGCCGACCCTGCTAATTGACGGGGAGGATTTATTCGGCAATGAAATGAACCTGGCCTCGAAATTAGGCGAAGACCTGGCCGAAAGTATGGAAATTTTGCTGACTGAAAGCGCCGCCGCTGCCCTCCCGGACGGCCACTACCCGCTTGAACCGCTAACCTATAATATTTCCGGCCTGGAACTTAAGTGCTTCCGGTTAAAAGTAGCACCGGACTGACGGATGCACCGGCAAGCCCCAATGAAGGCAATGTCCCGTTGAGGCCAGGCAGCGCTGCAAGAAAGCCGACGACCCCTTTAGAAATTAACCTGTAACAACTCCTGATTAATAGATAGAATTTCTCGCCTTTTTAACCCTAATAATTTGTACCGGCTTCATTATTAACACCAATAACATTAACTCCAATAACCTGCAACAGTTTCCAGTCCCCCTGAAAAACTTCTCCTTGCCATAGCAATCCGGCCCTATTACACACCCTTTAAGGCCCGCCAGGATTATAGTTTGATTAAGTACTATTGACAGTAGTATTTATCATATATATAATTCAGGCGCTTATTGGAAATATTTAAATCAATCGGATAAGGCTTTTTTTGATTTTTGCAAAAAGAAATTAGGATTACTTAAACAGAGGAGAAACTCCCGAATGAAGAAAAGTTTTTTAGTGTGGTTAGCCCTGGGTTTACTTACGAGCCTGGTTTTAGCCGCCTGTGGTGATAGCACCGCTACATCTACGGCGCAAACGGCTGCCGGTGGGACAACCCTTGCGGCTACTACCGCCGGGCCTATGCCCGGTCATGCGATGGGTGCGGCGACTACAGCGGCCCTAACTACGGCGGCCGCGACTACTCCTCCAGCCGCGGCTACCCAGCCCGTAACCAGCCTGCCATCAACAACGGCCCCGGCTTCTTCGGCCACAACCGCTACAACTGCAGCGGTCCCGGTTACGACCGCTGCCGGAATGAACAACGGGTCCGGTCATATGGCAATGGCCGGGGATGACCCGATGACTAACAGTTTAAAGGGTCTAAGCGGCCAGGAATTTGAAGTTAATTTTCTGCAACAGATGATAGTGCATCACCAGTCAGCCGTAGATATGGCGAAAATGGCGGCCACAAACACCAGGCGGCCTGAACTGCTCAAACTATCACAGGACATTATCACGGCCCAGACCGGCGAAATCAGCCAAATGTCCGGCTGGCTCTTCGCCTGGTACAGCGCCAAACCGGTCTCGGATGCCATGAAGGTGCCCGGTATGATGGAAATGATGGGCGATATGGACAAGTTAAAAACCACCAGAGACGCCCGGTTTGATGAGATGTTTCTCCAGATGATGATAGCCCACCACCAACAGGCCGTAAATATGGCGCATCTCTTACAGGGCAAAACCCAGCGCCCGGAACTGGTCAAACTCGGCCAGGCTATTGTTAAGGACCAGACAGCCGAAATTGAACAGATGAAGGGCTGGCAGAAAGATTGGAATTTAAAGGCCTAGTTTTAACCATTATTTAGAATAATCATTACTTCACAAAAAAAGCCGGGTGACCTGAAAATCACCCGGCTTTTTAATTCTTACAGGTTGCGGCTATTGACTTGTGACCTGGGATAGAGCACTTTCCAGGTCAGCCGCCGTAACGATGCCAACCCAACGTTTGGTCTGGTTACCCTGGCCGTCCAGTAACAGGAAGCTGGGATGGCCGACCACCCGGTATTTTTCGACCAGGGGCCGGTTAGTCCTATCGTTGTAATCAAGGTCGGCGAAGCGGACGTTATTGCTATACTTTTGTTTTAGCCCGTTCACGACGGGGCGCATTTGCGTGCAGGGTATTCAATTTTCAGTTTCAAACATTAAGAAAACCGGCACCCCATCGCCGGTTATGGGCGCGGCGGTAAAATCGATTTTCCCACCCTGGGAATTCCGGCCCTGGGCCACTACTGCTGGTTGAACGACCTTACCGGTTTCCACCGCGGTAGTGGCCGGTAAGGAAGCGACACTGCCGGACTCTGCCGGGGCTGAACCACAGGCGGCCAGGATTATAGCAGCCAGCCCCAGACCAAAAATCAACATGACTATGCCGGACTGTCTCATTAGCAATAACTTAAAACGCATGGCTTTTTCTTAGTTCCAATCTATAACAGGTCAAATTTAAAACGCTCCAAATTTCAGGACGCAGCCCATCGGCAGCATTATAAGATGCATTATTTCCAGCATACCCAGCCACAACCCAACGCCTCCACCCAGAAAACCGGTGGTCCTGAACCGCTGCCGGATAGAATTTGCCGGGCCGGAGCGGGCGGGTAAACTACCCAGGTCCAGCAGGCGGTTAACGCGTTGTTCAGTAAAAATTGCTTCATCCGGGCCCATTGAAACCAGGCCGGGGGCGCTAAAGCCAAACGATTTCCTGGCAACGGGCGGGAACAGGGCTTGCTCCCAGGCTTTTAGCAGGGCAGCAGCCAGGGCCAGCGCCAGGGGTTGGCCGCCTGACCGGGCCACCCGTTCATCGCAGGCCAGTTCTTGTTCATCTTTTAAGAGGTTGAAGATACGGCCGCTGTCAGGCAGGTAGAAGAAAGCCAGCCGCCACCAACTGGCTACCCAGGTTAGCCAGAAATCCCGGTGAGCCAGGTGGGCGCTTTCGTGCCAGAGCACTGCCCGGAGTTCCTCCTGGTCCAACTCGGCCACCATGCCCGTAGAAAGTATCACCCTGGCCCTGGCGCCGGGCCACAAGCCGGGCAGGTTGAAGGCAAAAGAGCGGGAACTGTGCCACAGGCGGACCTGGGCCGGGGCAAAGCTGCCCTCTAGCAGTCTATCCAGACCAAGCGGAGCCTCCCAGGTATTGCGCCCGGTCTGGAGATAGAGCCAGACCAACCTGACGAGGTTGAAAAGTAAGGCCATTCCGCCTGGAGCGACAAAGACCGCTACCCCGGCCAGGAATATAAGCCAATCACGGTGTAATTCGGGACTACTAAAATGCTCATTTTCAGGGAAAAGCATCCCGGGCAGCATGGTTAAGGCAAACAAAACCAGGGTTGATACCGGCAGTGCCATTATCAATAATTGCACCCGGCGCCGGAAGGCCCAGCCACCCGGCCGTTTTAAGCCGGTAAGGGCTAATTTCTGCCCGGCTATTACCAGTCCTAAACTTAATAATAAAAACAACAAATGTATCATTGATGGTCCGCTTCCTATCCTGGCCTGGCCTGGCTTATTCCGCCCGGTGCGCCTGATTTGATGGCCCACCCTCACCTTCATTGGCCTGGTCAGCTAAATCAGCCTGCCTGTGAAGCCCTGGCCCAGTTTGGTTTGCCCGCAAGGTCGCAACCCTGTTTTTGAGCGTAGCGATACGGTCAGTCCGGGCTTCGCTACTTGACAGGCGCTCCAGGTGGTTCTCGGTAGAACTGGAAAAGCTGACCAGCAGGTTTTCAAGGATACGCGAGACAAAGTTATCAATAAACTCATCTTTGGACAGAATCGGGGTGTAAACAAAGGCAGTATCGACTTTCCGCGCCCGCAGGAGATGCTTGCGGGCCAGGCGGGCCATTGTTGTCATAATGGTGGTGTAGGCTACATAACGGTTTTGCCAGAAAGCCTCGTAAACCTCGCGGACGGTCAGGCCGGAAGGGCGTTCGGCCGGGACTTTTTCCCAGATATACTCCATAATATCGGCTTCCAGGTCGCCCAGGACTTTGCGCACTCCCTGGCGGTCAGGCCGGTACACCGAAATATCCGGTTCCTCATCGGCGGCGGGGCCTTCTCCTGCCAGTATGGCCGCTTCATCCGCTTCACCGGGTCCGTCCGGCCCGGTTTTAGCTTCATTTTTTATTTTTCTGACCATAATAAATTCTAGCCCCCGGTGAAAAGTTTAACTGATTTGCCATTCGCATGCTCGGTTGAAATCGGCACATTTCCGGTTGAAAGCGGCCGGTGCAGCTTTAGAAAAAGTGAATAAAGCCCCTGATTGTATTCTCAGAATATTATATTCTTTCCCTCCTACTACCGTCAATAATACTATATGAGAAATGGGTAATTAAAATAGCGAGCCTGTCTGCTGACAGACAGGCTCGCTATTCGCCGGTGAAGAAAGTTTAAGATCAATTTGAATGGAAACTGTAAAGGTTGGTGGTGACTAGTGGTGACTAAAGGTAAGTGATGAGCTATAAGCGGCAGCATGATTCAAGTAACCATGAAGTACAAATGCCGCGCGTGTGGCAGTGAAAACATCGTCAAGAATAGTCGAAATAAAGCGGACAACGGCTGTCGTTCTCCAAGTCGGAGCGCAACCATGAGCTTGTTACCCGTTGGTTTATCATTCAATATAATCTCAGTCCTTCACCGCTTGGGGTGAAAGCGAGTGCCTGAAACGGTATAAGAGGTAGTTGGAAACAGAATCCTGAACTGTTTGCAGACAGACAAAATGATAGTACAATCGGAATTGACGGCAGAAGATTTGTTAAAATAGGAGCAACTCGATGAAATCAGAAAAATCTAACCTTAAGAGGATGGATAACGTCGGCATCGCGGTAGAATCTCTCGATGAGGCCATCGCTTTTTTCGCCGAGCTTGGCTTGAAGCTCGAAGGGCGAGCCATGGTCGAAGGAGAATGGGCCGGGCGCGTCACCGGACTGGGACCACAGCGCGTCGAGATCGCTATGATGGTCACCCCAGACGGCCACAGCCGACTCGAGATTTCGCGATTTCTTACCCCGCCTGTAGTCGCCGATCATCGAAATGCCCCGGTGAACGCTCTCGGATATCTACGCGTCATGTTCACTGTGGAAGACATCGACGAGACGCTCGCCAGGCTCAGCAAACACGGCGCGCAGCTCGTCGGTGAAGTGGTTCAGTACGAGGACTCGTATCGACTCTGCTATATCCGCGGCCCCGAAGGACTTCTCATCGGGTTGGCCCAAGAAACCTCAAATCGGTGAAGTACTGAATCTGGAAGTCGCGTCATCACTTACCAGTTGACCATTACCGAAAGGTTTTCCCGGGCGCAATATGGAATTTAACGCTTGTATATATGAAAAGGCACGGATTTATCGGTCAGAGCAGGGTGAATTTTGCACTTTAAACAGCTTAGAAAGTCTTATAAAAAAGCAAAAGTCCTACAATACCCGGACCAAAGGCGCTAATCAGGCCGGGATGAAGCTTCGAGCAGATAGGAGCGCAATAACATGGCATATTGCGGCAGAGCGACTTCCGGTTCCTCAATTTCAGGGTGCCACTTTTTCTCCCATTCCAGGGAAAGGTAGCCTTTATAATTTATTTCATGCAAAAGGCCGACGATTTCTTTTACCGGGACTTCGCCTTCTTCCAACAAGGTCAGTGTCCAACCGCCCGTTTCGTTAGAAGCGCGCCGGGCGTCCTTGATATGGACGTGGGAAATTTCACCGCCGGTGAACAGATTATCCAGGCTTTCTTCCGGCGTTTCGCCCATCCGGTAAGGATGATGCACGTCCCACAGGATGTTTACCGGGGCGGCCCGCCCGGCCGCTTTAGTCAGGGAAAGGGTGTCCGGGGTGCTGGCCCAATCATCGTGGGTTTCCACCAGAATAGTTACGCCTTTACTTTTGCCATAGGCGGCGGCTTCGGCTAAAAGTTTCCCGGTGGGTTCGATCAGGGCTTTGCGGGTGAAACCCTCCGGGATTTTGCCGCCAAAGACGCGGATGTAGGGCGCGCCAAGTTCCGCCGCCAGGTCAAGCATGACTTTAGCTTCCTGCAGAGTGGCCTGGCGGCCCGCGTCATCAGGCTGGACGACATGGCAGGAGGTATCCAGGCAGGCTACCGTCAAACCTTCGCGCCGGGTAGCGTCAATTAAGCGCTGCTTTACCGCGTCCGGTGTCCGGGGCGTAATAGGTTCGCCATCGGCCAACCGCCACTCTATCGCGTCATAGCCATAGCGATTGACTGCCTGGGCGGCCTGTTCCACGGTCCAACCGGGACAGCTCAGGGTAGAATAAGCCAGTTTCAATGCAAACCGCTCCTTTCCGCGCTAATTTTGCGCTAAGTCCCTTTATTTAGTTTCCAGGATAGTTTGTTTTTTAATAATCTATTCTAGAAATTATAGCTGAATTTGCCCGAAAAGACCCATGACACCGCTAATAATTTTGCCGGGTTGACAAGCACCAGGCCAGATAGTATAATCTATACCTACCGTTCGGTATAATAATTATGGGAACCAGAAACTCTTGGAAAACAGCGGCAACCGGGTTAAAATTTTAGATAACGCCCTCAATCTCTTTGCCATACGCGGCTATGACGCGGTGGGCGTCCAGGAGATTGTGGAAGCTTCCGGCGTGACAAAGCCGACCCTTTATCATTATTTTGGCAACAAACAGGGGCTTTTACAGGCTCTTCTGGCCGAAAACTTTGATAAACTTTACGCCCGGCTCGTAGAAGCGGCCAATTACCAGGGAGATTTGCCGCAGACCATCAACAGGCTAATCGGCGCTTATTTTGAATTTGCCCGGACCTACCCGCTGTTCTACCGGATGCAGCTTGGACTCTGGTTTGCGCCCCCGGCCAGCGAAGCCTATCAGATGGTGGCCCACCTGAACCATAAGCAGTACGAGCTTATCAAAGAAGTCTTTAGCCACGCGGCAACCGACCACGGCAATATGAAAGGCCGCCACGAAGCGTACGCCTTTACCTTTATCGGAATGGTCAATACTTATATTTCCATCGCATTTACCAATTTTACCAGCCTGGACGAGCAAACTATCTACCAGGCATCCCACCAGTTTATGTATGGAATTTTCTCTTAGACCCGGTTTTTTTAACTTTTAAGTATACCTAGCGGTAGGTATACCTTATTAAGGAGTGACTTTTTAGATGCCTGAATGGACAAATGACGCTTTCTTTTACCACATCTACCCGCTGGGCCTGTGTGGCGCCCCCGCCCGCAACGATTTTTACAGCCCGCAAACAGCCTGCCTGGAGCAGTTGTACCCCTGGCTGGACCACATGCAGGAGTTAGGCATAAACGCGCTCTACCTGGGGCCGGTATTTGAATCGAGCGCGCACGGCTACGACACGGCCGATTATTACCGGGTGGACCGGCGCCTGGGCAGTAATCAAACTTTGAAAGAATTAAGCCGGGAAATGCACCAAAAAGGATTGCGATTGGTCCTGGATGGCGTATTCAACCACGTGGGACGGGATTTCTGGGCCTTTAAGGACGTCCAGGCAAAGGGCCAGGCTTCCGAGTACTGCGGCTGGTTTTCAAATCTGGACTTTGGCAGGCGCAGTCCGAACGGCGACTCCTTTAGCTATGAGGGGTGGGCGGGGCATTACGACCTGGTTAAGCTGAACCTGCATAACCCGGCGGTGGTAGACCACCTGCTGGGAGCGGTGGCTTTCTGGATGGATGAATTTCAGATTGACGGGCTGCGCCTGGATGCCGCCGATGTGCTGGACCACGACTTTATCCGGAAATTGGCGGCCTTCTGCCGGGAGAGCAATAAAGATTTCTGGCTAATGGGTGAGGTGGTGCAGGGCGATTACCAGCGCTGGGCCAACCCGGAAATGTTGGATTCGGTGACGAATTACGAGTGCTACAAGGGGTTATGGTCCAGCCACGCCAATAAGAATTATTTTGAAATTGCCTACTCGTTGAACCGCTTGTTCGGCAAAGAGGGAGTCTACCGCCATTTAAGGCTGTTTAATTTCGCCGACAACCACGATGTTAACCGGGTAGCCAGCAATCTGAACAACCCGGCAGAACTCTACCCGCTCTACTGCCTGCTATTTACGATGCCAGGCATCCCTTCAATTTATTACGGGAGTGAATGGGGAATTGAGGGCAAGCGCACCAACCGGAGCGATACCATGCTGCGCCCGGCGCTCGACCTGGCAAAAGCACCCTCCGGTAGCCTGCAACCAGCCCTAGCCCCGGCCATCAGCCGGTTTGCCCGGTTGCGCCAGGAGTCCGAAGCCCTCAAATGGGGCGATTACCGGCAGCTTTTTGTCGGAAGCCAGCAATTTGCTTTCTCCCGCCGGACAGCAAATGAAAGTTTCATCGTTGCGGTTAATTCGGCGGATAAACCGGCCGTGGTGGAACTTGACCTTCGATTGGCCGGGATAGAGGGCCGGGAAGTGGTCGATTTACTGAATGACCAGGAGGTGTTTCCAATCAAAGCGGGTAAAGTATGCCTGGACCCGGTCTGGCCCGGTTGGGCCAGGGTCTTGCGCGTCCGCTAGCAGGGTTCCACCGCTTAAACGGGTCCGGCCCACTGGTTTAGAATAATATCTCCCGGGCTATAGGGTGCTGGCAACCAGGTTATAGACATAGGTAACCCCGTTGCCTTCTCCGAAACCCTGGGCCAGGAAAAGTTCTATTTCTTCGCGCCAGGTCTGGGAAGCCAGGGCTGTTTGCAAAAGCTCATAGCTTTCCCAGCGCGAAATCATGCAGTATACGGCGTTGGGGCCTTCCGGTTGACCTTCATGGCGCTTCCGGACCAGTTCCACGCCCAGGCAGCCCGGTTGTCTGCTGACCATTGGCAGGCCATAGTTTTGTTCAAAAGCTTCAAAGTGAGCTACATTTTCGCGGGCGGTCTGGTAATTCCAAATCCTGATGAGCATTTTCTTCCTTTCAGCCGGTCTTTTTAAGTTCTGAATTTTGCCTCTACTCGTTGCTACCCGTTAAAAAAGGCTCCGAAAATAGAAAGGCACTTTTACCGGACCATTGGAGCGGCAGGCGTGGCGCGCCTGGCCTGAAGGGATTCCCGGAGTTTCTGCAAGCCCCGGGAAGTTAAAGAAAGCCTGCCAGGCTATACCGGATAAAATGTTAAACGGCCGCTTCGATCGAGTGAGCAGCTTGCACGATTAAACTGGCGGCCAGTTCCGGCGAGGCCAGCCCGGTATTAACCAGAAGCAGGTAATGGCTGCGGTCGCACCAATCGGCCTTGTAAAGCGTCTTGATGTAATGAGAGCGGTCATTGTCGTTGTCGTGGACCATTTTCGCCGCCCGGGTATGGTCAACCTGGTCACGCCCCATCAAGGTTTTCACCCGCGTATCGGCATCCGCGTAGATAAAGACACTCAGGACGCCTTTTCGCCCTTCCAGGTAGAAGTTCGCCCCGTGACCCGCGATAACGACGTTCCCCTGGGCGCTCATAGTTTCGATTACTTGCTGGGTCGCTTCCTGGTACTTATTGTAATTCATCCAGTTCTGGCGGGTGATTTCGGCCGCAACTTCCGCGTTGATAAAGACCGGACCGCCCAGCGAGGAATAGCCCAGTGAGGCAATAATCTGGCTGATTAAACTTTCAGCTTTCTCGTCGTGATTGACCGCTTCGTCTTCGGAAACACCTAAACGAGCCGCCACACCCTGCACGATTTCCTGGTCAATGTAGGGATAGCCCAGCACATTAGCCACCCGTTGACCAATCTCGCGACCACCGCTTCCAATCTGGTGAGAAATTGTTATTACTGCCATTGTAATACCGCTCCTTCTCTTTTTATGAGGTGCATGAGGCCACCTGGCGCTGCTCGACCCCATTACAATAGTTGAAACCGGTCGTAAATACCCGACAGCACAAAGCCTGATGCCAGGTTTATAATACCACCTGTGGTTAATGTACGTAATTTTAATCGGCTCCTTTTAAAAATTACTTTTTCAGCGGTTATTTTTGTCTCTGGTTATCAGGGTAGCCGCTTCGGTTATTATTTAACCAACGACGCGCCAGTACCCAATCATTTCGCACCGCAGCGAGGGACCGCCGCACCGGGGGCAAATAGAAATTATTTTTAACAATTAAAGGACCGTTCTTACCAACCAAAGACAAGTCCAGGTATTTGCCTTTCTGGTAAGGCCACCGGTACCCGCAGGCGATGCCCGGATCCCTCGGTCGACCTTTCCTTCTGAATCTGTGTTTTTCTGTGCAGCCTCCTCGGGATGACAGGGTTCGAGTGGAGAGCTGGTTAAGGCTAAAGTGTAAACCGGTAGTTTACAAAAGCTGGTGAAAATTTATCCCACCAGTGCAAACCTTTTAGTTATTTGCTTAATTATTAAGGTGCGCGACAGTCAAACAACTGCTCTTGCAGGGAAGTATGGGCCGGGGAGGCATTGGAGGTGAATGATTGCCAGAGAGCCGGGTCAATTTGCTGGCAATCCCGGCTGGCCCAGTTGAAAATTGCGCCGGTCCCGGCTTCCGAGCTTACATTACCAAAGCCGTTATTCTGGCTGACCAGGAAGAACCGCAGCCTGCCCTCTTTGACCATATTCCGGGCCTGTTCAGGGCTAAGGGCCGGGTCAATGCCCATATAGCCGCCGATAGCCAGGACAGGCTGGCCGGTTTCCAGAATAAGCGGCGCGGCCAGAGTGGTATTTGTGACTGCCGCCAGGAATGCCTGGGCCGGGTTATTGGCCTGCAAGTACTGGATTAACTTCGGGTCAGGCCGGGATACCGGGTTAGCCGCCGCCGTAGCCGCCGCGCCCCGGCCGGTGGACCAGGCCTGGTTGGCCGCGAAACCCAGCAATCCGCAAACCACCAGCACGACCAGACCGGCCAACCGGATGTCCCGGCGAATGTTTGGCCGGTCAAACCGGGCCGAAAACTTTAAAAGGGCCAGTAAAGCGACTGCCAGGATAAGGCCCAACGGTAAAATAACAGTGACCAGCCCGCTCCAGGCCGGTTGGGCGGGATTTTCCCAGATATAGCGGTTGCCGAGCGTCCCAGTAGCGGTTTCCATACCGGGCCGGGCGCTGGGTAGAGTCGGGTTAAATGGAGTTATGTAAAGTTGATTTATTGACCAGGCGGCCGGAAGTAGCAGCTGTTGTGAAAAGGCCAGGCCAATACCTACCCGGCTACTACGGAGTTTCAAGGCGGGTCGAGTGTGCCACAACCGGCCCGCGACCAGGCAAGCCACCCCCACCAGGCTGGCAACAAGAACAAGCGGGCTGAACCGGGCGTTCCAAACTGGGTATGCCTGTAAAATATAGACCTGGTATGTCGCGTTAACAAGCAGCGCTACCGGAAGAACCCACCCTGACCAATTTCCACTCTCGCGCCGGTAAGTCTGCCACAGCGCCACCAGGCCCGCCCCGAACAAGGCGGCCAGGGGCGGCGCCAGCATTACCAGGTAATAGCTATGAATGGTGCCTCTGGAAAAGCTGAAAACCAGGCCGAAGGAGACCAACCAACCGGTCCAGACCAGTAGAGCCGCAAGGGCCGGGGTCTTGATTTTAGCGAGTTTAAACCCTTTGAAGTGCTGGCGGGCCAGGACCAGCAGCCCGGCCAGGACCAGTGGGGCCAGCCAGTTTACTTCACCGGCGACATAGTCCATAAACAGGCGCAGCGGCCCGGCCTGGCCCGCCAGCGAAACAATGGAAAAGCTGCCGCCGCTGCCGGGACTACCTTCGCTGCCCTCCACCCGGCCCAACCCGTTATAGCCCAGGATTAAATTTAGGACTGTATTATTGGTCGAGCCGCCAATAAAGGGCCGCTGTCCGGCGGGAACGTTATCTACAAGCAAGGCCCAGGCAAGGGAAATAATAAACAGCAGCAGGGTCGCCAGGGCCAGGTGGGTTACCCGCTTAAGCCAGTAAGACGGCCCCATCAGCAGGTAAACCAGGTAAAAAGCGGGCAGCACCACGAAGGCTTGCAGCATTTTCAGGTTAAAGGCCACTCCCGCCAGGCCCGCAAAGGCCAGAATCCAGGGCAAGCGGCCGCCTTCAACCGCTTTAGTTAAAGCCCAGGCCATGCCCAGCATGACCAGGATTAGCAGGCTTTCAGGGTTGTTGTGGCGGCTGATAATTACAAAAATAGGGGTTAGGCCCAGGGACAACCCGGCTAAAAGCCCCGCGGCCGGTCCAAAAACTCGCCCGACCAGGTGATAGAGCAAGACCACACTCAGCATACCGGCCAGGGCCTGGGGTATTAGCAGGCTCAACCCGCTAAAGCCCAGGAACCAGGCAAAGACAGCCTGGACCCACAGAAAGACGGGCGGCTTATCAACCGTGATAAACCCGGCCGGGTCGAAAGCGGCCATGAAGAAATTTGACCAGCTTCCAAGCATACTTTTTACCGCGCTGGCATAGTATTCGTTGCTGTAGCCCAGTTCTTCCAGCCGGAAAAGATAAAGCCACCCGGTCAGGGCGATTAAGCCAAACAGGCCTACTTGCGGCCAGCTTAACCGCCCGGGTTTCCGGAGCAACCGGAACAACCGGTGCGAGGCGGCTTTAGGGGGGGTTTTACCGGGGACAGTTTTAACTGAGGCCAACTATGCTGTGGTCCTTATTAGCTTTTTGCGGGTTTTAAAACGTTTTAGCGAGTAATTTTCGCCCGTGCGCCCGGCCCACTGCGGGCCGGGTTAACCAGGGCTTCCCTTTTGTAACAGAAAGTAATAAATATATCAAGCCATTGTATTAAATCGAAATGACCGCCCCATTTATTGCCATACAGGGGGCTGGATTGACTGGATGTAGCGACTGCTTTAGTAAGGCTGGTAATGCTAATTCTAGCCGGGGTTGTTTAATGCTGAATTGGAAAAAGATGTGAAATTTCTAATAATAAAGGGCTAAAAACCGCCCTATTCTAATTTGTTTCCAATGTTTATAGATTAAAATTGTTATAATCAAACTTGAAGTGGTCAGGGTTTTGGCCCGGTCAGGACGCGATATTATCCGGCTGGTTTAGTTTGATAGGCCAGTGGCCCGTCTCGAATAGGAGTTGAGAATGCACATTTTGATCGTGGAAGATGAGAAACAACTGGCTAAACTTTTGCGGCGGGTCTTGACCGAGGAACGCCATGTTGTAGACGTGGCCCACGAAGGATATGAAGGGCTTAATTTAGCCCTGAGCGACAGTTACGACCTGGTCATCCTGGACCGGATGCTGCCTGAAATGGAAGGGTTGGAAATCTGCCGCCAGATGCGGCAGTCTAAAGTTAAAGCGGTGGTCCTGATGTTGACGGCCCGGGGCAGCGTCGAGGACCGGGTTTCCGGCCTGAACTCCGGCGCGGACGACTACCTGACAAAACCATTTGCCATGACCGAGTTCCTGGCCCGGGTCAACGCCTTACTGCGGCGGCGAGACCGCGACTCGGAAGCTTCAAATATACTTCAGGTGGGTGACCTGTCGCTGGACCTGGTCCGGCACGAAGTCCAGCGGGAGGGGCGGGTAATCGAATTGACCGCCAAAGAGTTCGCCCTGCTGGAATTTTTGATGCGGCATCCCGGCCAGGCCCTGACCCGCAGCCAGATTACCGACCAGGTCTGGCGTTACGACCTGGACGCGATATCAAACGTGGTAGATATTTACATTCACTACCTGCGCGAGAAAATTGACAACGGCTTTCCGCGCCCTTTAGTCAAGACCGTACGGGGTATAGGTTATAAATTAGAAGCGTGAGCAAAGTGTTTGAGGCAAAATCAGGGTTATCCAGGGGAATAAGCTATGTTCAGATTAAATAGCTTGCCGGGCTTCCTTAAATTTTCAAAGAGCCGGAATGACCGCAAGCCGGGCCAGTCCGAGGAAGGTCTTTTTTCACGGGTGCGCTGGCACCTGACGCTCTGGTATGGGGCGGTACTGGCCCTGGCGCTGACCCTGCTTGGCTTTGGGTTATATTTTGGGGTGGGAAGCAGCCTGTACGCGCCGGTCCGGACGGATCTGGAAGGGCAGGCCAGGTTCTTGTCGCAGCAGTGGCAAAGGGAGGGGCTGGTACGCTGTGCTTTTAACAATAACCGCCAGCCGGGGGCGGGTTTTCCCAACTCAGCCCAGAATCCCGACGGTGAGTCCAGACCGGGCGGCGGCCCCGGTGGCGGGGTGCGCCGCCCGGTCCTGGTATACACGGCCTGTTACGACCAGAACGGCGCCTTACTGGCGGCCAGCGACGGGGTTACCGATGAAGCGGCGGTCCTACCGGCCACCTTTCTGGAAGTGGGCCTGGCGAAAACGGCCCTTAACGCAGACGGCGGCAAGAGTGAAGATGTCATAAGCGGTGGGGCCCAGGCCGGGCCAATCTTCCGCTATGCCGTTGTGGTTACGCTGAACAGCGGCCAGAAAGTGGTCCTGCAACTGGGCCGGTCGGTCGCCGACTCGCAGTCGGCCCTGGACTCATTGCGCAATATGTTGATTCTGCTGGGTATTGCCACCCTGGCGGTGGCTTCGGTTGGCGGCTTCTTTCTAGCGCAGCGCGCCTTGATTCCGACTCGCCAGGCCTTTGCTCGCCAGCAAACTTTTATCGCGGATGCGTCCCATGAACTGCGCACGCCCCTGACGATTCTGAGGACCGACGCGGAAGTCCTTTTAAGAGGCCGGGAACGCCTGGACCCGGATGACGCCGAACTGCTGGAAGATATTGTGATTGAAACAGACCGCTTGACCATCCTGGCGACAAACCTTTTGGAACTGGCCCGTCTGGATGCCAATCAGCTTTATATCGAGCAGGAAGTCTTTGACCTGGCCGGTATCACCCGGGACGTGATGCAGCGCTTAAAGACCCTGGCCAATACCAGGGGAGTCCGGCTGGAAATCGAGGGCAGTGAAAAAGTGCTGGTGCTGGTAGATAGCCAGCTAATCGAGCAGGTGATTTTAATCCTGCTGGATAATGCCGTTAAATACACGCCGCGAGGCGGCCTGGTTACCACATCCATCGGGGTCGCGGACGAACAGCCCTTTTTACAGGTCCGGGACAGCGGCATCGGTATCGCTCCCGAACATTTACCCAACCTGGGCAAGCGCTTTTACCGGGTGGACAAAGCCCGGGCCAGGGAAACCGGCGGCAGCGGCCTGGGCTTATCGCTGGCCTTTAGCATTGTCAAGGCCCACGGTGGGACGCTAGAGTTGAGCAGCCAGCCGGAACAGGGCACAACCGCGACCCTGCGGCTACCGGCCTTCCGGCTGATTCACCAGGCCGGGGAACCGGTTAAGACATTGAATTAATTTCTGGAGAATAAAAAGGCCGCCGGGGAATTATTCCTCCGGCGGCCTTTTTTATGCGGGATAAGTTTACCCGGTAAAGCAAAACCTGCCACTTAAGCTGTTGCCGGGATAGGCAACCCTCAAGCCATGTCATCCTGAGCCGCAACGAAGGTACCCAGGGGATACCAGCGGCCCTGTGGGCTACCGTTAAGGCGGAAATTTGGCGGAATCCCACCTTGTCTAAAACCAAATTCTGTTTGGGTGCTATACACCAACGGCCCCCAGGGGTACCAGGAATCCTCGACTACGTTCGGAATGCCAGGCTTGAATGTTGCCTTTCCTGGAAGACGGATAAAGTGGTAAATCTCGCTTAACGGGTAACTAACTTTAAGTGGTATTCCCGGTGCTAGTAAGGCGCTTCGTAAAGGGACAGCTTATCAGGGCGGTGCCAGGCCCGGACTTCCCGGACCGTACCCGAATTGCTGCGCATCACCAGCGAATGGGTTTCTATTTCGTCGGCCAGGTATTTCACGCCATCGACCAGTTCGCCATTAGTGATACCGGTAATCGAGACCGAAATACTGTTGCCCCTGACCAGGTCATCAGTCGTGAACATTTTGTCCAGGTCATTATTACCCATCGAAAGGGCTTTGAGCCGTTCATTTTCATCGCGCGGGACCTGGCGGCATTGAATCGCCCCGCCCATGCACTTCAGGGCGCAGGCTGACACGACCGCTTCGGGGGCGCCGCCGATGCCCATCAACACGTCAACACCGGTACGAGGCCGGGCGGCCATGATCGACCCGGCAATGTCGCCGTCCAGCAAGAGTTTGATACGAGCGCCCGCCTCGCGTACTTCATAGATCAACTTTTCGTGGCGGGGCCGGTCCAGGATGGCGACCGTAAGTTCTTTGATGTCGCGCCCTTTAGCCCAGGCAATACTCTGCAGGTTCCACAGGACGGATTGATCAATATCAATTACGTCTTTCGCGTCCGGCCCAACGGCGATTTTATTCATATAGAAGATTCCGGGGGCACTGTACAGCGAGCCGCGTTCGGCCATCGCCACGACGGCCAGGGCATTTGGTAGGCCCTGTGAAAGCAACCGGGTACCGTCAATCGGGTCAACGGCGATATCAACTTCGGGCGGCTGGCCGTTACCGATTTTCTCACCGATGTAGAGCATTGGGGCCTGGTCCTTTTCACCTTCCCCGATGATAACCGTACCGTTCATCGCCACATTAGCGAGAGCGGCGCGCATCGCATAGACCGCCGCGCCATCGGCTTTATTCTTGTCGCCCCGCCCGACCAGGCTGGCGGCGGCCATTGCCGCCACCTCAGTTACCCGCAACAATTCCAGGGAAAGGTTCCGGTCAATTTTCTCAGTCACCTAAAGTACCTCCTTGTCTTTTCAGAATTGAGTGTTCCACCGGCGACTTTCCGGCTGTTGCCCGGTTTTAGCCTTTGGTGGCCGGGACTTGAGAATTTGCCAGGTTTGCTTTTTCCGCCCGCCGGGGTGTTTCGTCCAGCGGCTTTTTCAGGATGAACAGGGTGGCTGCCGTGACCAGGGTCCCGGCAACAATCGCTCCCAGGTACAGCAAGAGATTGGTGATGGCATTCGGGATAAACAGGACGAACAGCCCGCCGTGAGAAACCATTAACTGGCTGCCAACCGCCATCGAAATAGCCCCGGCTACCGCCGAACCAAGAACCGTGGCCGGTATGACCCGGAACAAATCTTTGGAAGCGTAAGGAATGGCCCCTTCGGTGATGAAGGCCAGACCCAGGACGAAAGCCGAACTGGCCGCCTGCTGGTCCTGCTTGTCAAACTTATTCTTGAAAAGGGTCGCAGCCAGGGCCAGGCCCAGCGGCGGTGTCATACCGGCGGCCATAATCGCCGCCATCGGGGTATACAGGTTAGAGGCCAGCAAGCCAACCCCAAAGGTATAGGCGGCTTTGTTGATCGGTCCGCCCATATCGAAGGCCATCATGGCTCCCAGCACTACTCCCAGGATAATCGCGTTACTGGTCTGCATGGACCGTAAGAAATCGGTCATGATATTCAAGAGGTAGGCGACCGGCTGTCCGATGACATAGAACATCAATAACCCGCTGATAGCTGAAGCCACAAAAGGTAAAATCAGGACCGGCTTCAGGCTGTCCAACTGGCCCAGCCTTATTTTTTTATTCAAATAGTAGGTCAGGTAACCGGCCAGGAACCCCGCCGCGATACCGCCGATAAAACCGGCCCCTACCGCCTTGGCGACCATACCGGCAATGAAACCGGGGGCGATGCCAGGCCGGTCGGCTATCGAGAAGGCAATGAAAGCGGCTAGCACACCAATATAGATATTAAAGGCCGCCGCGCCGATAGATTGAATCGCGGCGGCGAGAGTATCTTTTTGTTCCCCGGCGTTAATGCCCCCGATAGCGAAGGAGATAGCCGTCAGCAAGCCGCCCGCCACCACAAAGGGCAGCATATAAGAAACGCCGGTCATCAAATGTTTGTAAGGGCCAACCCGCTGGCTGGACCGGTCGCTCTTGAGCTGTTCGACCTGTTTGGACAGGTCGGCGCTCCCGGCAGCCGGGGCGGGCAGGTTCAGGGCTTTGTCAATAACCGCTTTGCCGTTGTTTATCGCGTCATTGGTTGAGGTCGAATAGAGCCGCTTGCCGCCAAACCGCGACAGGTCTACTTTAGTATCCGCCGCGATAATTACGGCGTCGGCTTTTTCTATATCGGCGTCCGTCAGGATATTCTGGGCACCGACCGACCCCTGGGTTTCGACCTTCATTGTATGGCCCAGGGCTTTCGCGGCGTTTTCAATCGCCTTGGCCGCCATAAAAGTGTGGGCAATGCCGGTCGGGCAGGAAGTAATCCCGACAAGGTATTTGTTATTATTCACCGGAGTTTCGGGCGTGGCCGGTGCCGGTGCCGGTGCCGTGGGAGGCGCAGCAACCGGGGCCGGAGTGGTCCGGGCCGGTTGGACCAGGCGCAAAGCCCGGCCAATTACCTGGGAAGTGTTGCGGATGGCTTCACTGGTGGAGGTTTCATATACCACTTTGTCTTCAAACCGCTCCGAGTCAATTTTAATATCGGCCGCAATAATAACGACATCGGCCTCGGCAATTTCCTGCTCCGTCAGGTGATTGCGGGTGCCTTCGGCGCCCTGGGTTTCGACCTTGATCTGGTAGCCCTCGACGGCGGCGGTCTTCTTCAAGGCTTCGGCGGCCATCAAGGTATGCGCTATCCCGGTGGGACAGGAAGTTACCGCCACAATTTTCTGCATAACATCCTCCAAAACTTCTCCTGCGAAGTTGCAGGTATAACCACTAACACTTCTACCTGGCTTGTTTTCTCACCGCCTGGCGAAAGGGTCCAATTATTTGTCTCAAGCCGTCATGTCCTGAACAGTTACCAGGCGCTTTAAATCTTCCAAAACTTCTTTCGAAGGCAGGCCGGACCCCAGCCTGGAAATCGCTCCCATCGAAAAGGCCGTTGCCAGCCGGGCGGTTTCGGGCAGCGAAAGGCCGCCCACTTTACCGGCCACGATGCCCGCCACCATAGCGTCACCGGCTCCCACACTGCTTTTAAGCTCTACTTCACCCGGTATGGCCCGGACACATTCCGAGCCTTCCAGGAAAATCGCTCCATTTTTACCCATTGAAACGGCGACCGTCCGGATGTCATATTCCCGCATAAGCTGGTTGGACGCCTCTATAATTTCCTGGTCGGACTCGATTTTCCGGCCAAAGAAATCGCTTAATTCTTCGACATTCGGTTTGATTATGTTGGGTCCGGCCGGTAGCGCGGCCTGCAAAGGCACCCCACTGGTATCCAGTAGGACCTTATGCCCGGCTTGCTTGAGCTTTTTAATCATGCCCCGGTAGATAATGGGAGGCATGCTGGCCGGAATGCTCCCCGAAAGCACAAACCAGCCGCTGGCCGGTGCCAGGCTTTCCAGGGTCTGTTCAAGCGCGGCCAGATCCTGGGGCGTGGCCGCCTGGCCCGGAAAGTTTATATCGGTGGTCTGTTCAATCTCCGGGTCGAAGATTTTCAGGCCCACCCTGGTCGAGCCTTCAATACTGACAAATTTATTGACAATATTTTTCTGGCTAAACAACTGGTGAAAAATCTGGTCGTTCTCACAGGCCAGAAACCCGGTAACGGCGGCCTTAATTCCATAATCGGCCAGGGCTGCCGCCACATTGATGCCTTTACCACCGGCATCCGACTGAAAGAAACTGACCCGGTTGACCTCGCCTATTTTAAAGTTGGGGATCGATATAGTCTGGTCTATCGCCGGGTTGAGTGTCACAGTCACTACTTCAAGTTCTCTGTCCATCCTGAGCCTACTTCCTAGCTTGCTTGAGGTTTCTGGGTTATATCCGCCAGCCGGTTAAAGGCTGCGTACTTCGGCGGCGGTCCGGCAGGCCATGGCCCGTTTTGCCAGCGCCTGGGCCTGTTCCCTGGATACCCGCCGCAAGGTGGCTTTTATGGCCGCGACACTGGGAATAGTCACGCTCAATTCCGTAACGCCCAGGCCGGTCAGAATGATGGCGCCTTTGGGGTCTCCGGCGATGCCGCCGCACACCCCGACCCACTTGCCGTGGGCGCTGGCCGCTTTGACTACCATATCAACCATCCGCAGCACCGCCGGGTGCAGCCCATCAGCCTGTTTAGCCAGGACCGGGTGCAGGCGGTCCATTGCCAGGGTGTACTGGGTCAGGTCGTTGGTTCCAATCGAGAAAAAGTCGACTTCCTGGGCAAATTCCGGGGCCATAATCACCGAAGAAGGCACTTCAACCATAATGCCGATTTCTACCGGGGGAGCATTAAGCTCCTGCCGGACTTGTTCGGCAATCTTTTTTGCGGCCCGCACATCTTCCAGGGTTGAAATCATCGGGAACATCATTCGGATCGGGCCGTATTCGGCCGCCCGGTAGATGGCGCGCAGTTGTGGGATGAATAAATCCGGCCGTTCCAGGCACAACCTGATACCCCGGATACCCAGGAAGGAATTATCCTCGGCCGGTAGATTCAGGTAAGGGGCCTTTTTGTCGCCGCCAATATCCAGCGTCCGGATAATCGCCGGTAACCCGTTGAGGGCTTTTACCGTTTCGGCGTAAGCCTGGAACTGTTCTTCTTCGGTGGGCGTCTGGTTGCGGTCCAGGAACAGAAACTCGGTCCGGAACAGGCCGATGCCCTCGGCCCCGGCGTTTACGGCTTTCACGGTATCGGCCGGGTGGTTGATATTGGCCGAAACTTCAACCCGGTAACCGTCCAGCAAAATAGCCGGTTCGTAACAGGCCAGACGTTCGGCCTCCCGGACGGTTTCAATATCCTTTTGGACCTGGCGGGCCGAAGCAATATCGCTGGCGGTCGGGTCCAGGTAGAGCGTACCGGACTCGCCATCCAGGATGGCCGGGGTGCCGTTTGGCAGGTTT
>JAQBPB010000092.1 GCA_028287745.1 Chloroflexota bacterium
TAATCGGCCTGGTAGCCGGGCTGGTATTGGTGGCAATCTTCGCGGCGGTCCTGCTGCTGGTAATCCTGCCCGGCACTAAACCGGGCCAGCAGGGCAGCCTGGTAGTTACCAATACGGCAGCCCCGCCTGCCGCCACCACCGGGGCTGCGTCAACTCAGGCCGTCACCACCGCGCCTGCCGCTACCGCGCCTGCCGCTACCGCGCCTGCCGCTACAACCCCGGCCATTACGACCGCAACGGTTTCCAGGCCCCCGGCGACTACCGCCGTGCCCACCACGCCGCCTTCCAAGCCGGACCCTGCAGCGGTCCATGCCATGGAGATTTCCAACGCGATTTATAAACCAGACGGCAATCTGTTTGAAGGTATAACAAATCTTAAAAAACTGGCGGCCAATAACCCCGATAGCTGGGTCACTCAGCGCGAACTTGGTAAAGCTTATTACTGGTACATGCGAGAAATGGGTGGAATAGATTATCTTAAAAAGGCCATCCTGCTAAACCCTGACGATTCCATCAGCAATGCCTACCTGGCCCTCGCGCACAGCAGCACCTTTAATGATAGCAACGCGGCCGGGGCCATAACCAGGGCCCGCGACCTTAACCCGAACTCGGCCGAGGTCCTGGGTGCCCAGGCTATTACCCTCTTACGGACCGATGTGAAACAGGCTAAAGATAAAGCCGAAGCCGCCCTCAAAATTGACCCGGAGAGCCTGCTGGGAAATTATGCCAAATGGGCCAGCTTCACCCAGACCGATGAATTTAATACGGCGTTGCCTTACCTGGAAAAGCTGATAAAGAAATATCCCAAACTTGCCAGCCTTTATGCCGATGAAGGCTATCACTACCTGCGCCAGGGTAACTCAACCGAAGCGACCAACTGGTATAATAAGGCCCTGGAGATTGACCCGGATTTCCCGACCGCCCATGCCGGTCTTTGTGAAATTGCTTATCTCGCGGGTGATAACCAGACCGCCGTAAAGGAATGTAAAAAGGCCATTGCAGTCAACGACTACGTGGTCTACGGTCACGTCTACCTGGGCTATGCCTACAATAACCTGGGCCAATCAAAAGAGGCGGAGGATGAACTTAAAAGGGCCATCCAACTGGACATTAGAAACTCAACCGCCTATAACGGCCTGGCTTTCACCTATATTGACCGGGCGCTCAGCCCGGCTAACAAGGGCAATACCGGCCTTATACAGAACCTGCTCAGTCAGGCCGTAGACCAGTCGGGACAGGCTATCAAGCTGGATGACACCTACGCCGACGCCTATTTCCACCAGGGATACGCGCTTTCTCTTCTCAACAAGTTTACGGAAGCAACGGCTCCCCTGGAAAAGGCCATTCAGCTTAGAAATAATTCGTCCGACTATTATACGGTCCTGGCTTATAATTACTTTAAACTTACCGAAAAAGACAAAGCCCGCAGTGCGGTGCAGCAAGCTTTAGCCCTTAACCCTGACAACGAGCAGGCTAAAGCCATCTTACAACAACTTGGAGGTTAATTTTTGTTCCGGCACTCGCTGCGTTTAATCGCATTTTCCTGGCTTGCCCTGGTTTTCCTGGTCCAAATACCCGCTGCTTCCGCCTACAACGCAGCGGCCCTGTCGCCCGCCGCAATTCCTGGTGCCGGAGTCGCCAGTGTTGCCGCCGCCGATGATACGGGCGCTTCCTATCTGAATAAAATTTTTAGAGATCTTGGCCCTGCTAACAAGAATAAGGACTCTGCCGCCGTGAGCAATGCTCTACCCGCTCCGGTGGAATGGTTTTTGATTGTTTTTGGTACACTTCTTTACGGTCAGATTGCTCTGATAGCAATTTTGTGGATTCTATTCACATCGGACATGGTGGGTATAATCCTGGGCCTGCTGCTCCTCATGATAATCCTGGCCTTTTTGAGAGCGCGCAAGCCACGCCCAATTGTGCTATTTGTCCTGGCTTGCCTTAACTTTTTCCTGGGAACTGGAATAACCCTGGTAGTAGCCTTTACCGAAGGCGTACCACCGGTCCTGATTTCACTGATTCCACTGGGTGCCCTGGTCTGGCTGGCTTTCCGGAAGATTGACTTTAGTTCTATCACCTCCGTGAAGCCCTGACCGGCGGAAGCCCGGCGAACGCCTAACAAAGGAGATAAAAATGCCCAAAAGTTTTCTTGTTGTGCAAAGAGGTAACGAAATCGGCACAAAAGTGGTCCTCAAACACGGCCAGACCTCGCTTGGCCGTAACCCTGACAACGATATTGTTGTCAATGAGGTGGCAGTTTCGCGCTATCATGCCTTACTGCGCTTTAACGAAAAGACCGGCGAAGTATCTATCATGGACCTGGGCAGCACCAATGGCGTAACAGTTAACAGTACCGAAATCAAGAGCGGCATAGCCTTCGCCCTGCGGCAGCGCGATACTATCTTTGTGGGACGGGCTGTTTTTAACCTGCAAATCCGGCCGGATAACTCCCCTTCCGCCGACCTGCCGCCCATCGCCGAGGAAGACCAGGACCGCACCCTGCGCTTTAATATGCCGGTCCACTACAACCACCAAACCCGGCGGCTTTCCAGCTAATTGCAAACCTAAAGACTTACCCCACTTGCAGGCTGTAAAAACGGGCCTTGCAGCATTCCATTTATTCGGTTGCTAGTTGCCCTCGGCACCCAGGGGGTACCCGGGTCCCTCGCTTCAGCTAGGAATGACAGGCAGTGGCAGTGCAAGTGTTAACTTTTGGATGAGGCTACTTAAAGGACTTGTGTGTTAGAGGGCAGTACCAACTGTGGGGCAGCCTGGAGTCTGGCAGGCGGCTATACCTCCTGCATCTTTAGCAGTCGGCAAAGCCGCCAATCGGAAAAGGTGTGCGCGGGGTAAGGCCAGCTGGCCGGGCCACCCGGCCAGCTACCAGTGTGCTAAGAAGGCGTTTCTATTGGCGTAACCGGCGTTTTAGTGAAAAGGTCGCGGATACCCTCGACCGTCCCGTTCTGGAAAGTCTCCCCGGCCACCCGGATAGCGTGCTTGATGCCTTCCGCGCTCATCCGGCCATGCGTGATAATAACGATACCATTTACGCCCAACAAGGGAGCACCGCCGTACTTTTCGTAATCCATCCGGCTGCGCACTTTTTTAAATGCCGGTTTCAGCAGCAAAGCCAGCACCTTGTTAAAAAGGTTGGAAGTCAGTTCTTCCCGGATGATTTTTAACAGTAACGACGCCACCCCTTCGGTAGTCTTTAACAGGACATTGCCGGTGAAGCCGTCGGTTACTACCACATCGAACTCTCCAGCCGGAACGTCTTTACCTTCGACATTGCCGCCAAAGTTAATATCAGGTGTCTTTTTGAGCAACTGGTGAGTTTCCTGGACGAGCAAGCTGCCCTTATTTTCTTCTTCACCGTTGCTCAAAAGCCCCACCCTGGGGTTAGCTTTTTTGAGAACCTTTTGAGCGTAAATCACGCCCATCTGGGCGAACTGGACCAGGTATTCCGGCTTGACTTCGGTATTGGCCCCCACATCCAGGACCAGGATCGGGCCGTTTTTGGCCGGAAAGACCGTTGCCAGGGCCGGGCGCTCTACGCCCCGGATACGGCCAGGCGCACCCAGGGTCGCCCCGGCCATAGTCGCCCCGCTGTGACCGGCCGACACAAAAGCGTCCGCCTCACCCTTTTTTAACAGGTTCAGGCCAACCACTACCGAAGAATCTTTCTTGCGGCGGACCGCCTGGGCCGGGTGTTCTTCCATCCCCACTACTTCGGTCGCATTGACTACCGGCAAGCGCTGCGCCAGGCCGCCCGACAGGTCGTGCCTGGCTAACTCGGCCCGCACAAGCTCTTCTTTTCCTACCAGGATAATCGTCAGGTTACGGTCGGCATATTCACGGGCGGCCAATACCGCCCCGGCTACCGGTGACTTTGGCGCGTCATCGCCACCCATCGCATCCAGCGCAATTCGCATCTTTTTTACCCTTTTCACAATCGAGGAACTTGAAACAATTAACATCCTGGCGGAGGGCCGCTCAACACGCAGCATTTCAGGTTCTAATTACCCCATCCAACCTTTTACATTCCGGGCCTGATTATAGTACAAGAAGTTTTGCAGGTAAAATGCCTATTTCAGTTTGAAATGTCTCCGGCATGTTATAATGCCAGCAAGTTGTAACGTATACCCGACAAGGGAAAGGAAACTTCGCCTTATGGCTTCCCCGAAAATTTTTACCCTGGAAGAGGCAACTTCCCTGTTACCGGTGGTCCGCGAAATTGTCCGCGAGATCCAGGCCCATAAACACCGGGCAGACGAAGCCAGGGAAGCTTACGAACAATTTGATGAGGCTCACGCCCGTGGCAACGGCTACGACATGAAACGAGAAATCATGGCGAGCCAGATTATGGACCAGATGAAAGCGGTCCAGGCCGGATTTGTCCAGTTGCAAGAAATCGGCTGCGAGCTAAAAGACATAGAAATGGGTTTGATTGACTTCCCCAGTATACGGAACGGTCAGCTGATAAATTTGTGCTGGATGATTGACGAAGAAAGTATCGGCTACTGGCACAGCCTTGACAGCGGTTTCGCCAGCCGCAAACCGCTCTAAACCGGCCCACCCAAAAGTGCTTTAATCCTCAAATTCACATTCAGAATTGAGTGGCACATTTCGTGCATTAACAATATTCACATAGTTCATTTTAGCCTGAAATAAGGCTTTATCAATTAACCAGGAATGAAGATTTGCAGGCGAGTCTTCCGAGAAAACAATCTTTACCAGTACCGGTCGCGACTTAAACCACTCACCAGGCCTGATAGAGCGCTTTTAGTCGCGTTACCGGTTGCATGCGGGCGCTTGTTGCCTATTCAAGGAGGTCTAACCAGAATGGATGCACCATTGGAACCACGTCGCCGGGTAATTCGTGAAGAAGCCGTTTATGAGCCGGTCGAACCGGTCGTTCAACAACCAGTAGTAGGAGTCCAGCAGCCTGTAGTGGGTGTCCAACAGCCAGTAGTAGGGGTACAACAACCGGTAGTAGGGGTCCAACAACCGGTAGTAGGGGTCCAACAGCCCGTAGTGGGTGTCCAACAACCGGTATACGGAGTCCAGCAGCCCGTAGTGCATGTTCAGCAGCCTGTAATGGCCGCCCAACCGGTTGCCGGGGTTCAGCAGCCGGTCGTAAGTATGCAACCAACAGTTGCCCAGCCTGTCGTAGGGGTTGACCCGTTAACCGGGCAACCGGTCGTGGGCGTTCAGCAGCAAGTCGCCGCCCAACCCGTCGTCTTTCAGCAACCGGTCGTTGCTCAACCGGTAATGCAGACTGTCCTACCACAACCTGTTGCTACCGCGCAAACAGTTTTTGCCGTTGAACCGGCTACCGGGGTAGACACCCAGCGCAGCTATTCGCAGGTTGGCGATATGCGGGTCGAAAACATCCGCCAGGGCTTTTATGACGCTAACGGCAACCTGGTACAGCGCGAAGAACAGGTGCTGGACGACCCTTACATGCGCCGGATGAATAAGCTTGACCGGGCGGCCCGCATTATCTATTTTGTAATGGGCTTCCTGGAAGTCTTGCTGGCCCTGCGCTTCCTTTTCAGAATCCTGGGGTCCGACTCCAGCAACGGGCTGGTAAATTTCATCTATAATTTCACCGGGCCTTTTGTAGCGCCCTTTAATGGTATTTTCAACGACCAGAATTTACAACGGGCCAGCGTAATAGAGATTTCAACCCTGCTGGCAATGGCCCTGTATGCTATTCTGACTTACGGCATTATCCAGTTGCTCTATATTCTTTTCACACCTGATCGCAGCAGCCGGTCAGTATTTTCGTCTTTCCGCCGCCGGGGTTTGTAAAACCAAAAAAATCCCGGGCTATTATGACCAAATTGCCCGGGATTTTTACAGTCATTTTTGTTCATAATAACTTAATAGTTCACTCCATCAGAACCAGTTTACAAGTTGTCGGGTTTAGGTTAGTATCATATTGATATAATTTAAATTACATAGAAATAAAACCATGACTGTCAGTTAAAACTAAACCAGCCGGGTTTCAAACATTTATGTAAAGTAGCTGTTATTGCTTTTTGCCAGGCATAAGACCTGTTACCACTTAAAAATTTATTACAGGCTTACCATATAGTATGAACTAACAGGGACAACCATTGGTCAAGGATTGTAACCCTCAACTACCACCCGAATTAAATAATCATGTCCGGTTAAACGAAGAACTTGAATTAGTTCAGGCCGCCTGTGCGGGAGACGTTGAGGCGTTCGGCAAGCTTTATCAAAAGAATTCTGAGCGGGTATACCGCTATATAGCTTACCGGGTAAGGACACCAGCCGAGGCTGAGGACCTGACCGCGCAAGTTTTTTTGAATGCCTGGAAAGCCATTTCACGTTACAAGCCCCAGGAGTCCCCCTTCCTAGCCTGGCTATATACAATTTCCCACAATCAAGTGATTAATTATGTTAAAAGCAGGGGGCAGAATACCGCTTTTACCTCGATTGATACTGCTTACGAACTGGTTGATAACAATCGCTACAATAGCCCGGACGAACAAACTGCAAAATTAGCTGAATATGAAGAATTAAGGCAGGCTATCTTACACCTGCCAACCGATCAACAGCATGTCATCTTCCTGCGATATGTGGAAGAACTGGGCCATGCAGAAATCGGCCAAATGCTCGGTAAGCCGGAAGTCACGGTCAGAGGAATATTGTTTCGAGCGCACGAAGGGTTACGTAAATTCTTGAAACGGGAGAGTACTTTTGGATAAGCCAACTAGCCAACTAGTTGAAGAAGCCATAAAGGCGTTAAAGCAAGGAGAGATAAACCTGGAAACAGGGGCATCTCGCTTTGGGGCGGCCTGGCAAGAAATTAAGACCGAAGTGGTGATGATTCTTGACCTTGAGGAAGCTGGAAAGTCCTTCAAGGCACAACTGCCTCCGCCTGACCTGGATAAAATCTGGGCCAGTATATTACCCGGTCTAAAGCTGGTAGAAGTCCTTCCGGTCCAGCATGAGGGATATAATCCTGCCCTGGCTAACCACCTGCCGCTTGCCGGTACTCTTCAGCCTGCGACCGACCGCAACCCAAAAATAGCCCCGCTTAATAACGGCACAGCCCGGACGACCTCGCCCGCGAAAACCGGGTTCAAGAAGTTATATAAACCGCTTGCCTGGGCTGCCGCAGTTTGCCTTTTTACAGTTATCTCCCTGGGAAGCCTGGCCGGAGTGGCCGCTGCCAGTGCGCCGGGCGACCCCCTCTATGGAACAAAACTCTGGCTGGACAGGTCGCGACAGGTCTTTGCCTTTTCACCGGCGGAAAAATTGGATGCAATACTGACCTATGCCGAACACCGTTCCGTAGAAATAAAATGGCTTATTGAAAATAACCGGCTCGAATTTCTACCGGAGGTAGCCGGGGACTATAAGCAGGCTATCCAAACCGCTAATTCCACTAAAGGCAACACTTCGCTTACCAGTAACCAGGGGAACCTATTGGTGGCCCAGCAAACCCGCTTTACCCAGTTAACCGATCAGCTTGAGCGGAAGTCAAACAGTAACTCGACCAATTCCAGCCAGGCCCGGCTGGAATTGAATACAATTGTTAAACAACTGGAACAGGTCAGGGCTCCGGCCCCGGCCAGCCCTACCCCAACGGTCGCGGCCATGACTCCTACAAGGGGCATACCAACAGCCACTCCCGGCACTACAGCCACTCCCGGCACTACAGCCGCAAACACTGCCAGTCCGGTTACGCCGTCCATTACTGTTACCCTGGCGCTTCCCACCCTGGCCGCTAGCAACACACCGGCTAATACACCTGGCGTAACACCTACTTCCGGCGTTACAGGGCCGGACCCGAGTGGAACTACCCGGGACAATGTACCACCGACCGGCACGCCAACTCCTAACCAGCAGACCACCGGCAATCTGACCGCTCAACCGGTATCTACGGTAGGCCAGGGTTTGAGTGGGTCGCCAGCCACCCCGCCGCCCTCAAATACCAAAGTGGTAAATAATGACAACGATGAGGAGGATGAGGATACAAATTCCAATTCCGACAACGATGGCGACGAAGAAAATGAGAACCAGAACAGTCCGTCTAGCAAGCCGGTAAAGTCATCGCCCACCCCGGTGCCGGCCACACCCGCCGCCCCTTCGCCTACCCCGGTGCCAGCCATACCCGCCGAACCAATACCGACTAAACCGGTCGTGAAGCCTACAGCTACATCGGCGCCTGACCCTACACCGGAAGTTGATTATACGAAGCAGCCCGGTGAGCCGGAAGAGACTGTAAAACCGAAGGTGACTGTAACGCCGGAAAAAACAAAAGCGCCGAAGGAAACCCAAGAACCAAAGGAAACCCAAGAACCGAAGGAAACTAAAGCGCCAAAGGAAACCCAAGAACCGAAAGAAACTAAAGAACCGAAAGAAACCCGGAAACCTAAAACAACGACGCCTTCTCCCACGGCCGCGACACCACGCCTTAAAAAATAAGCTTGAGCCCGGACCGGGTAGGTTACCTGCCTGGTCCGTAACCTGCTCCAATTTGAGCGGCACTCGCAAATTGATGTATAATAACTTCTCAAACCTGGCCGGGTTAGATAACCGGTTCCGTCCATCCAGACTTTCTCCGGCTTAATTGTTTAAAAACTTGCCTGGGAATCGTTCGCCTGGATGTTTGGTTTACCGGGTTAGTTTGATAAATTTTAGTCAACATTAAATTATCTGGTAAATATGCCTAAAAATGAACCCCAGCGCGGCCCTTCCCAGGAAGAGCGCCGCCGCCGGTCCGCCAACCGGCCCATTGGTGGCGGTACTCCGCCTCCACAGCAAAATATAAAAAAAAGCACTGAAAGCTATACTAACCCGCGCCTGCAGCGGGCCAGCGCCATTGTTGCCATAATTATGCTGGTAGCAATGCTGCTTTCGCTGGTTCCGGCCTGCTACTACTCCGGCGCCAGTGCGGCAGAACTTCCCGTAGAGCTTCAACCGGCCATCCAGGGGCAAATCCCACCACCCACCAGCTTAAGTATCTCGTCTGCTCGATTTTTGGAGCGTGAAGCGGCCGAAGTGCCCCCCACCGCTTCATTGCCCCGTCCGGCGGAAACTTTAAGCCCTGACAGGTATTATGCAGGCGAAACCGGCCATTACATTGCCGGGGCTTTCCTCAAATACTGGCAGGACAACAATGGCCCCACCAAATTTGGCAGCCCTTTAAGTGAAGAATTTACCCAGAACGGCTTCACAGTCCAACTCTTTGAAAGAGGATTACTGGAATTCCATCCGGCCGAGCTAAATCCTCAGAGCCAGGTGCAGTTGGGCTTCCTGGGCCGGCAACTGGCCGATGCCAGGAACCTGGTCTTTGAAAGCGCCAAAAATAGCCCCAATACACCTACCCGGACTTTCTTCGCTGAAACCGGACAGACCCTTTCCGGCCCTTTTAAAGCTTTCTGGGAAAGCCGCGACGGCATCAATATGCTGGGCCTGCCAATCAGTAGTGAATTAACCCAGGACGGTATTAAACTTCAATATTTCGAACGCGGTCTGTTGCAAAGTCAGGCAGGCTCTGATACTCTCCAGATTGCCAACGCCGGGCAAGCCCTGCTGGAAGCCAGGAACTGGCCGCAGCCTACCAGACTGGACCTGAATCTCAATATCGGCGATAACGAAATTTACCAGGGACGGACCCTGGTAATCAGGTTAGCACCCCCTGCAAACTGGTTGCCCCAGGAATTAAAGGGCAGCGTGGGTGGCGAAACCCTGCGCCTTTTCCAGCAAGGTTCGCTATTCAAAGCTTTGAAAGCTTTTGCGCCAACCGCACCGGCCCAGACATACCCGCTCAAATTGAGCTACACTGACCCGGCTGGCCGGGGACGCGAAATCAGTAAAGATATAAAAGTCCTCCAGTTCAACTTCAAGCGTCAAAACCTTTACTTACCTTCTGAAAAAGAAGAACTGTCTAATACTACCAATGATGACGCCGATAACGCCCAGCTTGCTACCACCTACGCTACCTTTTCACCAAACATGCTGTGGACTGGCAAATGGTCCGTGCCGGGCACCGGAGAAATAACCACCGAATTTGGCGAGAAGCGCGCTTACGGCGATAGCACAGATTATAAATATATTCACGGTGGGATTGACTATGGAATGCCCACTGGAGCACCTATCTATGCCCCGGCTGACGGCAAAGTAATTTATACCGCCGACAATATGTTGGTACGCGGAAACGCCGTCGCCCTGGACCATGGGGTAGGAGTGACCAGCTATTATTACCACCTGATTTCCTATAACGTCAAACCGGGGGATGTAATCAAAAAAGGCCAGATCATCGGCCGCGTAGGCACCACCGGGCGCTCAAATGGACCGCATCTTCACTGGGAAGTACGGGTCAACGGTATCGTGACTTACCCGCTTCTGTTTGCAAACCTGGATATTACGAATTAAAAATAGTGTTGCTAATGTTTGACCAATTCCCGCTCACCGGCCTCTCCGGGTAAAACGTCAGCCAGGATTGCCTCTATGTCCGCCTGGACCGCCTCCTGTAACCGGGCAGCCTGCCTGGCTGGTAACTCCGCCAGGAATTCATCACACCAGTTTAAAACAGCCCGTGAATAAACGCTGGTTTCCGGAGTATCACCTTCCACAATATTGTATAAGAAAATCTCCATCGGCGAATGCGGGTCCGGTAGAATACCATATGCCTGGCTAAGGCTCATAACCGGCACGCCCAGGTTCTTCGAAAGAATACCGATGATACAGCAGCACTCTCCCCGGTAAAAGCCTCCATCCACTTCTCCCTCGATAATAGCCTGCCGGATAGCAGGAACTTCGTGTGGAGCCGCCTCCAAGACTTTCCATAGGTCTCGCTTTACAGCCTCAAGATTATATTTTGATGGAATAATTGCCTTTTTGTTATTCATAATAAACCCCTCCCTCGTACCTGCTTGAAAGTTCAAGCCCTGCGTCTGTTTACATTGTATAGCGCCTGGCAAGTCCAATGCAACCCTAAAACCTTTTCAAGTCCCTAACAGGCCGGACATCACAAAATATCCCGGACAACCAGGTATCACCTTATGTAAAGTCATTTTATTTATTAAAATATTGTGATTATAGCCTCGGCGGAATATCATTCGTAAGTAAAGAGAATCAGGCCAAGCGGAAAAGTTCAGGCTGCAAATGTTTCTTATTCTCAAGGCAAAGTAAGAGTACGAGAGGCAGGTAATTGTCATCCAGGCGGTGTTATTCTTAGATGAAGCCGCCAGATAAAAAATAAACAGCCTGATCTTTGAAAACCTGTCATAAATCAGGTTAGATCAGGCTGTTAAATTAGCTCCCCGGTCCGGTGAAGAATTTCAGGCAATACGCCTGTTTTCTTCAACCCGCTCCATATCGCTATCGTCTACCGTAATTTGCTGGCCATCAAAATACTCCACCAGGATCAGGCCCGCCTGTTTGCTGGACTGCAAGCGGCCATTATAAGGAGCGTTAAAGTGTCCCGAAGTCGGGGAAACATCCTGGTAGTCGCGACCAACCGCGACCGTAATATGGCGCAAGCCCGCCCGGCAGTGATTGGTCGGGTCAAAGGCCACCGCCTCCAGCAGCCCGGCCCTGGTTGTCGAAGGCAATAAAACTTCGACCCAGGCGTGCGAACCACCCTCGCCCAGAAGATGGCCCGACACATAGCGGGCCGGAAGGCCCACCAGGCGGCAAAGGGCTATCATAATGTGCGAATAGTCCTGGCATAGGCCCTGGCTCAGCTTAAGGGCTTCTGCAGCGGTCGTAGCCACAGTGGTGACCCCGGATAGGTAATGCATAGTTTCCCAGACCCAGTTGCTAATCACTTCCGCCAGCGCCCCTGGTTCGCTCTCGCGGGCGGCCAGGGTCCTGGCAACCGCCTCTAACCGGGCATCCGGCATGGTCAGGCGCGAAGGTTCCCGGTAAACATCCGCCTCGGCCTCAGTAAGCAATGGCGCAAAGTTTGCAACACTCAGCCGTTCAACGCTGCTCCAGCTCTCAAACTGGACCGAACTGGCGATATACGGCAAATCCAGGTAATAAACCAGGTTGCCAAAAGGGTCCGTTTCCGACCGGGTTTCAACCTCCGGACTGGAAGCCCACAGCCGGTGATCTTCTAACACCTGGTTGCCGTGCTGGCCGGGTGGGACGATTATCAGGCGCTGGTGCAAGTCACGCACCGGCCCCGGGTACTCGTAACTGAACTTCTGGTACATCCAGTAATGTGTGCGCCGGACCTGGGTCCAATCAATCCCGGTATGGTCTACAAACGGGACCGAGTTGGGAAGGGCGCGTAGAAGTTGTTTTGAGGAAAGGGTCATAGGTTTGGCTCCTGTTGCAAGGCCGGTTGTAGATTATTCGGCCCTTCTTTAACTTCATCCGCCCAGACTCTTATTTCCTTCAACCAGGCATCGCCATACGAAGTCGCCAGGGCCACATCCACAGCGTCCCGGCCCTGACCGATCAAAACCCGGCCGGTGCGAGGAATATTGTGCCTGGCATCAAAAGTGTGCCATTCACCCCCGACAAAAGCCTCAAACCAGGCGTGAAAGTCCATTGGCGTCGGATCGGGTTCGATCCCGATATCCGGTAGATAGCCGCAAACATACCGGGCTGGAATACTCAAAGCCCGGCAGAACATCACGCCCAGGTGGGCGAAGTCCCGGCAAACTCCCTGGCGGGCCATATAGGCATCGTAGCCCGTAGTGCTGGAGTTACTGCCCTTGTTATAGGTCACATTGGAATGCAGCCAATCGCAAATCGCCTGAACGCGCGGCCAGCCGGGTGTAGTCTGCCCGAACAACTGCCAGGCGTCCCCGATAACCAGGTCAGACGGGCAATGGCGGCTAGGCAATAGAAAAGGCAGTGTTTCATCGGGCAGGTTCTGGACCAGAGAGCCGGGCAAATCCATCAGGACCGGGTCAGGCTCCGGGATAACTTCGGCCAGGGCATCATAATGAAGGCGGAGTTCACCGGCGGGTGCGGTAACTCTCCAGAGATAATTGCCAAAGCCGTCCACGAACTCATGGATATGCACATCAGGCGTAGCACGCCGGCTTTCCTTAAGGAGTTTATGGTTATATTGAGGGCGCGGCCGGATCAGCAGAACCAGTGGTGTAACGTAGGCCGTCTGATACACGAGTTCGCAACCTATTTTTACCTGCATCGGTGTTGATCTCCTGAAAGAAGCTAATAATAAAACCGCTCCAACCCGGTGCGTCTTTGCCCGATATAGAAAGGTTAATTGACCAGAAGCCGCAAAAATTGAAAAGACGGTACCGGCAAAGCACGGATGGTAAAAATCCGAACAATAAGTTACGAGCCGGCAATGTTTAAATAGAGTAGCATATATTTTTAGCCACTGCAAACAATAAATCAATTTTTGAAAATCGGTTCATTTCAGTTCAAAAAGCCTTGACAATAAGGTGCCCGGCTGTTATTATTGTGCCTGTTCGAGGAGGTGTGGTGTAGCGGCCTAACATGCTTCCCTGTCAAGGAAGAGACCGCGGGTTCGAATCCCGTCACTTCCGCTTGTTAGTTCTAACACTTGACAAGTGTAAAATCATAAGAGGTGTTAACTCAGTAGTAAGGGTTAACCCTCTTATTTTTTATCCTGAATTTCTAATAACTTCAAACAAAATCTTTGCTAACCTATTCCTTAGTGCCTGGATTGCTTCTTTCCATGAAAGACCCACATTTTTTAAGAAGGCTGCGAGCCTTTCCAAATTAGCTTTGCGGTTATTGACATCTGCCGGTAAAGCAAAAATTTCACCCCGAA
>JAQBPB010000099.1 GCA_028287745.1 Chloroflexota bacterium
CTGAGTCGGTGGCCTATATGCAGTCTAACCTGTACGAGATTAGCGAAGGGGGCGATGCCATGGGCTTGAGCTGGATGCTCCACGATATGCCCGGCGCGCATATCGTCCGGCACGGCGGCGGCACCAACGGCCAGATTTCGGCCTTTATGCTGGTTCCTGAGAAGAAGTTTGCCCTGATAATAGTGACAAACGCCAATAAGGGCACCGAACTCAATAACGAACTGACCAGTTGGGCCTTTAAACATTTCCTGGGGGTGTCTGAAACCGAACCGGAATTTACCGAAATTACCGCCGATTTGCTGGCGAGCTACGCCGGTAACTACCACTCTATGGGCTCCCAGGCTGAGTTAACTCTGAAAGAAGGCGGTTTAGAAATGCTGGTTAAACCGGTCAACCTGCTCGGCGGGGAAGAAAGCGCGCCGCCACCGCCACCGCCGACCCGGCTAAACTTCATTTCTGAAGATAAGGCCATCGCCGCAGACGGACCGTATAAGGGCGTTAAAGTAGAGTTTTCCCGCAAAGCCAACGGTAGTGTTAACTGGCTCCGCATGGGCAGCCGGATTGCCACCCGCCAGTAATATTTCAGGAGATATTTAATGACAGAACTAGCTGCAAACCTGCAGAAATTTGACGAGTATGTAAATTCGGTCTTCCAGTCCTGGGACATTCCCGGTATGGCGGTCGCGGTCGTCAAAGACGGCGAAGTGGTCTTTGCTAAAGGGTATGGCGTGCGCGAACTGGGTAGCGATACTCCCGTTGATGCCGAGACTGTTTTCGCGATAGGCTCGGCTTCAAAGGCTTTCACCGCCGCCGCCCTCGCCATGCTGGTAGACGAAGGAAAGCTAAAGTGGGACGACCTGGCATCGAAATACCTGCCGGACCTGCGCCTGTTTGACCCGTATGTGACCGCTAACCTGACCGTCCGGGACCTGGTAACCCACCGGTCCGGCCTGGCCCGGACTGATTTCCTGTGGTACGGCCAGTCCCACGCCCGCCAGGAAATCCTCAAGCGGGTCCGCCATATTGAACCGGCTTCCAGTTTCCGTTCCGCCTTTGGCTACCAGAACGTCTTATACCTGGCTGCCGGGGAAATTATTCCTGCCGTCACCGGGCTGAGCTTTGACGAGTTCATCCACGACCGCTTCTTCAAACCCCTCGGAATGCCGTCCAGCAATACCAGCACCAATGATTTGAAGTCGGTTGAGAACCAGGCCACTCCCCATATCAAGGTGGGTGATACTGTTAAAGTGATCAACTGGCGCAACATTGATAATGTCGCCCCGGCCGGTTCAATTAACTCCAACGTTACCGACATGGCGAACTGGGTTAAATTGCAACTCACCGAAGGCAAATTCAATGGAGAGCAGCTTCTTAGCCCGGCTTCGCTTAAAGAGTCGCATTCGCCCCAGTTTATTATCCGGCCGGACGGTGAATTCGACCTTATCTGGCAGGTTTGCCCAGATATGAACTTTATGACTTACGGCCTGGGCTGGTTCGTCCAGGACTACAAAGGCCGCAAGGTCGTTCATCACGGCGGCAACATTGATGGAATGGCCGCCCATGTTTCTCTGATTCCGTCAGAGAAAGTTGGGGTTGTTATTCTGACCAACCTCAACGCCGCCGTCCTGCCGATGGTGCTGCATTTCAGCCTGTTTGATGCCATCCTGGGCGGTGGGAACCGGGATTGGAGCGACCATGCCCTGAAGCTAAAGGCGACCCTGGACCAATCGGTAAAGGACGCCGGGGCGCAGCAAGCCAAAAGCCGTGTCAGGGGGACGCAAACCTCCCTGGGCATGGACAGCTACACCGGGGAATATATTCACCCGGCCTACGACCCCATCCAGGTTGCCTTTGAAGGTGAAGGATTGGTAATGACGGCGGGTGCCGGGCTGGTCGGCGACCTTACCCACTGGCATTTTGATACCTTCGCGGTAGACTGGCGTGATCCGGTTTTTGCCGGGCCAGGCGATATCAAACAACTGGTTACTTTTGTCCTTAACGCTGATGGCAAAGTCGCCGAAGTCAAGACTCCCCTTATGGGCGACTTCAAACGGAACCCTGCCCCGGCGGCTCCTACCGCCGAAGGGCTGGAAACCGCTGCCAGCGTCCAGGCCATCGAAGAAGTTTAGCAATATACCCGGGGAACCGCCAGGTTGTCTCCGGCCTGGCGGCCCTGCAAATAAATTAAGGGTACCCTGAAAAGCCGGGGCGGGTCTTATACAAGGCCCGTTCCCGGCTTTTTATCTGGCTGCGCCAGGTTATTAAACTTGGGGCCTATGGTTGCTTAAAGGGCCAAGACAATTCCTTTTATTTTAAGTATAATTCCTTTGCTATCCCACCAGTGCCGCTGATGGCTAAATTCCTGGTGACATAAAATAAAACAAATCGGAGTAAAAGATGCTGGTGCGTGCTACGCAGGTCAACAAATATTTTGGTGGTAACCTGGTTTTCGATAATCTGGACTTTGAGATAAAAAAAGGTGATAAAATCGCCCTGATTGGCGAGAATGGCAGCGGGAAATCGACTTTATTTAAAATCCTGGCCGGCAAACAACCCCCGGACTCCGGTACGGTCGTCGTCCCGCGCGGGACGACTATTGATTACCTGGAACAAGAACCCCACGCCAAACCCGGCGAATCGGTGATGGACCTGGTTATGGGCGCTGACCCTAAAATTGTCAGCCTGCACAAGAGAGTGCAGGAACTGGAAGCCCAGATGGGCGACCCTGACGTTTACTCGGACCCTGACCTCTTTCAAAATGTCCTGGACGAATACGGCCTGGTGCAGGAGCAGTTCGAGCAAGCCGGTGGCTACGATTATGAGGCTAAAATCCGCTCGGTACTGCGCGGTATCGGCTTTACCGAGGAACGGCTTACCCAGCCCGCTTCCCGCCTGAGTGGCGGTGAGAAGAAACTGATTGGCCTGGCCCGTCTCCTGGTGAAAGAACCGGACCTGCTGCTGCTGGACGAACCGGACAACCACCTTGACCTGAAAGCAAAAGAATGGTTGGAGCAGTATATCCTGAACCACGACGGCGCGGTGGCGACCATTTCCCACGACCGCTACTTCCTGGACCGCTTTATCAACCACATTTTTGAGCTGGAAGATGGGAAAATCTACGAGTACCACTGCAACTACTCCGGGTTCCGCGAGGCCAAACAGCGCCGCCTGGAAAAAGAAGCCCAGCTCTACGCCATGCAAAAGCGCGAACTAAAAGAACTGGAAAAAACCGCCCGGCGTCTGAAATTATGGGCCTCCTTGAACTTGAAGTTCGCCGGTCGGGCCCAGAGCAAAAAGCGCCAGCTAAATGTCCGGAAGGCCGAGCTTGAAAATGCACCAAAGCCAATCCTGAACCGCAACACGGTCGAACTTGAATTCGGGCAGGAGGAGCGCAGCGGTAAAATGGCCCTTCGCCTTAAAAACGTTTCGATGACCTACGGCGAGCGCCAGTTATACGCCCCGTTCGACCTTTCCATCCAGTATGGCGAGCGTATCGGCCTGGCCGGACCGAACGGTAGCGGCAAAACCTCCCTCTTCAAGATTATCCTGGGCGAGGAAACGCCGACCACCGGGACAGTCCAACTGGGTGCCAGGGTTAAAGTTGGTTATTATTCGCAGGAGCAAGAAACCCTCGACCTGAAACAAACGCCGGTGGATTATATCCGGGCCATCAAACCGATGGTTGACGAACAGGCCGTCGCTTTGCTCAAAGGCCGCTTGCTGCTGGATTATGACGAATGTTTTACTCCCATGGGCAACCTGAGCGGCGGTCAGAAAAGCCGGTTGCAACTGGTCGGATTGGGCCTGAAAGGTATCAACTTCCTGCTCCTGGACGAACCGACCAACAACCTGGACATCCCGTCAATGATCGTACTCGAAGACGCCCTGTTGGATTTCGAGGGTACCATCCTGGTTATCTCACACGACCGCTATTTCCTGGACCAGATTGTAGACAAAATCGTGGCTATCGAGAATGGTCAGGTCAAAGAATATCCGGGCAGCTTTACCGATTTTTATGAGCGGACTGCCGGGAAAGTGGACCTGGGAACCTTGAGTTTGCCCGCCCAAAGAGCCTAGTCCTCTTTATCAGAGCCGGCTCTAAAACGAAATGTGTCAATTTAAAAGAGGTTGTTTCGCCAGAATATTCAAACTGGTGGACCGCCTCTTTTAAAATCTCACTGTCAGTAACTGGCATGCAAAGATTAAGCCCGGTCGGGTCTCCGTTGGTATAGAACGGGCCTTGCCTGATGTTCAAATTAGCTAAATTCGCCGGTGGCGCGGCGACACCTCACCCTGGCTCGCAATGACATGGTTCGTTATAGGGCTGTATTTTTAGAATTATTCCGGCTGTAAAAAATTACGAAAAATAATTGGGCTGCGATTTGAGTTAAATTAAAGCCAGGGCCTGTTGGGCATACATAGAGGCGTCTTCAACCGGGATTGTTTTGCCGCTGGTGAAGGCTGCCCAAAAAGCTTCATCACTCAGGCCGGACCGGGAGATTTCCAGGGTCTGTTCATAAAAAAGCTTGCTGGGGTTCCCAATCACCTGTCCGCTGGCATCCAGTAAGGCCCTGGCTGCCCCGCACAGGAAAGCCACTTTTTCAAGCAGGCCCTCCTCCGTGCTTTTCACCCAGACCCGGCTTAATAAACCGGCAACTCCTAATAAAGCGCTCCATAATTCAATCCTTACCCCGCCTCTTAAACCCAGAGTCAGGCTTTCTTCCAGGGGTTTGCGCGCTTCCTCCAATTTATCATCAAAAACCAGGGCCCGGCTTAGCCCAATCAGGGTGATGTATATACCATTCCGGTAACCGAATTTTACGCTGACCTCAAGACATTCCTTCAAGTAGGGATAAACCGCCTGGTAGTCCTGTCGCATAAAAGCCACGTTTGCCATGTTTCCCAGGCCCGAAGTAATAATAAACCCGTTATCCAGTTTACGCGCAATCGCCAATCCTTCTTCTATCAGGCTGTAAGCTTTGTCGTATTCACCAAGTTGCAGATTTATCGAGCCCAGGTTTATCATGGCTACCGCTTTATTTGCAAGGGGCAATCCTTCGGACAAAGGAATGGTTTCTTCAAAGTATTGCCGGACTTCGTAATGCATCCCATGTTTGTTGTAAAGGATACCCAGGTCGGTATAGACATGCCAGAGCAGCTTTTGGTCGCCGTGTTTTTTACCCAGGGCCAGGGCTTCCTCGAAGTAAGTGCGGGCTGTCTTTATATTCCCTTGCTGTGAAGCCATAAAGCCCGCCCACCCCAGGGCTATTCCCCGGCTTACGCCTACCGCCCCCGGTAAGGCCAGGGCTTGCTCCAGGTATTGTTGCCCCTCACTGTTAAATCCCCGGATTTCCCAGTAAAGGTACAAGCCGCTTACCAGTGTCAAGATAGTTTCGGCTTTATCAGTTTTAATGCCATAAGCCATTGCCACCCGCAGGTTATCCTGCTCCTGGTCCAGGCGTTTTAGCGCCGAAAGCTGGTCCTCATTAAGGACTTTATCCCCAAGCTCTTCGGCCAGGGTGGCATAAAAAGCCAGGTGCCGGTCGCGTATTGCTTCTTCCTCGCCGCTTTCTTTCAACTTTTCCATAGCGTACTGCTTGATGGTTTCCAACAACCAGTAACGCACTTCCACGTCCTGCCTGTCCACCACCAGCAGGGATTTATTGGCAAGGTTAGTCAGGGCATCAAGCACCTCATAACCGTCCAACCCGGCCTCATTATTGCCGCAAACCCGCTCTGCGACCTGGATATCAAAGCTCCCGGCAAAAACACTCGCCCGGGCCAGCAACCGCTTTTCTCCTTCACTTAAAAGATTGTAACTCCAGTCAACCAGCGCCCTTAAAGTTTGCTGGCGGGGCAGGGCGTCCCGGCTGCCTTCCGTTAGCAACTGGAAGCGGTCATCCAACCTGGACTGGACCTGGTCTAAAGTCAGCATCCTGGTGCGGGCGGCCGCAAGTTCCAGGGCCAGGGGAATGCCATCCAACCTCCGGCAGACCTGGACCAGTGCCGGTACGTCCTGCGCCAGCAGACGGAAACCCGGGCTGGCATTGCTGGCCCTTTCGATGAATAACTGTAAAGCCTCGTATTCAATCACCTTTTCAGTACTAATTTTATCTCCGGCCTGTGGTAGGGAAAGCGAGGGAACGGGGTAACATTTTTCTCCCTGAATGCTCAGTCCTTCCCGGCTGGTTGCCAGGATTTGTAACCCGGTGGAATGGCCCAGGAGCCGCTGGACCACCCGGCTGCATTCTTCGACCATATGCTCGCAATTATCCAGAAGCAAAAGCACCCGGCGCTGCCGCAGGTATTGGCCCAGGGTATCGAGGATACTCCGGCCGGGTTGTTCGGCAACATCCAGGGTTTCAGCGATAGCCTGGGGAATAAGGGCCGGGTTATTAAGCGGTGCCAGTTCCACTATCCAGACCCCATCCGGGAAATGGGCGGCGATTTCCATTCCAACTTTATAAGCCAGGCGAGTTTTTCCGGAACCGCCCGTACCTACCAGCGTGACCAGTCGCAACTTATCCTGGATTAGCAGAGTTTTTACCTCCGCTACTTCTTTGTAGCGGCCGATAAAGCTGGAGAGTTGTTGGGGCAGGTTATGCAAAACTTCAATCCCGGTTTCGGCCTGGGTCTTATCCAGAAGGGCCTGAGCCGAGGTTGTGGTGGGAGCGCCTACCATTTTAATAGCCGGGGTTGAAAATAATTCCGGTGCGTCAGCGGCCAATCTCGAAAGGGGCTTTGCCTGTAAGTCTACCGGCTCGAAGCCGGGGCACTGCATCAGGCCCAGTAATTCTTCAGCCTGGCCCCTGGTGGAAATCGCGCCCCACTCGGCCAGGGCCCGGACAATTCCCCGGACATTTTCGTGGGAGAGCCGCGTATTTTTGTGGGCGTTAAGGCGGTTCGAAAGTTCGTTGTAGTCCAGGTTTAGGTAAGCGGCCAGGTCCGATTGGTTGCGGTTTACCAGTAGCCGGTATTCCCGCACTTTCAACCGGAAGTGTTCAAGGTTAGCACCTGCCATAAGGGTACCTCCTGTCAAACCTAAAACTCCCCTAAAAACCTTGAAAAGTGACACTATAAACCCTTAGCAGACCTTTGTTAATCTTTAAAGGGTAACTGTTTGTAAGGTTCATCGGGGACGTTTTTAGGTTAATATTATCCATTATACCCCTTTACTATTCAGGTTACAATGAATAAATTTAAAATGGTTAGCCTATAAATTCAACAAAACAATTTTATTCCCTGCCTTAAAAGGACAAACACTATGCTAAAGTCTTTAAAATTTCATTTATATTCCTGTAAATCAACCAGGAACCTGGCTCCAATTCCTGAGAATCCCGCCCGGCGGCAGTCAGGCACACGGCAACGCTGGTCAGGCTTGGCCCTTGTACTGACTCTCTTGCTTACTCTTTTGTGCGGGCAATTTTGGTCCGGGCCGGTAACCGAGGCTCATGGTGGCGGCCTGAAGGTCGCGGTTGTGGGGTCGCTTCCGGTTAGTTATGAAGAATACGGGTCCGGTATTCCAATCCTGATGCTGCATGGCTCTCCCCTGGACCACTACCAGATGGTCGGTGATATGGAACCAATTTTCAAAAAACGAGCAGGTTTCCGGCGCATTTATCCAGACCTGCCCGGTATGGGAAAAACGCCCGGTCCCGCTGAAATCACTACTCAGGACCAGATGATGCAGGTTATGGTAGATTTCATGCAAAAAGTGGCGCCCAACCAGCGCTATCTGGTGGCTGGCTTCTCCTACGGAGGTTATCTTGCGCGCGGCATGGTCAACAAATACGGCGACAGGTTGGCCGGGGTTTTACTCTGGGCGCCCCTGGTTGAGACTGACCCTGCCAGGATTCATTTGCCCCCACGCACGGTTATAGTTGAAAACCCCCAATTTATCGCCGCTTTGACTCCCTTAGAACAGGGTATCCCGCTTAGCTTTACCGTCGTGCAAAGCCTGGGCATTCTCAAGTGGTTGCGCGCTAATTTTGAGAACGGCTTCATTTCGGCTGATTTGGCCTTCCTAAGAAAGTTAGCCCCGGCCTTTTCTTTTCCGGTTGACAGCTTAACCACTCCCTTTCCGGGCCCATCCCTGGTCATTACCGGCCGCCAGGACTCCGTGACGGGTTTTCGTAATGCGATGGCAATCCTTGACAACTTTCCCAGGGGTACTTATGCGTTATTAGACCGGTCTGGGCACTTTTTAGCCTATGAACAGGTGGACCTGTTCCGCTCGCTTACCCTTGAATGGTTAAATCGCGTAAA
>JAQBPB010000126.1 GCA_028287745.1 Chloroflexota bacterium
TGCCACTCCAGGAAAAAAGGAACAACATGTTAAAATTTAAACTTGCCCGGCTGCGCGGTCCCGCTATCAATGAAACTGCCTTGGACCTGGATTTAGGCAGCGGCAGGACGGGGCCGCTGCCGGAACAGGCCCTAACAGCCTCCCCGGTCCAGTTTCAAAGCGTCCTTAAAATGCGTTTGAAACTGCTTACGCCGGTTTTACTGAGCGTCGCTCTAAGCATGATCGGGCAGCTTATTCTGAAACGCGGCATGTCCGATATGGGGCCGGTTTCGCTCACCAGCCGCAACCTGTTAGAAATTATCTGGGCTATTGCCACCGACCCGTTCGTAATAGTCGGGATGGCTATCTATACGGTTAGTGTGCTGTACTGGCTGATAGGTCTCAGCCGGGTGCCGCTGAGTTATGCCTACCCCTTTATCAGCCTCAGTTACGTGACGATTCTAGCCGCTTCTTATTTCTTGCTGGGTGAACAACTCGGCCTTTTGCGGATAGCCGGGGTGGGCGTAATTTGCGTGGGAGTAATCCTGGTGGCGTTCAGCAGCCCCGACTCAACCAGCTGATTAAATTAATTCTAAAAATCAAGGCGAAAATGGGAGAATAAACGGTGAGTATTTTCTTTCCAGTGCTGGCGAGTTCTATTTTAGGGGTAACCGGCCAACTCTTACTTAAAATTGGTATGACCAGGATGGGTAGGGTATCTTTAGCCGGGGGCGGGTCGCGGCTGGTAAGCTTTCTGTGGTCGTTAGCCACCAATTTTTATGTGGTGGCGGGTCTGATGATTTTCGGTACAGGAGTGTTTTTCTGGCTGGTAGCCCTGAGCCGCGCCCCGCTCAGCTATACTTATCCGTTCGCCAGCCTGAGTTATGTCCTGATTACGGTTATGTCCTTTTTTATCCTGCACGAGAAAATTGGCTGGCTGCGGCTGGCCGGTATTCTAACTATTTGCACCGGGGTTTTGCTGGTAGCAGCCAGTTAATTGAGCCTCAACCGGCCCGGTATCCGGTAAATCCGGCGCTGGTCCTTGACCTATAACCACTTAAATACACTCTAAACCCTGCGGATAGACCGGACAGCTAACGCAGGGTTTGGTAAGCCATTATATCCCTGAACCTAACCACCCCTTTTCAACCGGCGAATAGACTTTACTCAATAATAGAATCAAGTTACTTTTAAAAGTATAGCAATTTTAATTTGCATGTGTTAAAATTCAATTAAGATCAGCGTTCTTTTAAAAGTTTGCCGCGTGGGTTTAATCCTTTTATTGCAAATATACTGTCCTTTGAACCTGTCCTAATCTTACAATTGTGCCACCGCCAGCCCGGGCTGGCTTTCAGGGAGGCCAATATTGAAAGATTACTTTCTATTATGTAACGTTTAAACTTCTCAACATTCTACAACTAGCTTTTATCTTTTTGCACAACAAGTATATTGTTAGAACCAGTCTAAAATTCCCACCACCTTAAAATGTTGATTATGTTAAAACAGTCTGCCCAATCACCAGGGTATGACTTTGGCAATTCTTTATAACGGTTATTTTTAAATCTATGAGGTGTAGCTTGGATAACTCGAAGTTGCCTTCTACAGGGCAAAGACTTTCAGAAAATTCCATCCCTGAATCTACTGAAACGCCGGGCAAAACTGTAAGCAAAGCCGAAGAACTGAAAAACAAGGCCGAAGAGCTGAAAAACAAAGGTCAAGTTGATAATGCCCTCAAAATTCTAAATAACGCCGCCAACCTTGAACCCGTTCACGCTGAAATTTACCTGGCAAGAGCTGAAATCTACAAAGAAATGGGCCAGTATCAGCCCGCCCTGGCTGACCTGGACCGGGCAATTGACCTGAAGCCGGATAATGCCCTGATTTACAGCCAGCGCGGGGAAATTTACCGCCTGCTTAAAAGGCCAAAAGAAGCCCTGGCGGATTTGAACCAGGCCATTTCACTTGACCCCAAAAACCCGCTTATCCTGGGACGCCGGGGCATCGTATACCGTCATCTCAAAGAGTCCGCCAAATCCCTGGCAGATTTTAATGCCGCGCTCCTCCTTGACCCTACCAATACATGGCTGTACGGCAACCGGGCGGAAGCCTACCGGACCGAAAAAAATTACCAGGAAGCGGTTAACGATTACAACCGGATATTGAAACTAAACCCTGACCTTACCTGGGTTTACGAACGAAAAGCTATCCCGGACCTCTGGCTAAATGATCTCCAGGCGGCCCAGTTAGACTTCGAACGAAGCTGGCAGCTAAACCCGGTCAATTTAATGAATGGCTGGATGGCTGAATGGGTCATGATGTGTCAAGAAGATTTTAGTTTTTCTCCGGCAGCCGGAGAAAGGCTGAAGTCGCTGGCGGAACGCGCGCAGTATCATCATATTGGCTACCTGTGCCGGGCGAGCCTGTACTGGTTCCAGGGGCTTTTTGGTAAAAGTTATGAGGAAGCCGAAAGGGCCCACGAAATTGCCCTGGATGAGCCGGGTACCTATTTCTGGAAAGGCATGGCTATCGCCGGAGTGGGACGCGACGAAGAAGCCCTGGTCCTTTTCCAGCAGGCGCTTGAACTAAAAATGCCGCCGGTTTTATTACTTCCGCTGCGCTGGACCGCGCAGGCAAAACCGCTTTTCTATGAAAGATATGCCCGGCCCCTCCTGGCAAGCCTGGGCCTGCCAAATATCAAAATTAACCCTGACCAGACCGGGCCTGCCAGCCCTCAGATTGAGAGCGGCCCGGTTGTTACTCAGGCAATGCCAGGACCTTCCCGGCCACCCGAAACCGCCGGGGTGGCGGATAGTGAACCGCCAGTTCCGTATGAAAAGCCCCCAGACCTAAAGATGGCGGAAAATACAGAGAAGGGTGTCAACGCAAGCAGCCCGCCTGTAACAACCACCCCGGTTGACATTAAACCGTCAGAGCAAACGCAAGAAATTCCGCGGCTAGAAAGAATAGCGGCGACTACCATCCTGGTTGAAGAGACTCTTAAGCCCCGGCCTGCCCTAAAGCAAAAACCTGTTACAGAGCCGCAATCTCCACCTGAACCACAATTTGTGGCAGAAACAAAGCCTGTTACAGAGCCGCAAACTGTTACGGAGCAAAAATCTACACCTGAACCGAAGCCTGTCACAGAGGCAAAATCTACACCTGTGTCTGAGAAAAAAACAATACCTGCGCCTGAACACATTTCTGTCAGAGAGGCACAACCTGGCGCAAGACAGAAGCCTGTCACAGAGGCAAAATCTACGCCCAAACCGGGGGCTGTCACAGAGGCAAAATCTACGCCCAAACCGGGGGCTGTCACAGGGACAAAAACTCTGCCGGAATCTGAGGCAAAGACAATATCTACGCCACTGCCAAAGCCCGTTTCTGAAATAAAACCTGCCTCTGAAGTGAAACCTGCCTCTGAAGTGAAACCTGCCTCTGGACCAAAGCCCGGCCTTGAGCAAAAAACCAAACCTGCGGTGGTGCCTAAACCTGCCCCCGTACTAACACCTTTGAATACAGGCCCGGTAGCCCCGGCGAAAAATAAACCCGCACCCGGAAGAGCGGCTGCGGCTGCAACCCTGCAAACTGCTAATTCTTCTAAAAATTCAACCAGGCTTGATCCGGTCATGCGGGTCAATAAAGGTTATCTAATAAGGCTATTTTTGTGGGGAATGGGTCTTTTAGGTGCGGTGGTCCTGATTTTTGCTATCCTGACATCCCAGAATGAAATCCGGCCGGTCACAAACAACCTGAGCGCCCTATCGACTGTCGTGCCGGCAAGTTTAAATCCGGTTACTTCTCCGGACGGGTCGGCTTCTTCATCCGCCCCGGTTAACGGCATTCCGGCGCTTATAACGTCAGTTGCGAAAACCCAGGGAGCTTCCACCCAAAGGGCAGCGGTAAGAAATCCGAGTCCGGTTGTAACCGCTACCCGTGTCCCGGCCACTCCTACCCGTATCACACGTGCCCCGACCACCCCTACCAGCATCCCGCCGGCAGCCACAGCGACAGCCGCGCCTGACCAGGTGCCGCTTTCCTTGCTCAAAACCCAGCCTTTAACAGGCCATACCGGGCCAATTACCACAGCCAGCTGGACCAAAGATGGCCGCTATTACGCCACCGGCGCCCTGGATAACACTATAAAGGTATGGGACTCCACTACCAATAAAGAAACAATAACCCTGTCTCCTAAAAATAAAACGGCGTCAGGAGCACCCCTGGCCCTGGCCTGGAGTAATGACTCCAGGTACATTGTTTCAGCCTGGGCGGACAATAATGTGCGGTTCTTCAGCGTTTTACCTACCGATGTTAAAAATCCGGATACTGCGGGCCAGATTCTGTTTGAGGCCACCGACAATATCTTGCCCGAAGCAGTCGCCATTGCAAGCGATGCCTCGTTAATCCCGTATCCGGGGAAAGATATGCTGCACACCAAAACCTATCCTAAAAATGCTAACGGCCCGGATTACTTCCTGGGCGGGAATAACCGGGTGCTGGCTTTAGGCTTTTCGCCGGACAACCGCTATCTTGCGGCAGGCTTAGCCGATGGCCGGGTGCTGGTCTGGGATAGGGCTACCCTGAAAGTATTACTGACAATCCTGCCGGACCAAAGTGCCGGAGCTAACCCGGTAACCAGGCTGGATTGGACCTCGGATATGCAATACCTGTTAATCGGCAGCCAGAAGACCTTTAACGCTTACCACATAACTTTAAGTAATGGTGGTAAAGTGCTGGATATACCAATTTCGGTCAATCTAAAGTCCCCGGTTACCGCTTTGAAATCAGACTCCACCGCTAAACAACTGGCCTTCGGCAGCCAGGATGGTGACTTGCAGCTCTGGTCCCTGGAGCAAAAGAAGCTGGTGGAACAGCAAAAAACAGGTACCGGCCCGCTGCTGGAAATAGTTTTCAGCAACGACAGCAAGCAAATTTCGGTCGTTAAAGGTGGTAATCAGGGCGCGGTCCTCACCTATTCCGGCGTATTGTGATGCCCAAACATCAGTGGACTTTTGACTTTTGAGCTTTATTGAAGTCTTCTAACCCCCTAAAGGAGTTTTACTACATGAAGAAACATATACTGAGTGAATTGTTTATGGTAGGTCTTTTAGCTTTTGCCCTGTTATTAGTACCCGCGCAAACCGCGCATGCCGGGCCAGCCCGGCAATCTGCCAGCGATGATATCCTTAAAAAGCTAACCCAGACCTTTAACGACAAAGATTTGAACGGTTCGCTGGCCTTGATGGCTGATAATGCCATGGTCAGCGTGGTTAACCCGTCCGATATAGCCTCGGGTACCCTGGTCAACGGCGCTAAACTGGTTTACGAGGGCAAGCAAGGGGCCCAGTCGCAGCTTGCTAACTTCTTCTCCACGAATTTTTCCAACGGTTTTACCATCGGGTCCACCAACTTTAAAACCACTGCCACTACCTTTAATGGGCCTATGCAGCTGGCTATTCGTAACTTCCTGATTGATACGGAGGTTGATGGCACTTTTGAAGCCGGGAAAATAAAAACCCTGGTCATTACCGAGAAGAATATCAGCCTCAATAAACCGGCCGCCCCCGCCGCACCCGCCGCCCCAGCACCTGTAAGCAAACCGATCAATATGCCGGTCAATTCCCCGGCAACCGGCATCGGTGATTCAGAATTTTCTATCGGGGAAGGGTCGGGTTTGCTCTATGTAGGCTTTGTGTTTGCTTTAACCGGCTGTGCAAGCCTGGCGGCCCTGTATTTATTGAAGAAACCACGAAAATCCAGGTAATTATCCCCGGAGATTAAATGAGGGTATGCCCGGACGGGCATACCCTCATTTAGTTTCTTCACTTCAACCCACCCGGATAAAGGCTGCCCTTATCAATAGTTATCCAGCATAGGCGGACATAGGTGAGTCAGAGTAAAGCGTACCGGTGGTCCAATTTGCAGGTAGTGAAGTGAGATTGGTCTGGGCACTGGTTTGGGCTTTTCCTCCCGCACTCGTGTCCCGGAACCTGACAATCCCCGCTCCTACCGGGCCTAAGACTGCTATCCAGTATTTGGTGCCAGTCGTCAGGGTAGTATTAGGTACACTTACCGAGTTCCAGGCTCCTTTCACCGGATTAGTAATTGTTGCCTGAACCAGCAAGGTACCTGGATTTTCACTGGTGGTATTGGAATAAATCCCAACTACTACAGTGTTGGCTGTATTAGTGCTGTCAAGATATATATAGATTCTGGTTGCCGTTCCACTACCTGTAGCAGTATATTGAAACGCCTCGGCTAGCCCGGCGCTATTAGAGTCCAGGTGGCTCTCAATTTTTGTATCTCCTACTAAAGCAGTAAGCGCAACAGTCGTGAAGGTAAAGTCCCCTGAGGTTGTGGTATTGTTTGCCGCATTCGTGCTAGTAACCCGGTAATGGTAAAGAGTACCAGGGATTAACCCACTGAGCGCCTGGCTGTGGCTGGTCACTGCGGTGCTGTTAAGCGTCGTGGTAGATCCATAAGACGTCGTCGGGCCATATTGAACCTGAGTGGTAGCCGGTGCGTTCGTAGTCCAGTTAATAGTAGCGCCGGTAGTAGTAATACTACTGGCCGTTACCGCTGAAATCCCTGGGTTTGCGGTTGTAATAGTCACATTCGGCGCTGTACCAATGTTACCGGCGGCATCACGGGCCTGGGCTCTCAGGGTGTGAGAACCATTGGTAATCGTGGTAGTGTCCCAGGTAATGCTGTAAGGCGCAGCAGTATCAGGGGAACCCAGCGGGCTACCATCCAGCAGGAACTGGACACTGACTACTCCAACCGTATCCGTAGCCGTTGCGCTGACTGTAACGGCTGACCCGGTGACAGTAGCGCCATTAGCCGGAGCGGTTAACGAAACCGTAGGAGGAGTCGTATCACCCTGGGCCAGGACCGTGTAAGCGTCAGGTAAAGTTCCAGCCTGGCCGTCAGGGTTAGTCACCGTCAGGCTGTACGTACCCGCCGCCATTCCGGCCGGTACTGCGGCGGTCAAACTGCCAGACGAGCCAAAAGTAACATTAGCGAGGGTAGTTGTACCAAGTTTAACCGCCGCTCCGGATACGAAGTTAGTACCGGTGATAGTTAAAGTATTAGTGACCCCGTTTGACCCCGAAACCGGGCTAACCGCCGTAACGGTTGGCGCTGCCGGGACCACCGAGGTATAGGCGTTTGCCAGGCTGGCCTGCTGGGCATCGGGGTTGGTAACGGTCAGGGTATAGACGCCCGCAGCCAGGCCAGCCGGTACAGCCGCCGTCAGGTTGGTGGCCGATACCAGCGTTACCCCGGTCAGGGCGGTAGTCCCGAGCGTGACGGTTGGGGTAGCCACAAAATTCGTGCCGGTGATAGTTATGGTATTGGTTACGCTGTTAGAGCCGGAAGCCGGGCTAACCGCCGTAACGGTCGGACCGGAGGCGGTAACCGTCACGTCCGCCGAACCGGTGATAGTGCCGCTGCTCGCAATCACGCTGGCCGGGTAAGTGCCGCCGGTATTGCCCGCCGTGTATAACCCCGAAGTGCTGTTAATGGTGCCGCCCGCCCTGGTTGACCAACTAAAGGTCGGCCCGGTTAGAGGCACATTATTGCTATCGAAGCCCTGGGCGCTGAACTGCTGGGTGGCCCCCGTCGCCAGGGTAGCGGTAGCCGGGGTAACCGCGATGCGGGCCAGCGGGCCAGGCACAGCCGAACCGTAGACCCCGGCCACACTCAGCACTTCCGGTGATTGGGTCGGGTCGTTGGAGGCCAGGCCCAAA
>JAQBPB010000004.1 GCA_028287745.1 Chloroflexota bacterium
AAACGAATTAAGGTACAAATGTTAGTTAAACAATCCTTGGTTTGTTAGGTTTGTACCTTAAAAAGGTTATAAATTTCCTTTGTGCTTTTTACAAGTTCAGCAATATTTTTACCACTCAAGACCCTGCATGCACCGTATACATATTATAAATTTACATTTGAGCATTATTTGCTGTTCTAACAACAAAAAATGTTTGTAAATAATTATATTAATCCCACCAAGAATAGAATTTTACTTATAATAGGTTGGGAAATAAGTAAAAATAGGCCATGAAGTTATATATAATAATTCTAAGGGTAAGTAAAAATAGGATTTTGATATGTCAAAAATTGATTACCGGGTAAACTAAAAAATTATCGCCCTTTAATTTTAGATTCCAGCTCAATTTCTCGCAAAATCTCTTCAGTATGCTGGCCGATATATGGGGGTGGTACGAAGAGTTGAGGTAGGTTTTGCAGGCCAAAAGGGGTAGCCAGGACTTCGAACGTACTACCGTCTTGCATTGTTAGTTCAACGAAACGGTTCTGAGCGCGCAATTGGGGGTGCTCGGCGACATCCTTTAGTTCATTAACCCGGCCAAACGGTACGTCAGCTTCTATTAACTGGACTTCCAGTTCATTAATAGTTAACTCGCTGAAAACTCGCTCGATTATCGGTTCAATTTCGTTTCTGGCCGCAACCCTTTTTTCATTTGAGTTATAAAGATTGTTTTCGGCTAAATCAGGACGTTTAAGGACCACCCGGCAAAGCCTGCGCCACTGCTCATCATTCTGGACGGCCAGGTTTACTTTACCATCTTTAACCGGGTATAAACCGTATGGCACTATGACACTATTGCGCTGGGCGGTACGGCGGGGAACCCGTCCGGTGCCCTGCAGGTAGTAGAGATAAGGCGCAACCCATTCAACGGTTGAGTTTAGCAAGCTGGTTTCAATATGCGAGCCTTCCCCGGTCAGGTCGCGCTGCCGCAAGGCCAGCAGGAGGGATGAGAAAGAATAGAGGGCCGACGATATATCCGAAACGGATACACCTGCCCGGCTGGGCTGTTCAGGTGTGCCGGTCATGGCAAATACTCCCGCTTCGCCCTGTAACAAAAGGTCGTAGGCTTTGCGCTCCCGGTAGGGTCCGGTGGAACCATAACCGCTGATAAAGCAGGTTATAAGGCGGGGATAAAGCCTTTCCAGGGTGTCGGTATCCAGGCCCAACCGTTCAACCGAACCGGGTGCCATGTTCTGGACGAAAATATCCGAACGAGCCAGCAGACGGTGAAGGACGGCCCGGTTTTCCGGCTTTTTAAGGTCAAGGGCCAGACTGCGCTTGCCACGGTTAGCCCAGACGAACCAACTGCTCATGTCCTTACCGGCCGCGCTGTCGTACTGGCGGGCAAAGTCACCGGAACCGGGCCGTTCGATTTTTATTACATCGGCTCCCATATCGGCCAGGTAACGCGTGCATAAAGGGGCCGCGATAGCCAGTTCCAGGCTGACCACCCGTATTCCGGCCAGGGGTAAAGTAATTTTAGAACGCCTGCCGGTAATTTTCGGCTCGTCTATTTGTGGCGATGTAGAGTCGTTTTTCATAATGGTTTTAAGCCGCCCGGTAAATTATTGTTGAACCTGACTCTTCTATAGTAACCCGGCCTTCGCGCCGCAACCGTTCCAGGTGGGAGAGGGCTTCGACCAGGGCCAGGTAGCGGTGGAACCCGACTGCCCGGCTGCCCCAGATTTTTTCCACTACCTGGGTGGCGGTCTGCGGGCCGTGTTCAAGACTGTCATAAATCTTAGCCAGGCGCTTGCGGTGATGGCTGATGAGGTCTTTGATCCGGGCCTGGTGATTTGTGAAAGTCTGGCCGTGCGCCGGAATAACTTCTTTTATATCCAACCGGCTGATATGCTCCAGGCTGTTAATAAAATCTCCCAGCGGGTCATCGGTCGAGCCTGGGTATTTTCCAATATTGCTGCTGATTGTGCCTAACAAGTGGTCGCCGGATAGCAACAACTTGCGTTCGCGGTTGTGCAGTACGAAATGCCCGGCGGTGTGGCCGGGGGTCCACAGTATTTGCCAGTTATCCGGCTGTTTGGCAGTCGGCGCCTGGCTTTGGTCGTCCGTCCTATTAAATGGAAACTCCTCGCCACCTTCAAGGAGCATGTCGCCTTCCTGTAGCGGCGGAGGCAAATCAGGGTTGTTCTCAAAGAAGGTGCTGGCGGATTCGTCGGGCATCCCGTTAAGGGCCAGCCAGTGCCGGGTGCGCCGGCCCGCCCAGGCCGTGTCGGTGGACATTTCGGCCAGCGGGTCGTATTCGCGGCGGTGCATGTACAGGTGAGCCTCCGGGGCCAGCTTGCGCAAGCGAGGCAACTGTCCGATATGGTCGGGGTGGGCATGGGTCACAAAAATATCGGTTAGCTGGCCTGGCGAAAAACCAAGTTCAGCCAGCCCTTCATCCAGCTTTTGCCAGCTTTCCGGCATATTAAGGCCGCAATCAACCAGGGCCAGCCGGGTTGTTTCTTTGAGCAAATAGACATTGATATGGTCCAGGCCAAAAGGCATCGGCAAGCGGATGCGGTAGACATTTTCGGCTATTTCAGTCACATTCGAGGCAGACATTAAATTCTCCAAATGCCGGTATTACCAGGGTGGTCTAATTATGCCAGGTTATAAGGAAGTATTAACCAGGATTTCCCAGCCGCGCCGCTGGGCTTCGGCTATCATTTCAGGGGCCGGGTCAACCACGATTGCCCGGCCAAGCAAGGATAGAAAAGCAATGTCGGAGAGCGTATCGCCAAACCCGACCGATTGGGACAGGTCAAGGCCGTGTTCGCGGGCCAAAGCTTCGACCCGGCGGGCTTTTTCCTCGCCCTGGCAGACCGGGCTACCCGGCCGGCCGGTGCATTTCCCGGCCACGATTTCCAGTTTGGTGCCCTCACCGGTCCCATCAAACTCCTGGGCCAGCCGGGTAACTACGTTATGCAGGGCCGCGCTGACCAGAAAGACCGGCATTCCAGCGGCCTGGTGCTTGTGTACCCGGTCAAGGGTATTCGGTTTTAGCCTGGTTAGCAGTCCGGGTATACTTTCTTCAACTACCCGCTCCAATTCGGCCTGGCTGTGGCCCTTCATTAAGCGGCGGAAAGCCAGGAACTGCAAGTATGCCCTGGGGCGTTTGGGGAGCGGCCTGGCAACCACGATCAGCAGCCCGGCCTGGATAACCCGCCAGGTGCGGATAATGCCAAGATTGCGTCCGACTTTGATAAAATAGCCTGGTGTATTCCCACTTACCAGCGTTCCTTCAATATCCGAAAACACAGCACCGGCCAAATAATTTATCCCTTTTCCACAAAGTAAAAATATTGCAAAATTTGCCTTATTAAGGGTAACATCTTTCAAGTTAGTGTCAAATTAACGGCGCGGTTTAGGCCGGTTAATTGAGACAAATAACCCCAAAAACTGCTCGAAAATCTGTTTGTGAAATGCGTAACCTTTCTGGGAATAGACCGTTATATTAATATAGCCCCCTGTTATGTGAAAATTTCAGGCCGGGTATTTTATTGTGAGAGCGACCTCATTCCCCTGGCATTGCAGCCATCAGATTTTCACCCATTTGTTGTTGATGAGTAGTAGGATTAATATGCCGATTTTTATTGAAAGAGAGAAGAAAACCAGGCGGAAAACTGGGCAAGCTGTTCAGGATAAACCCGTGACCTATGAGGTTACACCTGCCCCTACCGAATTAAGCCACGCCGAAATGCAAGATGGTCAGAAGCACATGATATGGGAAGGTGCTTACTGGTCAATTATGAACAGTGTGGTAGTACCTGGCGGCATTGTCCTTACTGCTTTCGCCCTGTACATGGGGGCGGATGTTTTCATTATCGGTCTGTTGACCGCTTTGCCTTTACTGGCCGCCATTTTACAGTTGTGGACACCGCAGATTGTTAATGCCTTTGGTGGGCGTAAAACCGTAGCCGTAAATACTATTGGCCCGGCCCGCCTGTTGTTAATTCCAATGGTAGGCGTGGCCCTGGGAGCCTGGCTTTTGCCTGAGCTTGCCGGGATGTGGCTGATAATGTTCTTGCTGCTGCTAACGGCCCACTCCGGGCTGACCGCTATTGGTGGTACGGCCTGGCTTAGCTGGGCTACGACGGTTGTACCGCTTGAGCGGCGGGCGGTATATTTCGCATGGCGCAACACCGTAATTGGGTTAGTTGGGCTGGTAGCGGCCCTTTTGACCGGTTTCTTTCTGGACTGGTGGACCGAACCGGTCGCGAGCGGCACCGGCCATCGCACCAACCCTGGGGCCTATGTGGTCCTGTTTGTTATCGCTGCTGCCGCCGGTATTTGGTCCACCAGAATACTCCGGCGTATTCCAGATCTGGCTAACCAACCAAAAGCGGCCAACCGGCCCAGCTTCCGGGATACTTTTAATTCGACCTGGCAAATGCAGGAATTGCGGCGCTACCTGATATTCCGGTCGGCCTGGCTTTTCGCGGCCGGTATTGTTGTACCTTATTTCGCGGTATATATGCTCAACAATCTCAAGTTGAGTTTTACCGAGTTATTCTTTTTACAAAACGTAGGTGCATTGGCCGGGCTTTTGGTCTTTCCCATGTGGGGCCGCCTGATGGACAAATTCGGCTGCACCCGGATTATCTTCTGGACAAGCTGGTTCAAAGTATTTTATATCGTACTCTGGGCCTTTATCGTACCAGGTGACCCGTTCTGGCCGCTATTACTGCTGCATCTTACCCTGGTAATTGATTCGGGCCTGAACATGGCTTCGGGCAACCTTTTAATTAACCTGGTCCCGCCGGGCACCCAGAATGTCGGTTATATTAGTATCTTTATTGCCATTACCAGCCTGATAAGCGCGATTGGGCCGTTCATGGCCGGTATACTGATCGGCTGGATTGCTACCACCTCCTTACCGGTCCTGGGAGTAAGCATGGGCGCTATTCAGCTTATTTTTATTCTTTCCGGCGTATTAAGAGCCCTATCAATGCTCTTTTTCCGGGGCTTCTCCGACAAGGTTAAAGCAAGCTAACACGGCACCACTGCTGCTATAAAACCCGGCATTTACCTGTTATAAATAATATAAAAACCCCGTTTTGCTTATCCTTAGAAGGCAAACGGGGTTTTTGATTTACTCAACTCTGGTTTTTAACAAGTTAAACAAAGATTAAATAATTAATATATTTGACATACTTGATTAACTAACATATTATACTCCGGGTCATTATTTTTCTAAAGTAATGGCCCGGAATGAAACAATGAAAGACATAGCTTAGCACGTTTATTTATGGGGAGAAATTACCTTATGAAACAAGGATTCTTGCGGTTAGTGGCCCTGGCAACTCTGCTGGCGGTACTGCTGGCCGCTTGCGGGGACAGCACCACTACAACTGGCAGCGCTCTATCTACTACCGCAAACACTGGTGCCAGCACAACGAGCGCCAGTGCTACTACCGCTGCCACTGGGGCAACCACTGTTGCTGGTGTTACAACCGTCGCAGGCGTAACTACCGCTGCCGGTGCTACCACTGCTGCCGGTGCGACTGCAGTTGCCGGTGCGACTACTGCTGGTGCCGCGCAAACTACCGGTACTTTGAAAGTTGGAGCTACCGCGATTCCGCACGCCGAAATACTGAATTATATCAAGGATAACCTGGCTCAAAAAGAAGGCTTAACTCTCCAGGTGGTCGAATTTACCGATTACGTGCAGCCAAACCTGGCCCTGAAAGACGGCCAGATTGGCGCGAATTTCTTCCAGCACGTCCCGTACATGGAAGATTTTGCCAAGAAGAATAACCTGAACCTGGTCGCCGTGACCAAAGTTCACCTCGAACCGCTCGGGGTTTATTCCAAGAAGATCAAGTCCCTGACCGAAGTACCGGATAGGGCTATTGTGGCTATTCCGAACGATGCCACCAACGGAGGCCGGGCGCTGCAGTTGCTCGCCGCCAACGGCCTGATAAAATTAAAGGACAACGTTGGCACCACCGCGACCGTACTGGATGTCACTTCCAACCCGAAGAACCTGCAAATCAAGGAACTGGAAGCGGCCCAACTACCGCGTTCCCTCGAAGATACCACCTTTTCGGTAATCAACGGTAATTATGCTCTGGCCGCCAATCTTAACCCGAGTAAGGATGCGCTGGCCCTGGAAAAGGCTGAAAACAACCCGTACGTAAATGTTTTAACCGTCCTTAAGGGCAAGGAAAACGACCCGCTGGTGCAAAAACTCAGTAAACTGCTGACTTCCAGTGAAGTTAAAAAGTTTATTCTGGACAAGTATCAGGGAACCGTAATCCCGGCTTTCTAGGACTTTTACTATTCAGGACGTAAGGCTTACATACTACAGGGGTTAAACATTAGTAGTGATTTCAATAAGTAATGTCAGCAAGACCTACGGTCACGGAACTCAGGTAGTTAAGGCGCTCCAGGATGTGAGCCTGCAGGTTGAAGCGGGTGAAATCTTTGGCGTACTTGGTCAGAGTGGGGCCGGGAAAAGCACCTTAATACGCTGTGTTAACTTGCTTGAACGGCCCGATAGCGGCTCAGTCAGGGTTAACGGCCAGGATATGACCGCCCTTTCCGGGCCAAAATTACGCCAGGCCCGGCAGCAAATCGGCATGATTTTTCAACATTTTAACCTGTTAAGCTCGCGGACGGTAGCCGAAAATGTAGCCTTACCCCTGGAAGTAACTAAATTCAATCGCGCTGCCCGGCAGGCCCGGGTAGCGGAACTCCTCGAACTGGTGGGACTGAGCGGGAAGGCAAATGCCTATCCCGCGCAACTATCGGGCGGGCAAAAGCAGCGGGTGGGCATCGCCAGGGCCCTGGCGGCTGAGCCGGAAGTGCTGCTTTGCGATGAAGCCACTTCGGCCCTTGACCCCCAGACCACCCGTTCCATATTGGACCTGCTTAAGGAGTTGAACCGGCGGCTTGGCCTGACCATTTTGCTGATTACTCACGAAATGGGGGTAGTCCGCCAGATTTGCGACCGGGTCGCCATCCTGGAGGCGGGTAAGATTGTGGAGCAGGGCACGGTTGCCGAACTGGCCGTAAGACCAAATTCCCGGCTGGGCCAGGAATTTTTCCCCAGGAAAGTAGATTTTACGACCGAACCTGGAGCGGTCCTGGCAACAATCACTTTTTCGGGTGCGGCGGCCGACCAGCCGGTACTGACTACCCTGGCCCGCAATTACGAACTGGATGTCAATATTTTGAGTGGCACGCTTGAAACAGTGGGTGGACAGCGTATCGGGCAGTTGCAAATTGAATTAAGAGGGAAAAGAATCCCGGAAGCCCTGGGTTCGCTGCAACAACAGGGCCTGGCAGTTGAGGTGCAGTCATGAACTGGGAAATGTTTTTACCTCAATTATGGGCCTCTACGTTGGAAACCTTTTACATGGTCGGGTTTTCAACCCTTCTGACCCTTTTGTTAGGCTTGCCGCTGGGTTTGCTGCTGGTGCTTACGGGGCGGGGCAACCTGATGCCGCAACCTATCGTGAACAGCGTCCTGGGCTGGATTGTAAATATCGGTCGTTCGCTGCCTTTTATTATCCTGCTGGTAGCAATAACGCCCTTAACCAGGCTAATCGCCGGAACCACAATCGGGGCGACCGCCGCGATTGTGCCACTGACCCTGGCGGCTGTTCCGTTTTTCGCACGGGTAGCCGAAACAGCCCTGCAAGAGGTTGACCGGGGTCTGGTTGAAGCAACTCAATCGATGGGCTGTTCAACCTGGCAAATCGTCTCCAAGGTCTATATACCGGAGTCGCTTCCGGCCCTGGTGCGCGGCATAACTATTACTATAATCAGTTTAATTGGGTTTTCGGCGATGGCCGGGGCAGTCGGCAGCGGGGGCCTGGGTGACCTGGCTATTCGCTACGGTTACCAGCGGTTTGAAACCGATATAATGGTAGTAACCGTAGTCCTGTTAATCGTACTGGTCCAGCTTGTCCAGTTTATCGGCAACTTCACAGCCCGGCGTCTATCGCACCGGTAATTTTTTACCCGGTGCGATAGCACAAAGAACTTTACATAATATTACCGTCACGTTTAGTTGAGAACCTGGGAGTAGGGGACTGGAGTGTCAGGGTTTGTAAAGCCTGGGCCAGGTCATTGGCGCTATTAACCGGTTGGCCGTTTATTCCAACAATAATATCGCCTTCCCGCAGCCCGGCCTTTTCGGCCAGCGAACCGGCTTTAACCGGCCCGACCAACGCGCCCGGCTGGTTCAGCCTTTTAGACGCGTCGGCTACCTGGGCGCCCAGTTTTACCGCATTGGCCGCCTGGCCTGATTTAGCCCGCAAACTGCGTACGGCCGATTGCAGGGCCGGACGGTCAAAACCCACGATAAAGCGCCCGTCAATCTCGGTAACCGGCACGCCCATCTGGCCGGTTGCCTCAACCATATGGTGGGCGGCCGCGTGGTCCTGGGCCACATTTTTCTCCTGGTAGGCAATTCCTTCTTTAGAAAGAAACTCTTTCACGTACTTGCAGTACGGTCAGGTAGGGGTTGAATATACAATCGCATCAGCCATAATTACCTCCTTCAGCCTTGAACAGATACTGCTAAATGCTCAAAGCAAATCCATGTTCAGGTTTGAAAACCGCTATCTGTTTAATGTTCCAAACCGCGCCAATTTTAGCAATTAACCCGGTTAAACCTTCCGGTTCCGGCTAACTTTTATACCTCAAACAGTTAAAGTGCTACACATAACCCATCCGTCTACGTTAACCCTTCAACGTGCTGCGTTTACCGCCCAGCTTTTTTCTCAACCTTCCAGTGAAACGCTGTTGATCAGGATATAGGGAACCCCCAGGCTGCCTCGCCAGGGTGTGGTATTGCGCAAAGTCAGCGTATTTTGCCCGGCTTTTAAGGCGCTGGCCGGGATGGCAATCGTCATATCACCCCAGTAGCGGTCCCCACCACCCACGCCGTTGTCATTATTGGGGACATTTGGAAAGGTATTAGGGCCGTTGAAGACCGGGGTGCCGTTGACCAGCACTTCAAAATTACAATGGGCCGCAAGTTCATCGTCCAGGCCGGTGATACGCAGGACCGGCTTGCCGGTCGGGGCGCGGTCCAGCCTGAAGTTGATGGTGCCCTGCCCGAAACCGCTACCAACGCCGTAAAGGGCTTTTTCAGTCCGGCCAAACAGGGTATGGTCGTCCCGGTCGTAAGCCCCATTAAGCTGCCCGGCCGCAAACCGGACCGAAACCGGCACTACCGGCGCGGCAGTACTGGCGGGAGCCGGTGCGGCGGCGTTAGTACCCACTGCCGGGGCCGTAGTTACAGCCGGGGCCGGGTTGCCGGTGGTAGTAACCTGGGCGGTGCCGGTGGTGCCGGTCACCTGATTACTCTGGGTCTGAGCAGGCAGGTTGCCCACTAAATTGAAGAGCAGCCAGCCGATGACACCGAGGACTGCCAGGCCAATAATCACCGGTATAAGCCAGCCCCTGGTGCTCTGACGGCGCGGTTCGGCTATTGGCCGCCTTTCCTGGGGCCTGGCCTGGGCTGGCCGCTGGTGTTGCTCTGGCGCATACCCGTTATAGTTAGCCGGTTCAGGCTGGTATTCGGCCCTGATGGGTTCAAAACGAGCGGTACCCTGGGGAGTATTGCGCGGCATGGCCGGGTTAACCGCCGTGGGCTGGTAAACGGGAGCCGGGCCAGCCTGTGGCCGGGCTGTTTCAGCGGGTAACTGGTCCAGGGAACCGGCCGCGAAAGCAGGCGCCTCCGGCTCGGCCAGGACCATTTCAAAGGCGTTGAGCATTTCCTGGGCCGACTGGAAGCGGGTACTAATATCTTTGGCAAGGGCTCGCTGGACCAGCCTTTCCAGGGCAGGTGGAGCGCTTACGCCCTGGCTGGCCAGACTGGGAATGGGCTTGCTTATATGGCCCATAATTATCTGCATGGTGTTTTCGCCGGTGTAGGGCAGGCGGCCGGTCAACAATTCAAAAATAACCACGCCCACCGCGTACAGGTCGGCAGGCGGCCCGACCGGTTCACCCCGGGCCTGTTCGGGAGCCATATAATCGACCGTCCCGATAACCATGCCGGTGCTGGTTACCTGGGCGTTATCGTGCGCGTAAGCTACCCCGAAGTCGGTCAACTTGACCACGCCATCACTCTGGCGGACCAGGATGTTCTGGGGCTTGATATCCCGGTGGATAATTCCCTTGGCGTGGGCGGCTTTCAGGGCCAGCAGGACCGGCGTAGCCAGTTTTAGAGCCTCTTTGGGCGAGTAGGGGCCTTCCTGGCGGAGCATTTCTTTGAGGTTTTTGCCCTCGACATATTCCATTACAATAAAATAGGTGGTATTGTGCTGGCCGTAGTCGTATATACTGACCAGGTGTTCGGTGGGCAAAGAGGCTACGGCGCGAGCTTCGCGGTAGAAACGGGCCACAAAATTTGGGTTATCGCCGTATTCTTCGCGTAAAAATTTGATAGCCACAATCCGGCCCAGGTTGCTATCGCGGCCCCGGTAGACCTTTGACATGGCGCCCTGCCCGATAAGTTCCAATAATTCGTAGCGATTGCCGATTATAGCGTTGGTGGTTTGCGCCTCGGACTTGAACGGTGAGAAGTTCTCACTCATTAAATAATCTCCTACCCCTTAAATAAATCTATCACATACTCTGCACAAAATATGCCTTTAGGCCGGTCCTGACCGGTTCGGCAATATTAAAGAAAAGCGTTTGCTCCAGGTGGCCGTCCAGGTAAATATCAATTTTATAGGAACCGGTGGGCCAGGGATGCTGCAATTCAAGGAAAGCGTCTACGGCAGATTCGTTGGATTTGATATCGACTTCCCGTTCCAGCAGTTTGTAATTGCGCAGGTCGCCCGCCTCAACCGCGAACCAGCTCATTCTAACAATGGTGCCTTTGCTGGCCCGGACCAGGCTGACCACACAGTGCAGGGGGTTATCCTGGGGAGTAAAGGTGGTCCCGGCCCCGGTTGCCCCGGTAGCATCATCATAACCCCGCGCGACCACAGCCGACTCGATCCTGGTCGTCCCGCTGTTTAGAAAGATTATAACCAGGCCGCCGGTTATAATGATACCGGCCAGGCCCAGGCAAACCCACTTTAGCAGCCGCCGGGATTTGCGGTAGGACGAGGCATTTTGCGAAAGTCCCAAATACTAATTCCTTTTGATAACTCCGAACCGTTACCCTGCATAATTATACCAGCGCTGGCCGGTAAGCATGTCAGGTTAGTGGCAAACGAATTATAACACCGCACGCCGTTTTGTATTTCCATTCCTTAAAACAGGTCCTGAAAAGGCCCGAAGCCCGCCCCCTTGCAATTTCAGCTATGGTTGATATAATGTCACTTAAGTTGACCATAGACGTTACTAAACCTTGATACCAGTGGAGTACTGTATTGGAACCTATTCCCTCGCAGGAAAATGAAACGCCGGTCAGAGCCGTACAGGCGGCCGGGAAAATGACCGTCAGCCAGGCCGGGCTGGAATTTTTAAAGTCGTCCAAAGGCAAATCGCCCCAGACAGTCGTTACCTATTCCTCGGCCCTGCACAAGTTTGAAGAATTCCTTTTAACCGCAGGCTTTCCGGCCCCGCAGACGGCTATCGAAGCTTTGCCGGGCCATATCCTGGAAGATTTTTATTTATGGATGGTGGACCTGTTCGGCCGCCAGGCCCGCTCGACCATCCGGACCTACCTGGCCGGGGTGCGAGCCATGCTGCGTTATGTCGACCGCCGCTATGCGATTATTCCTTCCGGGGCGGGCTTCGATCGGGTTGCCGGGTCGCTCACTGATATGATGGGCCGGTCAAGTTATAAAACGCCCCGGGTGGACCGCCAGGGCTTACCGGCCCTGTTGCGCCTGGCCCTGGAAACACCCGTCCCTCCCGATGATGGCACTTTCAAGGGACGGCAGAAGCACCTCGAAACGCTGCGCGACAAAGCTATTTTGTTGACCCTTTATTCCACCGGGATGCGCCGGGCCGAGGTCAGCAGCCTTAACCGGCGAGATGTGGCGGACGGCCTCGAACAGATGGCGATTATTACCGGCAAAGGCTCAAAAGAACGCAACGTCTTCTTTGACAGCCCGACCCTGGCGGCCATCCGGCTTTATTTAAAAGAACGGGGCGATAATTTCCAACCGGTCTTTATCCGGCACGACCGGGGCCGGGGTGAGGTTAAAGCCGGTGGCGCCAACTACCGCCTTAGTCCGGCCTTTATCTGGGAAGTGGTCAAGCGCCACGCCGCACAGGCCGGGGTCCAGGTAACCACCCACGACTTCCGGCACCATAAAGCCTCGTCGCTTTTAAATAACGGGGCTAAACTCAGCGAGGTCCAGGATATTTTAGGCCACAGCAGCCCGGCTACGACCAAAATGATTTACGCCCACTATGAGAAACAACACCTGCTGGATGCTTTCCAACGCTACAGCACACCCTTAAATGACTTCCTGGGCAATAAAGAAAAACTTCCCGAGTAAATAAATAATCAGCCAGTTCTTCTTTGAAATGGCTGATTATGTAAACTCACTTTGACTGGCGTTGGATAAAAGTCTGAGGCTATACCCCGGCAGTTTCTCAAAGCATTAAACTTATGAAGGTAGGACGGGGAAGCAGTTTGAGGCGTAACCACCCGGCCGCAAACATAATAAAAGGTTCCCGGTGGTTTTTACTTGAAACTCCCCAGCAGTTCCGGTTCCCGGATTACCATGTCAGGCTGGAAACCGGGAACCGGCAGGTCAAACCAGCGCAATTTCTCCCGTAAACTTACCACCGGCCCGATTACCGTTACAGCAGGCGGCTTCAGTCCAGCCGCTTCCACCAGGGCCACAATATCGGCCAGGGTCCCGGTGACGGTCTTCTGGCGGGAAGTGGTGCCCCATTCAATCAGGGCTACCGGCGTGCTGGCCGGTTTTCCGGCGGCTACCAGGTTAGCGACCATTTCGGATAACTGCCCAACACCCATTAAGAATACCAGGGTGCCGCCTAGTTTTACCAGGGCGTCCCAGGGAATCGGGTCGCCGCCTTTCTCGCCGGTGGCGCCGCCTTTTTCATGGCCGGTCAGGACAGTAAAGCTGCTGGAATAGTCGCGGTGGGTCAGGGGTATCCCGGCGTAAGCAGCCACAGCTACCGCGCTGGAAATACCCGGCACGATTTCAAAAGCAATCCCGGCCTCAACCAGGGCTTCGGCTTCTTCACCGCCCCGGCCAAAGACAAATGGGTCGCCGCCTTTGAGCCGGACGACCTGGTTTCCGGCCAGGCCGAATTTTACCAGCAGGTTGTTGATACCTTCCTGGCTCATTGAATGGGTCCCGGCCCGTTTCCCGGCGTAGATAACCTGGGCGCCCGGTTTGGTTTCTTCGAGCAGGACCGGGTTAACCAGGTAGTCATAGACTACTACATCGGCCCGGCGCAGTAAATTTAGCGCCCGGAGGGTTATCAGGTCCGGGTCACCCGGTCCGGCCCCGACCAGGTAGACCCGGCCCGGTTTGGAATCATTGTTGGGTTTGCTGCCAAACCCCGGCCAGTTAATAAAATTCTTCATCAGGCTTCTTCCCGGATTAAATCTTGTAGTATTTGACGGGCTTCGTCCTCCCGCCCCTGCCGTAACATTTCCATTGCCGCCGAGTCAATCATGCGCTTCCATAAGACCGGACGCCGTGTCCGGCTGACTTCGCGCTTGACCTGGGGCCGCAACTCTCTTAACAGGCGCGAAAAGACCGAATATTCCGGCCCAACCGCTTCGGCCAGTTTTTTGCGGATGGTCGCGGTCAGGGCCGGGCTGGCCCCGGTTTCTTCTTCGCTGCCAGCTTTGCCGGGCGTTGCATACACACCCGTACTGACCGCCAGCGTAATGTCACCGGATTGGACCACGCCAGGTAGCGTGAAGTCACAGGCGGTTGGCCGGTCAACCCGGTTTACCAGCCGCCCATTCCGGTGCGCTTCCTGCGCGACCTGCTCGTTTACCGCCGGGTCGCTGGTAGCTGCAAAGACCA
>JAQBPB010000006.1 GCA_028287745.1 Chloroflexota bacterium
TTATTGTTACTTTTCTTAATTGTAATGGTGTGATTCGTGGGACATAATGTTTATTAAAAATGAATGCTGGTACATTTTTAAGGGTTTATCAAACACTATTACTTACCATAAATACCACTTAAATTTAACTTATGGTTTTTTCCTCTAAATTTTAAAAAAGATCATTATGGGTTTTACAAAAACTCAAAAATTACATTTGGTAAACTTTTGGTAAATTAAAAAACATAAAAGGTGAGTAAGGGTAACAAATATAATGGGTATTTGGTAAACTACCAGATAACTCTGCAATTAAATAAATATACTTTGTTAGAACAGTATGGGTAAATTCAGTTCAGTTTTGTTTTGTTGGGTGAATGATGAAGATTTGACTATAATTAATCAAATACTGAACTGGTTTAGTATTAGGTAGTACCATTTGTTAACAATGCAGACTCATAATCGACCAAATCGTAGAACTGCACCAACTTTTGCCCCATGATAGCCCAGATTCGCCCGGCGAATTGTCTTACAAAATAGCGGTCATGGACCACTGCCAGGATTGTACCCTCGAAGTTTTCCAGGGCCTGTTCGAATTGCTCCCTTGATTTAATATCCAGGTGGTTCAGGGGTTCGTCCAGGAGTAAGAAATTGACCTTACCCAGGACGAGGCGGGCCAGAACCAGGCGGGCTCTTTCGCCGTAACTCAAGTTTTGAACCGGGGTAAAGACTTCATCACCTTTAAACAAGAAATAGTGCATATAGTTACGCGCTTCGGTTTCGGAAATGGCTGAAACCTCCCGGACCGCTTCCAGGGCCGTTTGATGAGGTATGAGACCTTTCTGTTCCTGTGAGAAATGACCAGGCCGTACATTCGCTCCTAACCTGACCCGACCGCTATCGGGGGCCAGTTCACCGCTGATAAGGCGCAAGAGAGTGGTTTTACCGGAGCCATTTGGCCCCAACAAGGCCACTCTATCGCCCTGCCTTAACTCGGCCTGTGCTTTTTCAAACAGCGGTGGGCCATCAAAACGCTTGGAAACGTCATCCAGGGAAAGGACGACCTGACCGCTGGGCGGGGCCTGACCGAAATCGAGCTTCATATGCCAGGTTTGCCGGGGTTTATCTATCCGCTCCTCGCTATCCAGCAACCTTTCCAGCTTGCGCTGGCGCACTTTAGCCGTCCGGGCGCCTCTTTTGGCCTTTTTCAAGAGCCAGAAATTGATGGTCTGGTGTTCCATGTTGCTGGCCCGCTGCTTCATGTCGTGAATGTTTTCTTCAATTACCTGGATCTTCTCCTGCTGGCGCTGGTAGTCATCCATCTGTTTCTGCCACAAATGCTCCCTTTCGGCCAGGTAGGCGCTGTAATTACCGCTAAACTCGGTCAGGCTGTGGGTCAACTCGTCCAGGGCCAAAACCTTATTGACCAGGGTATCTATAAAAGCCCGGTCGTGGGATACCACCAGGACCGTGCCCTTATACTGCCGGATAAAGTCCTCCAACCAGGCCAGGGCGGTAATATCCAGGTGATTGGTCGGTTCATCCAGGAGGAGCAGGTCTGGCTGCGTCAGCAGCAAGCGGGCCAGGCCCAAACGGGTCTTCTGGCCGCCACTAAGAATTGCTACCGGAGAAATTTCGTCCAGGTGGGCCAGGCCCAGCCCGGCTAATACCTTGGCCAGGCGGGCCTGGGCAGTATAGGCATCCAGTCTTTCCGCTTCTTCCAGCGTCCGGGCGTATTCTTCCAGAACGGCTTCGTAGTCTTCGGTAGGGGTGGTCGCGATAGTCTGGCCTAACTGCTCGATTTTGGAAAGAATATCCAGGGCCGGGCCAATCGCCACGCTGATTACCTGGCCGACCGTAGCGTCCGGCTCGTATATCAGGGCTTGCGAAAGGTAACCCAAACGGGCCGCCGGTTCCAGCCATACGCTGCCCTGGTCCGGTTGCTCAAACCCGGCTATTATTCTTAAAAGAGTGGATTTTCCGGCCCCATTTGGGCCAATCAGCCCGGCGCGTTCGCCCCGGTGCAGGGAAAAAGTAATTTTATTGAGGACAATGGCATCGCCATAGCTCTTGCTAAGATTGGTAGCTTTAAACATATTAAACTCTTTCTAAATTACAGAAATATTCCAATAAATTGTAAAACGGCCCTGGATTGCCGCAGGGCAACCGGGTTGCAATTAGAATTTGCTGTTTAAGAAAGAGTTAACGCATGTTCACCAATCCTACAAAGGCCAATAGCGGAGGACGGCCAGAATTTTACCTGGAGGAGCCGCCTCACTAAAAATTATAGCAATAAACATTCACCTTATCAATACTTTGAAAGTAAGAAGTAAGTATAGGTCTAAAGCCTGCTAAGCCGGTCAAATTAAGGACCGGCTTATTATTTTATCCGGAGAAAGTTAAAGGTTAATTGCTATATCCAGCTTGATATCCGGAAGGTGGTTGATTTTCAGGCCGGGGAAAACTGCTTCTCCATTTTGGTCGGTCTGCCGGGAATAGTGCTGGCCTTTATAGTCGAGATTGACGGTTTGCCCGGCCTGGCGGCCGTACCCCAGGCGGTCAGACAGTTCCACCTGCAAGTCGCATTCTTCCCGCCCGCTGCGCCAGGCGGTGACGGTTGCCTCAAAAGAGGCCGCCGCGTCTTCGTCCAGCGTGTCCTCGAAAACCACTTTATATTCGGCCTGCTCGGCCAGGACTGCTGTGTCCGATAGATAATAAGCCCCGGTTTCCTTGAATTCAGTGGCTGTAACCGGGTTAAACGAAAGCGTGTAGTGCAAAGCTTTAGAGCTATTCAATAATCTTTGCAGGTAAGGCTGTACACTGGGCCATTCCCGGATTTCAGGCTGGGCCGGTTGGGCCTCGTCCTGGCGAAACTGGTTGGCCTCGGCTTCAAAGCGGCTAAGCTCAAGGTATATTCCGGTGCAGGACGGACATTGTGAAAGGTGGACTACAAACCCCTCTCGTTCCGGGCGAGGCAAATGGGACCGTGCCAGCGGTTCCAGGTAGTAGGGCATAATTTCCTGGACATCCCCATGGGATAAATCAGCGACCAGGCCCATGTCGCGGTATAGGTTATCAAGCTTCAGGCTTGCCTTTGGCGAAGTCCTCAAAAAATTCAAAGCCTGCTCAAATTCGGCGTCGCTGCGCTGCCCGGCCAGGTAACCCGCGATTATTTCTTTGGCTGTTGACTCATCCATAGTTTTTGTAATTTCTCTTTTCGGTAAAACCAGCCTGTTAACTAACTTTTAGGCTTCCTGTGGTTAGTCCGGATTTTCCAACTTTTCCCAGATTTTTCTCAACTTTAGAAGGGCCTGGCTTTTTAACTTGGTAATTTTTATCTTCGGCAAGCCCAGTAATTCAGAGAGTTCTTCAATCGTCTTGTTTTCAAAATAGAAGCCGGTAATTATGCGCCGGTAATAGTGACCGTTACGGGTATTAGCGGGAATTGCCAGGATGCATTGTATTAGCTTTGCCCGTAATTCCCGCTCAAGGGCTACCTCTTCCGGGTTCGTCCCACCCGCCAGGTACCGGGCTTTTTCTTCACCGACTTTCTGTAACGGTTTGCCTGACCCTTCGTGGCCGGAAGGGTCCCATGGTGCCTGGCCCGGCGGGTAACGGTCCTTTTTCGACAGGTAATCTTTGAAATGGTTCAGGGCTATTTGTTCCGTCCAGGCCAGGAAGGCGGTAGGGAAACGCACCCGGTCTAACTTCCTGACAATTATTTCGATTACGTCCCCGGCAAGGTCCTCGGCCGTCAGCAAATCGTCGTTTAATTTCCCCTTGAACCAGGTCACAAAATAACCGCGCAACCAGCGGTAGGCCAGCAAACCGGCCCCGGTTGTCGAGTCCTGGCAGGCCCCATATAGAAATTCACACGCGGCACCGTAGGCATAGTCCCAGGGCTTGCGCTGGGGTTCTAGGGCCTGTTTGACGGCGGATAACCGGGCCAACTCGGCCTCGGTTATCAAGTTTGAATAGTCCGGACCGGTCAATCCAAGGTGTTGCAAGACCTGCCGGGCGGCCAGCTGCAAAGCCACTTCCAGTTCAGTAGCGTCCGGTTCCTGCTCCAATTTTTTAACCCTTTAACCAATCTAAAAATGCTAAACCAAATTTTCGGACATTTTCGGACATTCGGCCTCTTTCTTTTTACCTGCCAGGGAACTGTCCCGGCAGGAAAGCTTACTCCCGGTAGGGAGCAAAACGTGGAGGTTTAAGAATGTTATTATCCAAAATCAAAGGCCGGGCCGGTAAAGCAGCCCTGGCTTTAGGCTTAGGGCTGGTCCTGGCCTGGTCGGTTTTAGTAGGTGGTCAAACAAGCAGCCAACAAGCCGGGGCACCCGGGGCAAACAATGTTGTGATTGTTGCCGATGGCGTAAATCCGCCTCCAGGTTCCGGCTAGTCTGGTAAATTAATAGAGCCGGAGCGGGCCTACAAGGCCGTTCCGGCTAATTATATAGGTCTAGACTAACTTGCGCATCTTGAAATGAATTTCCAGGGCTTTTTCGAACTGTCCATTATTTTTAAGCGCTTCAGAATAACTTTCCAATACTTCATCCAGGAACTTGTGCTGTTCGGTTTGACTCAATACGCAGACTGCTTCTTCAAAGGTTTGAAAAGCCTGTTCCGGCTGGGCCTGGGCCAGTTGTATATCGGCCATGGTTTCAAGCGCCTGCCCCAGGAGCAAATTATCGGCCACTTTTCTGGCGAGGCCTACCGAAGTTTCGATAAAAGTTTTGGCCATTTCCAACCGGCCGGTTTTCAGGTATAAGTAGGCTGTATTCAGGTTGATAAAAGCCAGGGCGCGCGGTTCATCCAGTGATTGTGCCAGGTTTAGGGCTTCTGTTAACACTTCTCCGGCCAGTTTATAGTCTTCCCGCCGCATGAGTATTACGCCTAACTGGTCCAGAGCCTGCGCTACCAGGGGCCAGGCCTGGTGTTTTTTATAAAGCTTTACACTGCGGTCCATATAAATCACCGCCTGGCCTGCTTCACCCATTTCTTGAAAAGCCTGGCTGGCTCCCCAGAAAATACTGGCGACAAGTAAGTCATCCTCACCCTGCTCTGCCAGCGGTAGGGCATCATTTTTGTAGATACTGAGCGCCAGGTTACAATTACCCAGTAAATAATATTCATTTGCCAGGTTTGCGAACAGCATCAGGCAGTAACGTGGGTTGGTAATCTGCCCCTGGATCACTGCTTCCAGACAGCGCTGGTGATGTTTGAGCGCCTCTTTTATCCTGTTCTGGCGGTACAAACTTAAGCCGATTAAATTCCGGACTATTTCAATCTGGAGAACATGCTCGCTGCCAAGTGCTTCAAACAGGGCCAGCGACCGTTCAAGGTCCGGCCCGGCTTCCGCAAAGCGCCGTAATTGAAGTAAGGCATGACCGCGCACCCGGTAGAAAACTGCCTTCAACTCTACTGATAATTGCTCGGGGTCAAGAGGCTGGAGAAACACCAGGGCCGCCTCTGGCTGGCCGATTTCAACCTGGATATGGGCATTCATTAAAGCCAGTTGCCGGCTAGAAGTTTCTAAATCTTTCGGTTCCTCATCTTTGTAAAGCGGTGGGTTCCGGCCCGGCTCCGGTACCAGTAAATTTTCGGGTGTAGTCTCCAGGCACTCTGCCAGGTATTTCAGAAAACCCGGTGAAGGCGCGACCAGGCCACATTCAACATCATTTATCAGCCGCTCGTAATAAAGTTCGTTTACCAGGTCGCGTTGGCTTAACCCTAATGTCACCCGTCGCAGGCAAATTCGCGCTCCCAGGATTTGCAAATCAACCGGATAGGGGTTTTCGCTGGATACCATACCGTATCTCCCGCATCCAAATTATATTTAAGAAAATTACAAGAAGTGTCAAATAAAAATTAAAGTTGTCAGTTATCAGAATAATCTATAAGCCGTTTACCCCTGGTATTTAAGTTCATTTTAATCCAAATTTGGTATTTTATCAATAAACCAGTTATAACTAATGCCAATGGTTCTTACAATCAGGCGGGTATTTTGAATTACAAAATAATTATAAATTCAAATAAAAAAGCGCCCGGCCAGACTCACGCTTTTTAGCGCAAACCTGGACGGGTACTCTAAATTTAGTTCGGAAAGGAACTAAAGGCTATTTATCGATGGAGCGGAAAGCCTGGTCAGGATAGCGCTGTCCAGCCCCTACCCCCGGTTTAAATATTTCTTCAAGCCGGTTGAGGTCGTCTTGCGACAGGTTTATATCAAGGGAGGCCATATTTTCATCCAGGTACTTGCGCTTTTTAGTACCCGGGATTGGAATAATGTCGTCACCCTGCGCTAAGAGCCAGGCGAGCGCAATTTGGGAGGGTGTCACGCCCTTCTCCTGGGCCAGTCCTTCGACCTGCTTGACCAGATCCAGGTTCTTCTGGAAGTTTTCACCCTGGAACCGGGGATGGTTGCGCCGGGTGTCATTCTCCGGGAAATCCTCAAATTTTGTAACCTGTCCGGTCAGTAGACCGCGACCCAGGGGGCTATAGGCTACAAAACCAATCCCAAGTTCCCGGCATAAAGGCAGTATTTCGGTCTCGACATCCCGGTTCCACAGGGAATACTCGGTCTGCAGGGCAGTAATCGGATGGACTTTGTAAGCCCGGCGGATGGTTGCCGGGGCGGCCTCGGATAGGCCCAGGTATCGGACTTTGCCTTCTTTTACCAGTTCAGCCATGGCCCCGACGGTTTCCTCAATTGGTGTCTGAGGATCTACCCGGTGCTGGTAATATAAATCCACGTAATCTACTCCCAACCGGCGAAGGCTGGCTTCAATGGAGGCCCGGACATACTCAGGTTTTCCGTTAACACCTTTGGGTGTGCCATCAGGGGCGCGTACGTTTCCAAATTTTGTTGCCAGGAAGACCTGGTCCCGGCGTCCCGCAATTGCCTTTCCTACTAATTCTTCATTCCGTCCCACCCCGTACATGTCGGCAGTATCCAGAAAGTTAAAGCCCCGGTCTAAAAATTGGTGAATGGTTGCGGTAGACTCTACATCATCGCGGGTGCCATAAGCGTCAGACATACCCATACAACCAAGCCCCAGAGCTGAAACTTCCGGTCCATTATTTCCCAGGGTTCTTTTTTGCATAAAGTTCCTTTCAGGTTCCTTTAGTAAAATAACTACTTGCTTATCTTAACGCAGTATATTCGGGCTGACAAGAAAAACACGGGCTAATCGGCCTTGCGATAAATCAGGTAATTACCTTGGTTCCGGTATCAGGATTATCTGAAAAGTTTACCTGACAGTAGGCAGTTAAACTGGGGAGAGGCGGCAGTGGTTTTAAAAATACAAAAGGCCGGTAATCCGGCCCCGTGGAGTATTTTGCCTTAAAAGGCTACATGTTTTTCCCGCTCATGCGGTACTTCATTGCCAGGCGAGTTTCAATCAAATTGACGTTTATGTAGATAAAATTTATTTTACGAGTAGCCCGGTCGGACAGGCCCAGGTCGGCCATAAACAACTTTTGACAGTATTTTTTACACTCGTCTTCAATAATTCCGGTAGTGCTGATAAAATCTTTGACCGTAAAGCCCATACTTAAACGTTCCTGTAGCCCTACTTGCAGGTCCGCTTCAATTGTTGTGGGCGGGCCGTACTCCAACCAGCGGCAAGTCTGGCTCAAAGCCCCTTCCACGATCTTGCGCAGGGCCGGGTCATCCATCCTGGCATAAGCCGGGGTCGCTTCTACCTTAAATCGCTCGACAATTCTTTTAATTAGCGGTTCTAAATTCTTTTCTATAGTTTGCCTGATATAGCGTCCTTCGTTCATGGGTTTACTTTCGGAAGCAATTTCTTTTTCCATGAAATAAACTTTTACCTCTTGGTATAACGGTTTAATTAGTTTTTGATTGTTAGCTGCGCATAAGGACCCATTTAACTAAAGGTTGTCAATTAATACTAACAAAATAAAATCCCTTAATCTATGGGCTGATTGCACCAGGTTTGGTAAGTTAAGCTGGTCTATTTGAACATACCAGGCCGCTCCAATGTTGCCTGACCGGGTTTATTTTTATTGAGTTTGTTTTTATTCAATGTGTGGTAAAGAAGAAAAAAAGAATAAAACCAGTATCCTGCCAGAGTTTAATTGGGCATTTCCCCGCACTAAAAAGACCAACCTGCCGGTGGACAAATTGGTCTTTTTAGTAAGGAGGAGAAGGAAGGTTGCTATTCTTCATTAGACGGAGCGGCTTCGGCAGTTAAAACCGTCTTGCCGGACCGTCTGGTCCCAGAGTTACGCCAGTAGTATAGATACGCCAGGGGTACCGCCAGGCCGCTCAGGATGGCGCAGATGAACATTGAGAAAGGTGTACCAAGCGCACTACCCAGCCAACCGGCCAGGAGGCTGCCGAACGGGGTCGTCCCGGCAAAGACCAGCATATAGACACTCATTACCCGGCCCCGTAAATAATCCGGGGTGTGCATCTGGACGTAGGTGTTAGAGGCTGCGCCTACCCGGATCATGGCAACCCCGGCCCCGACCATAAAGACCAGGCTGAGTAAATAAATCCCGGAAAGGGCTACACCCGCTTCAAACAGGGCGAACAGGCCCGCCGCTATAAGTATACGGCGGTGCGAAGGCGCTTTGCCGCTCATCGCCATACTTATAGCCGAGAATAGCGCGCCCAGGCCCAGACCGGCCATCAATATACCGAAGCCTTCCGCGCCTACACCCAGCCTTTCGCGGGCCAGGACCGGTATCCAGACGTTGAAGTTGAAGCCAAAGGTTCCAATCATCCCGACTACAATAATCAGGGTAGCTACCATCGGCGTCTGCCAGATGAAATTAAGTCCTTCTTTTAGATTTGTAAAAACCGAGCCGGTAAGTTGCTTCCTGGTAATCTGGAACAGCTTTGTGGTATCCATCTTTAACAGGCCCACCAGTACGGCGATATAGCTGAAGGCGTTTAACCAGATTGCCAGGGATACCCCGGCCTGGGTGCTTCTGAAAATTGCTTCCCCCAACCCGATCAATAACCCGGCAAGCGCCGGTCCGGCTACCCTGGCGGCATTAAAGATAGTCGAGTTAAGGGCCACCGCGTTCATTAAATCATCTTTGCCGACCATCTCGGAAACAAAGGATTGGCGAGTCGGCATATCAAGAGCGTTTACCATACCCAACCCAAAGGCGCACAGGTAGACCTGCCACAGTTCGATCCAACCACCAACCGTAAGGATCCCTAATACAACTGCAATCAGCATGGCCGCGGTCTGGGTGATAAGCAGGATACGATGTTTGGAATAGCGGTCGGCCAGGACGCCGGTAAACAGCGAAAAAAGCAGGGTGGGCACGAACTGTAAGGCGGAAACAATACCTAATGCGAACGGGTCATTATTACTTAAAGTTAGCACCAACCAGGCCTGGGCCAGGTTTTGCATCCAGGTTCCAATCAGTGAAATAAGCTGTCCGACCCAGAATAACCGGTAGTTCCGGTGGCGTAAGGCTTTACCGCCCTTACCGATATAATTTTTCAGCCGGGTAATATAACCTTCCTCCGATTGGACCGGGGCAGTCCCTACCATTGGAGCATCCGGATTTATAAATGTTTTTTCATTATCTGGTTTCTCAATATCCATTTTATTTACCTGTTCTAACCCGAAATTTTAATTGCCAGGGTTTTCTTCCGGTAGGCTGGAAAGCATCGCGTTCGCCAGGGCTTCAAGGCCACTTCTCAGGGTTTTTAAGTCGGATTCGTCCATGCGCTCCAGGGCCACAGACAGCGTCTGGCGGCGAATATTCTCAATTTGTACGACCAACTGGTGGCCTTTTTCGGTCAGGTTCAGGGCAAAGCTGCGTTTGTCGTCCGGCATGATAGACCGGGTGATAAGCCCATCCTGTTCGAGACGGTCAATCAGGCCGGTCACAGTCGTCCGGCTAACTCCCAGGGCATCGGCTACCGTGCGGGGGTTATTGGCCCGGCCCGCTTCAATAAGCAAAAGTGCCCTGGTAGCGCCCAGCGGCAAATTTATTTGCTGCCAGGCCTCCGGCCAACCGGCCCGGACCAGGCGCTGTACCAACCTGTCAAGGTCGAGAATAGAACTGGAAAGGGCTTTTTTAAGTTCTAGTAGGGGTGTACTTTGTTTGTACGGCATGTTATATATACCAGCAATTCCATATATTCCAAATTTTCGTATTATCTGGAAACTAGTATAATCCCTTCTCTTTCACAAGTCAATGAACTCGCCGTTAAGAATTTATTGAAATTTAGCTGTCAATTAGGTTAATTTATTGCAGCAAAATCCCCTGCAGAATCTACCAGGAATTTTGCATCATATAGGACGTTGAAGTAAGTCTGGATTAAAAATGTTCGTTGCTACAAGCTATCGATTTTTACTGAAAATCCTGTCACCTAATGGTGGTTCCAGGTACCTTAACTCAGCAAGCCTTCGATTATCTTTGAAAGTTCCGGGGCGAATTGAGGAAGGCCGTTTATAAAGAAATTGCCTTCACGGCCCAACATCCTGTATTCATCAAGGATAGGTTGTGTCTCTTCAGGAGGTAAAACTACTGATTTGCGAAAAAGGGCCAGGCGTTGTTGCCCTCTCTCATCCAGCAGGCCCGCCTTGTCAACCTGTTCTAAAAGGGCGGTCACCTGGCGGGCAAATAGCGGGCGCAACCCTAGCCCGGCCACCAGCATGGATAGGGCTACCGGCCAGCCCAGTCCCTCACTTATCCAGAAGGAATGCCATGTTTTATCCAGGGCCCATTCGCGCCATTTCAAATCGTTAAGCCGGTCTCTCAGGCTGCCGAAATTTGCACCCCATTCCTGCAGCCGCGTATCCAGGTACTCCAAACCGTGCTGGTTTACTTTCACCAATCCGCCCTGGTCGCTCCGGCGGTCCGGTTGGACCAGCCAGTGCCGGAAAGCCGGTAAAAGGGCTCGATGGAGGTTCATTGGGCGCCCCGGTTCAAAGAGAAAGGCATAGCGCTGGTTGAACCTTCCCAGGGTTTCATCAATTTCCAACATATCCTTGCGTAAATCAAACAACGCGGCCAGAAGGCCCGGTTCGGGCCGACGCAAGACTGCCAGGGCATACAGCTTTAGCCGGTCAGGGTGGCCCGGCCCCAGCGGCCCGGCAATGAACTTCTCCGCCAACCGCGTCAGTATTTCTGATTGGCCTTCACCCGGGTTTGCGGTTAAGTCCCTGGCTGACAGGCCGGTCTGGAGCAAAAAAGATGCTACCCGGCAGGCTAAAGGCTGTCCCCCGGTAATTTGCAAGATATCCTCAAGCAGTCCGGGAAATAGCAGGGTCTGGCCCGGTTGCCCGGCACCAGGGCGATGCCCGGTCCTATAACGCAATAGCTCAATTTCGACCAGCGATTTAAGTTCCTCTTCTGACAACGGTCCTGTCTCAAAAGCGGCAAACCGCTCTGGCATTATTACCTCTGCCAGCCCTGGCGGGACAAACTCTCCCGCCAGAATCACCAAATTTTGTGATCCGCTTTTTTCTAAAATGGTTTCTAATAATGAAATTAGGTTTGTTTTGATTAGGGATATGTCATCTATTATTAAAATTATTGGCCGGTCGTTACTCCACACTTTCAGACTTTGCCCAAAGGCCCTGGCCCGGTAATCCCAGACCGCTTGTAATTCGGCTCCCTGGACGGTTCTTGCCAATTCGGCCGTTTCAACCAGGGCCGCCCGGTAATCCTCAAAATACCCTTCGCCGTTCTCGCGTAGGATGTGATTATGCAACAGGTCCAGCACTACTTCGGGCGATAAATTTTCACCGTCCAACCGGGCACTAAGCCGGGTATCACGCTGGAATATATCGGCCAGGTCAAACCTGACCGTACGAAACCGGTGGGTAAATTCTTTTTCTTTCTGAACTATTTCACGCAGGCGCAAGGACAGGCGGGTTTTGCCACTACCGGCCTGGCCGCTTATCAGTACCACCCGGCTTTTAACCGGACTGGTTTTGGAGGTTTTTGTCTTTCGAGGTGCGCCACCCAGCAGGCTGCTAAAAAACCCTTTGCGGGGTCCGGCCATTTCCCTCAGCATCTCCCGGAACCGGGCCTGTTCGGCCTGGCGTCCCACAAAAGTGCCTGCCACAAACTCATCGGTAGGTTCATTCGAAGCCTGGTCATTGAGTTCCGCCTGGTCGAATCCCCCGGTATAGTCAGGTTCTAGCGCCATTGCCCAATCCTCCTAATTTAATGCCACAGGTGCCTGGCCTTATAATCTTTAAGGGTTATTCTATATTAAATACCGGGGGACGTTAAACCCAGAACGATGAGTTTATTTAATTGATAAGGAGAATTGACCTGGCTAAAAATGGCCCGGGAAGCCTTAACGGCCTGGGGCAGGGGTTGGAGTTAACGTTATAGAATTGCCGGTGTCCGGGGCCTGGAACCCGGCCGGTGCAGGCGGTGCCTCACTCTGGCCCTGGTTGGGAAGGGCTACCAGCGGGGTTGGATTAACGGTAGGCAGAGGCGCTAAGGTCAGGCTGTAGACCGGGCCGGTTGCAGCGGTCGGGGTAACCGCTACAACCGTAGTTTTGCCGCTATTGGTGTTGCCGGTCGCAGCCGGGGCCATAAATTGGACAAATATTACCAGGCCAACCAGTAAGGCCAAACCCAGGTCCACCAGCATCACCAGGGCCAGGCGCTTATCCCGCTGCGCCCATTTAAACAAGTTTATACCTCCGCGACAGGTAAAACCTATTTGGTTTTGTATTAAAACTTAAATTTTGCATGAAGTTACTCCCCGCTTTTGCTAATAGCCACTGGCAACCGGTTTTTAGCATTTAATTTAAGTTAAGCCAAAGATGCTTTCAGGTTGCCTGAATTTTATTTCCCGGTGAAAGTAAAACTATCCAGCATCCGGGCAAAGTAAGGACAGAACTGGGCGGCCTGATTGGGACTGGCGGTAAACGTAACGCCCCACCCCCGGCCCTGCCCGACAAAAAGTACCTGCAAAGTCTGGACCGGGTAGGCGAAATTTTGCCCGGCTGGAGTGTTGAAAGCCAGGGTAAAGGCAGGCACTCCGGCCACGGTGCGTTGCGGCTGGGTATCATATTCAATCTTAGAAACGGTGGTGGCTTCCTTATACTTGCGGTCAAAAAAAGCCTGGCTGGTTTCCTGGCCGGTCTGGTTTTCAGAAATAACCGTTATATAAGCCCCACTGGTGCTGCCCTTCTTAATAATGAACAGGTCACCTTTGATATTTCCCTGGCTCTGGCCCTCTTTGGCCTCCCAGCCTTCAGGCAAAGCCAAAGCGTAGGGGAAGGTGGGTGAAATATAGATGTTTGTGCCGGGCGGCGGGTCAATCCTGACCCCGGATGAAGGATTAACAGTCGGTTTGGGCGCGTCTGATTTTGCCGTCAGGGTTGCCCCGGACTTTGCGCAATCCGCCAGGTTCAAGCGAGTAGCGGGTAATACACCGGCCGGTTCGTCGTTGCCTTCGGTACCACAGGCGGCCAGCAAAAGGCCCAGAATAAAAAACCACGCGGCCAGGCAGGGCCACTTTTTCCCGGTCATATTTGTATCCTTAATAGTTGTCAGTAAGTTGAGTGAGTTGTTTGCCCATAGATTTTATCACATCCGCGATACTTGGGGGAAACTTGCGTTTAACCTGGCATGATGCTAAAGTTAAGCTCGTTAGGCCCAAAGGGAAGTTTAAAAAATCATAAAATAGCATAAGAAAAATTAAAGCTTTGAAAGCTTTAGAGGGGGTATCCTGGGTATGACTGTTGAGAGCAGCACCGGTAAGAAAAGAGCAATAATAAGTGTGTCCGATAAAACCGGGGTAGTTGATTTCGCAAATGGCCTGGTAACTCAAGGTTACGAAATCTTTTCCACCGGCGGCACCAAGCAAGCCCTGGTCGAGGCCGGAGTGCCGGTCCATTCGGTCAGCGAACTTACCGGGTTCCCCGAAATCCTGGAAGGCCGGGTTAAGACTCTTCACCCGGCGGTACACGGCGGCATCCTGGCGAAGCGTGATGAAGAGAGCCATATGGCCGAACTTTCCGCCCAGCAAATCGGCCTGATTGACCTGGTGGCGGTCAACCTGTACCCTTTTGCACAAACTGTAACCAGGCCCGGTGTATCGCTTGATACCGCCCTTGAGAATATCGACATTGGTGGACCGACTATGATTCGGGCCGCTGCCAAGAACTTCAAGCACGTGCTGGTAGTGGTGGACCCGCAGGATTACTCCAAGGTTCTGGATATGCAAGCCGCTGGCACTGTCTCGGAGGAAATTCGCCATAAACTGGCCTCTAAAGCTTTCCAGCATACCGCCTCATACGACTCGGTTATCGCCCAGTACCTGCGCGGCCCGGTTGAACACTTCCCGACCGACCTCACCCTGAACCTGCACAAAATTCAGGACCTGCGTTACGGTGAAAACCCCCATCAGTTGGCCGCTTTCTACGAATGGAAAGCCATGCCGGACCAGAAGTTCGGCAGCCTGGCAAGCATCCGCCAGTTACAGGGTAAAGAACTTTCTTATAATAATATCCTGGATGCCGATGCGGCCCTGGCGGTTGTCCGGGATTTCGGAGCCCCTACTGTCGCCATTATCAAGCATACTAACCCCTGCGGCCTGGCTTCCAACACTGATTTACTGGTTGCCTACGAAAATGCTATGGCGGGTGATCCGCTTTCGGCTTACGGTGGTATCGTGGCGGTAAACCGGGTGGTAGATGCCGACCTGGCTCAGAAAATTATCGCTACCTTCTTTGAAGTACTTATCGCCCCCGACTTTACCGAAGGGGCCCAGGAGTTGCTAAAAAAGAAGAAATCCCTGCGGGTGCTGGCTACCGGTGACCTGAACATGGGTGCCGACCAACTGGCGATGGCCCCGACCTTGCGCCAGGTTACCGGCGGTTTCCTGGTCCAGACCCCCGACCTGCTGCCGGAACGCGACCTCCAGATGCAGGTAATGACCGACCGGGAACCGACCCTGGAAGAAGTAACCAACCTGCAATTCGCCTGGCGAGCCATCAAGCATATCAAGTCCAACGCGATTGTCCTGGTTAAGAACCACGCTATCGTCGGTATGGGCGCGGGCCAGCCAAGCCGGGTTGACTCGGTTAAAATCGCCCTTAGCAAAGCCGGTGTAAAGGCTAAGGGCTCGGTCCTGGCCTCCGATGCTTTCTTCCCTAAAGTGGACGGCGTGGAAACCGCCGCGCAGGGTGGCGTAACCGCTATCATCCAACCAGGCGGCTCGATCAGCGATACGGATGTGATTGATATAGCGGTACAGCATAAGCTGTCAATGATTTTCACCGGCCGCAGGCACTTCAAACACTAATGAAAGGATTCAGGGGTTTCCAGGAACTTAGATGACGCAGACTGAAGATATTAGCGCGACACTGGACCGTTTTGCCAGGGTAATTGAACAGACCATCCGGGCTGAACTTTCGACCGGCCTGGATGAATGGATGCAGGGGGCGCTTGGCTACCATTTTGGATGGGTGGACCGCGATTTCAAACCTATCACCGGAGGTAATAGCGGCAAGAAATTGCGGCCGGTAATGGCCCTCCTGTCTTACCAGGGAGCCCTTGAGATATTACAGGCCGGCTCGGCGGAAGAAGCTGACCTTGACCCGGCCCTTCCCCTGGCTGCTGCCCTCGAAATGATCCACAATTACAGCCTGATTCACGATGATATTGAAGACGGCGACCGGACGCGGCACGGACGGGAAACCCTCTGGTCGGTCTGGGGCATGCCTAAAGCAATTAACGCCGGGGACTGCCTGGACATGCTGGCCTTCCGCAGCCTTTTCCGTAGCCTGGATAAAGGCGTACCGGCTGAAAGGGTCATCGAGGTTGCCCGGATTGTAACCGAAACCTCGGTAAAACTGACCCTCGGCCAGCACGCCGATATGAGTTTTGAAGACAACCTGGACGTAACACCTGAAATGTACCTAAAGATGATCGGCGGCAAAAGCGCCGCCCTCATCAGTTGCTCCACCTACAGCGGGGCCCTGATTGCACTGGACCCTGTCGAACCGGCTAACAGGGAGCGGTTGGAAAACTTTGCCCGCTTTGGTGAACAAATCGGGCTGGGTTTTCAAATCCGGGACGATATCCTGGGAATCTGGGGCCTTACTGCTAAAACCGGCAAGCCCAGCGGCAGTGACATCCGGCGGCGCAAGAAAAGCCTGCCGGTACTCTACGCCCTTTCCAGTGCCGCCCCGGCTCTTAAAGAGGAGCTATTGACCTTCTACCGCAGCGCGGAGCCGGTAACATTGGAGCAGGAGCAATTTGTTATGCAGGCCCTTGAAACAACCGGTGCGCGGGAATTCTCCCAGCAACAGGCTGACAAGTTCAAACAGGTTGCCCTGGACGCCTTAACAACGGCTGCCGGAGGGCCGGAAGCCCTGGCCGGTAACCCCCCTTTACGCCGTTTGAAGGAGTTGTCAGCTTTCCTGGTCGAGCGAGATTATTAAAATGGCTGAGTTGAGTCCGGTGTAAACTGTTGAGTAAACTTATAAACGTTTTTAAAGGCTTCAAAAGTTACATTAACTCGATTCAGCTTCAGGCTGAAATACTTTACCGGGATCAGTTCCACGCTCACCTGAAAGAATTGGACCGGACCGCTTCTCTAAAAAGCCTGCGGGTAAAAATGCTGGATGTAGGTTGCTCGGATGGGATAAGTACCCTGTCTATCACCCGCAACCTCCCCACCCTTGAAATTTATGGGCTGGAAGTGGTTGAAGAACGGGTCGAAAAAGCCCTGGCTAATGGCATCCAGGCCCGGGCCGGTAAAGGCGACGAAACCTTCCCCTACGAAGATGCCTGGTTTGATGTGGTAACTTCTAACCAGGTTATCGAACACCTCAATAACCAGGATAAGTTTATCGCCGAAGTCTACCGGGTGCTAAAACCGGGCGGCGTTTTCCTGGTCTGTACGGCCAGCCTGGCAAGCTGGCACAATGTTGGGGCCCTTTTTATGGGCTGGCAGCCCTTCCCTATGACAAACTTCTCGGAAAAAGACGCCGCTATCGGTAACCCGCTGGCTTTTCACGTGGGTGAGGAAATCGAGCATGTAAGCATGCTGCATACCCGCCTTTACACCTTACGCGCCCTGAAAGACCTGCTCCGGCTGCACCGGTTCAAAGTAGTGGAAGCGCTGGGCACCGGCTATTACCCTTTGCCAACTTTTATTGCCAGGTCCGCCTCAAAAATTGACCCTCATCATTCGGCATTTCAGTATATTAAAGCCGTTAAACCTTAAATTTTTATTATAAACCACCTCGATTTTCGTTGACGAACCTGAACAAACATGTTAAAATTGTACTGGGATTATGACAATTTAAGAAAATTTGTCTGGGTCGCTGTCACTCAAACAACAACATATACGTAAAAATTGGACCCGCAACCATTGCCTCACCAACTTCCTACCAACCCGCTAGATCATGGTCGGATAGCCAGGTCCGAGGTAACGCCAATGAAGTTAGTAGAGCGTTAAGCCTTTTTGAAACTCATTCAGTATTAAATTCAATAAATCCCAATTTAGCTCCGCTCTGATAAGAGGGGGGCTAAAGCAGCATATTTTATCAACTCTTTGAAAGGAGCATCCATATCAGTAAGAACCTTCGCGTTAATGAACGCATCCGTGTACCGGAAGTCCGGGTTATTGACGAAAACGGCGAACAGCTTGGCGTTATGAAAACTCGCGATGCCTTGACCCTGGCCCGGACCCAAAACCTTGACCTGGTCGAGGTCGCCCCGACCGCCCAGCCGCCGGTCTGCCGCATTTTGGATTACGGCAAGTATCGTTACGAACAGGGTAAAAAGGAAAAGGAAGCTCATAAGAGCCAGAAAGTTATCACAATTAAAGAGGTAAGGTTGCGTCCTAAAATCGGCGATCACGATTTAAAGACAAAAGGCAACCAGGCCCGTGGCTTCCTGGAGGACGGCCACAAAGTAAAGATGACCGTTCTATTTCGTGGCCGGGAAATGGCTCACCAGGATATTGGCCGGGAAGTCTTGAACGAGATGATCGATATGCTCAAGGATGTGGCTCTGATAGAACAGGCCCCTCGCGTTGAAGGCCGCAACATGAGCATGATGCTTTCTAAAGCCGCCTCAAAGTCCACCGAGCCCAAGCCGCCTCGCCCGGCGCGCCCTGAGCAAGGTGCATCCGCTCCTGGCCCTGAAAGAAGCGCTCCCGCTCCGGCCCCTGCGCCATCACCGAGCAGCCCGGAAGCCAGCACACCCACCGCTGAGGGTGGTACCGCCTCCGCCCAGTAACCGCTGAATTGCCGGTTGCCCCTTTCTTTTTGTGAAGCGTTTGTACTAAAAAGCCCTGCCGGGATAACTCCCGGCAGGGCTTTTTAGTCGTTTCTAAATTTGTTATAGACCGCTTTAGCGGGAAGTACTTTCCACCGGGACGGGTATGGTATTGAGCAACTCGCCAATAATAGATTCGGCCTGACGCCCGCGCAGGATACTTTCGCTTTTTACAATCAGCCGGTGCGACATGACCGGGATTGCCATAAACTTGATATCGTCCGGCAAAACGTAATCCCGGCCTAAAAGAGCGGCCCGGGCCTGGGCACACCGCGTCAGGGCCAGGGTGCTACGCGGGCTGGCTCCCAGGGAAAGTTCACGGTGGTGGCGGGTCGTGCTTACCAGTTTGATAATGTAGTCCAGCAAACTATCTTCCAGGTGGACCTGCCCGATGGTCTGCTGGAAATTAACCAGTTCTTCCGGTGATGACACCGCTGGCAGGTTATCAATCGGGTGCCGGACCTGCTGGCTGCGCACCATCAGGCGCTCGTCGGCCGGCTCAGGGTATCCCAGTTGAATTTTTAGCATGAAACGGTCTAACTGGGCTTCTGGCAGTGGGAAGGTCCCCTCATATTCAATTGGGTTCTGGGTCGCCATGACCAGGAAAGGCCGGGGTAACGGGCGACTCTTGCCATCCACCGAAACCTGTCGCTCGCCCATAGCTTCCAGCAGGGCCGATTGAGTCCGTGGGGTTGCCCGGTTAATTTCGTCACCCAGCAAAATAGTGCTGAAGACCGGCCCCGGGTGAAACTCAAAATCGCCATCTTTTTGATTGTAAATCGAGATTCCAATTACATCATTCGGCAGCAAGTCAGGTGTAAACTGGACTCTTTTGAAGTCCCCGCCGATGGAACGGGCCAATGCCCGCGCCAGCATTGTTTTACCTACTCCCGGTACATCCTGTAACAGGACATGACCATCGGCCAGCAAAGCCACCAGGGTTAACTCAATAATCGAGCGCTTGCCAATTATTACCTTTTCAATGTTGGCGGTAACTTTGCGGCCCCAATCACCGACCGCTTTTACATCCAGAGCTGCACCGGGTTCATTGATCATTTAGTTGTTTAACAATTTCTTTACCGTATCAACGGTAACTTCTTCCAACGATTCCACCACCAGCCCAGCCCCGGCCGACTTCAGGGCATCTTCCGAATGGTGCCCTACAAAAGTAACGGCAATTGAGGGCATACCGGCCCCGGTGGCCGCCTGGATACCGGCTACGGCATCTTCCATTACCAGGCAGTTTTCAGGCGGTAACCCTAATTTTTGAGCGGCTACCTGGAAAACCTGGGGATCAGGCTTGCCGCGCTGGGTATCTTCGGCCCCAACAACCGCTTCAAAATAAGGCCGGATTCCGGTTAGTTCCAGCAACAGGTCCAGGTTCAGCCGGGGTGCGCTTGAACCAATGGCCTGCTTGAACCCGGCCGCGTGGAGGCTTTCAAGCAAGGCCCGGACGCCCGGTAGGAGCGTCAAACCCTGACGGGCGGTTACCCGGTAATACTCTTCTTTTCGAAAGCCCAGGTCGTAAACTTCCTGGTCAGTATAATGGTCACCGAAAAGCTGGCGAATAATCTCTGCATTACGCCTTCCAAAGGTTTGCTTGAAGTCCTCGGTTGTAAAAGGTTTCCCGAGTTCCTGGGCCAGGATGACCCAGGAATTAAAGTGCATTTCGCCTGAATCTAGCAGCGTCCCATCTACATCCCATATCACACCATATATGTTGGATTTAACCATTGGTCCTCTTATATTGTTATAATAAAACGAAGTAGTTCAGTTTTAAGCTACCTATCAGGCTACTTTGAATTTACCACTGCTCCTGCCATTCCAGTTCAACCCTGCCAAACTGGACCATATCGCCCTCTTTGACACCGGCCTTTTCCAGGGCCCGGCTGATACCGGTCCGGTCGAACACTATTTGCAAGCGTTCCATAGCTTCTTCGTTATCCGTGTCGGTCATCGCGATAACCCGTTCAATCCGCTTGCCGCGTACGCGGAAGTGACCTTCATCAATCTTTTGAATCTGGAAGGCGTCCTGATCCAGTATGGCCGGTTTAAGGATGGGCGTTTCGCCACTTTCCGTGGACACCAGCGGCGTAGGCGGTGGAAGTGCGGCCAGTTTCGCGGCAACCTTTTTCATCAGGGCGTCAGTTCCAAGCATACCGATGGCCGAAATTTCGTAAAATTCCAGGTCTTTACCACGGAAGTATTTGCGCAGGCGCGGCAAGTTTTCCTGGGTTTCAAGCATATCGATTTTGTTTATAACCACAATTTGGGTCTTTTCGGCCAGTTCAGGCCGGTATTCGGCAAGTTCGTGGTTAATCTGCTCATAGTCCTTGATTGGATCCCGGTCGCCCAGACCGCTACCATCAATTACATGCAGCAACAGGCGATTGCGTTCGACATGGCGCAAAAATTCGTGACCGAGGCCAACTCCCTGCGAAGCGCCTTCTATCAAACCCGGAATATCGGCCATAACAAATGCGGTATCTATATCGATCTGGACCACACCCAGGTTCGGTTCAAGGGTTGTGAAGGGGTAATCACCAATCTTAGGGGTAGCGGCGGTCACTGCCGTCAGCAGGCTGCTCTTACCGGCATTAGGGAACCCGACCAACCCGACATCGGCAATCATTTTAAGTTCCAGGCGGAACCAGCGTTCTTCGCCCGGCTCACCTTTCTGGGCCATTTTGGGTGATTGGTGAGTGCTGGTCTTAAAGTGAGTATTACCCAGGCCACCCCGCCCGGAGCGAGCAATCATAATGCTCTGGCCGTGCGTGGTCAGGTCGCCCTGGAGCGGGACTTCATCCGGCTCATCGGGATTCGGTTCGGTAAAGAACATCGTTCCCGGCGGAACCTTGATATAAAGGTCTTCCCCGGCCTTGCCGTGCATCTGGCGCTTGCCGCCATTACCGCCGCTTTCGGCTTTATAATGGGTCTTAAATTTAAAAGGTAAAAGAGTATTCAAACTCTGGTCAACCTGAAGATAGACCGAACCTCCCCGGCCACCATCACCACCGTCCGGCCCGCCGTAAGGCACAAATTTCTCGCGTCGGAAGGAAGCAGAACCATTCCCGCCGTCACCAGCTTTTATAAAAATTTTCGCTCTATCGTACAACATTCTTAATGTATCAAACTCCTTGTTGTTCATTATGACAATCAGGTAGCTATTATACTACAAATTGAGACCAACCTTGCACAAATATGATAAAATAGAGGCTACGAAAGCATAGTTACGTCAAGTTATTACAATATTCAGGCCAACCGGTACACCTCACGGGCAACCAACCAGGCTCGTTTCTAACCCTTTTTACCGGATATGGGCTATGCTCGATTGGCCCTTCCGGTTGCTAACTCCTAACACTTAGAGATAAATTATATGGACTTTTTGCCATTCTTATGCTTTACCGTCTTTATTATCGGCTTGATAATCGGAGTAATCGCCCTGGTTATGCGCAGTTTTGAAATTGTCCCGGAAGGCTCGGTAGCAGTTGTGGAACGCGGCGGCGAATTCCGGGGCGTGCTTAATCCCGGCCGTCATTTTTTGATGCCGCTGGACCGGATACGGGCGCTGGTCGAACTCCAGGAGTTTAGCACGACTATCCATGCCGATACGGTAATTACCCAGAACGCAACGGTAATCGCCCTGGACATGGACGTTAGCTACCGGATTGCGCGGTATGTCCCCCAAAAAGTTACCAGGGACCAGCGCAACCGAATGCAGCCGGTTGCGGTTATCCAGTGGAACCGCATCCAGGTACGCGAAAAGGATGTCTTTAACGCAGTCTATAACGTTGATAACTGGCAGGAAAAAGTCCGGCGCGACTCGCTTGCCATGATGCACGACTACTTTTCAATGATAAACCTTGCCCGCGATATTTTCGGTAATGATGGGGGCGCGGTCAAACGTATCGCCAGCAGCTTGCGTGATATGGTCAACGATGAAACGACGAAATTTGGAGTGGAAGTAACCCAGGTAAAAATCTTTAACTTGACCCTTGATGAAGCAACCCGAATGTACCTGACAGCTCAAAAACGGGCCGAACTCCAGAACACTCTCCGCTTGCTTGAAGCCGAAAACCAGCGTCAAATCCGCGATACCCTGCACATGAACAACGACCAGTTACTGCGCTGGTGGGAAATCGAAGCCCGCAAGGAGTCCCCACCTGCCTCCGAGGCCAACTTCTTTATTGGGGATGAAACACGCGCGCCAAACTTATTACCAACTACCGGCCCCTTTGCCACCCGCCCTATCCATAACGGTGG
>JAQBPB010000017.1 GCA_028287745.1 Chloroflexota bacterium
GGTTTTCTTCAATAGAAATAAGATGCATCGCCCGGTTCCAAACCACATCAAACGGGTTATCCTGTACGGACGGCAGAAGAAGCTCCAGGGCCGCAACCCTACTTCATTAAATACTGGCTGGAAGTCCCACTGTTAAAGGCCCGGTTGAGAGAATGGACATAATTAACTATAATTGGGGAAATGTCCACAACATAGAATAATTCCCACACCAGGGAATAAAGTCAGGATAGAAAGATATTTTGGGAAATTCCAAAGGTGAGGTTGGACTTAAAGATCAGACCGGGCCAGCTTCAACGGTGACAGACAGGGCAACTTTCAGGGAAAAAGCGCGGCCTTTAATCCCGGTATTAGGACCAATCGCCGGTTATTTTATGCTGGCTCTTATCTTCACCTGGCCGCTGGTCCTGAACATGGCGGACCGGGGCATCAGCGCCCGAAGCGCCGACCTGTGGCAAAACCTCTGGAACCTGTGGTGGGTGAAACACGCCCTTTTTGAACTGCATACCAATCCTTTTCGCACCGATTTGTTATTCTATCCTGATGCCCCATCGCTCTACCTGCACGCCTTGAACCCACTGGGCGGCCTTATCAGCGCTCCTTTGCAGGCCATTTTTGGGCTGGTAACCGCCTTTAACCTGATGGTTTTACTGGCCTTTACCTTCAGCGGCTACAGCGCCTTTTTGCTGGCCCGCCATCTAAAACTCTCCACCGGGGCGTCCCTGGTGGCCGGGGTAATCTATGGGTTCAGCCCGACGATTTCGACCGAACTGGATTTGGGCCAGCTTGAACAACTAACTCAGGTCTGGCTGCCGCTCTACATTCTATTTTTCCTCAAAGCCCTCAGCCCGCCCGCGAAAACGGCAATTCCGGCTAAAAGCTGGCTGGGCTTGCCCTTTGATTTCTGGCGAGATACCCTGCTGGCGGCCCTGATGCTGCTCTTTACGGCCCTGACGACCTGGTACTACGCCCTGAATTTATTGCTTTTCTCTGGCCTGGCAGGGCTGGTCCTGATTATCCGCGCCGTCCGGGGGAAAGACTTTAGCCGGTTAAAACGCCTGGTAATATTCGCTGCTATCTGCGGTGTGGCCCTGGCGCCCCTGGCTTTGCTGACAGCCCGAGCCGCTGCCGGTACACCTACGGCGGCCGCCCGCAGCAGCAGTATCCGGTTTAACTCGGCTACCCTGTTCTATTTTTTCGTGCCGGGCGACTCGACCTTATGGTTTTCTAAACTCTTAGAGGGGCAGGAATACAGCCAGTTCCTGGGGTTTGGGGCGCTCCTGCTGGCGGCGCTGGGTGGGATTTTTTGCTGGCAAAACGTCCGGGGCTGGTTTTTTCTAATGCTGTTTTTCCTGGTGCTTTCGCTGGGGCCGCAGTTCAAGACCGGCCAGGACAGTTATATAGATTTGCCGCTACCCGGCTTGATTTTACAGGCCTTGCCGGTGGTCGGGAATTTCTTCCGGGTGCCGGTCCGGCTGGTGGCTTTTGCCATGCTGCCGCTGGGATTACTGGCGGCCCACGGCCTGGACTGGTTAAGTACCAGGAAACCGCCCCGGCTCAAGCTCAAACCGGCGGTCTGGACTGCCGGGCTGGCCGGGTTAGCCCTGCTGGTTATATTCCTGGAATATTTGCCCGGCCCAAGGACTACCCAGAGCCTGGCCCTGGACCAGGCCGCCTGGCGTAAGATTCAACCGCCCGGCGCGGTGATGTCGCTGCCTTACAGCGAATTGGGCGGCATTCTGATGTACGAACAAACCGCCCACGCTCAACCGTCAGTCGGCGGCTACCTGGCCCGCTTGCCCGGCTTTGACTTTATTGACCAGGCTCCGGTAGTCCGGGAACTGACCCAGAAAGATTGGGTACCATCGCCACCTGAGTTCGTTACAAACAATTTTGAAACTACCCTGGTGCCCGCCCTGAACGTCTACGGCATCAAGTACCTGGTCATCCACCGCGATAAAATGTCGGTTAAGGCTTCGAATGCAATAAACGAAACCCTGAAACCGCTGCTTGATAATAATCCGCCCCTCGCCAGGGATGGCGGAGCCGAAATCTACCGGGTACCGGACTATAACTGGAATGGGAAAACCCTGGCAGGCTGGGTTGACCGGGGCAAAGGCTGGCTGGATAAAGAAAGCAATACGCAGGTCGGACCGTATTTCTGGACCAGTGGAAGCGGCAGTCTAACCCTGCTCAACCCAAACCCGAAACCAATGAAGTTCCGCCTGGATTGGACCATCTTTAGTTTCCAAAAGCCCCGGACAGTCCAGATAAGCCTCAACGGGTTCTCAATCGGCCAGAAAGAAGCCGGGCCAGCCCCGCAGCAACAGTCGTTCGAGTTTGAGTTACCACCAGGCCGCTCGACTTTGAGCCTGACTTCCCAGGAACCGGCTCTCCGGCCCAGTGAAACCGTACCGGGCAGCGGCGACACCCGGCTGTTGTCGTTTGCCCTGGCCCGCTTAAAAATAACGGCTATCTAGGCGCTGTTCACGGTTTCGAGAATTTCGGGCACATCGTTCGCGACCGCGTTTACTTTTCTGGAAACCGGGTAGAGTTCCATAAACTCGGCCGGGTAAGGCTGCAAGAGCCGGGTGACCTGGAAAGGGTCGTTAATAGTCGGGTCGAGCCATTCGGCTTCGTCCTGCGCCCGCAAAATCACCGGCATCCGGTTATGAATGGGCGCCACCAGGTCGTTAGCCTCGGTCGTGATAATCGTAAAAGTTTTTAGTTCGTTTCCGTCCCTATCCCGGTAAATGTCATACAACCCCGCAAAACCAAACAGTTCAGCGCTCTTTAAATGAATATAAAAAGGCTGCTTGCCGGTCCCGGTCTTTTGCCACTCGTAAAACCCATCGGAAGGAATCAGGCAGCGCTGGCTGCGAATCGGCTTGCGGTAGGCCGGTTTATCGGCGATGCCCTCGGCCCGGGCGTTGATGGTCGAATAACCGGACTTTGGCTCTTTGGACCAGAAGGGAACCAGGCCCCATTTGAACCATTCCAACTGGTTCTTTTCCGCTTCATCCCGCAATATCACCGGCATGACCTGGGTTGGCGCGACATTATAGCGGGGAGTTAGCGGCAATTCCGGCTGTTGCAGGTTGAAGCGTTTAGGCAGCCTGTCAACTTTGGTTAAAGTGAACCGTCCACACATTTTAGTCTCCTTAACACATTAAATCAGTTTCAAAACTATGTTAGCATAATTGCTACCACGTGGTAGCGGTGTGTGATTAGTGCATTGATTAATAATAAAGCCCTTGCTATCATTATTAATGTCCTTAAAATCGCTTAAAAGGGCCTTCAAACGCATCTACAGATAAATTATTTTCATAAATAAGTGGAGTGGTGCCTTTTTTGCCCAAAACCCGGAAGATGGTATACAATCAACTTCGCTTTCGGACCGGCCCTTAATAACATTCCTGAAATGAAACCCTGTTAAATGTCCCAGAAATTAGTCAAGTTAGCACCAACCCCGGTTCCCGCTGAACCGGATAAAAAAGAGAATATTATTTATCACGCCCGGAACTTATTTCAGCAAAAAAGTTTTGACGCGGTTAACATCCGGGAGATTATGCAGGCGGCCTCCGTCAGCCAGCCGACCATCTACTATTACTTCCAGAACAAAGATGGTCTCTTTCTGACCGTTTTGCTGGATATCCTGGACGAAATTGACCGCGAGATTAACCGGGCCACCCGCGAGTTGAATGTCTACGACCAGTTACAGCATATTGCCCAGGCTTTTATGGAAGCGCCCGCCCCGAACCTGCCAATGCTCTTCCAGGAATTAAGGCAGCGGGTCCAATTAAACCAACAGTTTCCGGAACAGGGCATCACTCCCGATCAGGCCCGGCCCGCTTTTCTTTTTGTGAACCAGATATGGCCGCGCGGCCTTGAAAATATTTTACGAGAGGCTCGCCGGACCGGGGACGCCGCCCTGGATAATCCAACCTTTACAGCTCATTATCTACTGACCGTCTTTACGGCCTACCCCCATTCGCCCTTCAACAGCCATATCGGGCGGAATAAAGATTTATCCGTGGCAGCCTTGATGGATAACCTGAAAAACACGCTTAAAATGATAAACGTGGGCGCGCAGATCTAATATTTGATTTTTGCTTGCCTTAATTGGCTATTATTCAGTTTCCTGACCTGTAAAATTAGCGTTTGAACTCAAATATTTAACTTTATTGCAGAATTTGCGGCTGATTAGCGGCAACATCAAAAATATAGATTCATTGAATCTAGGGTCGTGAGAAACTGTATAACGCCTGTTATAGAAGTAAAAATGCGAGGTTTTGGGCCTTTAAGGAGCAGTTATGGTTTTTCCGGTTGCTTTACCAGCCGCCCTGCAGGACTTTTTTGCCCGGAATTACCCGCCGCTGACCCATAGCAAAAGCCTGAGTGGCATGAGCGGAAGTTCCGTCTACCGCCTAACATTTGGTAATATACCGGTCATTTTAAAAACCAATCTGAAACCCCAGGAGAGCCTATTTTACTGGAGCTATGCACCGCTTTTGCGTGAGCAGGGTGTGGCAATACCGGAAAGTTACTGGTCGGGTGAAGTAGACGAGCACTACTGGCTGGTGCTGGAAAATATTCCCAAACCTTTACCTCACGAACGCTGGAACGCCGACCGACAGGTGTTGGAAATGCTGGGCCGCTTGCACCGGGCCAAATTGCCATCCCCGCCTGACCTGACACGGCTTTACAAACCGGAATGGACCACTGAAATCACGGACAACGCCCTGTCCTTACGAGGAACATCTTCCGAGCGGATAGCGCCCATTCTGCGCGGCTGGGAGGCGCAATACCAGCACCTCTTTAGACCCCTATACCCAATCTCCGCCGACCCCAACCCCAATAACTGGGGCGTGCGCAGCGACGGTTCTCCGGTACTGTTCGACTGGGAGCGCTTCAGTTTTGGCGCACCCGCAATAGATGTGGCTATCCTGATACCGGGTCTGCCCGATAAAGCAGCCTTCCGGCATTACGCCAGAAGATACCGGGAGATAAATTCTTCGGTTGGGCAGATTTCGTATATACAAGAAAAGGCTATTGAGGAATTTGCTGAAGATATAAAGATTGCGAAAGTCTGGGTAGTCCTGGAATTTTTATATAATTACACTACCGGCCAGACCGGTATAAGCCGGGAAAAGATTGAGTACCTGGTCGACCGCTTGCCGGGATGGCTGGAAAGCCTGGCCTAAGGTCAGCTATTGTTGGAAATCCACTCGTCCTGCTGGTCGGCGCTGAGCCATTGGGCGGCAATTTCTTCCAGTTTGGCCGGAAGGGCCGGGTCGGCGCCCGCCCTGGGCTGCTTTCTTAACAGCCGGGCCAGGTCTTCAAGCTCAGCCAGCACTGTGTCAAGCTGGGCCACCTGGTGGGAAGCCAGGTGCGAGGGCGGATTGGCCTGCTCGATGGCCTCTTTTAGTGAAACCACCATACTGGCCGGAATTGCCTCTATCGTTTCGGTAACAATGCCCCGGTCCCGGCGTGAAGTCATTCCGGTAAAAACAAACGCCAGCACGCCAAAGAAAAGCGAGAACATGCCGCCAAAGAGCCAGGGAAGCGCGCCCGGCATGGCCCGGTTGCCCATAAAAAACCCCAGTAGAAAACCGGCGAGGATGGCGACACCCATACAACCAGGGCTCACCAGGCTTAATTTTATTCCGGGTCTTTTATTATTTTGCTTCATAAGTAAATATTAGCAGGTAACAAAAAACGGCAATATTGCCGTTTTTTGTTATTTAGTACACCAGACGGGACTCGAACCTGTGACCTTCTGCTCCGGAGGCAGACGCTCTATCCACTGAGCTACTGGTGCATATATTAGTTTAATCTGGCTTATTATACTCTCAGCCCGGCTCTCAGTCAAGCTATAGAACTTAAATTGGAAGCTGTTTTGGAAAGACAGAAATGCTATAATAAATTTTACGCTTGCCGCAAAGGGCAAAAACGGTTGAATCTAGAAGGAAGAAAGTAAACATGCGCGTAATCAGTGGCGAAGCCCGTGGACATAATCTCAAAGCGCCTAAAGGCATGACCACCCGGCCCATGGCCGATAAAATCAAAGGGGCCGTCTTTTCAATGCTAAGTACCATCCTGGACCAGAAGGACCGGGAGTGGGGCCGGGTTTTGGATATGTACGCCGGGAGCGGCTCTATCGGTATCGAAGCCCTCTCGCGAGGCGCTACCTGGGTGGACTTTGTGGAAATTAACGCCGGGGTCTGCCGGGTTATTAGCGATAACCTGGAACATACCAAGTTTACCGCCAAAGCGCGGGTCAACAACCGCCAGGTCAGTTCTTTTCTCAACTCACCGCCGCCACCGCCGGGAGTGGCCCACGCCAAACGAGCCGCCGGTGGCTTGCACCGCCGCAAGGGCGGGGGAAAGCGAGGTAAAGAGGAAATTCAGTCCACTTTGCTAGTAGAATTGCCGCCTCTTGAGCCCGCTCCGGTGGAGCCGGTCGTGGAAATAACCCAGGGTCCGGACGAAAAATTCTATGATATAATATTTCTCGATCCGCCCTACGCTGACCCAAAGATTCCCGATACCCTGGAACATGTCGCCCGCAGCAGCGTAGTAAAACCCGGCGGCCTGGTGGTTATTGGGCACTCTCCCCGCGTAGTCCTGGAGTCCGTTATTGGTAGCGCAGAGCCAGGCAATGGAGTACAATTACACTTGCTGCGACACCGCCGACATGGTGACTCCGCCTTTTCCATTTTCCTGGCCGGTAACCCAGGTGACTACGGCTTTAAAGAAGAAACCGAAACAACTGACCAACCCTTAGAACCTGACGAGGCTACCGGCGACGCCGACGAGTAACCCCCTGGTTGGTAATACCGGTGTCATTAAATGAGAGGAGAACGGGTTTGATCCGGGCTTTGTACCCAGCGAGTTTTGACCCTATAACTAATGGGCACATTGACGTGGCCCAGCGGGCAGTCCAACTTTTTGATGAATTGGTAGTAGCGGTTTTCGATGCCCCCAGTAAAAATCTTCTCTTTACAACTGAAGAGCGAGTTGATATGATCCTGGAAGCGCTGGGAGATATCCCGAATTTGCGGGTGGAAAGTTATACCGGCCTGACCGCCTATCATGCCCTTGACATTGGGGCTAAAGTAATCGTACGGGGTCTGCGCACGGTTAGCGATTTTGAATGGGAACTGCAACTGGCCCAAAATTACCGGCACCTGGCCCCAGACCTGGAAATTGCCTGTCTCATGACCAGCCAGAATTATTCTTTTATGAGCAGCAGCATGGTCAAAGAAATTGCCAAATGGGGCGGCGATGTAAGCCAGATGGTGCCGAACCACGTAAAGACCAGGCTTTATGAAAAATTTGGCCGAAAATAGATTTAACCTCGGTATATAAGCAATGGACATAGATTATTTAATTGACCGGCTAGAGGCTTTAATTCAGACCGGAAAGCGCGTCCCACTGTCCAACAAGGTAATGGTGGACGAGCAAGAATGCTACGCCTTGATTGACCAGATGCGGGCAGTCGTGCCGGAGGAAATTAAAGCCGCTAAACGCACCCTGAACGACCGGGAGCGAATTTTAGACGAAGCCGATGAAACCGCCCGCCAGATCGTGGAACAGGCTGAACAAGAACGCCGCATGATGCTGGAACGGGAAGGGTTGTTGGTGGAAGCCGAGCGCCAGCGCGACTTGATCCTGAGCGAAGCCGCCCAGGAATCTTACGAGTTGCGCAGTCAGGGCCAGGGCCTTTACGATGAAACAATTACCCAGACCCACGAGATGCGGGAAGGCGCGAACCAGTATGCCCAGCAGGTCCTCGGGGAACTGGAAAACTTGCTTGATAAGCACCTGACGGTGGTCCGCAACGGCTTGCAGAATTTCATGCAGCAGTCGCAAAGCTACCAGGAGCAAATCGAGGAATACCAGCAGCAATACCGGCCTCAATATAACTTGCAGCATAAACCGCCGCAGGCAGCGCCCGCACCCGCGAAAATGGCCGGACCAGGCCCGGTATCCAACCGGCCGCAACCGGCCAGCCCGGAAAGTTCCAGCCCGGAACGCCCGGTCAACCGGCCCGCGCCTTCCCAACCAATCGTCTCGAAACCGGCGGTCCCGCCTGTACCGGCCCCTAACCGGCCGCTTTCGACCGGTTCAAGTTCCGGCCAGGCCGATAACCGCCCGGTCAACCGCCTGAACCTGGTCCAGCCGAACCCTTTGCGCCCGGTGCCAAAAGTTTCTGCTAGTCCCAAACCGCCCGAAGATGAGCCGGAAGATTTCGACCTGTATGACTTTGAAGAGGAAGGTCCGGCACCCCGCCCTAACCAGGCCGGACCGGGCTTTAATAACGGTCGAGACTCTTCGCAAGGTACATCCAACCGGCCGACCCGCCCACCTTTCTAGAGATCAATTCTATGTTTTTGATGGTCCTGACAACCTGCGGTACAGCCGGGAGTCAGGTCCATCAATTTAATTAGGACTAATATTAGTTGTGAAATCCCATGAAAAACGAAGAAAATAACTCAGGTAAAAATAACAGCATATCGCCCCGGCCCAGCCGGTTCAAATTCAGCAACAACCGATTGGAACCGGCACCCGCCCGCGAACCTGCCCACCGGGAACACCAGCGCGTCCCGGAACCGGTGCTGCCTTCTCAACCGCACCTGACTGGCCGCAAGCACCAGCACACCGAAAAGACCGGCCCCCTGATCTTCAACCTTGCAACCCTATTGCGAGATTTCGAGGGAGCCCATCGCGATTACGATTTCGAGCAGGAAGTGTTAAACATGGCCCAGGAAGAGGGCGAGAAACCGGCCGAAGCCCGCAACATTACCGGGCGAGTCCGGTTTACCAAAGTCCGGGACACCGTACTGGCCCAGGGCCAGGGCGAAGCGGATGTTGTACTGGAATGTGTCCGCTGCTTGAACGATTTTGACTACCATGTTGACTACGAATTGGAAGAAGTCTTTCGCCCTTTGATAGATGTCACCACCGGCTTTCCAATCAAGAGTGAAACGCTGGAGGAAGAAACCGATTTGAAGCTGGATGCCAACCACTTGCTGAACCTGGGCGAGGCTATCCGGCAGCAAATCCTGGTCAGCCTGCCGATCAACCCGCTCTGTGGCGAGGATTGCCCCGGCCTGTACAACCAGTTGGAACGGATAAATGAGACCGACCCCGAAGCGGATATTGACGAACCGGACGAAGAAGTCGAGCCGGAAATAGTGGATAAACGCTGGGCGGCCCTTTCAAAACTACTTAAAGACACTCCGGAAAGTTAAACAGATATAAATAAAAAGGGGAGGCTAGACTCATTGAATCTAGCCTCCCCTTTTTATTGGTTAAAATTATGAAGGTATCCCGGAAAGTTCCCGCTGCACCTTCAACCGGCTGGGATGGTTAGAGGGCGCAAGCTGCAAGAACTTCTGCAGGTCAGCGCGGGCTTCCGGGTATTTCTTCAGGTCCAGCAACATTTCTCCGCGCCACCGGTACGGGTCGGGGGCAGTCGGGTCCAGGGCAATCGCTTTATCAAAGTCCGGTATGGCCCGGTTGGGAAGGCGCTGCCCGGCGAAATAGTTACCCCGGCCTGCCCAGAGCTGGGCTTCCTGGGGATACAGGCTGATAGCTTTATCGTACAGCTCGTTCGACAGTTTGAATTGGCGCACCTGATCCAGCTCATCGGCCTGGGCTTTGATATCCAGGGCTTTTTCGCGGGTTGAGTTAGTCGGCGGAATCAGCGGTAAGGCCATTGAGAGGGTTGAAATAAGCACCAGGGCACCAACGGCACCACCTAACACTACCCGGCGTTCCAGGCCCCTTAGACGGCCGATCAGGGCCAGGCCGGTAGACCATAGTCCCAGGGCGGCAAACGCGACCAGTAACGGGTAGGCAGGGAGGGTGTAGCGAAACTCAATCACCACCAGCGAATGGACCCCCCACATGTAAGCCAGAATCAGCCAGACCGGCCAGGCCAACCAGCCCCAGGCCCAGACCGAGGCGATAATCCCGGTAATCCCGGCAATCAGATAAAGCCGGTTCACGTTATCGGTCAGCCAACGGTAATCGAAGTAATCGGTATCATAATAAGGGAAAAGGAAGTGCTGGTCCCACATCCACCAGGCCCGTTTCGCCATCGTCCCGGCAAATTCAAGCGGTTTTGAAGTTACATAGTTAAAGAAAAGGCTCTTGAAATAACTGCTTTCTACCGCACCCCGGCTTTTGCGTTCCTGGTTGGAAATCTGCACCCCATCCACATTACCCATCTGGACCGGCAGATAATTAGCCAGGCGGTCCCAGATAGGCTCGTAGTTCGGATTGGGATTCACCGCCGACGCTTGAATCTGGTAACGAGGCAATCCACCGGTGCTGACTAAATAAATACCGACGGCGGTCTGGTGGGTGGAGAAGTCCGCCGCCAGGACCGGGCTGGGTTCTTCGAAAGTATTCAGGTTAGCCGCCAGTTGCGGCCATAGAAATAGCACCAGCGGAGCTACCAGCAGCAGTGGCTGGAACAGGCGCTGCCTGCCCCGGCCAAAAAATAGCATTGTCGCGATTGCGAGCAGCGGTAAATATATGAAGGTCGGGCGGGTTTCCAGCAGCAGGGCCATCGAAGCCCCGGCCAGTAACGGATAAAGCATGACCTGCCGGTACTTCAAAGCCTTGACCCATAAAAAGGCCGATAGGACCAGCCAGAAGGTGGACGGTATTTCGGTCATGGGCAGGCCGGAATAAGCAATAAGATAAGGGCAGGTCACTACCAGGAAAGCCGCCAGCAGGGCCACCGGCTCGCCCCAGTAGACCCGGGAAGGGTAGCGGAAATTGAACCGGCGGGCGCCCTGTAGTTCCAGCACCAGGGCATAAATGATTAAGCCCGCTACCAGCAGCATAAAGCGCTGGTAGCGCCAGGCGTCTAAAGCCCAGAAATTGGTCTTGTACGGGTTAGGCGGCCCGAAAAGCACGTCTTTGGCTGGCTCCGGTGTGTTGGACAGTTTGAAGATGCCGGCTAAAAGGACTGTATAACCGGGTGTACGGATGGCATGCGGCGTATAGCCCTCGCGTCCGTAATCGTAAGCCAGGCGGCTGTATTCATAGGAGTCGTGGCGTAGAGGCTGCGGATTCTCGCTAATTATATAGCTGTTCAAAAAGAAGCCGACCAGCATGACCGGAATCAAGCCCAGAGGTATTTTTTGACTGTATTTAGCCAGCCAGGACTCAGTTTGAGACGAATCTGTCGTTCCGGCAAGACCTCTGGCCCATTTTAATTGCCAGGCTACCAGGCCGCCGCCCGCCACCAGCGCCACCAGGGTAACCGGCCACCAGGCCCAGGCTAATGCACCGCTGCGGGGCAAAATAACATAACCCCAGGCCAACAGCACCGCCGCCAGCAGAATATAGGCGCCTATCAAAAAATACCGCCTGGTCCATAATTCCCGGGCATCCTGAGTAAGATTTTCTAATGGTGAGGAAGCAAGAGCAGCTTTTGTTTCAACCGGAACATCTTCAGCAGGCAGTTGGGACGGCAATTGATTTTTCTGGAAAAGCCTCATTCCGGCAAATAACTCCTGAGAAAATTCATAGCTTTAGAAGATTGAAGGCAGGAGGGATTCTAACACCGGTCTTAAAAGCTGTCAATCAATGTTATGTAAACCAGGAAATGTAACAGGCTAATTTAAGTTCCATAGGCCTCCTGTTGTGAAATGTGGGTTTGTTCAGGTTGTAGGTAAGATATAAATTGGCCTAGATTGTTATATATTGAACAATCTAGGCCAGATTTTAGCTCACGAGGCGAGCGTTGAGGACAATTTCTACCCCGGCCAGCGCTTTAGAAACGGGGCAATTAATTTTGGCTTTCTCGGCTTGCTCCTGGAAGGTTGCTTCATCAATTCCAGGGACCGAAGCTTCAGTTTCCAATTCGATTTTGCTGATAGCCAGGCCGCCAGGGGTTTGACCGAAATGAACTTTAGCCTGAGTTTGGACTCTTTCCGGCGTGAACCCGGCGGTCGCTAAACCGTTGGAAAAGGCCATTGAAAAACAACCGGCGTGGGCGGCCCCGATAAGTTCCTCGGGGTTGGTACCGGTGCCTTCTTCAAAGCGCGATTTAAATGAGTACTGCCCGCTGAATGCACCGCTGCCAAGCTTCATGTTTCCTTTGCCATCCTTCAAATTACCTTCCCAGACGGCACTCGCTGTTCGTGTTGGCATTATGATTACTCCTTTGCAAAATAATATGCACATTTAGAACCGGTTAAATCCTATCACATTATTCC
>JAQBPB010000080.1 GCA_028287745.1 Chloroflexota bacterium
GCTTAAGCCTGGCTGCACCACTTTTCTAAATCGGTTATATTCTTCCCCCGGAAAGAACCTCGGTATAAAGTTTGATAGAAACTTAACCACAAAAAAGTTAGGGTGCCCCTGGCATAAATCGCTCAAATATTAAACTAAATATGAAACCGGGGGGAAGACCCTGTACCGCTGCACAAAAGCTTAACTGTTTGACGAATGGTTAAAAACGGCTATAATTGCTTCAAATAATTTTGAATTCAAACTGCAAGGATTTTAACCGTTTTTCTGTATACCAGCACAACTTAAGAAGTATAAAAGGAATTATCACTTAGCTTGAAGACCTAAGCTAATTACCCGTTAAAACCGGACTGCGTATATCAGGAGTTTAACCTAATGACGAAGTTTATCATTCGCCGTATTCTTGTATCTATTCCAGTGCTGATAGGCATTTCTTTCCTTGTATTTATGATCATGCAACTGGCTCCCGGCGGGCCTCTAGCCGCCTTCGGGCAGAACCCGCGCATGACAGCGGAACAAAGAGCGGCGATTGCCAGGAACTGGGGTCTGGATAAACCGGTATTGGAACAATATTTTAACTGGTTTTTCGCCATGTTTCGTGGGGATTGGGGCTTTTCATTTACAACCCGCCAGCCGGTACTTAGCTTGATAATGGAACGCTTACCGGCTACATTGATACTAATGGTAACCGCTTATACTATTCAACAACTTATTGCGTTACCTTTAGGTGTCTGGTCAGCTTTGAAACGTTACAGCCTTTCGGATAAAATCTTTACCGTTTTAACTTACATTGGGTTTTCAATGCCCACTTTCTGGTTGGGCCTGATCCTGGTTTTCACTTTCGGAGCTAACCTGGGCTGGTTCCCGACCGGCGGCATTACCGATCCCCGTGAACCGGCTTTTAATTCAAAGGATTACTGGCCCTGGTGGGGCAGCCAACCGCTTGCCGCCTTGAGTAGCCTGGCCTCTCACCTGGTCTTGCCGGTCATTACCCTTATCGTAGTAAATGTGGCCGCAGATAGCCGCTACATGCGCAGCTCAATGCTGGAAACAATCAATCAGGACTATATTCGGACCGCTCGCGCCAAAGGTCTGAGTGAAGGCAGCATTGTACGCCGCCACGCCCTGCGCCCGGCTTTACTGCCGGTTGTTACCAATATTGCCCTGACAATTCCGGGTTTGATTGGTGGTGCTGTAGTAACGGAAACCATTTTCAGCTGGCCTGGTATGGGTCTGCTGTTCATCGATTCAATTTCACGGGCAGATTATCCGGTTATGGTCGGGATTGTCTTTTTACTTTCGGCTTTTATCCTGATTTTTAATATTATTGCTGATGTTTCTTACGCTATAATTGATCCCAGGATCCGCTATTAAAAGGGGAAGTTAATTTATGATTGACAGCACGCAAAATATATCAGCCCCGCTTAAAAATAACGCGCCTGGGACAAATGGCGGGGCCATTTCAGATAAATCGCGTTCACAGGCTTATGAGTTCTGGGTAAGGTTCCGGCGCCACCAGATGGCCGTTTTTGGAATGATTCTTTTCGCGATCCTGGCAGCAATAGCCATAGTTGGACCTTTTATCGTACCTGAACCAAGAGTAAATACGGCTACCATGTTCGACTTAAAGAACAAGCCGCCCACCTGGGATCACCCTTTTGGAACTAACGTCAACGGTCTTGACGTATTGGGCCTGGTGGTTCACGGAGCCCGCATATCGCTCTTTTTAAGCTTACTGGCAATGTTGGTAGCTTGCAGTGTCGGCACAGTGGTCGGTATCGTAGCCGGCTTTTTCGGCGGGATAATTGATGCCATTTTAATGCGGGTTGCCGATGTATTTCTCTCGGTACCCTTGATATTCGTCTTACTGCTGGCCTCACGCTTCCTGGTAACTCCGCCACCGCCCGGCGGAAGTGCCGGTAGAGTTGTAGAAGGGGCCGAAATCCGTTCTATGATCTTACTACCGCTTATCATTGGGTTGCTGACCTGGCCGTCGGTTTCGCGGTTGGTGCGCAGTGTTACGCTTTCGGTAAAGCAGCAGGAATTTGTGACCGGCGCGCGGGCTTTAGGGGCTAAAAACGGCCGCATAATGCTCCGGCATGTACTGCCGAACGTTATCAATCCGGTAGTGGTTGCCGGTACGTTGATCGTCGGTCAAAATATAGTCCTGGAAGCCTTTCTGAGTTTCCTGGGTTATGGAATACAATTACCCTTACGGAGTTGGGGTACTGCTTTGGCCCAATCTCAGGTCGAGTTCGTAAACGGCAACTGGTGGTGGGCCTTCTTCCCTGGCTTATTCATTCTGTTGACCGTTCTGGCAATTAACTTTATTGGGGACGGCTTGCGCGATGCGCTAGACCCCCGCAATAAACGCTAACCCATCTGTATTTAAGGCAAAACAGCTACAAAGATATAGCTATTGGGTCAAGGTAAGCCCTGCCTATTTACAAAAAGCCAATTATGGTTCAAAATAGGAGGTATGTAGCATCTGTATTTTGAACCCTGATCTCTGCTCACAAAATTTTTAGATATTTGAAACAGGAGTATGGAATGGAACCTTTGTTAAAGGTTAACAATCTAAAAGTTGCTTTTAAAACTGATGGAGGGTTAGTCAAGGCAGTAAACGATGTTTCTTTTTACCTGAATGAAGGTGAAACACTCGGTATCGTGGGTGAATCCGGTTCTGGTAAGAGCGTAACATCCATGGCAATCATGCGTTTGCTGCCCAGTCCGCCGGCCGTAATTGATTCTTCCAGCGAAGTTATCTTCAAAGGACAGAACCTGCTAAAATTAAAAGACGAGCAAATGCGTAAAATTCGGGGAAAAGAAATCGCCATGATTTTCCAGGATCCGATGACATCGCTAAACCCCGTCTTGACGATTGGTAAGCAAATTACCGAGAGTCTTAAACTCCATATGAAACTGGACGATAAAGGCGCTAACCGGCGAGCGATTGAACTTCTCAAGCTGGTCGGTATTCCTTCAGCGGACAAACGGCTTGGCGATTACCCGCACCAGTTCTCCGGTGGTATGCGCCAGCGCGTAATGATTGCCATGGCAATTAGCTGCGACCCTAAACTGCTCATCGCCGACGAACCGACAACCGCGTTGGACGTAACAATCCAGGCCCAAATCCTGGAACTGTTGAAACGGCTGCGCCAGGAACTCGGCACCGCTATTATGCTGATCACCCACGACCTGGGCGTGGTGGCCGGTATGTGCGACCGTATCCAGGTAATGTACGCCGGGAAAATTGTCGAGACAGCCGGTGCCAAGCCGCTGTACGCCAACCCGCGGATGCCCTATACGATTGGCCTCTTGAACTCGATTCCCCGCCTGGACAACGTACGCCAGGCCCGCCTGATCCCTATCCAGGGGTTACCACCGGACATGTTATCTTTACCGCCGGGTTGTCCTTTTGAACCGCGCTGCGCCTATCGCCAGCCGGTAGTCTGCCAGGCTAAAGTTCCGGAACTGCGCGAGGTAGAAGAAGCACACCGGGCAGCCTGCCTCTTTGATATTACCAAGCAGACACCTGTACCGGAAGTGCCCGCCCCCGAAGTTGTGGCTACTGCAACTGATGTAAGAACATCTCCAGCCGGTTAAGCAGATCAGATATTTGGGATTGGACAAACCACAGAGAAAAGTAGAGGAGTAGTAGATTTGGAAAGCCAGGAACATCGAACCGAGCGTATGAAAGCGCAAAAAGGACAGTCTACCGTAGCGGCTGGCGAAGTCTTGATGGAAATCGAAAACCTTGAGATGCATTTCCCCATCACCGAAGGTATTATCTTCCAGCGTAAAGTTGGCGCGGTCAAAGCGGTAGACGGGATAAATTTCAGCATTAAAAAGGGTGAAACGCTGGGATTGGTCGGCGAGTCGGGTTGTGGCAAGTCCACCACCGGGCGTGCCATCTTACAGCTTCACCGGCCCACTGCCGGTAGTGTCCGCTATCGCGGCCAGGACCTGGTCCAGATGAAGGGCGAAGAACTCCGCAAAATGCGGCGTAACCTTCAGATCATCTTCCAGGACCCCTACGCCAGCCTTAACCCCCGTATGACGGTCGGTAACATCATTGGCGAGCCCCTGGAAGTCCATAACCTGGCTAAAGGCAAAGCCAAGCAGGACCGGGTACGCGAACTGTTAAGAGTGGTAGGTCTTAACCCGAACTACGTCAACCGCTATCCGCACGAGTTCTCGGGCGGGCAGCGCCAGCGTATCGGTATCGCCCGCGCCCTGGCTGTAGAGCCGGATTTCATCGTAGCCGATGAGCCGATTTCGGCGTTGGACGTATCCATCCAGGCCCAGGTAGTCAACCTGCTGGAAGACTTACAGTCTGAATTTGGCCTGACTTACCTGTTTATCGCCCACGACCTTTCGGTAGTACGGCACATTTCGGACCGGATTGCAGTAATGTACCTGGGTAAAGTAGTAGAATTGGCTGACCGTGACGACCTTTACGAAAAGCCAATGCACCCCTATACCAAAGCCTTGCTGTCAGCTATTCCGATCCCGGACCCGCTGCTGGAAGAAAAGCGCAAGCGCATCATCCTGGAGGGTGACGTACCTTCGCCCATCAACCCGCCGTCGGGCTGCCACTTCCGTACTCGCTGCCCCCTGGCCCAGGAAATCTGTAAAGAGGAACCGCCTTTTGTCGAGCATCGCCCGAACCACTTCGCGGCCTGCCACTTTGCTGAAAAAGCCATGGACGTGCTGCCGAACCTGCGCGAAACCGTAGCCTAAAAACTACAAGTTGTAATAAAGAAAAAGGTGGTGAAGTTTTTAAGCTTCACCACCTTTTTTAGTTCCCTTTTTTAGTTCCTATTCGCTTAGTTTCTACTCGCCCGGTTGGTTAGTTATCCTTGCGAACCACGATTGTTACTTTGGTGCCCTTATTCAATACAGTGCCTTCGCCCGGGTCGGTAAAGAAAACATCGCCTTTTTTCACCTGCCGGTAGTTATTCAAGGCCGAGTCTCTAACTTCCTGGGGTGCCCCGGCAAGTTGCGCCCGGATATCAGCTTCGTTCCAGGACAAGACCTGGAAAACCAGGTTAGACTCCGCTATTGCCCGCTCGGCATCAGCCTGTTTGGCTTTAACCACCGCTGGCATAGTAGTCTGGTTCGGGTTGAGCGGCGGGTTGGTCGGGGCCGGTGGCGCGGTCGTAGGCACAGGCGGGGCCGGTGTAGCAACCGGGGCGGCCGTGGTAGCCGGTGGCGCGGTCGTAGGCGCGGGTGCCTTACCCTTGCTGACATAAAGCTTGATCAGGGAGCCTTTAGCTACGGTTACACCGGGGCCTCCCAGCGGGTCGGTCCGGGTGACCGCTTCCGGCTGAATGGTATCGCTAAATTCGTCCAGAACCTGTACCTTGAAACCAAGCCCTTCTAACTGGGCCCTGGCTGCCGCTAGCGGGGTATTGGTATAAGTTGTCAGGGGCACAGTTTCGGCCCCTTTGCTGACTGTCAGGCCGACCTTACTACCGGTGTCAATTTTAACACCGACGTTAGGATTTACTCCAATAACCACACCGGCCGGTTGGTCCGAATTTTCCTGCTTAATGTCACCAACAACCAGACGGGCCGCTTTAATGGCGTTTTCGGCATCTTCCTGCTTTTTACCCAGGACAGCCGGTACACCCACCTTTTCGGCCGCCACAGTGGTGCTAGGGGCAAGCGTGGCGGCTGCCGTAGCAGTTGGGCGGACGGTCTGGGTTGAAAGGCCCGGCAGGATTAAGAGGGCGGCCAGGGCCAGACCCACGATCATCAAGAAAGCGGCCGCGCCCACAATCCAGGGCAAACAACCGCCGCTCCCACGCGCCTGTTCAACTTCGTCAATATACTCGACTTCTTCAACCGGCACCCGCCCGCGATAAGACGTGCTGACCCTCTCATCGTAATAGCGCACCCCGTTGCGGCGGGCTTGCTCATAAGTATAGTTATTATCTGGCGGAGCTACCGGCACCGGCACGGGAGGTACCATCGGCCGGGCCGGACGGACCGGGTTGACCGAGGTAGGATCCTGAACATGGGCATCCCGGTAATTATAAGAGCCCGGCGGCGGTACAGCCGAACGGCGGTTGACCTGTCCGGTATAGTTGGTGGGATTGACTGCCGGAGGTACCGGGCGGACCGCCATAGTGCCCTGCTCCGACTGCGCTTCCAGGTTACGCAAAGCCTTGCTTAACTGGGCGGAAGTAGCAAAACGCTGGTTGGGGTCTTTAGCCAGGGCTTTAAGGACGATTTGTTCCACCACCGGGGGAATGCCCGGGTTGTAGCGGCGCAGCGGGGGCGGCATTTCTTCGATATGTTTCAAGGCCAGGGCTACCGGGTTATCGCTATCAAAAGGGATGCGCCCGGTAAGCATTTCGAAAAGCACTACGCCAATCGAATAAATATCACTCTGGGGCATCACCGGCAGACCTTTAGCCTGTTCGGGCGAGAAATAGTGGACGGTGCCCAGGGTGATACCGGCTTCGGTTAATGTCGAGGCAGTGGCACTCTTGGCAATCCCGAAGTCGGTTACTTTGACCCGGCCCGCCATATCGATCAGGATGTTTTGCGGTTTGATATCGCGGTGAATCAGGCCGGTGCTGTGGGCATACCCGATGCCATCCGAGATTTGCGCTCCAAATTCCAGGGCGCGCGTAATCGCCAGGGGCGCTTCGGCAATAATGATGTCTTTAAGGCTGAACCCTTCCACGTATTCCATGACGATGTAATGCACGTCGCCTTCGTCACCAACGTCAAAAACCCGGACGATATTGGGATGATTCAGACTGGCGGCCTGTTCGGCCTCTCGTTTAAACCGAGCCAGAAACTGAGGGTCGGCGGCATAACTGTCCCGCAGGATTTTTATCGCCACAACCCGGTTTAGCTTCAAGTCAAGGGCTTTGTAAACAGCGGCCATCCCGCCATCGCCGATCTTGGATTGCAGTTCATACCGGTCGTTTAAAGTTCGGGCCTGGGTCATGTTTTGATTCTCTCTTGTGTTCCCTTAAAATACAACAAAATTATAGCACCCATCTTACGGAATTAGTCTTTACCAGAACGCAATCCCATTTGCTATATTATACATTATACACATTTTTACTTGAAGTGATGGATATTACTTTCAGGTTTAAGCGTCCAACAGGAAGGGTTTAAGGTCCTGGGCCAGCCTCCGGTAATCCTCACGTTGCAAATTATGGCCGATACCCTCATAACGGACCGCCTGGCCCTTACCGGGCAGCAGGGCTGCCAGGGCCCCTTTCTGGTCCTCCTGTGACAGAACGCCACCGACTTTTTCATCACTGATAATCAACAGCAGCGGCGCTTCGACTTTACCCAACAGCGGGACAATGTTCTGGCCGGAATTATGAACGAAGAAGTCCCGGACGGTGGCAGGCCGGTAGGCTACCATAGCGCCCGCCTTCCAATAATGGTCGGATGCCAGCCAGGCGGGATAGTTTTCTTTGGACCAGCTTAGATATTCTTCCCAGGTCTTTTTAGGTGCTTCAACCTCGCTTTGATACCTGGCGGAACTCTCTCCGGCCCACCGGGTATGCAGATGCAGGGCCGGGTCCAGCAAAGCCACCTTTTCCAGACCGGCCGGGTGGTTAGCCGCCAGCGTCAGGCTGACCGCACCACCCCAACTATGGCCGCATAAGCGGTAGCCGGTCCGGTCAAAGCCCAGGGCCGTTACCAGGCCCGCCAGTTGGGCGGCCGTAGCGGGAAAGGCGACACCGGAAGGGCTATCGTCACTGGAGCCGTGACCGGGCATATCAACCGCGATTACCCGCGCCCCGGACTGCGCCAGGTCCGGCCCCAGCTGCCACCAGGTCCGGGCGTTGCTGGTAATACCGTGGACCAGTAAAATATTCGGGGTCCCGGCAGGGTTCCATTCCAGGTAATTCCATTTTAAGCCACCGGCTTCGATTTGTTTTTCGGCGGGCACCAGGCCGCCAAAGTGCTGGATGTCCAAGCTAAAGATTCTCCCTCCGCGGAATAAAAAATACTTTCCCAAGTATAAACGATACAGTCAAGCAAGCAGTTCCAGGCTAACGCTGTCATCCCCGGCGCGGTTAGACCGTATCTGTCATGGCTGAAAAGCCGGATAAGACCCACCGGAACAAACAGTTTTCAAATTATACCCTAAATTCGTCACTTAAGAACTTGCCAAGCCAGGTCAGATATGTTATATTTACATCGCTTTCGGAGAGGCCCCAAAAGCCTTAAACTGACAAGTGACCCACCATGCGCCCATCGTCTAGAGGCCTAGGACACCGCCCTTTCACGGCGGACACAGGGGTTCGAATCCCCTTGGGCGTATACTTAGAAAGGTTCAACAATGATGTTGAACCTTTTTTGTTGCCTTTTTCAGGCAATTTCTTTATATTGAACTATACCAGCCTTGATAGTCCCCTCACTGCAATTTTTGCTTTTTTCCCTCTTACTTTAATAAATCTGATTTTGACATTTTTATATCTGTTCTTCTAAAAAACCAAAGAACCGGCATATGAAGTGCCGGTTCTTTGTTACGCAGGAAAGAATTCTATTCCAGGACAAAAGTAATCAATGTAGTGTTCGAGAATTCAAAGATTCCTTGAATCCTTCATATTCAAAAGTAAACTCCTTAGCTGTTTGAGGCACTTCAAAAGTTACCCAACCGTGAAGCGCAAGGTGTCCATCGGGCGGAAACAAAGAATAACCTCCAGGAGGATGAGGTAATCTATATTTCTCATTGGTAAGCCACATTTCAGCCTGTGGGAGAATATTATTACCAGGGTCAATAAGTTTAGCCCGGTCAAAAAGTATTTGTGCTCTTTCGACATTGGGGACCGTATAAATCCCCCACAAAATAAGGGTTTTGGATGGCGGCAATAGATTTGCTATAGATTGGTCAATCAGGTAATAATTACTGAGATCAGGAGAATGAGGAAAAGTAGTTTTTTGCCAGTAAAGCAGGAGGCATAGATGTCACAGCAGTACTATTACAACGACGACGAGGCTGGGTTCGATTACTTTCATAATCCTTCCTGGCGGATCTTCCGAATCATGAGCGAGTTTGTAGAAGGCTTTACCTTCCTGGCTAACATCACTAAAAGTATTACCTTCTTTGGTTCGGCCCGGTTGCCGGAAAACAGTCCCTATTACCTGTTGGCCTATACTTTGAGTAAAAAGTTAGCCGAAAATGGTTATACGATTGTCACCGGGGGCGGTCCAGGCATTATGCAAGCCGGAAATCACGGGGCTTTTGACGCTAACGGCAAGTCGGTGGGCATTAACATCCAACTGCCCATGGAACAAAGGTCTAATCCTTATGTAAAGCAAGGTATCAGCCTGCATTATTTCTTCAGCCGCAAGGTAATGCTGGACTTCTCAGCCGAAGCTTATGTATTCTTCCCCGGCGGCTACGGTACCCTGGATGAATTCTTTGAGCTGGTGACGCTGGTCCAGACCGGCAAGATGAGCCGGGAAGTACCTATTATTATGATGGGTACTGATTTCTGGGGGCCGCTGGCTAGTTGGATGGAAGATACAATGCTTAAAAATTTAAACACCATTTCACCGGAAGATTTGAGCCTGTGGACCCTGACCGACGATATAGATGAGGTATTTAATCTTATCACCCAGCAGGTCAATAAACAGGAAGCCACGCGGGTCGCGCAAAAAGGCACCACTGCCAAATCGCCGGATGACAAGTTGCGCCAGGCTACCCAGCCAATGACAGGCTCCGAACAGTGAACCGGCTAAAAGCCTTTGTCTTTGACGCCTATGGAACGCTCTTTGACGTTTACTCGGTCCAGGCAACCTGCGAGGAAGTCTTTCCGGGGAATGGGGCGGCTCTCAGCCGCCTGTGGCGCACCAAACAGCTTGAATACAGCTGGCTGCGTTCTTTAATGAACCGTTACGAGGACTTCTGGAAGCTCACCGGGGATGGGCTGCGCTTTAGCTGCCAGGCGCTGGGATTGCAGCCGGAACCGGCCCAGTACGAAAAGATAATGCAAAGCTATCTGACCCTGGCAGCCTTTCCGGAGACCGCCCAGGTCCTGGACCGGCTGGCCGGGCGGCCCCGGTGCATTCTTTCTAACGGCGCCCCGGCAATGCTGGAGGCAGCCGTCAGGCATAACGGGCTGGAAAGCAAAATTGACCGGGTGCTTAGTGTGGACGAGCTTAAAGTTTACAAGCCGAACCCGGCAGTCTACCAACTAGCGGTAGACCGGCTGGGCCTGGGCAGAGAAGAAATCGGGTTTATATCGGCTAACGGCTGGGATGTTGCCGGGGCCAAAGCTTTTGGTTTAACGGTTTTCTGGCTAAACCGGCAGGCGGCCCCGGTCGAGGAATTAGGGGTTGGGCCGGATGCCATAATTACAAGTCCGCTGGAGTTGCTTGACTTAGCCTGAGCGGGCCAGGTCACCGCCTACTGGCGGGACCAATCCAGGCTAACAAACTGCTCGGCATCCCGGACAATCCGGCTGAGGTTACCGGTGGGAAGATCAATAATGGTGATGCTGGTATTGGTGCTGTTGCCGACCGCTATCGCCCGGCTGTCCGGCGACCAGACCAGCCGGTAAGGCCGGGAATTTCTATTAAAGACATGTCCTTCGAAGGGGCTTTTCTGCCCCGGTACACTCAGAAAGAAAACCGACGCACCGGCCACCGCGACCGATTTACCATCCGGCGAAATGCGGGCGCTGAAATACAGCGGCGGCGTACCCTGGGCGTAGCGGTCCTGCGAGTTGGTCAACTTGACCACGCTGGCGGCTTTGTCCGGTTCGCCGAAATAGAGGTTAAAATCGTGGGAGTTAGCTTCCCACAGTCCCTGGCGCTGGTCCGGAGTCCAGTCGTAGAGCAGCATAGCATCGCCCACAGCGGTTTTAACCGGGGTAAGGGTGTGCGTGGCTACCTGGCAGAGGAAAAGCGCGGTAGCATTCGAGCGCATGACGATATAGTCGCCTTTGGGGGACCAGTTGAGCAGTTCTAGCTGAGAGCTGCCATCGGCCATGCAGTAGTCCTGCGAGTCAGTGCCATCAAGCTTCTGGCTGCGAATAGCGACCTGGGCCACCGCCGTAGAACCGCGCTGCGCCGTTTGGCCGCCTGCGGCCAGGTAAGCAATCCGCTGCCCGTCCGGCGAGAACAGCGGCGAACGGCCATCGGCGAATTTTTGTTTCCCGGTGCCATCCGGGTTAAGTAAGATAATTTCCGCCTTTGCATTGCTGTAAACTATCTTACCGGGATACTTGCCGGGCAGCGCCTCGGAGCCTTCACCTGAATCAAGAGCTACCGGCGTATACTGGGCGGCGATTTGCTGCCGGGTGTTGATGACTATAAATGTCAAGGGAACACTGATTGCCACAAAGAACAAAAGCACCCCAAACACAAAAAAGATCAGTTTGGTGCGGCCTTTTCCAGGCTCGATAGTATTCTGCCCTGGTTTTTTTTCGGGGAATTTAGCCATTTGAAAAATTCTAGTAGACACCCGGAAAGAGTTTTGCCTATTGTAGCCGGGCCGGTTTTTACGCTTTTTACCACATACTTAAAGAACATTACATCCGCATATAGAGCAACTGGTTACCCCGGAATTATAATACTTTAACAGGGGGCTTGCTGCTTTTTAGGGCCAGCATTAAGGTTTTACCGGGAGTTTTTACTGCTTATTAATAAATAAAGCCCCTGTCAGTCCAAAAGAAAAAGGTAGCGGCCATTTCGGGCCGCTACCTTTTTCTTTTAGTTACTGGTTCAGACTGGCTTAGACTTCTTCCAGGTCCTCGTCTTCCGAATCCGCTTCTTCGGCGGGATCGGTGTCAAGGTCAGAGTCGTCGTCACCGGCGTCCTGGAGGGATTGGGTCGCGCCCGCACCACCACTGATAGCGCGGAGTAAAGCTTCGAGGCCATTATCACTGGCGACAGCTTCCTCCTCAACTACTTCGTCGTCCAGGTCGGCGGCGGTGCCATCCAGCACCAGGTTGCCGTTAGTGTTGATACCCTGCGGCAGGTGCATCAGGATTTCAGGCACCTGGGGCGGTGTCTCGTCGATTTCCTCTTCGAGCTCGGCCAGGTGAGCCAACTGTTCGGCGTTATCGGGATCGATGTCCAGCAGTTCGGACAAAGGCACCTTGCTCTTTTTCTTCGAGCGGTGGTCAATGCCACTACCGGCCGGGATAAGCTTACCGATAATCACGTTCTCCTTGAGACCGTGCAACCGGTCGGTCATACCCTGGATAGCCGCTTCGGTCAGTACGCGGGTTGTTTCCTGGAAGCTCGCGGCGGAAAGGAAGCTATCCACTTTCAGAGCAGCTTTGGTTACACCCAGCAACACTGTTTGAGCGGTCGCAGGTTCACCACCTTCGGCCAGTACGCGGCTGTTGATTTCCTCGTAGGCGAAGCGGTCAACCAGTTCACCGGACAATAGGTCGGTATCGCCCTGGGTTTCGATTTGTACCTTGCGAAGCATCTGACGGACGGTGATTTCCATGTGCTTCTCGTTGGTATTAACACCCTGGGAGCGGTACACCCGCTGTACTTCGTCAATCAGGTAACGCTGGACCGCTTCGGTACCCAGGATGTGCAGGATTTCCTGCGGATTGCTGGAACCGAGGGTTAAGGCTTCACCGGCCTTAACATGCTGTCCGGGGGTTACCCGCAGTTCAGCCGCGTGAGGGACATCGTAATCGCGTTCTTCACGCTCCTCGTGGCGGATGACCAGCTGGTTACCGTTCATGGATACCCGACCGTTCAGGCGGGCGGCAATTACGTCGTCACCATCGGTTACGTTAGAGCGGGCCAGGGCGGTGTTATCCGAAACCTCGTCGCCTTCACGCACCAGGACCTCGTAATTGTCCGGAATTTCGTACTGGTCGGTGTAGTATTCCATTGAAACTACTTTAAGCTTGCGGATGTCGCCTTCCTGAAGGATTTCGACAGTACCGTCAATTTCGCTCAAAATAGCCTGGGCCTTCGGTACGCGGGCCTCAAAGAGTTCTTCCACGCGGGGAAGACCGCTGGTAATGTCGGCTCCGGCGACACCACCGGTGTGGAAGGTACGCATTGTTAGCTGAGTACCAGGCTCACCGATTGATTGGGCGGCGATAATACCGACCGCTTCACCGATTTCGACCAGTTTACCCTTGGCCAGGTTACGGCCGTAGCAGTACCGGCAGACCCCGAACTGGGCCATGCAGGACAGCGGAGACCGGACATAGACTTCTTTGATACCGGCGGCGGCGATAGCCTTGGAGCGAACTTCGTCCAGCTCTTCGTTCCGGTCGCAGATAATTTCGCCGGTGGCCGGGTCCGAAATCGGGGCAGCCGCGATACGGCCCAGGATACGGCGCTCGAAAGACTCGGTTACCCGGCCTCCCTCGCTGGCATCCATTTCCTTCAACGGGATACCCTGCTCGGTTTCGCAATCCTCGGTAAAGATGATTACGTCCTGGGCTACGTCTACCAGACGCCGGGTCAGGTAACCGGAGTCGGCGGTACGAATAGCGGTATCGGCGAGACCCTTACGGGCACCGTGGGTCGAAATAAAGTATTCCTGGACGGTCAGACCTTCCCGGAAGTTCGACCGGATAGGCAGCTCGATAACGCGACCGGAAGGGTCGGCCATCAAACCGCGCATACCACTCATCTGGCTGATCTGCTTGATGTTACCTTTAGCGCCGGAAGTGGTCATCATCGCGAGCGAACCAAACGGGTTGAGGCTGTTCTTCACCTCGTCCGAAACGAGCGCCCTGGTTTCTTCCCAGGTCTCGATGGTCTGGCGGTAGCGTTCGGCTTCGGTCAAGAGACCGCGCTTGTACTGCCGTTCGATCTGGATAACCTTCTTGTCGGCATCTTCCAGCAACTCGTACTTCTTGTGCGGGATTTCCACGTCGGATACACCGATGCTGATACCGCCCTTGGTGGAGTACTTGAAGCCGAGCCGTTTCATGCGGTCAGCGACTACAGCGGTAGCGGCGGAACCGTACAGACGGTGGCACTCGGCAATGATTTCGCCTAACCGGTTCGAACCAACCCAGCTGTTCTGCTCGGTAATGTAGTATGAAGCCAGTACTTTAGGCAGCTGTTCGATGAACAGTACCCGGCCTACCGTGGTCGTAAAGACGCGCGGGTTGATAACCGGGTAGGGTTCCGGCTGACCGTTCTTGGCAGCGGCCGCGTTGTCACGGCGCTGGCGTTCGGCTACGGCTTCCTGAAGGTACTCCGGCACCAGAACCCGGATAGGGGCCTGGAGGTGGAGGGTGCGCTCGACACTGGTCGGGGCCAGGATCTGGCTGGTTTCGTAGGCCAGCAGGGCTTCCTGGAACGACGAGAACATCTTGCCTTCGCCAGCCGCGCCCGGCCGTTCGATAGTCAGGTAGTAGCAACCCAGAATGATATCCTGAGTAGGCGTAATTACCGGCTCACCGTTGGAAGGACGTAACAGGTTGTAGACCGAAAGCATGCGGTCGCGGGCTTCTTCCTGGGCCTTCCGGGACAGCGGCACGTGAACGGCCATCTGGTCACCGTCAAAGTCGGCGTTGTAAGCTTTGCAGACCAACGGGTGCAACTGGATAGCACTACCTTCGATCAGTACGGCTTCAAAGGCCTGTATACCCAGGCGGTGAAGGGTAGGAGCGCGGTTCAAGAGGACCAGGTAATCCTTGATTACCTCTTCCAAAACGTCCCAGACTTCCGGCCGGACGCGCTCGACAATCCGCTTGGCGCTCTTGATGTTGTGAGCATAGCTCTTTTCCACCAGGCGGCGCATTACGAACGGCTTGAAGAGTTCGAGGGCCATCTTCTTGGGCAGACCGCACTGGTGCAGGCGCAGGTCAGGACCGACCACGATTACCGAACGGCCGGAGTAGTCAACGCGCTTTCCGAGCAAGTTCTGGCGGAAACGGCCTTGCTTACCTTTGAGCATGTCGCTCAAGCTTTTCAGCTTGTGCTTGCCGCTACCCGAAACAACGCGGCCACGGCGGCCGTTGTCAATTAGAGCGTCAACCGCTTCTTGAAGCATGCGCTTCTCGTTGCGGATAATGATCTCAGGAGCGCCGAGTTCCTTGAGGCGCTGCAGACGATTGTTGCGGTTAATTACCCGGCGGTAGAGATCGTTCAAGTCGCTGGTGGCGAAACGGCCGCCATCGAGCTGAACCATCGGGCGCAGGTCTGGAGGAATAACCGGCAGAATTGTAAAGATCATCCATTCGGGGCGGTTGCCGCTCTTGCGGAAAGCTTCAACTACGCGCAGCCGCTTGGTGGATTTCTTGCGGCGCTGGCCGCTTTCGGTCTGGATCTTCAGGCGGAGTTCACTCGCCATGGAGTCCATTTCCATGTCTTTGACGATGCTGTAGACCGCTTCGGCGCCCATCCCGGCTTTGAAGAGATTGCCGTAATTTTCGCGCAGTTCGCGGTAACGGTTTTCAGTTAAAAGCTGGTACTCTTTCTTGAGATGCTTTTCCAGCAAGTCTTCCAGGTCGTCAATTTTGTTTTCGGTGCCTTCACGGATAGCCGAAATATCGGAGTTCATCTTACCGAGGATTTGTTCAACTTCCTGCTGGTAGACGTAACTGCGCTGGTCGGCTTCACCTTCGGCCATAGCCTTGGTGTCGGACTGGAGCGTCTGGATTTCGTGCTCAATCTTTTCGCGTTCCTGCCCGATAATCTCGTCCAGTTCGCTCAGGCGGTCGCTGTTCAGCATTTCGTCCTGGCGGGCGATAATCCGGTTGTGGAAAGCGATTTCTTCTGGGGCAGCCTGTTTCAACAGACCTTTAACCCGGCCGCGCACGTCGGCCGCTTCGGCTTCGAGGGTTTCCAGGCGCTCTTTGAGTTCGGCATCCAGTTGGGTCTTGCGGCTGGCAGCACTGCTGGTCAGATTGCTGGATTCGCTCTGCTGGCTGGCTTTGCGACCATCAATCCGGGAGTTGGCTTCGGCCTCAATCAGTTTGATCTGCTCATCGCGCTCTTTGCCCAGTGACTCCAGCATGGCCTTGACGGCTTCCTGGTCCACGTCGGTTACCATATAATTGGCGAAGTAGAGGACACGCTCCAGGTTGCGGGGCGAAACGTCCAGCAACAAGCCCAGGCGGCTAGGAGTACCCTTTACATACCAGATATGGCTGACCGGGGCGGCCAGTTGGATATGGCCCATGCGTTCGCGGCGTACCTTGGAGCGGGCAACTTCCACCCCGCACTTGTCACAAATAACACCCTTATACCGGACGCGCTTGTACTTGCCGCAGTAACATTCCCAGTCTTTAGTTGGACCAAAGATCCGTTCGCAAAAGAGACCATCGCGCTCCGGTTTGAGCGTACGGTAGTTGATTGTCTCTGGTTTGGTCACTTCTCCATGGGACCAGGAACGAATTTGCTCCGGCGAAGCCAGGCTAATCCGAATGGCGTTAAAGTTATTAACTTCAAGCATCTATTGTTATCCCCCGTTTGAATAATTATATGAGGGTGGCCCTGTCGCCTTTGTCAGGGACCGCATCTTCTATCACTAGTAATAAGAAAAAGATAATTTCTATAAAGCAGTTTTCAGTGGCCGAAGTAGCCAGTAGTCAGTTTACGGTCTGTTAGGCGCAGTAAGTTACATTTAGAAACTACTCTAACAACTTTCGTTTAACTGGCTACTGGCTACTGCTACTGGTTACTTATTATTAACGGTCGTCACCCTGGTTCTCGAAGCCGGAAAGGTTAATGCCATCCAGTTCGCTAAGGTAATCGCCGCCGGTGTCTTCGCCGAATTCAATCGGGGCTTCTTCCTCGTTCAGAACTTCGATATTAAGACCGAGACTCTGCAGCTCTTTGACCAACACCTTGAAGGACTCCGGCACACCGGCTTCATTAATGTTCTCGCCCTTGACAATCGCCTCGTAGGTCTTGACCCGGCCGATGACATCATCGGATTTAACGGTAATCATTTCCTGGAGGATGTGGGCGGCACCATAAGCTTCCAGCGCCCAGACTTCCATCTCACCAAACCGCTGTCCACCGAACTGAGCCTTACCACCCAGAGGCTGCTGGGTAACCAGCGAGTAAGGTCCGGTCGAGCGGGCGTGGATCTTGTCTTCGACAAGGTGAGCTAATTTCAAGAAGTAAATCACCCCGACCATTACCGGCTGGTCGAATTGTTCACCGGTCCGGCCGTCAAACAACTGGATTTTACCGTCTTCGGGCAGCCCAGCCTCGCGCAGCATGTCCTGGATTTCGCTTTCGTGAGCGCCATCGAAGACCGGTGTCGCGATCTTGATGCCCAACCGGGAAGCGGCCCAACCCAGGTGGGTTTCAAGCAACTGGCCCAGGTTCATACGCGAAGGCACACCAATCGGGTTCAAGACGATCTGGATCGGGCGGCCATCCGGCAAGAACGGCATATCTTCCAGCGGCAACACCCGGCTAATTACACCTTTGTTACCGTGGCGACCGGCCATTTTGTCACCGGCGCTGATCTTGCGCTTCTGAGCCAGCGATACCCGGACCATCTGGTTTACACCGGCCGGTAACTCGTCGTTATTCTCGCGGCTGAAAATCTTGACGTTAATAACCTTACCCCGGACACCGTTAGGTACGCGCAGGGAAGTATCTTTAACTTCACGCGCTTTCTCACCGAAGATGGCCCGCAAGAGGCGTTCTTCCGCCGTTAGTTCGGTTTCACCTTTAGGGGTGATTTTACCGACCAGGATGTCGTTCGGCTGGACTTCGGCACCGACATAGATAATGCCGCGCTCGTCCAGATCCCGCAGACTTTCCTCACCGACGTTCGGGATATCGCGAGTGATTTCCTCCGGTCCCAGCTTGGTATCGCGGGCTTCGGTTTCGTACTTTTCAATATGGATACTGGTGAAAATGTCTTCCCGGACCAGTTCTTCACTGACCAGGATAGCATCTTCGAAGTTTCCGCCTTCCCAGGGCATAAAGGCTACCAGGATGTTCTGACCGAGGGCCAATTCGCCTTCTTCGGTGGAAGAGTTGTCGGCAATGGCCTGGCCTTTTATAATCCGGTCCCCCTTCGAAATCGAAGGGCGCTGGTTGATACAGGTGTCCTGGTTGGAGCGCAAGAACTTCTGAAGGTTATGGACGTGTTCTACGTCATCGTCGTCGGTGATAACAATCCGGGTCGCGGTAACTTCGGTCGCGGTACCGGTCGCCAGGGACAAGAGTACCCGGCCGCTATCGCGCGCGGTCTGCCACTCCATACCCGTACCGACTACCGGCGACTGAGGCCGCAACAAAGGCACCGCCTGGCGCTGCATGTTCGCTCCCATCAAGGCCCGGTTAGCATCATCATGCTCCAGGAACGGAATAAGGGCGGTAGCTACGCTGACGACCTGCTTTGGCGAAACGTCCACATAGTCGATCATGTCAGGCGCCTCGGCTACGAATTTATCTTTGTAGCGGGCGGCGACACGTTCGGCAATAAAGTGGCCTTCTTCGTCCAACCGGACGTTGGCTTCAGCGATGCGGTACTCTTCTTCGCGGTCAGCGCTCAGATAATCAATCTGGGCCGAAACCACCGGACGAATACGGATGGACTTCAGGCTCAAAGCGGAAATCCGGTCGGCCAGAGCCTGGTCAATCTGGGCCCCTTCTTCGCCGACAACTTCGCCGCTGGCGGGGTCGGTGAGGGTCTCACGTAAGAATTTGCCGACCAGCTGGCTGGCTTCGTTATCAACCCGGTGCGCTACCTTGCGGTAGGGGGTTTCGATGAAACCGTACTGGTTGATCTGGGCGTAGGTTGCCAGGTTACCGATAAGACCGATGTTCGGACCCTCGGGGGTTTCAATCGGGCAAATCCGGCCGTAGTGTGAATGGTGAACGTCGCGGACGTCGAACCCGGCCCGGTCGCGGTTCAAACCGCCCGGTCCCAGGGCTGACAGGCGCCGTTTGTGGGTCAACTCGGCCAGCGGGTTGTTCTGGTCCATAAACTGGGACAACTGGCTGCCGCCGAAGAATTCGCGCATCGCGGCCACAACCGGCCGGATGTTAATCAGGGAGTTAGGCGCGGCGGTAGTCGGGTCGGTGATGCTCATGCGCTCTTTGATGACGCGTTCCATGCGCAACAGACCAATCCGCAACTGGTTCTGGATCAACTCACCAACCGCCCGGATACGCCGGTTGCCCAGGTGGTCAATATCGTCGGCATGGCCTTCGCCGTTGTTCAGGCGGATAAGCATGTCAATGATAGCCAGGACATCGGACCGGGTCAGATGGCGCTCGGTCGGAGCGGGTTCCAGCTTGAGACGTTTATTCAATTTGTAGCGGCCAACCCGGGCCAGGTCATACCGGCGAGAGTTGAACAGCAGCGAGTCCAGCAGGGAGCGAGCATTGTCAAGGGTCGGCGGGTCGCCCGGCCGTAAGCGCTTGTAAAGCTCGATCAGGGCTTCCTCACCGTTGGTGGTCGGGTCCTTGTCAATCGTTTGCTGGATAGTCAGGCTGTTGGAAGAGCGTTCCGCCCCGGTAGGAGTATTAAAAGCACTCTGGTTGGCGGCGGTGAAAAGCTCCAGCAGTTCTTCATTCGAGCCGGTCTGGGCCGGTTTTACATCGGGGTTCAGCACAGCCAGAACTGCCCGTAAAAGAACGGTTACCGGGATTTTACGCTTGCGGTCAACTTTAACGCTCATCACGTTTTTGTTAGAGGTTTCAAACTCCAACCAGGCACCACGGTTAGGAATGAGTTTGGCACCATAATATTTGCGGCCGCTAACCGGGTCTTCATCTTCGACAAAATAAATACCAGGGCTGCGGACCAACTGGGAAACCACCACGCGCTCGGCCCCGTTGATTACGAAGGTGCCGTTTTCGCTCATGATGGGGAAATCCCCCATAAAGATTTCGCTCTCGTTAACTTCGCCGGTTTCCTTGATTACCAACCGGACATTGACACGCAAAGGAGCCGAATAGGTAGCATCCCTATCGCGGCATTCGGCGTCAGTATAACGCGGCTTATCAAAATGGTAATCTAAAAAATGTAGCTCCATACTCTTGCGAGTGAAATCCTCAATCGGCGAGATTTCATCAAAGAGTTCGCGCAAACCTTCCCGTTTGAACCATTCGAAACTGTCGATCTGGGTCTGAATCAGCCGGGGCATCTCCAGTACCGTCGGGATACGGGAGAACCAATGCCGGTCGGGTCTTTTCAGTTTTGCGTCATTTTCGGCACCTGCTTGGAAAATCGAAGGGGAGAGTTTATTGAGAGCAGCCATTGACATGTGTTTAATTACTCCTTAAATCACACCGCACCCTCACCTGCCTGAAGGTGACAATGCAATAAGCACGTACCTAACTGACCTGTGGAAGCGGTTTTGAAACTTAATCAGCCGGGGGTTATCTCAGCAATGAGACTTAGTTTCGTATGCCCTCTTCAGGACCGGGTTTAGTAGTGCTTTCCTTCTTAAAAAGAAATATTCAAATTGTAGGCGCAAATTATACTAGGAAAGCCCTCTCAGGTCAAGAGGGCCGCTTTGTATTTTCTATATTTTCATGAACTCTAATCCCTTTTTAATTATAGCCTTTAATTTAGCGGCTAGGTTTTACTGATTTTACTACAGGTAAGCCTGTTTGCGCCATTGCCATTGGCTAAAACTTTAAGCTGCGGTTTGCCAGCATTACCAAAACCGCTAAATTTCAGACCAAAGATAGCATTGCCGTTCCCCAGGACCAGGCTGTTGGCGGTGCTGGCACCGGCAATAGTGAGGGCCGGACCGGTCGGACTGCACACACCATTAATACTTACGCCTGCCGGAATGGTCAGGGGTTTGTTTGCCTGGTTGGCTAAAGTTATGGTCTGCCCGGCGTTAAGGGCCAGGTTAACGGTCCCGCGGGACGCCGCAGATTGCAAAAGCGCGTAGCGTAAATAGCCGCAGGTAGTTGTATCGTTAGAATTGGCATCGGTTTTTGTCACCACCAGCGGCTGGCAGCCGGAAGTTATGGTAAGCGTCTGGCTATTTGATTGGGTGTTGCCGGTTTGCGGGTTTACTACCGTAATTGAAGGGGTCCCGGCGGAAGCAATGTAATTAGCCGGTAGGGATATCGTAACCATGCGATGATTGATATAGGTAGTTGTAATTCCCTGGATGGCCGAACTGTTCCAGTAAACAATTGAACCGGCTACAAAATTCAGCCCGTTAATCGTCAGGGTGAAAGATGGGCCGCCTGCCGTTAGCTTATCGGGGAAGATACCTGTAAGGAATGGGGTGGTATTGGTAATGTTGAAAGGTTTAGCAGCCGCATCCGCCACTCTGGGGGCCGGGTTGCGGACCGCTACCTGGACCGTACCGCTGGCGGCAATGTCCGAGCCGGAAATTAGAGCGGTAAGCTGCCCGCCATTGACAAAAGTAGTCGGGCGCGCCGTGCCGTTCCACAATATACTGGCCCCATTGACAAAATCCGACCCGTTAACGGTCAATTTGAAATTATCGCCACCCGCTGACGTGCCTACCGGTAGCAGGCCGCTTATGGCAGGCTGGGGGTTATTGACCGTAAACTGGAGACTGCCGGAAGTGCCGCCGCTGGGGGCGGGGTTAAGGACCGCTACCGGGAAATACCCGGCAGTGGAAAGGTCGGACGCGGGAATCTGGGCCGTTAGCTGGCCGCTGTTTATAAAGGTAACCGGGCGCGCCTTGCCGTTCCATAGGAGACTGGCCCCATTGAAAAAGTTCGTCCCGCTAAGGGTCAGGGTAAGCCCGGCGCTTCCGCGCAAGACGCTGGTTTGAGATAGGGTAGTCAGGACCGGCACCGGGTTATAGACCGTACAGCTATAAGTCGATTGAAAAGTCAAAGACCAGCCAACCAGGGTGCCGGTATCCGAGGACGCTAGATCGGCTACGTTCAGGGTCCAGTTACCGGTTACCGGCTTATTATTCAGGGCATCCAGGGACTGTTCAGGCTGGAAACTGCCGGTATAGGGTGGGACGCCGGTTACGATAGAGGTAGCAGCCTGGCTGTCAAAAACGGTCCCGGTGTAATTCTTGCCGTTACTGCCCTGCCGGTTAGATAGTAAGACCGAGGTGCTGTCCGGCGCAACCAGTTTTAATGTTAAATCGCCGTCCCAGGTGTGGTTAATATTAACCGTCACATTGACGTCCGCCGCCTTAAAACCCGCAAGGACATTCATGGTCGAGTTAAGCCCGACCGCATCGTTATCGGGAATAGCGGCCGGGCTGCTTGAGGTATAGGATGTGACCTGGCCGGTGCCAATCTTCAGAGAAAAGTTATAAACATAGGAAAGGTTACTATTATAAGTAACCGCCAGCCGGAAGTTAAGGGTATCCCCGCAGGTCTGGGTGTAAACGGTGGAAAAAACGTAATTAACCGAGTTAGCCGCCGAACTCTTGGGGGCTATGTTGGGATAGCCGGAGGTCGCACCGGTAAGATTGGCGGTCCCACCGGTCAGTGAAAGCGTGCCGGAAATGCCGGTCGCGGCCAGGTTGCCGGTATTTGTCAGGGTAATTTTCAGGCCAATGGTTTCGCCAGGGTCCACCACACCGTTGCCATTACCCGCCAGTTCGATTATAGGTTCGAGCGAGCCGGTCAGGAACGGGGCCGGGATTACAAAAGCATTGAGAAAAGCCGTGACATCCTTGATTGAGCCCTTGCCGGTGGTATAGTCCCAACCTACCCGGGCCGAAACCCCGGTATAACCGTCTGTTACATCGTAAGCCCAGGCGGTGGAGAAATTTTTGTAAATAAAGCTGTTCAGGCCGCCCACCGGCCCGCCTTTTTTCTGAACGGCCAGGGCGGCGATACCGGCCAGGAAAGGCGCGCTGGCACTGGTACCGCCGCCCAGGTAGCAATCGGTACAACTGTTAGGCGTACCAGGGTTTGAAACAATATAGATTATCTGGCCGCTTGCCGGGGCGCCGTTGGTGCTAATATCCGGTTGCAGGCGCGTATTGGTGGCCGGGTTGGTAAATTTGGCTTCTACCGGCGGGTTGACCGAATCCTGATAAGCCGGGCGAGGATACAGGGCCGGGTTCCGGGTAGAAGCGGCCCCACCGCTGGAAGAACCGCTATTGGCCTGCAGACAGCCTGGGTCATTCCCGGCTGTACAACTCCAGGCAGTCTCATTTTGCCAGGTATTATTGGAGGTATTGCGGTCAAGCGCCGTCGCGCCAACCGCCGTTACCAGGGGGTCGCTGGCCGGGAAACTACTGAAACCTACGTTAGTTGGCGTACCGTTGGGATTACATTCAAAAGCGCCGTTATCGCCGGTGCTGAAGAAAACCGGCAGGCCCCTGGCGGCGGCATTTTGAAAAATAATGCCGTAGGCTTGAATAGTCGAAGAACTCATGGTCTGCTCGCAAGTGCCCCAGCTATTACTTAGCGTACTTACATTATCGTCTACCGCCTTCTGGAGAGCGGTGCCTAAAGAACCGAAGTCCTTGCCCTTCGCTACATAAAAGCGAACACTGGCATTTGGAGCAGCGGTTAGCGTCAACTGGACATCCATGTTGGCTTCGAAACGAAGGCCATCCTCACTGGCCGGTGAAAGATTGCTGGCCGGTTCAGCCGCAACCAGGCTGACTGTGCCCGGTATGCCGTTAGCCGACTTCCAGCGGTTGGTGTCATTCAGGTCGGGCGCGCCCCACAGCACAATACCGGCGTTAACACCGCTTCCATTTAAGGTAGAGGGGAAATTATAGGTGGCGCGGAGGCTGGCCGGGGTATTCTGGCTGACGCTATTTTTGGAAATTCCAGGTTTAACTTTGACCGAATGGGTTTTGGCGTTGTGCAACTGGTCAAAACCCAGCACGCCTTTAATATTCTTCGAAAGTGAAGCAGGTAACTTGAGCGGCGCGACATTAATCAGGCCAACTTCGCCGCTGGCCGCCGCCCGGTATTCGCTGCGGGTGCCGAACGCCTTGTCCCGCTGCGCGCTCGTGCCTTTGAAGCTTAAGACCAGGCCGCTGGGGCTCTCATAGTTCAGGCTTAGACCCTGAGCAGCAAAATACTTCTTCAGGTCGCCAATATCTTTGGAGTCGGGAGCAAAGCTCAGGCGGTATTCGGCTTCGGTGATGGGCTGGTTGTAGCGGGGCGAGGCCGGGTCTGAAACTCCCTCGGCCAGGGCTTTGAAAGCCGCCTCATTGCGGGGCGCCAGCACGACCACCACCGGAACTTCGTCCTGGTCTGACGCAGCCCGGCCCGGTGGTGGACCGGCCGGAACCCCCAGGTCAGGCGCAACGGTCCCCGGCAGTTCCACTACCAGGTCGGGATTGACCTGGGCCAGGGTAATTACCGGTAAATTGGTCGAAAATAAAATAGAAAAAATAACCAGGCAGGCGATAACCGCTTTGAACTTAATTCGGAACATCCAGCTCATAACCTTATAATATGGGAACCACTCACTACAGGCAGCAAAAGAGCAACCGGCCAGACACCAGAAAGCTCAACTCACCTTGATATTGCCAGGGGATTAGGAAAACTTTTGCCTTTGCAATACTGGAAAAGACCGGGGACCCATCAATTCTAACGAACAGGAAAGCCGGTGGTTGCCATCCTGCCAAAATTAGCTACAAGTCAGGTAAAAGGAGTGTATTAAAAAATCGTTACTGTTAAAGTCCCAGGCGGATACCCTTAACCCGCCTGTTAAAGTTTAGAGAAATTGCCGTCCTGTCGCGCCCGGCCCGGCACCCAGCACCGTAACTACCAGGGCGCCGCCCGGCGTGGCCGTGCTGACCCGGACCTTTCCGCTAAAGCCGGACGAAAGTTCTTTAAGGTCGCCCTGCCAGAGAGATTGACGGCTGTAGCCTGCCATGTTCAGCTCTTTGGCGGCGATAATTTCCCCGTTACTATTAAAGTACTCCATTTTGACGTTCAGGTTATCTTTACCGGTATTCTGGACCAGTAAAGTAGTCGTCAATCCGGCAACTTCGCGATAGACCGGCAATTGCGCGGCAACCTGACCGGCCGTTGTCTGGGCCGGGTAACTGTAGGGCGACCCGTCTTCCAGGATACCTTCGGCCGAAGCGGCCAGGGCGACATTAGAGCTGATAATCGCGGAAGCCTGAAAACGCGGATACCCTTCGGTAGCGGTCAGGGTACTGGTTGAAAAACGGGTGCTGCCATAACCCGGCAGGCTGCGTTTTTCGGTACCAAGCACATTGCCGCTGGCAGCGTCATAGTAAGTGACCGTAAATTCAGCCGGGTTAGCCGTAGTATTGGCAATATTAAGGTAAGTCGAACTTAAAGTGTCGGCCTTTTTAAGGTAAGGCAGGTAAAGCTGGCTATTTGCCCCGGCCCCGGCATACTGGACCGCCCGGCCAACCGGAGCCTGGCGCACCGCGTAAGCCTGGAAAGGCGCCGCCGAGCGCACCTCAACCCACCCGTTAAAACTGACCGGGGTCAGGATCTCGGCCGACAGGTTGAAGGTTTCAGCGGGGCCGACTACTCTCGTGCTGGTGGCTAAGCGGGCGGTTTCCGGCTTAACCGGCTGAGATTGGCCGTTGACAGTGGTCGAAACCGGGATACCCGCCCGGTCATAGAAGGAAACCGACAGGCTCAACGGGGCCGTTCCAGGGTTGTAAACCATAATTGTGCTGCTGCCGCTTCCAAGCTCGCCCGCTTTAACCGCCAGGGGGAAATACGCCACCTGGGACGCTTCCGAAGCCGCGCCGGTGGCAGGAGTAACCGTACCGGAAGTGGGGGTAGTCGTACCGCTAACCACGCCGGATACGGTAGTGGTAGCGCCTGGTGTGGCGCTTGCGCTGGCGGCCGGAGTAGCCGTGCCACTGACCACACTCGAAACGCTGGCGGCAGGGAATTGGCCTACCAGGCTATTCAAAGCGGCTGAAACAGCGGTAGTCGCCTGGGCCTCGGCCGGGTATTCGCCCTGGTTACCGGCGTAATCGAAAGCGCGGACCCGGAAGGAATAACTTTTTCCGGCGTCGCCTTTGAAAAGGGCTGAACCGGCGCTGGTACCGGGCAACCAATCCGTCCAGGCGCCACTGGTACCTTCACGGTACTGGACATCACACAGGGAAACCGCCGCACCGGCAATGTTATCAAAACTGGACCAGCGCACCAGGAAAACTTCCGGGCTCTGAGCTGGTAGGGCTTCGACCTTTGCGGCCGGGGGCAGGCTATCCACCCGCGTGCTGGTTTGTTCATTATCGGAATATTTACCGGCGTTCCCGGCCTTATCGGTGGCGCGGCTGCGGAACAGGTACAGTTTGCCATTTTCACCGGTGAACTGACCCGAAGTAGCACTGACATTCAATAACCAATCGCGCCATTCCTGGTCGCCGGGAAGCTTGTATTGCAGGTCATAATAGGCCACACCGCTGCCGCCATCATCATCTTTGGCTTCCCAGGTAACAGTAAAAGTCGTGGAAGTGGAGAATAGCGGCAGGGCTTTAACCTGGCTGGTGGGCGCTGCGGTATCTTTGGCCCGGATGGTAACCTTAAAACCAAAATCAGTGGAGCCTTTGCCGGACAACCAGCCATCGGCCCCCTGGATCAGGTCAATGCGTAGAGTGTAATCCCCCGGCGCGTTCGGCACCCCTACCAGAAACTGGGGGAAGAGCAAACGCCCACCGGCCGGGATATCCTGGGGCAGGTCGGAGCGCAGGTCATCGTAACCGGTGTCTTTATTGGCGGGGTCCAGCGGTTTATTATCCGCGCCAAACCAGCGATAACCAAGCTTTATTTGATCGGCCCCGGCTTTAGGCCAGACCTGGGTCCCGCTATTGGTCAATTCCAGGTTATTAATGCCCAGCCGCAGTCCAACCCGGCCTTCCACAGGCGGATTAGCCAGGTTCCAGGTTACTTTAAAGTTCTGGGCCTGCGACAAAGCATTGCCACTGGAAACGATTAATCCGGCGGCCAGCAAAGCCAGCACCACAAACAGCGCCAGACCGTAACCAGGTAAATTTCTCAAATAAGATTGCCTAGTGCCCATTCATCCGCCCTCAATTATTAGCCCAGAATCTGGTGGGTTGTTATGTCTAGCCCGATTATAAGCAGTGGTTCCGGGCCTGTCAATGCCGGTCTTTGGCCCGGAACTTAGTTATCCACTTTATAAGTGTATAACTCGCGGGAGTGTGATAGATTTTTTACTAACTCTTACCTCTATTTCAGGGCAGGTAACTTGACAAAACACAATTAAATTGATTAAACTATAGGTATCTGAAATGAGCGTTTCCCTGCAATTTAAGCTTTTCCAGGGAAAATTTGAGAGTTCTCTCTCTGTATTTAGAGTATTACCAGCACGTTCATTAGAAAATTAATAAGTTCACTAAATCCGGTTCTATGATAGAACCTATTTGGGGTTAAACAAGTTAATAAATCGTAAAGCTGCTCTAATCGTTAAAGCCAAGTTATAATCAGGAGTCCTTTATGAACTACCACGAAGTAGGTGAGTTTAAAATCAAACCCCCGGCGAGGGCTGTTATGGTCGGCCGCGAGGATAATGTAGCGCTACTTTTAAGTGATGTAAAAACCGGGGAGAAAATTACCCTGGGCAATGGATGGGTTGAAATAGCAGCAGAAGATATACCGGCCGGATACAAAATCGCTATCCGAGCGCTGCTAACCGGAGAGTCGATAATCAATTATGGTGAAGTAATAGGTACCGCCCTCCGCTCTATAAAGCCGGGCGAACGAGTCCACTTCCATAATCTCCAGGCGGCTTGATAGCCACCCGCCACCAGCTAAAATTAAGTACCGGTTCCCGAAATGGCCGCCCGTAAGCGGCCATATTTTATTTCCGGCCGGCTAATGATCAATGCTTTGTAGGCTTGTAATCTAAAACAGACGGTACTATAATAAAGACACTTCAAGCGTTTAAATATCTTTAACTACCGCTTTTGCCTATAAAGCAGTCAGAATATTCCTGTGTCTCGGTCCAGGCGCGGAAACCGCAATACCCGGTGGTTCTGCCCCGGCTTCGCCGTTCCCACCAGGCAGGAGATACACCACTTTTAACAATCAAATAAGCTATTCGAGCCGGTACACGGTCGTACCGGGGAGGAGGTTACTCTTATGAGAAGTTATAGGACGGAACAGATTCGGAACGTAGGCTTATTTTCGCACGGTGGAGCGGGCAAAACTTCTTTAACCGAAGCAATGCTGTTCAACTGTAAGGCCATTAACCGTCTGGGCCGGGTGGACGAGGGTAGCACAGTGTCGGACTACGACCCTGACGAGGTCAAGCGCCACATCAGTGTGAATACCTCCGTTGCGCCGTGCGAGTGGCAAGACGTAAAGATTAACGTGCTTGATGCTCCCGGTTATGCCGACTTTATTGGCGAAACCAAAGCCGCCATGCGCATAGCCGACAGCGCCCTGATCCTGATTGACGCTACCGGAGGCGTCGAAGTAGGGACAGACCAGGTCTGGAACTATGCCCAGGTCCGCAACATCCCACGCATTCTCTTTATCAACAAACTCGACCGCGAAAACGCCAGCTTTAACGCCGCTTTAGAGGCTGCCCAGTCTGCTTTCGGCTCGAACGTAGTGCCCCTCCAGTTGCCCCTTGGTAAAGAAACCGGGTTTAGAGGGCTGGTGGACCTCATTCGCCAGAAAGCTTATATTTATTCCACCAACCGTGACGGTAAATTTGAAGAAGCGCCCATTCCTCCCGAGATGGAAGCCGAAGCGGCGACTGCCCGCGAGAAACTGGTCGAACGCATCGTGGAAGGCGATGACGATTTGATGATGCGCTATCTCGATGGGGATACCAGTATCAGCGCCGAAGAATTACTGGCAACCCTTGGGAAAGCAATCTGTAACGACTCAATCTTCCCGGTCCTTTGCGGCAGCGCCACGCTCAATATAGGCATCAGCCAGTTGCTGGATATGCTGGCTATCGGAGCGCCTAGCCCACTGCAAGCCCAACCCGAAGAAAATCTCAAACCAACGGCCAACGGCCCGCTGGCAGTCCTGGTCTTCAAGACAGCGGCCGACCCTTATGTCGGTAAGCTGACCTATTTCAAGGTTTTTAGCGGCACTTTCAAAGGTGACGGCACGATTTACAACGGCTCTAAAGGGGCCTCCGAACGTATCGGCCAGCTTTACCATGTGCGCGGCAAGGAACAGATGCCTTGCAACCAGCTTGAAGCCGGTGATATAGGGGCAGTCGCGAAGTTACAGGTAACTCAGACCGGCGACACTATCGGTGATGCTGATAGCTCTGTCCGTATAAAAGGGATTGATTTCCCCTCACCACTCTTCCGGGCTGCGGTCAAGGCCAAGAGCAAAGCCGACCTGGAAAAAATAGGGACGGCCTTAAACCGCCTGGTCGAAGAAGACCCAACAATTAAGGTCGAGCGTGACCCGGGGACCGGCGAAACGATTATGAGCGGGATGGGCGAGAGCCATGTGCAGGTTTCGGCCGAAAAACTGCACCGCAAGTTCGGCGTGGATGTGACCATCGAACTGCCCAAAGTGCCCTATCGGGAAACCATTATGGGCAGCAGCAAGGCCGAATATAAGCATAAAAAGCAGACCGGCGGTCACGGCCAGTACGGCCACGTGCATATTGAGGTGACGCATACCGAGGACGGTGAATTTGAATTTACCGAAACGGTAGTGGGCGGCAACGTGCCGCGCAACTATATCCCGGCCGTGGAGAAAGGCATCCGGGAGATCTTGCATGAAGGCCCGCTGGCCGGTTTTCCAGTGACCAATATCAAGGTAAACCTGTTTGACGGCAGCTATCACCCGGTGGACAGTTCGGAAATGGCCTTCAAAATCGCGGCCCAGCAAGCCTTTAAAAAAGGCGCTTTAGAAGCCAAACCGGCCCTTTTGGAACCGATTGCCGACCTGAAAGTTACCGTACCGGACAGCTTCGTTGGTGATGTTATGGGTGACCTGACCAGCGCGCGCCGGGGCCGGGTCCTGGGCATGGACCAGGTCGGCAGCGGCTTCACGGTAATCGAGGCCCAGGCTCCCCTGGCCGAGGTCCAGCGCTATGCCACCGACCTGCGCAGCATGACCCAGGGCCGGGGCATCTTCAGCATGGTTATTTCCCATTACGAGGTCTGCCCGAACAATATCGCCGACCAGATTATCACGACCCATAAGAAGGAGTTGGAAGCGGCCCATGCTCACTAATTCTCCGGGTTAAAACTCATATAGAAAAAGGCCGGTTGCTTTCAGGGCTTCCGGTCTTTTTTATTTTTGGCGATATTCTTTGAACTTAACCGGACAAGTTGAGCATTAAAAAGGTTATTAATTTGAACCGGGTATCAACCAGCACTTCAATTTGAAAACGCTCCAGTAAAAGCAGAAAGTCCTCTACCGGCTGGTTAGAATGACCCACTGTTAATACCCGGAGCGTTTTGGATTCGTCTGAATGGTTAACTGACGCTTCCAACGAGTAATTTACCCGTTATCAGGCCGGTTGAAAGGTCTCACTTCTTAAAAGCTTGACCAGTTCGGCGCTGGCTTCGTACTTGTTGTGCGAGGGCATAATATAGACCCCCTGAATTAATGGGCGAATTTCTTCGACCACTTCGATAGCTACTTTCAGCCCTTCCTGCATGCCTTTCTCACCGGCGCTCTGCATCCGTTTGAGAATGGAGTCGGGCACTACGATACCTGGCACTTCGTGATACATGTACTCGGCGTGTTTGTAATTGTGCAGCAGCATGATACCGGCCAGGACCGGCACTTTGATTTCGCCGACCTGGGCCAGCGTTTCGCTCAACGTAGCCGGGTTAAAGACCGGCTGGGTCATGATGAACTGGGCACCCGCCGCCAGCTTCTTGCGCAAACGCTCGATTTCGTTGGGTAAATCGGTTGCGGTCGGGTTGAAGGCCGCGCCGACATGGAAGTTGGCCGGGGTGCCGATACTGGTCCCATTGTAATCAGAACCCTGGTTCAGCCGGTTGAGAATTTCAACCAGGCCAATCGCGTCCACGTCCCAGATGCCGCTGGCCCCGGGGTAGTTGCCCATGCGCGGCGGGTCGCCGGTCAGGGCTAAAATATTGCGGATGCCGTTGGCATGGGCTCCCAGGAGGTCGCTTTGCAGGGCCATCAGGTTCCGGTCGCGGCTGGTATAGTGGACAATCGCTTCCAGGCCGACCGACTGCTGGACCAGCATGGCACAGCCCAGGCTGCTCATGCGGACGGTTGCCATGGCGTTATCAGTGATATTAACCGTATCGGCGCCCAGTTCAGCCATAAGATTGGCCGCGTTAAGCATCTTGATAGGCTTGATGCCTTTGGGCGGGATTAACTCGACACTGATCGCGAATTTACCGTCGGCCAGGGTCTGGGCCAGTTTGGTCGGCTCGGCCCGGTTAACTTTATCAAGGGTCTTCTCAAGGGCGCTGCTGTGTTCGTTCGCTTCCGAATGCGGTGGCGAGAACATTATGGACCCCGCGCCCAGGTTCAGGGCGGATTGGGTCGGGGTTTCAGCCGCCGGGCGAATTTTATCCAGAGCCTCGCGCATGGCGGCGATATGGGCCGGGGTCGTACCGCAGCAACCGCCGACGATTTTAGCCCCCGCTTCCACGAATTTAGACACGTAAGAAGCAAAGTATTCGGGTGAGGCGTGGTAGAACATGCGCCCTTCGATACGCTCGGGCGTCCCGGCGTTAGGCATCACCGAAAGATAAGGAAAGGAAGGTCCGGCGGCGTTTAACTGTTCCAGGACCGAAAGCGAGCCTTGCGGCCCGACATGGCAATTCAGGCCGATAACGTCAGCACCCCGCGCCTGAAGCATGGTCAGGGCTTCCAGGGGAGTATGGCCGGAAAAGGTGTGGCCTTCCTCGCTAAAAGTCATCTGGGCGACTACCGGTAAATCGGTGACGGCTTTGGCAACGCTCAGGGCATGGACCATCTGCTGGTAATCGTAGAAAGTTTCCAGCAAGAGGAAATCAACGCCACCTTCCATAAGAGCCTCGATTTGTTCCCTAAAAGCGGCCCGCATGGCGTCCGGCTGCAGGGCCGGGCCGCGAGTCTGGCCGAGCGGTCCGACCGACCCGGCCACCAGGACCGGCTCGCCGGAAATATCGCGGGCCTCACGGGCTAATTTAGCCGCGCGCAGGTTGAAGAGGCGGACTTTATCTTCCAGGCCGTACTTGGCGAGGCGGAAGCGGTTAGCCCCAAAGGTATTGGTTTCAATTATTTCAGCGCCCGCCTGGATGTAGCTGCGGTGTATTTCCGAAATCAATTCAGGACGGCTGACATTTAACTCCTCATAGCAAACCGTATAGGGAATGCCCTGGCCGAAAAGAATTGTGCCCATGGCTCCGTCGGCAAGCAATACGCCTTTATTAAGTCTCTCAAGTAATGGATTGTACATACTTCGAATTAAGCCCATGTTTTAGAATAATTTTGTCCCGGCGTACTCAGCCTTAGTCGCTTCATTGCTAAACCATTATAGCATGCAAGACCATTTAAAATTAAGGTGGGTATTGATATGGAAACTGAAGTGTTTTCGGTTGGGCAAATTGCTCAAAATCGATTCCGACCGGCCTATAAATGCTATAATATTGCCTCTTGCAGTCCGAAATGAAGCAAAATAAAAACAAAATCACCGGAAGTGTTATAGAAATCAGGTTGTAACGGCCTGAGAAAGAAAGGGTTTGTAATGTTAAACAGGTGGCAGTCCGAACCGGTCTTAAATGCCGGGGCTCTAGATCAACTGGTGTACCAATCTCGCATGGTCGGCGAAGAGGAAAGCCTGGTGCTATGGGGCGGCGGTAATAATAGTGTAAAACAACCCGCCGTGGACCTGCTCGGCCAGCCGATTGAAGTAATGTACATCAAAGGCAGCGGCAGCGATATGAAGAGCATAATTCCCGCCCAGTACCCGGCGGTCCGGCTGGATTATGTACTTCCGCTCTTCGAGCGCGAAGAAATGAGTGATGAAGACATGGTGGCCTACCTGGCGCGCTGCTTGATTGACCCGACCAGCCCCCGGCCTTCCATTGAAACTTTGCTGCACGCCTTCTTGCCGCACCGGGCCATTTTACACACCCATACCGATGCTATCTTATCCCTGACAAATACGGTCGGCCGCGAAGAAACCGTCCGCGAGTGCTTTGGCGACCGGGTGGTCCTGGTGCCGTATTACCTGCCGGGCTTTAAGCTGAGCAAGCAGGTCGGCCTGCTGGCCGCGCAGCACCCCGAAGCCGAAGCGCTCATTTTGATGAACCACGGGCTGATTACCTGGGGTAACGACTCCCAGGAAGCGTACGACAATCACATCCGGTTGGTTACTGAAGCCGAGGATTTCGTCAAGAGCAAGCGCCAGGTCCAGGCCCAGGTCCAGGCCCAGGCCCAGGCCGCCCCTTCTACCCCGGCGATTGAGCCAGAAGCGGTAGCGCCTATTTTGCGCGGCCTGCTCAGCACCGAAAAGCCGTGGATTCTGGGTTTTGACAACAGCCCTGAAGTAATGCAATTCCTGAGCCGCCCGGACCTGCATACGATTACCCAGGTCGGACCGGCCACCCCGGACCACATGCTTTACACCAAACGCTTCCCGCTTGTGGTCGAGCTTACCGACCCCAACCCGGAACAGGTCCACAGCCAGTTTGCCGAAGCTCTCAATAAATATACAACGGCCTACCGGCAGTATTTCAGCTTAAATGCCAAAGCGGGCGCGGTCATGCTGGACGCTTTGCCCCGCATAGTCCTGGTGCCGGGCGTCGGAATGTGGACCCTGGGTAAGGATGCGCGGGCGGCCCGGATTGTGACCGACATTTACCGGCATACCATGAACATTATTGCCGATGCCCAGACCCTGGGCGGCTTTGCGACGCTTTCCGACGAGAACGCTTTTAACGCCGAATACTGGCCGTTGGAGCTGTACAAGTTGACCCTGCTGCCCAAAGAAAAAGACCTCGCCCGGAGAATCGTCCTGGTCACCGGGGCGGCCAGCGGGATTGGCCGGGCGATTGCCCGGCGGTTGGCCGAAGAAGGCGCCCATGTAGTTGTTACCGACTTAAACGGTGAGGGTGCGGAAACCGTCGCGGCCGAAATCCGCCAGAAACAGGGCCTGAACCGGGCCATCGGGCTTAAACTGGACGTGACCAACCTGGAACAGGTCGAAGAAGCTTTCAAAGCGGCCTGCCGGGCCTACGGCGGTCTGGATATCCTGGTCAGCAACGCCGGGATTGCCCCGGTCGGCGCGATTGACCGCCTGAGCCAGCGGGACTGGGACATGAGCCTGGCAATCAACACTACCGGCCATTTCCTGGTGACACGGGCCAGCCTCAATATTCTGAAGAAGCAGAGTATCGGCGGCAGCTTAATCTATAACGCCACCAAAAACGTCACGGCCCCCGGTAAAGATTTCGGAGCCTACAGCGTCGCCAAGGCGGCCGAAGCTCAACTGTGCCGGATTGTCGCTATCGAGGGCGGCGAGTTTGGCATCCGCGCCAATATGCTCAACCCCGATGCAATCTTTGAAGGCTCGCAACTGTGGAGCGAAGACCTGAAAAACAAACGGGCCAACGCTTACGGTATTAGCGTCGAAGAACTGCCTAACTTCTACCGGCAGCGCAATCTTTTGAAGGTTGAAGTGACCGCCGAGGACGTAGCCGAAGCGGCCCTCTTCCTGGCCGGACCACGCGCGGCCAAAACTACCGGGGCCATGATCCCGGTCGATGGCGGCGTGAAAGAAGCCTTCCCCCGCTAAGACGGTTCCAGCCTGCCTTGTATAGAAAAAAGCCGGTCCTAGATTGCTCTAGTGACCGGCTTTTCTTTTTGACAGCCTGTTATCTGGCCGGGTTTTATTCAAAGACGCCGGTCAGAGGAAACCAGGTTTAAGAATTCCTGGCGGGTCTTGCTGTCCTCGCGGAAATCACCGAGCAAGCAACTGGCGACCGTGCTGGAATTCTGCTTCTGGACGCCCCGCATCATCATGCAGAGGTGATAAGCTTCAGTGACCACACCAACCCCATGCGGGTGCAGCAAGTCCTGGAGAGCGTTGGCAATCTGGGTAGTCAGGCGTTCCTGGACCTGCAACCGGCGGCTAAAGACATCCACAATCCGGGGCAGCTTGGAAAGGCCCACAATCTTGCCGTTGGGAATGTAGGCGATATGGCATTTTCCGTAAAACGGCAGCATGTGATGCTCGCACATGCTGTACATTTCAATATCCCGGACAACCACCATCTCATCATAATCTTCTTCAAATACAGCGTCACCCAGCACGTCCTGGACATTTTTTGTGTAGCCGTCGGTTAAGAAGGCCAGGCTGCGGCGGACCCGCTTCGGGGTATCTTTCAGGCCAGGCCGGGCCGGGTCTTCGCCCAACGAAGTCAACACCTCTTGCAACAGACCTTCAAGGTTGGTATTAGCCGCCTGAATCTCAGGGTCAACCGGGTTTTTCTCCTCGGTAACCAGGCGGTGGAAATTGGGCAGTATCAGACCCTCTCTGGCTTCAGCGTTTTTATTACCGGTGCCGTTACTACCCAGAGCCGCCTTGTTCAGGCTATCAGGACGGTTTAATTGTTCGTTATCTTTATTGATTGCCACCATTAGCTCTCTTTCTTTAAGAACCAGTAATTAGCCGGATTATAATTAGCAGAATTCTATTATAACGGTTTATTTATTTCAAACTTTCTGGTTTGCCATCCAAAGTGATTCACAACTTTGAGCGAGTAATAATAATACGGTCTCCAGTTTAAGGCAAGATTGCCCATGCTGAAAATTTTATTATGTTATATATTATACCCAAATTTCAGGCCGGAAGAATAGGATTACCCGTATCTTTAAGTAAATTCGAACGCGATTACAGGCTCGAATCTGGCACTTTTACCCGGTTTTGAGGATAAATATTATAAGCGTTACAGGAAACCGTTGAACCCATAATAAAAAGGTGGGCTAATTGCGGGCAAGCAAACCAGTAAGAAATCTGGTGTACCGGACGCTAGCGCCGGTCGGGAAATAGAAGTAAATTAGTGTGGTACGGGGCAGTTCTTGAGAATAACTGCCCGGTAAGTAGAAGGAGTAGTGGGTTAGTATGGAAGATATTGCGGTAGCTTTACGGGTTTTAATAGCAGCCGCCAAAACTTCACCTGAGAACGCCGATGTGATGTGGCAAGCCGCGCGCTTGCTGCTCAACTCACCGGCGGCCCGCCAGGTAGTAAAGATGGCGGAAGAATTCAAGAACCCTAAAAATGAAACCAGTCTGACACCGGCTGAACCGGAAATGGTCCTCAATTTCGGCCCGGTCAAGGCAGAATTTGATTACCTGGATGAAACCGGGCTGTATACTCACCGGACGGTTTATGTAATGGCCCTGATAGATGGCCGGGATATTAAGCGCAATGAGAATTTGCCACCAGCCGACCGTTATGGCTATTTATTAACCGGGTATTGCACCCTGCGCAAGCAAATTCGGTCTTTCCGGTCGAGCCGCATCAGCAATCTGCGCACTTTCACCGAAGGAAAGCCGCTACAGGCCAACCGGCAGTGGAAAACCCCACAAATTGTTAAAATGGCAAGTTAAGAAACGGGCCCGGCAGCACCGGGCAAGGGTCTATTTTTTCAAACCCGGTTGAGTGAAAATTTAAGAAATTCTCGGACGTAACAGGTGGGAATTAAGGTCTATTGCGCCGGGCTCAAAAACCGTTTACAATAGTTCAAGATTACATAACAATTAAAGTAGAGTTTTGAACGGTTTCAGCTGTGAGGTAGCCTGCAATGACCTTTATAGATATTATCCTGTTATTAGGAATGATGGTCCTTTTATATGTTTGTTTTACAAAGGGCCTGCTAAAGGTAATAACGGTCCTGCTAGGTATGTATGCAGGTCTACAGATAGCAGCTCTTTTTTATAGAATTTTCGCCGATATAACTGCCGATAAGACCAATATCAGTTCGGTTATTACCAACCAGATTGTCTGGTTCTTCGGGCTATGGGTGGCCTGGTCGATTATCTTTACCCTGGTGGCCTGGAGCTTCATCCGGCATTTTGAACTGCCGAAGTGGGCTCTCAGTTTAGACCAGGTGGGCGGGTTAGTTCTAGGCTTACTGGCAGTTATATTCGGGTTTATGATTTTTGGTTATGTCTTTAAGAACCTTATCACCATGCTGTGGTACGGCTCAGGCCGCCCGACCAATACACTCTTTATGATAAAAGAAGGGTTTGACAATTCTTTCCTGATGGACCTCTTTGGTACTTTTAAGGGTTTCTTTGTAAATATCCTGTCACCCTGGATACCGGTAAAAGAGCTGCCGGTCTTTAGTGATAATCTCTAAGCTTTTAGCTTAAGGTTCAGGTTCTTGGCCCGCGACTGCCGGGCCAGTTCTTCTTTATAGTCCACCATTTTTTGCAAAAGCGCCTGGTCGTGCGCGGCCAGAATCTGGACCGCCAGCAGCCCGGCGTTCTTGCCACCGCCAATCGCAACCGTCGCGACCGGCACGCCCGGCGGCATCTGGACGATAGATAGCAGTGAATCCCACCCGCTTAAAGTAGAAGTATGCACAGGCACCCCGATTACCGGCAGGGGAGTAAAGGCGGCCACCATACCGGGGAGGTGGGCTGCCCCACCTGCCCCGGCAATAATTACTTTCAAGCCTCGCTCGTGAGCGGTCCGGGCATAGTCGGCCATATCCTGGGGCGTCCGGTGCGCCGAAACTACTCTTACCTCAAAACTTACCCCAAACTCGGCGCAAATATCAGCGGCAGGCTGAAGGGTCGCCAGGTCCGAGTCACTACCCATTATTATGCCGACCAGCGGCCCTGAATTGTTCCCTGTGTCACTCACTAAAGGCTTCTCCTGAAAGCAATCTTATTTTTCTTCGTCGAATTTGAACTGTTCAACCTGGAACTTACCGTGACCCTTAATCCGTTTTAGGTCGGACACCAAATCTTCATCAGCATCTTTACCGTGTAACTCGGACAAAGCCAGCAGTTCGCCGGTAATTTTGTCGAGCTCTTCTTCCCGGCTGATGGCCCAGCGGTTGAACTGGTGTGGTTCGACCGGGGCTTTACCCAGGAACTTTTGGTTGAAGTCCAACTCCATGTCCGGCTGGGCATCCATCCCGGCGACGGCTTCGCCAATCGTACCCATATGGGTCATATGCCAGACCGCTTTGTCGCTAATCAAACTATTGCGCTGCTCCGGGTTCTGGCTGACAAAAGCCTGGTGCAAATAAATCAGGATGGTTTCGTATTCCTGGCGGATGCGGCTGTTCAACATGCGGACCAGCGGGTGGTCATCGCGGCCCTCATCTTTCATATCGGCCGGTACGGCATCGCCCTGTTCATTAAGTTCAAGGTCCTGGGAAGGTGGGTTGGGGTCATTGTTCCAGGGGCCGGTATCTTCATTCTTAACTTCTCTTTCAGGATTGCCGCCCATTTCCCCGATGAAATCTTTAAATTTGCCCTGGTGAAAAATCTCGTCCATCAGGATGCGTTTGAGATAAGTCTTTACTTTGTGATTATCAATAGCTTGAATATGGTCGCGGTACTGGTCAATCGCCCGCTGCTCGGCATCCACGTCCAGTGCCAGCAAATCGAGGGTACTGGGGCCGTCCAGGAAGATAGGGTCGCGCAGCATGGTCGGGTCGCCGCCGAACTCTACCACCAGTTCCCCTAACCAGCGAAAGTGGCGCATTTCGTCACGGGCAATACCTTCGATCTCAGAGGGGACTTCTCCGGCATCTTCCCCGATTTTATAAGCATGCTGCAAATACTGGATAATAGCGGCGTGTTCACCTTTCATATCATCCTGCAGCAAAGCAACAATTTCCTCATTAGTAATTGCTTTTTGGCCCTGAATGGGCATATCGTCACCAGAATAAGGCATTGCCGGTCTCTCCTTTGCATTCTGTTAAATTGCATTTAAGCAGCCAAACACTATTTCCGAATTTTAGCCAAGTATAGCCTATAGCTCTCTGGACGTAAACCCAAAAGTCTTTGAATACCTGAATCGTAAATCGCAATAGTTATTGACCAATTATTTAGAAAAGAGTAAAGTTAAAATATGTCAGGTCAGTCCCAACCTTGCCTGCGCCAGGTATGAAAGGTGGACCATTCTATTTGGGGGAGCTTACCTAATCAGCGAAACTGCTCCATATTATTCCCACGTCTACTAAAATTAACTGTCTGAATAATAATTTTTTGTAAATCGTGTAACACGCCATCTGCCGCCTCCTTTTATTTCCAATATCTTTAGAAGTGTCGGTTCTTGGCCTTGAAGGAGAAATACCTAAATGACTGCGCCAGCTAATTCTACTAATAAACCCACTACTCTTGGTGAATTGCGCGAAAGCGGCTATAAATCGCTTACGGTTAAAGAAGAAATGCGCAAGAACCTTATTGAGAAAATGAAAAAGGGTGATGATATTTTCCCCGGTATTATCGGGTACGAAGAGACCGTCATACCTCAAATTGAAAACGCTATTTTATCCGGCCAGGATATTGTCTTTTTGGGTGAACGCGGCCAGGCCAAGACCAGGATTGCGCGCAGCCTCATCAATTTGCTTGACGCTGAAGTGCCGGTAGTGACCGGCGGCGACCTGAATGATGACCCACTCCGGCCGATTTCGGCCCAGGCCCGGGCTATTATCGCGGAACTCGGCGACCAGACACCGGTCGAATGGCTGCCCCGTGAACGGCGTTACGGTGAAAAGTTAGCCACACCGGATATTACTATCTCCGACCTGATCGGTGAGGTTGACCCGATTAAAGTAGCCGAAGGGCGCTACCTGTCGGACGAATTGACCATTCACTACGGCTTGATTCCGCGCACTAACCGGGGTATTTTCGCCCTGAACGAATTACCTGACCTTGCCGAACGCATTCAGGTAGGTATGCTCAATATTATGGAAGAACGCGACGTCCAGATACGCGGTTACAAAATCCGCCTGGACCTGGACGTGTTCGTGGTGGCTTCGGCCAACCCGGAGGACTATACCAACCGGGGCCGGATTGTCACGCCCTTAAAGGACCGCTTTGGCAGCGAAATCCGGACGCACTATCCCCGTACCATCGAGCATGAGATAAAAATCATTGAACAGGAGTCGATGCAGTTCAAGACTGAAGGCATCGAAATCATTGTTCCGAGCTTTATGAAAGAAGTTATCGCGGAGATAACTCACGAAGCCCGCCGCAGCCCGGATATCAGCCAGCGCAGCGGCGTTAGCGCCCGCGTGACCATCAGCAACTACGAGAATATTATCAGTAACTCGCTGCGCCGGGCTATCCGCCTGGGCGAACGCGCCGCCGCGCCGCGCATCTCGGACCTGCACGCGATTGTCAGCAGCACCGCCGGAAAGATCGAACTGGAAACAGTCGGCGATAACAAAGAAGAACGCGTGGTTGAGAAACTTATCCAAAAAGCAATCGTAAGCACCTTCAACCGCTATTTCAGCGTGGTGGATTTCGAGCAGCTTATCCGAGGCTTTGACGCGGGCCTGAACATGGAGTCGTCCGAGTTGATGCCTTCTATGGAATATGTCCATCAGGCCGCCGAAGTAGCCGAGATAAAGAAGGCGGTTGCCAAACTCCAGGCCCAGGGCAGCCCGGTAACCGTTGCATCAGCCGTAGAGTTCGTCCTGGAAGGCTTGCACCTGAACCGCAAGCTGAACAAGGACCGGGGCGAAGGCAAGGCCCGCTACCGCCGTTAGTAACACTTTTGTAGTTTTGGAAAGCAGTAAAACCTATGTTATATAGATATTCACGCTGGGACGGTACGCAACAGGTCTTTCCGTTTGACGCGGATGAGGTAATGGATGCCTTGAGCGAAGACCTCATGAACGACAATTACAACGACCTGATGAGCGCCATGCAAAAGCTCTACCGCTGGGGCTTTAAGAACCAGATGGGCGACCGCATGGCCGGGCTCCAGGAGTTGTTGGACCGCTTGCGGGCCAAGCGCCAGGCCGAAATGAACCGCTACGACCTGGACTCGGTCATGCAGGATATCCGCGAGAAGTTGGACCAGGTGGTCCAGCAGGAACGCAAGGGCCTGCAAAAACGGCTGGAAGATACCGCTACCAGCGACCAAAAAGAGCTGCGCAACATGCTGGAAAAGCAGGTTAACAAAAAGCAGCAGTACCTGGATAAACTTCCCCGCGACCCCGGCCAGCAAATCCGCCAGCTTAACGACTACGAGTTCATGGATAACGAGGCCCGCCAGCAGTTCCAGGAACTGATGCAGCAGGTCCAGCAGCAAATCCTGGGCAGTTATTTCCAGGGCATGAAGCAAGCCCTCGAAAATATCAGCCCGGAACAAAAACAGCAAATGCAGAACATGGTCCAGGAGTTAAACCAGATGCTCCAGGACAAGGCCCAGGGCAAGGAGCCGAAGTTCCAGCAGTTTATGCAGAAATACGGCGACTTCTTCCCGCCCGGCATCAACAGCCTGGACGAGCTGATCAAGCACATGCAGCGGCAAATGGCCCAGATGCAATCGCTCATGAACAGTATGTCGCCGGAGCAGCGCCGCCAGCTTGAAAGCATGATGAACGCCATGATGCAAGACGACCAGTTGCGGATGGACCTGGCCCGGCTGGCCGCGAACCTGGAACAACTCTACCCGATGCGCAACCCGATGGGCCAGCGTTACCCTTTCCAGGGTGATGAAAACCTGGGCCTGGGCGAAGCCATGGACCTGATGAGCCGCCTGCAAGAAATGGATATGTTGGAAAAAGACCTCAAAGATGTCCAGTACGGCAACAAGGGCCTGGGCCAGGTTGACCCCGACAAAGTCCGCGAGTTGATGGGTGACGAAGCGGCCTCCCAGATGGAACAGCTTGGGGAGCTGGCCCATATCCTGGAAGATGCCGGTTATATCGAGAAGAAAGGCGGGCGCTACGACCTGACCCCGCGCGGAATGCGTAAAATCGGGCAGAAGGCCCTCAAAGACATCTTCTCGCAACTCAAGAAAGATAGCTTTGGCAAGCACAAGACCAGTTTTACCGGGGCCGGTGGCGAACGGACCGATGTCTCTAAAAAATACGAGTTTGGCGATCCTTTCTTGCTGGACCTGGAAAAGACCGTCATGAACGCGGTCTTCCGGGAAGGGCCCATGACCCCGGTCAAGATTCAGCCGCCCGATTTCGAGGTCTACCGGACCGAGCTTATCACGTCCTCGTCCACCGTATTGATGCTGGATATGAGCCGCTCGATGATCTTAAGGAACTGCTGGGCCGCCGCCAAAAAGGTCGCGATGGCCCTTAACCAGCTTATCCAGTCGCAATACCCCAAAGATAACCTGTATATCCTGGGCTTTAGCGACCGGGCCAGGCGCATGAGCGCCGAAGGGCTCAACCAGGTCCAATGGAACGAGCAGGTCTACGGCACCAACATGCAGCACGGTTTTATGATGGCCCGCCAGCTTCTGGGTAAACACAAAAGCGGGAACAAACAGATCATCATGATTACCGATGGTGAGCCGACCGCGCACCTGGAAGAAAGTGGGGAAGTGGCTTTCGCTTACCCGCCGACCCAGCGCACGGTTAACGAAACCCTTAAAGAGGTCAGCCGCTGTACCCGCGAGGGCATCGTAATTAACACCTTCATGCTGGAAAAGAGCCGCAACCTGGCCCGCTTCATTGACCAGATGACCCAGATAAACAAAGGCCGGGCCTTCTACTCCAGCCCGGAAAGCCTGGGTGAATACATCCTGGTGGACTACGTGGCGCAGAAGAAGAAACACGTCAAGTAATCTACCGTTCGGATAATAAAAGACGCTCTCCCTATACCGGTCCGGTGAAGGGAGAGCGTCTTTTATTTGCGGTTATGTTTAACCGCCTCCGGGTTCCGGCGCGGTTTGAGATGGCCGGAAGGTCCTTTCGAACCCGTCAGGAACATTCCGTTCCCGGCTGGGGTCGAAATTTTTTAACAGATTGTAAAGTTTTACGCGGTAACCGATGTCCTTAGCGGTATTTTAGGACACTCCAAATTTTATTCAATAAAAGTTATTTTTAACAAAGGCGGCTGACTGAATCAATTACCGGTTAAAAATCTCTATGCGGGCCAAAAGAGGTTCTTCTGGGGTACCATTTGCTATACTTCTTTGACTTTCCCGGCTAAAAAGTAGTATTTTATGGGGAATAAATTCTAAGAAGCAGGAATAACTTTGATGAATAAGACCCAGGCTACTTCTCAACCGGATATCAACCGGAAAACCCATCTGAGTACCGGTGAAAAACTCGAACAGCGCAACCATGAACTGGGCATTCTTAAAGCTATCGCCGAAGAGCTAAACCGGGCGGTGGATGTAAAAAGCGCCCTGGAAAACTCGCTGGGCCTGGTAGCCGAGCTTTTAGGCTTAAAGACCGGCTGGGTCTGGCTGCTGGATGAAGCCAATAACGAGCCGTACCTGGCCGCCTCGCGCATGCTGCCGCCTTTCCTGACCGACCGTCCCTCGCGGATGCGCGGTAAAAACTGCGAATGCCTGCGCACTTTTCTGGCCGGGGATATGACCGGCGCGGCCAACGTAAATGTCCTGGAATGCAGCCGCTTACACGGTGAGATAGACGGGGCCGACGGTTTGCACTATCACGCCTCTATTCCAATCTACGCCCACGATAAGCCGCTGGGTATAATGAATGTCGCCAGCACCGATTGGCGCGGCCTCGACCCGGACGACCTGCAGCTTTTGTATACCATCGGCTACCAGGTCGGGGTCGCGGTAGAACGGGCGCGCCTGTTCGATCAAACTTTACGGCTGGCTACGACCGAAGAACGCAACCGCCTGGCCCGTGAAATCCACGACACTATCGCGCAGGGCATGGCCGCCGCAATTTTGAACCTGGAAAGCGCCGATGTCCTGCTGGATGACGGCGACCCGGCCCGCCGCGAGAAAGGCCGGGACAAACTCCGCAAAGCGCTTAACCTGACTCGCTCCAACCTGGAAGAAGCCCGGCGGTCAGTGCTGGACCTGCGGGCCGCCCCGCTCCAGGAAAAACCGCTGGCCGAAGCCCTGGAAGCTCTGCTGGAAGCCTTTGGCAACGAAACGGGCCTGGAAACTTATTTCGAACTGGCCCCTGGAACCATCGGCACCCGGCGTTACCCGGCCCGCACCGAAGCCGGGGTCTACCGGGTCGCCCAGGAAGCCCTGACCAACATTCAAAAACACGCCCGCGCCAACAAGGTCAGGCTGACCTTAGAAACCGAACTGATTAACGGCAGCGAGGCTATGACCCTGACGGTCGAAGACGATGGGCAGGGCTTTGACCCGGCGAAACTGGCTAAAGCGCCGGAGAATGCCCCTGATAACCCGGCACGCCGGGGCCATTTCGGCCTGATCGGGATGAACGAACGGGCCCACCTGCTGAACGGCACTCTTAATATTACGAGTTGCCCGGGCGGCGGCACTTTTATTGAATTGAGCGTACTGATTAGCTGATTAACCACCCGGCCAGGCAGGAAACCTTTAGCTGAATTATGACTACAGCCATCCGAATTTTAATAGTGGACGATCACCCGGTAGTGCGTGATGGGCTGAATGCCATCCTGGAAACCCAGCCGGATTTTGAGGTTGTCGGGGAGGCCGGGGACGGCCAGGAAGCGGTGGCCCAGGTGGAGAACCTGCGGCCCGATGTCGTGCTGCTCGACCTGGACATGCCGGTGCTGGACGGGCTGGGAGCCTTGCGCCAGATTATGGAACACCGGCCCGAAACCAAAGTGATTATTTTTACGGTCTTTGACACCGACGAGCGTATTCTAACAGCGGTCCAGTCGGGCGCCCAGGGCTACTTGCTCAAGGGCGATGCCCCGCGCAACGAAATCTTCCGGGCTGTCAGGACGGTCTACCAGGGCGGTGCCTTGTTGCAGCCGGTCGTAGCCGGTAAACTTTTGCGCCAGGTTAAGGTCCAAACCGCCAACCCGGCGGCTACTGAGCAGCCCGGCGTGGAAGACCTGACCGAACGTGAGCAGGATGTGTTGGAGCTAATCGGGCAAGGCATGGCAAATAAGGAAATCGCACAGCGCCTGGTTATCAGCGAACGGACGGTCAAGTTCCATGTCAGCGCGATACTCGCCAAGCTGAACGCCGGGAACCGCACCGAAGCCACCCGCATAGCGGCCCAGCGAGGCCTGATAAAGCTTTAGATACGTCTTAGCACTTTGAACGGGTAACGTTGAACGTGGGATGTGGGACGCGCAACAGGCAATGGTTTGCGGGACTTTTCTAAAGCTGAAAAGAATAGACTTCCTTAATCCGCTCTCCCGCCCACGTTACCCTTCTAAGTGCCACCCACCTCTTCTACATTATCCCTTCCGCGTTAAACGTAGCACGTTTAACGCGCTTCTCTACGCAGCCGCTTTGCGCAAGCGGTTCATAATAGCCCGGCCCAGGCCCTTCTGATCAACCGTCTGCGCTAAGATAGTATTCAAACCCCGGCGGTCGCATTCCCTGAAAAAAGAAAAAAGCTGCCTGCCGTAATCCTGCAAATTAGCGGCTAACAACTGGTAGGCCGGTTCAAAGGCCGGGGGCGTCAGGCCGATATAACCGGCCCGGTCTACCGGCAAAGCCGGAACCTCACCAGGCGTAACCAGGTACACCCGGGCTTCCGGCGCGTAATGCCGGTACTTCATTCCAGGCGTAATTTCGCGGACTAACTTCTGATTGGTGGCAATTTCCGGCACCACCAGGCGCAATTGCTCCAGGGTGATCGCGCCGGGCCGCAGCAAGACCGGGACCGGCCCGCTGGCATCAACGATGGTTGATTCTAAACCAAAAGCCGCTTCCGGCCCGGTAAGAATCGCGCCCACCCGGCCGTCCATATCTTCCAGGCAGTCCTGCCAGCGGGTCGGGCTGGGCCGCCCGGAGAGATTGGCCGAAGGAGCCGCGACCGGGCGGCCGGAAAGTTCCAGAAACCGCCGGGCCAGTTCAAGCGAGGGCATCCGCAGGCAAACTTTAGAACTGCCCGCCGTGGTTATATCGGGAATTAACGGGCGCTTGGGCAATAGCAAAGAAAACGGGCCGGGGAAAAATTCCCGGATAAGCTGCCGGGCATAGTCCGGCAAGTTGCAGGCCAGTTCGTCCACCTGGTCGTGATGCCATATATGGACTATCAGCGGGTTATCGGCCGGGCGCTGTTTAGCGGCATAGATGGCCGTAACCGCTGCCGGGTTAGTCGCATCGGCTCCCAGGCCGTAGACCGTTTCAGTGGGGAAAATTACGGTCTGTCCGGCTCGCAGCAACTCAGCCGCCTCTTCTGGATGGTCAGTAATCAAGGTTTTCATATATGGGGATTATAAGAGGGTTAAACCTGAGCGTCAACGCGCTAAAAAAAAGCGCGCCAGGCCGACCGGCTTTAATATAAATTTGGGCCTTGTTATTATTTTTTACTTTTCATTTTTTGAAAACTTTATTTACTGTTGCATTAAATTAAGAGAGGTTTCTAATAGTTTTGAAAGTAATCGTTTGTTTACGTCAGATGGCCTATTGACAGTCAAGCCCCGGCCTTTTAAACTTAGTGCATTAGAAAACTTTTTGAATATATATATCTGCCGGTTATCACCGGCTTTTTTTAAGGATTTATTTTGGAAACACCGGATTTAAACCCTACGGAACCCCAGGCAACGGAACAAAGTGATAAGAAGTCGCACCGAAAAAAAGTCTGGCGGCTGGCATGGCCTGCTATTACAGAACAATTATTAAACCTGACCGTTGGCCTGAATGAAGTCTTTCTGATCGGCCATATTTCCAAAGAAGTTAGTGCCAGGGTAGGCTACGATAGCGCGACTGCCCTGGCCGCCACCAGCCTGGGCCAGTTTTTTACCTGGATCGGCCTGGCCGGATACAACGGGATTGGTATCGCTACTACCGCCCTGGTCGCCCGCTCAGTCGGGGCCGGTGAACACGATAAAGCCGGAAATTACGCCCGTCACGGTATAATTATGGCCTTTATTGTCGGGCTGTTTTCGGCTATCGTTATGTATACGATGGCGCCTTTCATGCTCTTCCTGCTGGGCGCGGAAGGCCAACTGCAACAGGTTGGCGTCCTTTTTGTCCATACCAGCGCCCTGGGAATGCCGTTTTTCGCGGTGCTGGTAGCCGGAAATGCTTCGATGCGTGGCAGCGGTGATACGCGCACGCCGCTACTGATAATGTTGACGATAAATGCCATCAATGTTGCTATTGCCTGGTTGTTTATTAACGGCCAGTTCGGCTTGCCCGCTATGGGTGTGCAAGGAGCGGCTTTAGGCGCGGCCGTATCGTGGACGGTCGGGGCTTTCCTGGTCCTTTTCCTGATTTTCGGCCGCCACAAGATTGGCCGGATAGGCAATGCCTTTAAAGTACCGTTCAAGCTGCGCCTGGACTGGCCCACCTCCAACTTAATCCTGGGGCAGGCTCTACCGAGCAGCGCCGAACAATGGATTTTTCAAATCGGCATCATTTTCTTCTCCCGGATGCTGGTTTCGCTCGGCACAGTAACCTATGCCGCGCACAATGCCGTGGTCAGTATTGATAGTATTTCTTTCTTACCCGGTATCGGGTTGGGCATGGCCGTGACCGTCCTGGTCGGACAAAGCCTGGGGGCAGGTAAGCCGGAAGAAGCCATGCGTTTCACTTTTACCGCTTACAAAATGGGCCTGGTTTTCATGACCACAATGGGCCTCTCTTTCTTTTTCTTTCCGGAATTTTTCTTGAGCCTGCTTATTGCCGACCCCGAGGTGGTAAAAGAAGCCGCCCCTGGCTTGCGGATTGCCGGTCTGTTTGACCCGTTAGTAGGGACCGCCTTTATCTTTATCGGCGCTTTGCGCGGAGCCGGAGATACCCGCTTTCCGCTCTACGTGCGCATGTTTACCAGTGTCGTGCTACGGGTAAGCGTCGGGTTTTTACTGATTGAGGTATTTCATCTCGGACTGGTCGGCGCAAGATTGGCGATGGGTATTGATACTATCTTTATGGCGTCCCTGGTAGTCTGGCGCTTCCGGCAGGGCAAGTGGAAAACAATCTGGAGCAATCGCGACAAAAAACTCGCGGCGGCCCAGCAAAAGGTTTCGGGGACCCAGGTAACGCTTCCCAGTCCGGATCACGAATAATCAAGTAAAAAAAGTAAAAAAAAATAGTCCGGGCTGTTAAGGCTCGGATTATTTTTATTTCGCTTGTGGAACAAATTTTGCTACAAGTTAAACTATCTGAATTAAAGCAATTTTGATTTGTGCTATAAAATAAAATCGTAATAGTTCATTCCTTCCTCTACACAGCCAGCCAAACCTAGCGCAAATCACGTGATTGAACCACCTTTAATCACTGGATATAGCTGTAGCTAGACAGAAACTATATAGCTGTTCGATGAGGAGCCGAAAATGAATAGAAAAAGCAACACCCTGGGACTGGCAACGCTAATGCTCCTGCTTTGTGGCCTGGTAGCGGCCTGTGGCGATACAGGAGCTTCAACCACTAACACCGCCCCCACCGGGGGCGCCGTAAGTGGGACCACCACAACCGCTGCGGCTACTAACGCTGGTGCAGCAACCACCGCCGCCGGGACAACCACCGGCACTACAGCGGCCGCAGGCGCCGCAACCACCGCCGCCGCTGCCGGGGCTGCCACTACCGCCGCCGCTGCCGGGCAGACAGGTAATGTTGTCGCCGGGGTTTCCAAGAACTTTTCAGGCAAGCAATTGCGGATCATCACCGCCAATCACCCCTGGAATGAGGGCATTAAAAAGGTACTTCCCCAGTTTGAACAAGCCAGCGGTATGAAGATTACGGTCGAAAACTATTTTGAGGACCAGCTTTCGCAGAAACTGCAAATTGGCCTGACCAGTGGTTCCAGTGGGGCGGATGTCTTTATGTTCCGTCCTTTACAGGAAGGTAAGTTGTTTGCCAATAACGGCTGGCTAAACGATTTATCGGCTAAAGCCCAGGGTGCCAGCGAGTGGAACTGGTCGGACTTCCAGGATGCCGCCCGCAGCACGGTAACCTTTGATAACAAGGTTTATGGTATTCCGATTGTTACCGAACGCGAGATTGTCTACTACAGGAAAGACCTGTTCGAACAGGCCGGTCTGAAGGCACCTACGACCCTGGAGGAACTTACCGAAGCGGCCAAGAAGTTGACCGATCCCGCTAAAGGCCAATACGGCCTCGTTATGCGCGGCCAGCGCAGCCCGGCAGTTACCCAGTTTAGCAGTTTCCTGTACAGCTCCGGCGGCACCTGGACTACCAGTGATGGTAAATCGGCCCTCGGTACTCCGGAAGCGCTTTCCGCCTACAAGCTCTATGGGGATTTACTTAAAAACTACGGTCCCCAGGGTACTTTGAATATGAGCTGGCCCCAGGCGGTCGCTATTTTCCAGCAAGGCAAAGCCGCGATGTGGATTGATGCCGACAGCCTCTACACGAACGTGTTAGACCCGGCCAAATCGATCATTGCCGACAAAGTGGGTTACGCCCAGTTCCCGGCCGGTAAAGCCGGTTCCAAGCCCTATAACATTACTTCCTGGGCGCTTGGAATGAACGCCGCTTCCGGCAATCAGGATGCTGCCTGGGAGTTTATACGCTGGGCCACCAGCGCCCCGGTTGTAATGCAGCTCCAGCAGAGCGGCTTGCCGGGCGCAAGGTCTACAGTCTGGAATTCACCGGATGGACTTAAAGGCTTCCCGGAGGAATACGCCAAGGTCGCGCAATCCTCCGCTAAAGCCGGTGTCGGTTTCGACCGGCCGCCGGTGGTGAATGTAGGTGAAGCTCGCGATATCGTGGGGAACCCGATTGTTATCTCTATCCAGGGTGGTGATGTGGCTGGCGCAGTGAAAGAGGCCGACCAGAAGTTTAACGCTTTCCTGGACAAAGATAAAAACGCCAAGAGCTAAGTTTTGAGCGGATAAGTCCGATTTGAGAGCCGGGTGTGAAAAAGCAGGTCATATTCTACCGCTTCCTAACCCGGCTCTTTCAACATGAAGATACTGCTTGAGAGTGAGGAGGACATAGCCACATGGCTGTATCAAACCCTGCCGAGTACTCCCCAAAAAGAAATACAAGTTTTGTGGATTGGCTCAACCGCCACATAAAACTTATATTTATCTTACCTTCGCTGATCTTCGTTTTAGCCATGATGGTATTTCCTATCGGCTATACAGTCTGGCTAAGTTTTAACGAATGGAATGGGTCGGCCAGGCAAAGCCCCCAGGGAGTGGGCCTCAGTAACTACACCAATTTATTGACGGCAGATCCTCGTTTCTGGGATTCCGTCTTGCGCACCTTTTTGTTCAGTTTCGGCGCGGTAGTAGCAGAACTTTTGCTGGGGCTGGGTATTGCCCTGCTGCTACAGGGCAAGTTCTTCGGCCAGAACTTTATCAAAACCCTTATTCTTTTGCCAATGGTGGCGACCCCGGTGGCAATCGGCATGGCCTGGCTGCTGATGTTTGAGCCAACCATCGGCCTGCTTAACGCCTTATTACGGGATATAGGCATTGCTCCGCAGCCCTGGCTGGGTTCCGAACAACAGGCGCTATGGAGCCTGGTAATGGTGGATGTCTGGCAGTGGACCCCGATGATGGCTTTAATTCTCCTGGCCGGTCTGACCGTGTTACCGGAAGAGCCGTACGAAGCGGCCAGGGTGGACGGGGCCAGCCCTCGCCAGAGATTCTTCTACCTCACTCTTCCCCTGCTTATGCCTACCATAGTCGTAGCAACCCTGCTGCGCTCAATAGACGCGCTTAAGACCTTTGACATTATTTACACTATGACCAGGGGCGGTCCCGGTTACGCCACGGAAACTATTAATACTTACGGCTATGTGCAGTCGTTTGAGTACTTTAAACTGGGCCAGGCTTCCAGCCTCCTGGTAATTTTCTTTGCTATGGTGCTGGGTATTAGCTTATTGTTTATCCAGGTTAGACGCCGATGGGGGGTACAGGCATGAGTCAAGCTACCAGACCTGAAAACCGGGCAACCGAACTGCCCACGCCTGACACTACAAATCGCCCGGCCGACTCAAGATTGTCCACCGGAAGAAAAGCCGGGGCTACCCGCTGGGACTATGTACTTTTACAGGGATTGCGCTATGTTGCCATAGTCCTTATAACAATAATTTTTCTGCTGCCCTTCTTATGGATGACCTTAAGCTCATTCAAGACCCAGATTGACATCACTACCAGTAAGAATGTCTTTCAGTTTACTCCAACCACTGAAAACTATCAGAACGTTTTTGGGCAGTATAATTACCTGCTTTACCTGGTGAACAGTCTGGTGGTAGCGGTCGGCTCAACTTTTCTTTCGCTGGTATTGGGCCTGCCCGCCGCCTATGCTATTGCGCGCTACCGGGTAGGCTGGCTGGGCGTAGTTCTACTGACGGCCAGGATTGTACCGGGCATAACTTTCCTGATTCCCTGGTACATTATCTTCAGCCGGATTGGCATTATTGGCTCCTACTGGGCTTTGATTCTCAGCCATATGCTGGTCGGGCTGCCCTTTATTGCCTGGATTATGATTTCCTTTTTTGAGAGCCTGCCGGTGGACCTGGAAGAAGCGGCCAGGGTGGACGGCGCGACCGCTTTTGGAGCGTTCTTCCGGATTTCGCTGCCCCTGGCGGTGCCGGGTATTATTACCGCTTCGATTATGTCGTTTATTTTTTCCTGGAACAACTTCATGTTCTCGCTGGTGCTTTCAGGAGATAATACCAAAACGCTACCTATCGCCATATTCAATTTCATTTCCTACTCAAGTGTAGACTGGGGTGGCCTGATGGCGGCGGCGGTTGTGATTACCCTGCCGGTGCTGCTGCTGACGCTTATGGTGCAGCGCTACGTTGTCGCCGGGCTTACTTCCGGGGCAACCAAAGGCTAAACGGGAAAGTTCAGGAGATAAAAAAGCCGGTTTGTTGTAAGCAAACCGGCTTTTTCTTTATGAATATTGCATTTTGAACAGTTTATTTTGAATAAGGGGTTAACTGGCGTTTGCCAGTTATTCTAAATAAAGGACGTTTTAATATGTCTAGTGGCTGGATTGGCTGCTAGTGCCCATATTGCCGGATTGACTGCTGGTATCCATACTACCCATACTGCCGGACTGGCTGGCGGTCGCGCCCATGCTGCCTTGCACATTCTGCAAAGCCTGGGGAAGCTGCTGCTGCAAAATCCGGGCTATCTGTTCGGTATGCTGCGCCACCTGCTTCCAGAGCTGCTCATTGCCGTCCTGGGAATATTTCTGATACACTTCCAGGGCTTCCAGAGTTGAAACGTAAGCTTGCAAAATATTGTAGGTGTTGTTATCAACCATTTGGTTCCTGTACATCAATAACCTCCTTGTTGTTCCGTTACCGGTGCATCACCAACAATTGACAATGCTTTTACCCATGTTTTTTGCATAGTTTGTGCCACAGGAATTATTATCTAAAGGCAAATATTTAGATTTAACAGGGTTATGATAAAATCAAGTTCAGTAGAAACAATCTAACCAAGGATTAATCGAAAGGAGCAGCCTGTGATGGAGCAAAGGGCCAGCAATCAAAGCGGATTTCAGATAGGCCAGGGCGAGTGGCAAGCCGAGCCGGTCGTAATTTTAAGCGACCGGACCAGCGGGTCGGAAGCCCGGATAGCTTACGGCATCGGAGCCAACTGCATAGGTTGGAGCGTTACTAAAAACCAGCAAGTCTATGAAATACTGGAAGCGCCCCTTTCGCCGCCTGACCTGAAAAGCGGCAAATTTAAGGCCGGTATTCCCATATTATGGCCTTTTCCAGGCCGGGTCCGCGATGCCCGCTACCGCTTTGAGGGCAAGGAATATAAGCTGCCGGTAACGGATAAAGGGGGCGTCCATCATATTCACGGTGTCTTGATTAAAGCCGCCTGGAAGATAGCCAGCCAGGGAACCGGCCCGGAAGGCAGCTATGTCGACCTGAGAATTACCCCGGAGGACCTGGACGAAGATATGCGGGCCGGGTACCCCTTCGATTTCGCCCTGACCCTGCGGTTAACCCTGGCCGGTCCCAGCCTGACGTATACCCTGCGGGTAGATAACCGCTCCGCTGACCAACCGCTACCCTTTGGCTACGGCTTGCACCCCTACTTCCGGGCACCGCTGGCCGTAAGCAACCTCACCCCTGACCGGAGCCACTGCGAGGTGCGGATTCCGGCCGCGAAACGCTGGCCCGCCACCGGCGGCTTGCCCGATGGCGCCCCGGAGCCGGTCAGCCCGGAAGATGATTTCCAGGAGTGGCGGCCGCTCGGTGCCAGCCACTTCGACCATATGTACAGTGATATAAAGTTTGAGGGTGATTGGAGTGTTGCCGGTTATCGCGACCCCGGCGCGGGCTTGCAGGTGCTGGTAAAAGCCGACCACCTGTGCCACGACTGGGTGCTGTTTACCCAGCCCAACCGCCCGTCCATCTGCATTGAGCCGTATAGCTGCCCGCCCAACGCGATTAATTTTGAAGAGGAAAATCTCTCAGACAGCCACTTGCTGGTAGTGGCGCCCGGCCAGAGCTGGCAGGGACAGGTGGTATTTGAAGTAAGCGAGTACCAGGGAATTTAGCAAGGCCTTATAGATAAGCGGCCAGCTTGCTTCGCAGCCAGGCCAGTCCTCCGGCGGTGGCTTCCGCCGCCGGAGCAAAAGTAGTCCCAAAAGTTTTATGCGTAATCTCCTGGTAAGGCCCTTCCAGGACTTCATACAGGACCGTGCCGGGTTCCAGGGCCAGGATAGCATGCCAGGTGCGCGGCGGTATCTCGGTGCCGTAGTTTGGGCCGTTGGGCGAGATTTCTACGCAGCCGGTAACTTCACCGGTCCCGGTAAAGCTGGCAACCAGAGCCCGGCCGCGCAGCGCAATAAAGACCTCGACTTTGTCGGGGTCTTCGTGTTTGTGGGGCATAATATAGCTGTCCGGCTCAATCGCGTTTAGCATCCGCTGGACCGCGTCCAGGTGTTCGTGGTAGCGGTGAATCATACGGCGGCGCGGGGAAGTTTCCGCCTGCGCCGCCGTACGGTCCAGAATAGCATTATCAATAGGAATTAACATTGCCGTCCTTTGAAAGTTCGCTGTAAGCCTTAAAGCCGGTCCTAGGGCAACTCGCGCTCGGGGTCCCAGGGATAGACAATCCAGGCATCGGTTTCTTCGGCGTAATAGTCCGGCTTCTCGCCCGGAAACTTACTCTTGGACGGCTTATAGTTCAACACACACACATCAATGTTTCCACCGGCCCGTACAAGCCTTTCGCGGACGGCCATAATAGTGCTGCCGCTATCCCAGACATCATCAATAACCAGGATGCGCTTGTTTAATATTTGAGAATCTTCCGGGAACTGTAAAAAGACAGGCTCAGGCAGGGTTTGTTCCTGGTGATTGTAAAACATTACCGCCGCGCACAGGATATTACGAATACCGGTCTTTTCGCTGATAAGACAGGCCGGGACCATGCCGCCGCGCGTGATGACCATTATGTTATCGTAATTGGCAGGCAACTGGCGCAGGAGCTTGCCGACCATTCGTTCAATATCATTCCAATTGATATATTGCTTGTTCAGAAGGTTACCTCACTTACTTCTACTCATGTTATAAGACCAGGAAAATAAATCTTTTATTTACAAATTATGTAAAGTAACTTTAGAAGCCGGAAAGCCTTTAAGGACATTTCCGGCAACGGTTTCGGCTACGATAGCGCGGAAGCCTGTTTCATACTGCGGGAAAGAGTTTTACCCAACCCGGTAAGTGAGAGGAACTCTTCATGAATAGTCATCAGGGCTTCCTGCTCATCGTCGGCCGAAACGATCAGGCTAATGTTAAGCTCGCTGGAACCCTGGGCAATTACCATGATGTTGATGCTCTTACGTCCGAGGGCGCTAAAGAGGCGTCCGGCGACACCCGGCGCGCCGCGCATTCCGGCACCTACAACCGCGATGGTCACGATCTGGGGATCGGCTTCGATAGCGTCAATCTCTTTGAGTTCCAGTTCACGCTCGAACTCTTTACGCAAGGCCGGAATTACCTGTGGAATAACCTTCTTTTCAACCACCAGACACAGGTCGTGGCCGCTGCTGGCGTGGCTGATCATAAACACATTAACGTTCAGGGCCGCCATTTTGGCAAAAGTACGGGCCGCGATGCCGGGAACGCTCAATACGCCGCCGCCTAAAATAGTAATCAGGGCCAGGTTGCGGGCGCTGGTTACGGCTTTGACTACGCCATCGGTGGCTTCGTGGCCGTGGTCTATGCGGGTGCCGGGGAAAGACGGGTTAAAGGTATTCTTGATAAAAATCGGAATGCCTTTTTCGATAGCAGGCATAACGGTCAGGGGGTGAATGACTTTAGCGCCAAAGTGGGTAAGCTCCCCGGCCTCGGCGTAGCTAATGCGGCGGAGCGAGCGAGCGTTAGGTACCAGGCGCGGGTCGGCGGTCATTACGCCGTCAACTTCCTTCCAGATCCAGATTTCATCGGCGTCCAGGCTTGCCCCGATAATACTGGCGCTAAAGTCAGTCCCATCGCGGCCCAGAGTAGTGGTGATACCATCATCGGTCGCGCCGATAAACCCGGTAACTACCGGGATAATGCCATCTTCAACCATGGGCACCAGGCGGGAGCGGCAGCGGTTAGTGGTAACTTCCATCTGGGGCCGGGCGGCCTGGAAAGTCCGGTCAGTCAGGATCAATTCTTCCGCCGAAATCGGCTGTGCTTTGAAGCCCAGGTCCTGTAAGGCCCCGGCCAGCAGTTGGACCGAAATCTTTTCACCAAAGGCGGCGACCGCATCCAGCGAGCGCGGGCTAAGCTCTCCTAACAATTCCACCCCGGTCAAGAGGCGCAGGAGCAGTTGAAGCTGTCCTTCGACGACGGTTTCGACCTGCTTGCGGATTTCCGGATTGTGAATAGTAGCAGCGATGACATCAAAGTTGCGGGTATGAAAGTCGGCCACGCATTTTTCGGCATTATGGCTGGTACCGCCAGGGTTGCGCCCGCCGTCAGCCAGGGCGCGGGCCGTATTCAAGAGCCAATCGGTGGTACCGGCCATAGCGCTGACTACGGCTATAGGCTGCTGGTCAAGGTAAGTGCCCAGTAGCCGGGCGACTTCCCGGTAGCGTTCGGCATTCCCGACCGAAGTGCCACCAAATTTCATTACAATCATGGTCTAGGTATCCTTAATACTAGTCGCTAAAGCGATAGCGAATGAGCGCAAACAGGGCTTCAAAAGCATCTTTCAGGCCGATCTTCTTGCCTTCGGCGTAATCACGCCCGCTGTAATGAATCGGCACTTCGTATACTTTAAGCTTGCGTTTCAGAATTTTTGCAGTGATTTCCGGCTCGAAATCAAACCGGGTAGCCCGTAACTTTAAGTCCCGTATCACCTCGGACCGGACTGCTTTATAGCAAGTTTCCATATCGGTAAGCATGGTGTCATACAGGATATTAGTAAGCAGAGTCAGGCTCCGGTTAGCCATATAATGCCAGAACAGGAAGACCCGGTGCGAACCCAGAAACCGGGAGCCGTAGACCGCGTCGGCTTTGCCCTCGATGATGGGTTTAATTAATATCGTGTAGTCGGTCGGGTCGTATTCAAGATCGGCATCCTGGACAATCATAATTTTTGACTCAGGAGATAAATGTTCAAAGCCGGTCTTGAGCGCAGCACCCTTACCCTTATTTACCGGGTGGTAGAAAAAATGTAAAGTGTTCAGGGGGTCCGGCTCCCGGGCAGCCGCTTCTTTTTCCATTTCCTGGATGATCTCGCGGGTTCCATCGGTAGAATAATCATCGGTAATAATAATTTCTTTGCGAAGAGGGATAGCCTCAACTCGTTGGACAATTTCGCGGATAGTATCTTTCTCGTTATAAACCGGAATTACAATTGAAAGAAGTAAATCCTCCTGGCTGATCGGACTAGCGATGACTGTTTCCTCCTGACCTAAAATAAAAAGTGCTTACCGGGTGGAACTTGCTGGAATTAAAGGTATTTGCCCTAATTTACCCGTTATTTTGCCATTGACCCTGGTCATTGTCAAATAAGTGAGGCAGCAAAAAAGGCGGTTTCCCGCCTTTTCAATCGAGTAATATTCGTGAGCAAACCCCGGTCAAGCTTAAGCCGATTGATTGGCCCGGCGTCGCCGTAAGTTACCGGGGCTGTTTTCAGCCGGACTATTGATGGGTAAATCATCCCGGTTTATCTTAATGGTCCGCTTGGGATCATTTCGTTTGGCCGAGGCGTTTACCTGGGTGTAAATCTGGGTGGTGCTGACGCTGGCGTGGCCCAGCAATTCCTGGACCCGCCGTAAGTTCTCGCCATCGTTTAGCATGTGAGCGGCGAAGGAATGGCGCAAGGTGTGCGGTGTAATATCGGCAATACCGGCCTCGTCGGCATAGGCTTTTAGAATGAGCCAGAAGCCCTGGCGGGTCAGCCGGTGGCCCCGGTGATTAACAAAGAGGGCGGTTTCGCCGTTATTGCCCACCAATTGAGGCCGGGCATTGTTCAGGTAGGCATCAAGGGCGATCTGCTGGTCAGCCCGTATAGGAATCAACCGGGCCTTGCTGCCTTTACCCAGACAGCGCACTTTGAAGTTTTCCAGGTCCACATCATCCATATTGACTGTAACAAGCTCGGTAACGCGCATGCCGGTTGAATAGAGCAAGCCCAGCATTGCCAGGTCGCGCAAAGCTTCCGGCCCGCTATGGCGCAGGGGCTGTTCCAGCAATTGATGAATGTCGTTAACCGAAATAGCCTTGGGCAAGTACTTATTAACCCGTGGCGAGTCCAGGTGAGCCGTAGGGTCGCCTGGAATAAGCTTTTTATCGGTCAGGAAATGGAAAAAGGACTTAACCGCTGCAATCTTCCGGGCAATCGTGCTGTCGGCGTATTTGCGGTCTTTCAAGAAACTCATATAGACCAGGATATGGTCTTTGGTAACCTGTGACCACTCCCGGATAAAACCTTCCTGGGACAATTTGCCAGCCGGTGGGGTGGCTTTATCCGTTTCTTCGGCAACTAACCCGGCAGACATCGCCCGGCCGTTAATTGCAATGGTATTATCGAGAGGCAGCTCGTCAACCGGAACCAAATCCGTTGGACGCTGGCGTTTCCCTCGACCGCGCCTGGCATCGCTTTCTGTTTTCCCCGGTTTACTTTCCCCGGTAGAAGCCTCATCGTGGTCTGAAACAGTTTCTCCTTGCAGGAACTGCCGGAACTGCGTCAGATCATTATTGTAGGCTGCTAATGTGTTTTCCGAAAAATCCTTATCATCTGCCAGGAATTTAAGGAAGTTCTCAACGCTTTCCTGCATATTTTTCCTCGTTTACCGCGCGGCAATTTTAGGTACATTTTATCACATTATGTCAAACAGGAAAAGGGGTTAATATGTCAGTTTCAACCTTTTTTGATGACAGTTTGATTACAAGAAATTACAGGATTGAAGATAAGGTATGCAATTTAATTACTTTTATATCTTTAATATTTTCCATTAGTCTGATTTACTATAAAAACCGAATCTTAATTATTTCTTTTTCCTTAGTTTATTCAAAACAAAGGATTCTGGTGTAATTTGTTTTTACAAAACTATTGACAACCTCTAAAGCCTAAGCTATACTAATTTCTAGTTAAGAATCATTATTATTTACAACCTATTATATAATTATCGCAAAACTTTTAAAACGGCTTTAACTTATAAGTGAAAAGGGAGGGCTATGTGATGCCTTTAAATGGAGAATCAGAAGAGTTGGCTAACAACCAGGAGAAGAACGAACAACCGGTGTTAACCAATCGCCAGGGCCACCCGATTTATGATAATCAAAATAACCGTACAGTGGGTGAGCGCGGCCCAACGGTCCTTGAAAACTACAACTTCCTTGAAAAAATCTCTCATTTCGACCGAGAAAGAATCCCCGAGCGGGTGGTACACGCTCGGGGTACAGGCGCTCACGGCTATTTCGAGGCTTATGGCACTATCGGTAATGAACCGGCCAGCAAGTATACCCGGGCCAAACTGTTCCAGGAAAAGGGCAAACGCACCCCGGTACTGGTGCGCTTTTCAAGCGTAATTCACGGGGGCCATTCCCCTGAAACCCTGCGCGACCCGCGCGGGTTCGCGGTCAAATTCTATACCGAAGATGGCAACTGGGACCTGGTGGGTAACAACCTGAAAATCTTCTTCATTCGCGATGCACTAAAGTTCCCGGACCTGATCCACGCCTTTAAACCGGACCCGGTGACCAATATTCAAGATGCCAACCGCATCTTTGATTTCATCAGCCAGACTCCTGAAGCAATGCATATGATTACCTTCTTGTTTAGCCCACGGGGCATCCCGGCGAACTACCGAGAACAAGAGGGTGCCGGCGTTAATACCTACAAAATGGTCAACGCAGATGGCGAAGCGGTGTTGGTAAAGTACCACTGGATTCCCAAGCAAGGGGTACGGGGACTTACCCAGGCCCAGGCCAACGAAATTCAGTCCACTAACTTCAACCATGCTACCCAGGACCTCTACCAGGCTATCGAGCGCGGCGATTATCCCGAATGGGAACTGCAAATTCAGATTATGTCTGACGATGAGCATCCCGAACTGGACTTTGATCCCCTGGATGACACCAAGCTCTGGCCGGCAGACCAGTTCCCGATGCTCCCGGCGGGACGGATGGTTCTGGACCGCAACCCGGTAAATTATTTTGCCGAAATTGAGCAAGCCGCCTTCGGCACCGGCGTGCTGGTAGACGGCCTGGACTTCTCCGACGATAAGATGCTGCAAGGCCGGACATTCTCTTATTCAGATACTCAGCGCTACCGCGTTGGTGCCAACTACCTGCAATTGCCGACCAACCGGCCCAAAAAGCACGTTGCCACCAACCAGCGAGACGGCCAGATGGCTTACGTAGTGGACGGTGTTGAGGCAGGTGAGAACCCGCATATCAACTACGAGCCGAGCAGCCGCAACGGACTGGTAGAAGCAACCAGGACAGGTCACAAAGACCATACGCCCTATGTTGAAGGTCACGTAATGCGGAAGAAACTCAGCCGGACCAATGATTACAAGCAGGCCGGGGAACGCTACCGGGAAATTGAGGATTGGGAACGCGACGACCTCATCAAAAACCTGGTTTCAGCCTTGAAAACTTGTAACAAGGATATCCAGGAGCAGATGGTCTATCACTTCACTCAGTGCGACCCTGAATACGGCCAGCGGGTGGCCGATGGAATTGGCATCAAAATGGCACAGACTACTCAGGTCTAAACCATAATAAAAAAGAGAGGGCATTTGTAGGCCCTCTCTTTTTTATTGACTGGAAACCGGCGTACTCCGTCTTTAGTTAAAAGCAGTCCGGTTAGTAGTAAAACAAAATGAAAATGTAGGTGACCAGCGACACGGCCAGGAAACTATCTATGCGGTCCAGCAAGCCCCCGTGACCCGGAATAAGCTTGCCTGAGTCTTTGGTATCAAAGCGGCGTTTCATCCAGGACTCGAAAAGGTCACCCAGGATTGAAGCGATTGACAGCACAATTCCCAGCGGAATCGTCCAGTAAAGCGGGATAGAGAGCGCCAGGCTGCCGACAAGTACCACCCCGATAGTGGCGACTATGATACCGCCTATAGCGCCTTCAATAGTCTTTTTCGGGCTGATTTTAGGTGCCAGTTTGTGTTTGCCAAAAAAGCGGCCAAAAAAGTAACCGCCCGTATCCGCGCCCCATGTACCCAGGCAAATCAGCACTACCCACCAGATAGCCTCTTTGCCATTAAAGTCGTGGCGAATGAGGGCGACCAGGCCCAGGGGAAGTCCTACGTAAACCGGGCCAAAAACCGATATCAGCCAGTTAAAGCCGGGGCCGGTCTTCACTCCGGACGGCGTTACCTCTTTTCCACTGAAAAGCAAAGAAAAAGGTAAATTAACCAGGGCCAGTGCGACCACAATGGCAAGCATTAAAGCCGGGCTCCGGTAATACCCGGCCAGGCTAAAGGCGGCCGTCCCTGCGTACCCGGCAATCTCAAAGGGTCGGAAGCGGAATGAAGAACGCACCGCCATAGCATAAAACTCGTGAGTACCGATTATGGCAGCCACCGCCGCCGTAATCGCCGTGGTTTCCGGCCCCCACCAGAGTAACAACAGGACAACCGGAATAAGTACAGCCGCACTTGCTACCCTCGCCCCAAGCATCTTTTTCTCCCAGCCCGTTCTTTAGCAAAAAATAGTTATTATTAAAATTATAACACAGTTATTTTGAGGCGAACCAATCGGTGTAGCGGTTTTGTTCCGGTCCCAATAAACCCGGGGTAAAGCCTGCCAGGCGTTTATTAACGACCAGGCGGCCCTCTTCGGCATACAAGAAGATGTAGGGCAGTTCTTCGGCTTCTATAGCCTGGGCCTGGTCCAGCCACTCTTTGCGGCGGGCGGTATCCGGCTCGTTTTTGGCCTTGGTATACATATCAAGCAGGCGGGAGTTCTGGTAACTGCCACTATTCAGGTTGGGGACGGCATGCCAGACGTCCACAAAATTCTCCGGTGAATAATCGGCCCGCCAGCCTGACAGGAAAATGTCAAAATCGGCGTTCGGGCTGGCCAGGAATTTCTGATAATTTTCGTAATCAAAATTACGCAGTTCCACCACGATACCAAGCGAGGCAAAATTTGTTTTCAGGGTGTTAGCCAGCCCTTCATAAAGCGGGCTGGGCGAGTTGTAAATCAGTTTCAAGGGGCCAATCGGCTTGCCCGCCTTTGTAGTCAGGCGGTTGTTTTGCTGGATATAGCCAGCCTGCTTGAGCAGTTCCTGGGCTTTAGCCAGGTTCAGGTTGTAGCGAGCCGTATGGGGATTAAAGGCCGGGTGCCAGGGGGACAGGCTGGAATTAAGCTGCCGTCCCAGGCCGGAACCCTGTTTATCTAGAATACCCTGGTAATCGGTCGCCCAGGCCAGTGCCTGGCGCAGAGTTTTGTCCTGCAAATCCGGCTTCTGGAAATTAAACCCGGCAAAGTACCAGGTAGGCCTGGCCGGACCCCAGGTATAAGTCTGGACGTTTGGCAATTGTGAGAAGCCGTTAAATTCGGCCGGGGAAGGGCTGTAGAAGTCCACCTCACCGGTTTTAACCTTTTGCAAAGCCACCTGGCTGTCAGGCACAACGTTAAACGTCAGGCTTTCCAGGCGCGGAGCCGGGTAAATACTTGAAACAGGGTTTCGCTCAAAGGTTATGGAAATGTCAGGTTTCCACTCTTTGAGTTTCCAGGGGCCGCTCACGACAGTCGGCGCTTTAATCTGGGGATTTTTAGCCGGGTCGTTCCAATTTAGGGTACCCCAGATATGGCTGGGTAACGGCTCGATAACATCAGCCCGGCTGACAATATCACTGCTGAAACCGCGGAATTTTATGACCAGCGTCCGGGGGTCAGGCGCCTGGTAACTTTCAATCCCGGTATTATTAAAGTCAGGTTTATAGACAGCCGCCTGGGCTAACGGCCAGCCGTTTTCGGCTTTAGCGGCCTGCTGGTAGGTCCACAGGTAATCGGCGCTGGTGATTGGCCTGCCATCGCTCCACTTCAAGCCATCCTTAAGGGTAAAAGTGACCGTCGTATCCTCTACTACCCAGCGGGCGGCGGCTGACGGCTGCGGCTGGAGCGTAACAGGATCCAGGCGAACCAGGGAGGCGCTATACAGCAGGGGCAAGAATTGCTGCCCGCTGGCATTATTTTCTTTATAGGGATGAAGCGTCAGGGGATCGCGCAAGACTGCCCCGGTGGCTTTTCCGCCTACGACTACCGGCGGGGTGGGAGTAGGTGGCAGCGTCGGCTTTACCGGCAAAGGGGTATAAGTTGGAGTAGGAGGAGGTACGGTTGGAATACCATTTCCCGTGGTGCGTGTTCCCCGGTCGTTTGAAACGCTGGGCTGTGCTGGGGTGCCGGTGCCAGCCACCTCATCAGAGCAAGCCGTTAACATCAACAAGACCAGGATCGTAACCATCAATAAAATCAAAGAGCCAGATTTAGCAGGACGGGTCAGACACCCCTGAAAACGAGAAACCAAAAACCACAACCTCCAACAAATTTTAATTAACGGCAAAATCAGGCCGCCCCGCGTTGATACCAGTTTAAAAGAGCCGGGAAAGCATCCCAGGCTAATTGCCAGCGCGGTAAATTAATAACTCCACCTCCACCAGGGTCAATACTGCTGCCCATAACGGTGCTTGATTGTAGAGTATACAGGAAAAACACCGGTGAGTCATTCGCGATGAGCCGCTGCAACTGTTCGTACAACAGGCGCCGCTGGCTTTTCTGCTCCACATCCGAAAGCCGTAATGCCTGGGAGAAAAGGGCGTCCACGGTATCACTACTATAGCCGCTAAAGTTCAAACTACCCTGGCTGGTGAACTGCGCCTTGAAATTGTCCGGGTCACTGGCACCGGGCACGCGCAGCAAACCAACTTCCAGATCGTATTTGCCTTCAGCCCGGCGCTTGAGGTAATTGGCCTGGTCTAGCCTGGTTGTTTTAACCTTTAACCCCAACTGCATGTATTGCTGCTGGAGATAGACCGCAATCGAAGCCGACTCCGGTATGTTATCGGGATAGATCAACTCCAGGGCCGGAACCACCTTACCGGCGGAATCGGACAGGGCATCATCCAGGTCGCGGGGATAATAGCCGCTATTCTTCAAATCCTCCTGGGCCTGGCGCAGGCTAAAGCGGCCCGTTGGGGCAACTTTAATGGCAAACTCGCTGGCCGCCGGTAGAAAGCTGGTCTGCTCAACTGCCTGGCCTTTTTCAACCGTGGCAATCAAGCTGCGCACATCCACCGTCCGGTTCAGGGCCTGGCGGACTGCCGGGTTGCGCAGAAAAGGATTTGACAGGTTATAGCCGATGTAGCGCTGCCCGGCGTCCTGGGGCGTCCAGCGATAAATCGTTACGCTGCTAAAAACTTGTAGATCATTTATTGAAGCCGGGGACAGGCCGAAAAAAGTCCAACCCAGGCTGCCTGCCTTCAGGCCGGTAAGCAAATCAGCCGGGGAACCGGCTAAGATCAGGCTGACTTTATCAAAATTCGGCCGTCCCATAAAGTAATTTAGCTGGCCCTGGTAAATCAGGGCGGTGGGGTCGGGCAGATACGGCCCACTAACAACCGTCGGGCGGCTAATTTCCGGATTGCGTTCTGGATTGTTAAATGGATAGCGGCCCCAGACTTTTTCGGGTAGCGGCTCAATCAGCCTGATGGTGTCAAAAGCCGTGGCATAGCGGTCATCGAAGGTAAAAACCAGGGTCCGAGTATCCGGGCCTTCCACGCTGCGGATGCGCCGCAATTCGGCCAGGTGCGGGTAGCGAGTCTCTTTTAAGGCACTGTTGAAAGCATAGATGTAATCTGAGGCAAGAATCGGGCTTCCATCGCTCCAGAAAATATCCTGGCGCAACTGGAAAGTCAGCTTGCGGCCCTCGTTTTCTGCCACAGGCAAAGCTCGTGCGGCCAGCGGCTTCCATTCAAGCTTAACCGGGTCGCGATATAGTAGCCCGGCGTTCCAGGTCAGCGTTTGAAGACGCTGCGAAACCTCGCTCAAGTCGGCGGCGTAGGGCGAAAAGTTGCGTGCCTTAAAATCGCCATCCAGCACCCCGACAGTCAGAGTCCCACCGGTGCGACGGACGGGCTGCAAAGGGACAATCGGCAGCGGAGTTATCGAAGGCGTTGGGAAAACCTGGCTAGAAGTTGTCGCAGGTAAAGTCACCGTAGGGCGCGGTGTTGGGACCGCCGTATTAACTACAGCAGAGGTGCTGGCTTGAGTCGTAGTGGCTGTACCTGTAGGTCTGGTTATAGTGGAGCTGGCTGAATTAGTTGAGGTAATGACGGGTGAAGCGGTTGGACTGGCTGCGGCAGTAGGTGCAGGCCCCATTAGGGTAGGGGTCTGCTGGTCCGAACAGGCAGCCAGCAGCGCCAGGACAAAAAGTTGGAAGCAAATTAAAAGGCGGATTTGTCTGGACATACTGCTGGACAGCCAACTTTACTATAGATTAAACCCGATTAGCGGTCCCGAAGGCGCGGGTCGAAGGCATCGCGCAAGCCGTCGGCAATCAGGTAAACACATAAAACAGTGACAAAGAAAGCCATGGCAGGTGCGTAAACCATCCACGGAGCCCCGGTAATATAGAGCTGCGAGTCGCTGAGCATATTGCCCCAGCTAGGTATCGGCACGCTTATACCAAAGCCCAGGAAGCTCAGGCCGGACTCGGTTAGCATCGCGCCTACCACGTCAAACCCGGCCACAACCAGCATGGTCGAGATAACGTTCGGCAAGATATGGACAAACAAAATCCGGAAGTTACTCGCGCCCATGACGCGGGTGGCATCCACATACTCCCGGTTACGCAGGCTTAAGACCTGGCCGCGTATCTGGCGAGTACCACCGGGCCAGCTAAGGGCCCCGATAATAATCGAAAGGCTCAAGATGTCCGGTTTGAAAAAAAGCGACAGAATAATTAGCAAGAAAAGGCTTGGTACGTTAAAAATAATCTGTACCAGCGCGTTAACCGCGTCATCAATCTTACCGCCAAAGTATCCGGCAACCAGGCCCAGGGTAGTGCCTAAAACTACCGAAAACAGGGCTGCCAGAAACCCTACGCTCAAAGAAACCTGACCCCCGGCCAGGACCCGCACCAGCAAATCCCGGCCCAGTTCATCCGTACCCAGGACGTGGCCGCCTACGCCCGGACCAACCGGAGGTTGCAACCCTTCTGATAGCAGATTAAAGTCAATTTCATCTCTATTCTGATGAAGAATATTATCGCCAATCCAGCCCGAACTGTAACAGATGAAACTTATAATTACAAAGATAATCAGTGCAACCACGTTCAGTTTCGAACTAAAGAACCGGGCAAAGCCACTGGCAAAGAACCCACGGGCCTGTGACTTTCGGCGACTGGTGATGGATGAATTGCCCGGAGTGGTTGGAAGTTGAGTGCCTGTTTGACTCATTCTTATATCCTAATTTCTTTCCTCAAAACTAGTGTGCCCAGACCAGTTCCGCTTAATCATAGCGAACACGCGGGTCAACCAGACCATAACCAATATCAGCCAACAAGGTGCCGATAACCGTCAGAATAGTTCCGATATAAAGAATACAGAGCAGTACAGGCATATCACGGCTGGAAGCGGCCTGGAAAAAGAGGCGCCCCATGCCGGGCCATTGAAAGATCTGTTCGGTAATAATTGCCCCGCTTACCAGGGCCGGTAACAAATAACCGAGTAAGGTTACTACCGGGATAAGCGAGTTGCGGAATACGTGCCAGCGATTGACCTCTTTGCCGGGCAATCCTTTAGCAACAGCGGTGCGTACATAATCCTGGCTGAGTACTTCAAGGGTTTCCGCCCGCACGAACCGGGTAAAGCTGATAAGGACCCCGGTGGAAAGCAAAGCCGCCGGAATCATCAAATGTAAGAACCAGGGACCAATGCCGCCGGTACCTTCCCCTTGCGGGAACCACTTCACTGTATTAGCCAGGATAATAATAACCATGAGGGAAATCCACCAGACCGGCATACAACTGCCAATTACGGTTATTACCCTGACCACATTATCGCCTAATTTGCCACGGCGGCGGGCAGCATAAATACCCAGGGGAATACCAAGCATACCGATTAGATAGCTGGCCAGACCTAGCTGGGCAGTGGCTGATATACGTTCAACTACCAGTTGGGAAGCTGGTCGCGGATTAGTATAGGACCGACCAAAATCGAAGACGGCAATGCGGCTCATCCAGGTAACATACTGTTCGTACAGAGGCTTGTCCAATCCATAGCTGACTCTAATAGCCTCTACCTGTTCCCTGGTAAGTTTGGGGTTCTGCGTCAGGACCACTTCAGGTCCGCCGGGCGCAATATTAACCAGTAAAAAGGTCAAGCTCATGATCGCCCATACTAGAAGCAGAGATTGTAACAATCTGCGAATAATAAACCGCCGCATTATGGCCTTCTTGTTAGCTTTATCAAAATATTTATTAGACTAGTTTAAGGTTTTTAGTTTTTATAGTCTACCAGGCCCTTCATATTGAAAGGACCTGGTAGACTGTGGAACTTCTTAGTTGGCAGGTAGAAAAGAGTTAATTCAGGCCAGGCTTACACCTTTGATAAATTCACTCTAATCTACCCGGTGGCTATTAACTAGCTCTTGGTAAACCAGCGAGTCAGCTGATCGTTGGTGAAAGCATGCTCGGCGCCTTTATAGCCCGGAGCAACGTTCTGCACCTTCGGAGAGATACCGTTGAAGCTGTTCAGGTTGTAGAGGAAGAAGTACGGCGTGTCATCGCTGAGAATCTTCTGAGCTTCGTTGTAAAGGGCTTTACGTTTGGCAACATCCGGCTCTTTGGCACCCAGTTTGAAGATTTCATCAATCCGGGAGTTGGCGTAGCCAGGGTTGTTCTGAGTACCATTAGTAATAGCCGCCGATTTGAAGCTATCCGGGTCGGGGAAACCACCACCGGAAGCGCTCAACGAAATGTCGAAGTCTTTCTTCTTTACCACCTGGTCGAGGTAGGCATTGAATTCCTTGCCGTCGACGTTAATGGTGATACCGAGCTGCTTCAACTGCTGCTGCAGGTAAGTAGCGGTCAGCTTGCGGGGGTTGCTGGAAGTCGGGAAAGCGATGGTTAAAGTGATAGGCTTGCCATCTTTGCCCAACAGGTTGCCGCTGCCGTCCAATTTGTACCCGGCATCGGCCAGGGTCTTCTTGGCGGTATCAATGCTGTACTTGTATTCGTTGACTTCCTTGTTGTAGTACGGGCTCTGCGGGTTCACAAAGCTGAACTGGGGAGTACCCAGGCCGTTTTCAGCCAGTTTGATCAGGTTGGTGCGGTCAATAGCGTAATTGATCGCGATACGCATGGCCTTGTCATTCAAAGGAGCGCGGCGAGTGTTGTACTCAACATAGCGGTAGGTGCCGTTTACCGCAGACCAGTCGTAGACGGCCAGGGCCGGGTCGGACTTGGCAGCAGCGTACTGAGCAGGCGGGAAGCTTTCGGTATAGTCAGCCTGGCCGGTCTTGATGGCTTCCAATACGGTCGCCGGGGAGCCGCCCTTGAAGACTACGGTATCGTAGATGGGTTTGCCACGCCACCAGTTAGCGTTGGTCTTGAAGGTGCCGGTGGCTTTAGGGTCCCAGCTCTGGATGGTGTAAGGACCATTAACCACGGTCGGTTTGGCAATTTCGGTATTCTTGGTGATATCGTACCAGGCTTTGCCAGTCCAAACCTTCGAAGGAACCGGTACTACGGAACCAATGTAGGCCAGGGCCAGGTCGAGCGCGTAGACATCATCCAGGGTGAAGGTGATGGTTTTAGCGGTAGCATCGGTGGTCAGCTTGATCTTCTTAAGATCGTCCAGACCGACGAAGTTGTTGTCCGGGTTAGCGGTGTCTTCTTTGATAGCGTTGTCGTAAGCAAACTGGTAGTCGGCCACGGTTACGGCCGAGCCATCGCTCCACTTAACATCATCGCGCAAAGTAAAGGTAAAGGTCTTGTTGTCGGAGCTAACCTTCATGTCCTTGGCATAGCGCAGGTTCCATTTCAGGTTGGTGTAATCGTACTCAACCATTGCACCGTCCCAGATAAGCGAGTTAGCTTCGAGCACCGATTGCTGGTAGTCGTTGGCGCTCGGGTAAGGGTGCAGCACCGGGGCAAGTTCACCGGCTAAGCTGATGTAGGTAAAGGTACCACCGGCCGGGGCACCGGCAGGAGCCGGGCTAAGGGGCGGCAGGACGCTTATGCTGGAAGTGCTAGCACCAGCACTGGCAGCGGTAGTCGCAGCGGTAGTCGCAGCGGCAGTGGTCGCGGCAGCAACCGTAGTCGCAGCGGCAGTTGTGCCAGCAGCCGTGGTCGCGGCAGCCGTGGTCGCGGCAACCGTGGTCGCGGCAGCCGTAGTAGCAGCAGCCGTGGTCGCGGCAGCCGTAGTAGCGGCGGCGGTCGTAGCCGGGGCAGTTGTAGCAGTATTGTCACCGCAAGCAGCCAACAAAGTGGATGCTACGAGCGTCAAAACCACCAACAACGGTGTTTTTTTATGCATTTCTGGATCTCTCCTTATTACTTCTTTAAATAGTTTCAGTTAACCAGGTCGAAAAGCTGCCAAGTGAAACTTTAGTAAACCATTCCGGCCCGGCCGGAATCAGGAAAATACTGCGGGTAACACCAAAAGTTAGTTAACCGGAGCCCCAGTGGAACTCCGCTTAACCGGAAAATTGTCTATAGTTACACCATCGAAAGTTTGCCGCTGGCTACATCTTCGGCAAAGTGGCAGGCGGCAAGATGTCCGCCGCCAATGTCGCGGAAGGCTGGCTCCTGTTCCCGGCAAATTTGCTGGGCCAGAGGGCAGCGCGTATGAAAGCGGCAGGCCGGTGGTGGGTTGATTGGCGAAGGGACATCGCCGGTCAAGATGATGCGCTTGCGCCGTTTTTCGGCTTTAGGGTCAGGAATAGGTACTGCCGAAAGAAGGGCTACGGTATAAGGATGGGCCGGTTTGGTATAAATCTCGTCCCGGTCGGCCAGTTCAACGATTTTACCCAGGTACATTACCGCTACCCGGTCGCTGATATGGCGGACCACGCTAAGGTCATGGGCTACGAAAAGATAGGTCAGGTTAAGCTGGCTTTGCAGGTCTTCCATCAGGTTAACTACCTGAGCCTGGATGGAGACGTCCAGGGCCGATACCGGTTCGTCCGCGACAATGAAAGAAGGCGAGGCTGCGAGTGCCCGGGCAATACCCACGCGCTGGCGCTGCCCGCCGGAAAACTCGTGCGGATAGCGGCTGCCGTAATAACGGCTCAAACCGACCAGTTCCAGCAGTTCCTGGACCCTTTCCTGACGCTCTTTGGCAGTGCCGATTTTATGAATGGTCATCGGTTCGGCAATGATATTCTGGACGGTCAGCCGGGGATTCAAGCTGGCATAAGGGTCCTGGAAAATCATGGTCATGTTGCGGCGGACCGATTTCAGTTCCTGCCCCTTGATATTGGTAATATCCTGGCCGTTAAAGTAAATTTTACCGCCGGTAGCCTTATTCAAATGCAGGATGGTGCGCCCGGTAGTGGACTTACCGCAGCCTGACTCGCCGACCAGGCCAAGGGTTTCACCTTTACGTACATCAAAACTTATGCCATCTACGGCCCGGACAGCACCAACTTGCTTCTGAAAAATGATGCCCTGGTTGATCGGAAAGTGCATTTCCAGGTTACGGACGCTCATAAGCACATTGGGATCGGTCAGGGCGGCTTCTCCAAGGGCCAGGGACTCGGCGGTCTGGTCGTCCCGGTGATTTACCTGGAGGGTTGACCCGGAGTTATCGCTAGCCTTGTCAACATTTGTTTCAGATTTCGAGTTAAGGTTTTGCTCACTCATCAGGGCCTGACTTTCTGAGAATAAAAACCATTAGTTACAAACATTCTAGGCCACCTCTTGAGCAGCACGTTTTGGCGGGTCACCCATTTTTACCTCGGAGTGACAGGCAATCCAATGTTCGGACCGGTTACCGTCGCTTACGCTTGGGACCTGGCGCAATTGCGGCAAAATAGTTTCAGATTCAGGGTGGGCGTATTCGCACCGGGAAACAAACGGACAGCCTTTGGGCAGGTCCAGCAAGTCCGGTGGGGAACCCTGGATAGGTACAAGCCGCCCTTTGCGGGCTTCGTCCAACCGGGGAATAGACTTTAAAAGGCCCATTGTATAAGGATGGCGAGGGTTTTCGAAAAGTTCATCGCTGCTGGCCGTTTCAACGATATGGCCGGCATACATAACATTTATCCGGTCGGCCATTCCGGCCACCACGCCCAGGGCGTGAGTAATAATCATTACCGAAGTGCCGGTTTCCGCCTGGAGTTTTTCCAACAATTCAAGAATCTGAGCCTGAATTGTTACATCAAGCGCGGTAGTTGGTTCATCGGCAATTACTAATTTGGGCCGGCAGGCCAGGGCCATCGCGATCATAACGCGCTGCCGCATGCCGCCGGAAAAGTGATGGGGATAGTTTTTGATCCGCTCGGCGGCATTTGGGATACCGACCATTTTCAGCAAATCAACCGACTCTTTTAGAGCCTGGTCCCTGGTCAAACCCATATGGGTTACTAATGGCTCGGATAACTGCCGCCCAACCGTTAAAACCGGGTTAAGCGAAGTCATGGGATCCTGGAAAATCATGGCGATTTCCTTACCCCGGACCTTGCGCATTTCATTTTCGTTTAACTTGAGCAAATCGCGGCCTTCAAACAGGACCTGGCCTCCGACAATCTTGCCAGGGTGCTGGACCAACCGCAGGATGGACATCGCGGTGACGCTCTTACCGCTACCACTCTCGCCCACTACTCCGAGTGTTTCGCCACGATCAATATGAAAAGATACATCGTCAACGGCTTTTACAACACCGTCTTTGCTTTTAAATTGAGTCTGGAGATTCTTTACTTCTAGCAAAGGTGCCATTAATATGCCCTTCTAGATCCCGTAAGATTTTTATTAAAGGGAATTTTGTGAAATTAAACAAAATTGGCCCTTACCATAAATAAATTAAAGCTTTGTTACGTGTAGTAAGTCTTAGAAGAACTTTACCAAGCATTTTTACTTCTAATAATACCATCCTGGCAATGTATCCGTCGTACGGGAATAAACCATATAATGCACGAGAATAAACACTTAAGATAAAGGTTAACTTGGGCAAAAGCCGAAAGGCTGAGGAAGGTTACCGACTTAATACTTTCTGTTGGTTTAGCTCCCTTCCCAGTAGGAGAAGTCCCAGGAATTATTTGTTGAGCATAAACATGTACATTTTTTTCTAACAACTTCTTTGACTATCTTCCTTGATATCCAAAGCGTTTAAAGCAGGCAGAGTGAGTGAGTATTAAAATGTTCCCTGCATAGGTTTGTTGTGAGATGATAACATAAGCGTTAAACAATTGCAAATGTTACTTGCTTTTTAAAAAACCGTTTAATAGTCGCCTTACCTGTTAATCAAATTCAGGTTTAAACCGGCCAGAATTCTGGTTTACAATATATAGAACGATATTAATTATAAAAAGTTGCAATTTTCTCAAAACTTGAGAAAACTGCGGCAGCCGATTTGGACTGGCTGCCGCAGTTTCTTCAGGGGCTTAATTCCGGTGCTAGGCCCCAAGGTCCGCCAGGCGCGCTTCCAACCGGGCCAGCTTTTCGACACTGGCCGCCAGCTTTTCGCGCTCTTTCGCCACTACCGCCGCCGGGGCACGGTCAACAAAGTTGGAGTTGGAGAGGGTTTTCTCGCCTTTTTCGATTTCTTTGCGAGCTTCTTCAATCTCCTTGACCAACCGGGCGCGTTCAACGGCCAGGTCCACCATGCCGGATAGCGGCAAGTAGACCGTCGCGCCGCTGGTAACAAAGCTGATGGCCTGGCGCGGCGCTTCCGGCAGTTGGGTATCCTCCACTATTTCTAGCTTGTCGGCTTCGATACCGGCCAACCGGATGAGAGTATCGGCCTCGCTTTCGAACAGCGCCTTCAGCTCGGGCCGGACCGCGATAATGGCGGCCACCCGCTTGCTTTCGACTTTGGCTTCGCTCTTGGCATTGCGAATTCCTTTTATAACTTCCTGGACGGCTTCAAACTGGGTGATGGCTTCGCGGTCGACCTGGGCCGTGACCTGCGGCCAGGCCGCAACCATAATGCTTTCACCCTGGTGAGGCAGGTTGTGCCACAACTCTTCGGTCACAAAAGGCATAAAAGGATGCAGCAGCCGGAAACCGCCTTCAAGGACACCAACCAGCACTTGCTGGGCAGCCTGTTTAGTAGCAGGATCGGTGCTATTCAGCCGCAACTTGCTGACTTCAATATACCAGTCGCAGAACTCGCCCCACAGGAAATCATACAGCGCCCGCCCGGCTTCGCCAAACTGGTACTGCTCTATCAACCGGGTAACGTTGCCCACCACTTCGTAATAGCGGCTGATAATCCAGCGGTCGGCCAGCGGCATGTCCGGCTGCAAGACCGGGGCCTGGTAGGCCAGGTTTTCCAGGCCGCTCAGGTGAATAAAGCGGGTGGCGTTCCAGAGCTTGTTAGCGAAGTTGCGGCTGTCGGCCAGCCTGGTTAAAGACAGTTTGGTGTCCACACCGGGGGTGCTGCTGGTAAGCAGAGTATAGCGCAGGGCATCGCTGCCGAACTCTTTAACATTTTCCAGCGGGTTAATGACATTGCCTTTAGACTTGCTCATCTTGGCGCCCTTTTCATCCCGGATGATACCGTTGAGGTAAACCGTGTGGAAAGGCACCTCACCCATAAAGTGCATCCCGAACATGATCATGCGGGCGACCCACAGGAAGATAATTTCGTAACCGGTTTCCATGACCGAACCGGGATAGAAATATTCCAGGTCTTCGGTCTGGTCGGGCCAGCCAAGGGTGGTAAAAGGCCACATACCGCTGCTGAACCAGGTGTCCAGCACATCGGGGTCCTGCCAGATTTTATCGGTGCTGCCGCACTTCTCGCAGGCGTCCAGTTTTTCTTCTTCGGTCGCCTGGACATGACCGCAGGCGTCGCAGAACCAGACCGGGATGCGGTGGCCCCAGAACAACTGCCGGGAAACCGCCCAGTCGTGGATATTTTCCATCCAGTCGGTATAGATTTTCTTGAAGCGTTCCGGCACGAACTTGACCCGGCCATCATAGGCCGCTTCCAGGGCCGGTTGAGCCAGCGGGGCCACTTTAACCCACCACTGCTCGCGCACCAGCGGTTCGACCGGCACGCCGCTGCGCTCGCTGTACGGCACGTTATGTAAATGCGGCTCGATTTTGACCATGTAACCGCCCGCTTCCAGGTCGGCCACCACTTGCTTGCGGGCCACGAAGCGGTCCAGGCCGCTGTACTTGCCGCCGTTCTCGTTAACCGTGGCGTCCGGGTTAAAGATATTGATGACCGGCAGGTTGTGGCGCTGGCCGATTTCAAAGTCGAGCGGGTCGTGGCCGGGGGTAGTCTTGACCGCCCCGGTACCAAAGCTGGCATCCACCCCTTCATCGGCCACGATGGGGATTTCGCGTCCGACCAGCGGCAGAATAAGAGTCTTGCCTACCAGGTCGGCATAGCGCTCGTCGCTGGGGCTGACGGCCACGCCGGTATCACCCAGCATCGTTTCGGGGCGAGTGGTGGCGACGGTCACGTAGCGGTCGGCCTCACCTTTGACCGGGTAGCGAATAAACCAGAGCGAGCCGGTTTCTGCCTCCATCTCAACTTCCAGGTCGCTGATGACGGTCAGGCTCTTGGGGTCCCAGTTCACAATGCGCGAGGCCCGGTAAATCAACCCGGCATCAAACAGGCGCTTGAAGGCCACCCGGACCGCCCGCTGGCGCGGCGGGTCCATTGTAAAGGCCAGGCGGGTCCAGTCGGCGCTGGCTCCCAGCACTTCCATCTGCCGGACGATAACATCGCGGTATTCGTCCATCCACACCCAAACCCGCTTTAAGAATTCTTCGCGGCCGAGGTCATTTTTTGTTTTCTTTTCCTGCTGCAAGAGCAGTTTTTCGACTACGGTTTCACCGCTGATACCGGCGTGGTCGCTGCCGGGTAGCCAGAGGGTCGGTTCCCCAAGCATGCGGTGGTAGCGGGTCATGGCATCCTGCACCCCGACAAAAAGGGCGTGGCCCTGGTGCAGCGCCCCGGTCACGTTCGGCGGCGGCATAATACAGACCCAGGGTTTCTTATTTTTATCAATCTGGGGGGTGAAATAACCCTTTTCAGACCAGAAGGCGTACCATTTAGACTCAGCCTCGGCCGGATTATAGGCCTTTTCCATTTCTTTCTTTTCGATTGACTCGCTCATCCTTTTACTCCTGATTGGTTACACCTGCTGATTTTGAAAGTTTAGGCGCATTTCAATTAAACTACCAAATTTTCTGACCGGTTGAAAGCCCAGGGTCGTATACAGGCTTGCGGCGGGCCGGTTGGCCGGGTCTACAAACAAAGTCAGGTAGTTAGCGCCTGATTGCCGGGCAAATTCTAACGAATACTCAATTAAACTCCGGCCGACACCTTTACCCCTGGCCGCCTCCGCGACGCCTATTCCAAAGCGCCAGCCTTGTACCGGTACCTGGCTCTTATCGTGGTTCTTTAAGACAATCCCCCCGAGGGGCTGCCCGCTTTCGTCATAAGCGATAAAAGCCGGGCTTTCCCGGATGTCCCACCCGGCCCAGAAATCATCTTCTTGCTGCTGGAGTTTTTCCAGGCCGTATTCTTCAATGAGCCCAGGCGAGGCCAGGACCGCTTGCCAGTTCATGGCTTGCAAAAAAGATTGGTCAGCCGCTTCGGCCGGTTTAACACTGATTAAAAGTCTGCCCATATAAATTTAGCCTATAAAACAAAAAACCCTTCCGTCCGGTCAAAGGACGAAAGAGTTAACTCTAACGTGGTACCACCTTAATTTAGCCCGCAAACTGGCGGACTCTCTCGTGGCGGTAACGGGCCACAATTCGTTAACCTTTACTAAGAAATCCGGTTCAAGGCCAAAACTCCCAGGCTACGTTCAACTTTGCTCATCCGCCAGGGGCTTTCAGCTTATACCCCCGTTCTCTACCGGACAACGCCGCTTACTCTTCCTGTTCACGGTCTATCAAATCTTAAGTTGTAAGAATGATGTTAGCAGCTAAGCAAACGGCTGTCAAGCCCGGCCTAGCTCAAGGTTGAATTTCTCCATGTAGCGGTCCGGCGTTTCAAGCCCGGTAAAGCCGAACTGGCGGTAAAGCCCGTGGGCGTCCCGGGTAGCCAGGTGCCAGCGCCGGATGGATTGCAGTTCGGGATGGGCCATAATACAATTCATGAGCCACTTGGAAAGACCCTGGCCTCGGTAAGCCTCGTCAATAAAAACGTCGCAGAGGTAGGCAAAAATAGTCATATCCGAAACTACCCGGGCCAGGCCGATCTGCGTGTCACCGTCAAAAATCCCAAAGACAAGCGAAAATTGCAGCGAACGCGCGATTTCTTCCGGGGTCCGCCCGCCCGCCCAGTAAGCCCTGGAAAGCAGGTCACAAATTTGAGCCAGGTTTTGCCGGGCCGGGTCAGTGCTGATAACAAAATTGTCCTTACGGTACTCCTGGATCATCTGCGACATTTTTCTTGTGCCCTCTTCCCTCTTTATCAAATCCAACTTTATCAAATCCAATTATTCTAAAACGATCGTCCGGCGTCCGAAAGTTAAGACCCGGTCCTCCAGGTGGGCGCGGACCGCCCGGGCCAGCACCAGGCGTTCCAGGTCGCGCCCCTTGCGAATCAAATCATCCACGCTATCGCGGTGGCTAACCTGGGTAACATCCTGGGCGATAATTGGCCCCTGGTCCAGGTCTTCGGTTACATAGTGGCTGGTGGCACCAATCATTTTGACCCCGCGTTCGTAAGCCTGGTGATAGGGTCGCCCACCGACAAAGGCCGGTAAGAAACTGTGGTGAATATTGATTATGCGGTTCGGGTACTTCTGGACCAGGAAGGGGGTTAAGACCTGCATGTAGCGGGCCAGCACCAATAAATCTACCTGGTTTTCTTCGACCAGTTGGTCGATACGGGCTTCCTGCTCGGCCCGGTTGGTCTTACCGACCGGCAGAAAATGATAGGGTATACCAAAGCTTTCGGCAACCGACTGCAAGTCGTCATGGTTACTGATAATCAACGGAATCTCAGCCACCAGTTCGCCCGCCCGCTGGCGCAGCAGCAGGTCGTATAGACAGTGGTCCAGCCGCGAGACCAGGATTGCCATGCGTTTGGGCTTATCCGAGAAATTCAACTGCCAGTCCATCTCAAACTGTTGGGCGACCGGGGCAAAAGCCGGGCCAATCGCGGCCCGGTCGAGGTCCATGCCTTCGAGTTCAAACTGGACCCGCATAAAGAAGGCTTTATCCTGAAGGTCGCTATGCTGGTTAGCTTCGAGAATATTTGCCCCGTGCTGGGCCAGGAAAGTGGTCACGCTGGCGACGATACCTTTGCGGTCGGGACAGGCGATAGTCAGGTTACCGGAGAACGGCTGCACAAGATTCCTTTCCGATATCGTTAAACGGAGAACGTTAAACGTAACAGGTGATTTAAAAGTCAAAAGCAAAATCTGCCAAAATAAAAGCTGAAGATTCTGCTTAAAACCTCCAGCTATATTACTACAATTTGAACTGAGAGGCGAAGTTTTGCAGGAAAACCCGGCCCGGAATTACATTGACCAGCTCATGTGATACTCCGGCCACTCGGCGGCCTGGCCCTCTCCGGTCATTTTGAGCGGGTAGCGGGTATCAAGCATTACGGCGTATTCGTCGGTGTCGACCTTGTTTTTCACGGCACCGATTGCTTTAGGGTGGGGGCCGTGGTGAATGCCCTGGGGGTGCCAGGTAACCATCCCGGCATCAATGCCGTGGCGGCTGAAGAAATTGCCGTCGTGATAGAACAAGACCTCATCATAATCAATATTGCGGTGGAAGAACGGTACGCGCATGGCCTCGGGGTCGGTTTCAAACGGGCGCGGCACGAAGCTGCAAATTACAAAATTATTCGCCAGGAAGGTAGTGTGGACGCTGGGCGGCAAATGGACCCGGTGGCTCATCACCGGGCGGTAATCCTTGATATTAAGCTTGATGGGGCAAAGGTCACCCTTCCAGCCGACCACGTCCAGTGGGTTAAAGGGATAGAAGACCGAGGTATACTCGCCCTCGCGCTTGATACGCACTTCCCATTCGGGTTCGCCCTGCGGGCCGGGCTGGCTGCCGGTCAGGTCACCGGCCGGGGCCGGTTCGGGCGAAGGAGTTTCGACCACCCCCATATCGTACTGCGCGCCCACGCCAAGCATACCGCGATCTTTGACCGGGACTTTAATTTCACTGAAAGACTCTATAAGGAGATAAAACTGGTTGGCGCTGTCAGCCGGGGTAAAGCGGTAGGTGGTACCGCGCGGAATGACCAGGTAGTCGCCCCGTTCGTAGAGCAGCGGGCCGTAATCGGATTCTAAACGCCCGGCTCCCTGGTGGATGAAGTAAACATCGTCGCCATCGGCGTTGCGCATATAGTAGGGCATCGGGCCGGTGGGACGGACAATTTTCAGGGCCAGGTCGGCATTGTAGAGGAAAGTAACCGGCTCGCCAAAAGGGTCGTCCGGCCGGATGGCTTCCGGCGCGGCCAGTTTCAGGCAGTTAACCGCCCGCGGCTTTAGCGGCCCTTCAATCCGGGTCCAGCCGGTCGGCGGATGCCGGTGATAGAGATGGGAAACCCGCCCGTAGAAGCCTTCGCGGCCATGTTCATCTTCAAAAGTGCCTTCCGGCAAAGCCACGTGGGCCTGTTTTGAATATTCACCTTTCCCCAGTGGAAACATCCTATTCCTCCTTGAATACGGTCATTTCTTAAATTTCAGGGTTTGATTAATTATAACACAGCCGTTTTTGCCGGATAAAAAAGCAGGGTCGAAGAATCTCAACCCTGCCCTTTTGAAACCGGGTGCGGCTTATTCGAGCGCCCCGGCAATTCTTAGAAGCTGGCGCAGGATTGTCGCGAGCTGGTCGGCGGCGCGCGGGCTGGGCTGCAAAGGCAACTGCCCATAGCGGAACTCATCGTGTTCGAGCCTGGTCGGCTCGTCGGGATAGACTACCCAGGCCGCCACGACCGGCCGGGCCAGCGTGCCGGATTGGGCATCAGTCTTGGTGAAGTCACGAATGGAGTCACGGTATTCGTACTTGGCATAGAGGGTGCGGCGGTCCCGGCTGTAGGTCGCGTCCATAACGATGATTTTAGGCACTCGCTCGCCTTCTTCGAAAACCTCGATGGCAATGTCCGGCTTGCGCTTGGTCGAGCCCATACCAACCGGCGCGTAATAGCCATAGTAGCTCGGCCCGCCCATTTCCTCGTTTTCGTGCGCGTCGAAGTCCAGGCCGTTATCGCCAAAGCTGTTGGAAAAATCGCGAGAAGAGGGCCGGGAGCCGTTAAAGCTACGATATTCCCGGTCGTAAAAGACCACTATCCGGCGGCCCAGGGGGGAGACCAGTTCCATGGAACTGCCGCTTTGCAGGATATAGTTAAACCGGATTTTGCTGGTGAGATTGTTGACCGGCTTGCCTTCTTTGGCGACAACCGTAAAGCCCAGCTTTTCGACCATCGTCTGCAAGATGACGACCGTTACCCAGTACTCGTAAAGCTGGTTGACACTGCTTAACCGGACGCTCCGGCTGGCGTGTTCCAGGCCAACGGTACTGCTAACCAGGTCCACTTCCTCATCCAGGTCCGACTCAACCTGGCGTATCTGGCGGTAGAAGCGGTTTTCGCGCAATACCACGCTGGCCCGGCGAGGCCCAAGCGGCCCCAGGCTTGCCATAAAAGAATTGCGCACGCTGTCTTCCAACCTGGCCCGCATGCGTTTCAGGTTGTGAATGTATTCTTCGTTAGCCTTGATACGTACGGCCAGCGCCAGCGACCGGGTCCGGCTGCTGCGGTTTTGCTCCTGTTTGGCCGTCCGAATTTCGTCTTCCAGCTGGTGTTGGACCAGCTTTGAGAGATTTATTAACTTCTTGACGGTCATTTTCAGGAAGCGGTTTTCGTAAGTGTCAAACGCTTCTTCCAGGCGGGCCATCGGCACCCTGGTCGGCAGCGCCCGGACGCCGTGGGAAACCGGCCGGGCGGTGGGCCGCATTTTTTCCAGCTTGCGCTGGGCTTTCATTAGCTGGTCCTGCAGGCGGTTGAGCGGCGGGCTTTGCGGTTTTGGTTTCGGCTTGTCTTCCAGCTCCCCTTCGACAATCGCCTCGGCTCCCCGCTTGTCACCGGGCAAAACAATCCACTGGGAACCACTGCGGGAGGCCAGTTTCAGCGAACTGTAATTCAGGGCGTTGACCGTATTGGCCGGGACATTGGTAATCATGCGGCGCAGGACCCGGTGCGGTTGGTCCAGGATTTCAGGCAAGACCGAAATAATGCGCCGGTAATAGGCCGCGACAATATCATAACGGGCCGAGGCGACCGTCCTGGACCCGGCCAGCATTGAAATTTCGTGGGCGCGGCCCTTGTGGCTGTAGAGGACTTTTTCGTTCTGGCGTTTCAGCACTTCGCGCATGTATTCATAGTGCTGTTCGGCCAGGCGGGTTACCTGGAGCTGAATGTTGGAGGTAAAGCCCGGCACCGGCAGGCCGCGATACAGTAAAGTAACGCTGCAATCCCCGGCGTACTGTTCTTCTTGCATGCGCTGCTGCCACTCGCGAGTGCTGACCTTATAATTGGCTCGCAGCACATTCCATTCAACCGGGATACCCTGGGTCACTTCATCACGTTCGAGTTCCAGGGTAATCTGGTAAATATCCAGCGGCACGTCCGTTACGTCGCCGGTATCAATCTCGAAGGTCAGGCGTTCGCGCTCGCCCAGGCCAATTTCACCGCGCCAGGGCAAGTACTGGCGGTTCACCAGTACGCGCACCTGCCGGAGAAGTTCCAGTTCGTCCTCGGTAATTTCACCGGAACGCCAGGCAGGCGGCGACCCCGGTACGGCGGAAGGAGGCCTTACCGGTGGGCGCAAGCCCTCGCCACCCCGGCTCGCCTCGTTCCAACCCGGCTCACTATAGTTGCCCGATGACCACATCATCTTCTTCCAACTTGCTACTCAGTTCGGTGATAGCCTCGTGACTGCGTTCGAAAAGCGGCCGGTCAGTCTCGGGACTGCGGGCTTCCTGTTCGAAGTAAGTCGTCAGCTTTTCCAGCATGACCCGCTGGCGGTTGTGGTCGCTCGACACCTCGAGTTTGACCAGCACTTTCTGGACAATTTGAATGTCCAGGGCAGCGGCCATTGTAAAATACCCGGCCCGGTAAGCCTCATCCACCCAATCGAGGATTTCATGGACCGTCCGGTAGCCGAACTGTTGCCCGGCTTCGGCCAGCCGCAGGTTGATCTCTTTGAGATGGGTGCCTACGAATTCCAGCAGGTCATCGGAGTAGTCGTTGCGCAGCAGGTCCAGCATGTGGCCGATTTCGATCCGGTCAATTTTTATAATGTTGGCCCGGTCCAGAACCTTGCGACTGAAGGTATGGGTCGTTTCATCCAGGTTCACCGTCCCGGTAATATAGAGGTTCGGTGGAATAACCAGGTCCTGGTCCACTTCGTCGTCCGGGCCCTTGGGCTGGTCGTACAGGCGAATTTTGCGCAGGTCGCCCTTAACTTCCATGCGGCTCAAGAAATCGGAGAAGTAATATTCGGCCCGGGCCAGGTTCATTTCGTCCAGGCAGACAAAATATTTTTTAGGGTTACGCGGGTCTTTTTCATAAGCGACTGACGCATTATAGACATGTTTACAAAATTCAGAGGGCACAAAATGTTTGTTTAAAATATCGTAATTTCCTAACAAACTTTCATTAGACTGCCAATCCGGCCGGATACTGACCAGGCAATATTTGCCGTTCATTGCCTCGGCATAAACCTGGGTCAGGCGGGTCTTGCCGCCGCCCGAAACGCCGGTCAAAATTACAAATGGCTTTGAAACCAGTGAAATATGGTAGCGCCAGATTAGCTCATCCGGGTAATAAAGTTTTTCGCGTTTTAGATGTTCGATTACACGATTAACTTCGGCGGTAACAACTTTATTCGGTTTGGGCGCGGGCGGCAGGGGCACGGTTACAGGGCGCGGCACATAACCATTGGTATAGGCTGAACTCAGTCCCCGGCTGTAACCGGTTGTCTGGGACGGGGCATCAGCGGAAAGCTGGACAATTTTTCCCAGGCGAGTAACGACCGCTTCACATTGTTCGGCTTCGCTAACCCGTCCGGCACTACGTAATTCATTGGCTCTTAATTCATGTTTATCTTGGATACTTTGCAAGGCAGAAATTATATAACTGCGATCAATTTTGCGGATATATTTACTAAAAGTTTCACTGCGGACGGAGCGGTTCCAGACCGGGCTGCTATCGATTAAACCATCCATAAAGCGGACTGAAAGGTCCGGGTTGCCGTTAATTAAGTAATGTGGCTTGCCGAGTAACATTCCATCCCGGCTGTCTTTACGTTCAATTTTATCAACTACATACACCCCGACCAGGTAATTGAAATTTGCCCGGTTAGTCCAGAAGAACATTACGGAGCCAGGGGAAACAGTTTGCAAAAATTCGCTATATTCATCATCGGCCGGTTTCCAGACTTTAAACCCATTTTTACTAAATAAGGAGAGGTCATAGCAGCGGGATTCACCTTTGTCACAATAGTTCGCCCGGAAATGTTCCTGGGCCCCACACATTACCCTGACCGGATTACTACAGATTGTGCCATCAAACCCGGCGATATGCCGGTTTACTTTTAAGAGCAGACAATTATCAAGAGTTAAACTATATGTTAAGCGTGCTTCAGGTTTTATCTCGGCCGGAATGGTACTGAGGTCGTAATTGGAGAAGGCCCGGCTAAAGGCGGTCTCGCCCGGTGGCGGCGAGGCGGCTACTTCAATGGCGACCCTACCTGCCAGGTCATTTATGCCCGGGCTTTCGGACAAGGCAGATTCGGGCGGCGTTAGTGAGCTTAAACCTTCGTTGGTTCCTGGTGAAAAGCTCATTTTTTCATCCTCCTTAAATTTATTTAATTGTTTTAGGTAAATTAGGTCCATATTTTTTGTTTGTTACATATATTCGGTTTTACTTGATGCAGCGCTTTGAATTGGTGTTTGGATGGGTGAGGTTCCAAACAGTTAAGCGAAGACCATGAATTTCGAAAATTAAATAAGTAAGGCCAGTCCCTTTACAAGAAACAAACCTTACGGGCCGTGCTATTGCAGAATAGAGTGAAAGCCTCAAACTTTTCTTAAAAAGCTTTCTGTACAAGGCTTCTTAGGCCAAGGGACCATTTGATTAAAGGTAATCCTCTGTATCAAAGTAGGCAAGGAAAAGGCCAATCCTGGCGGCAATTGAAAGCTCAATTCTATCCTTGCAGTGTACCCTTTAGCTTCAATAAAAGCAAGCCGGATAGAACTCACACAACTCAATTTTAGGCCGGTCTGTAATATTAATCAGGACAATTGTACCATCCAAATTTATTAAATTTCCCCGGCCTTTTTACAGGCCAAGCCGTTAAGAATTGGCCCACTATTTTTCATAAAGTCATGAAGGATTTTGAGAATTTTATTGACAGATAATACCAGTAAGGATATAATTAGAACATAATTTCGTTTAATTTGCGGCCATTTTTAAACACGGTTTTTTTAAAAACCGGTGGCACTTTTCAGACCGCTTGCAGATAAAAAAGTACAGAGAAAATAAAAGAATTTATTAAGTAAGTGACGCGGATTAAAGGCGGTTCGACCGGAAAAAAGCTTCGACCGTCTCAAATAAAGGAGTAGCAATTATGGCGATGACAACGAACGAAGCTAATAACACTTCCCGGCGGCCAGCCGGTACCCGGCGCAATACTAGCAAAGCAAATATTCCGCCGGTGAGTACGGAAGCAACGGCCCGTAAGCTGGAACCGTCGGTTGATGATACCTCCCTGGAAACATTGGAATTTGAAGGAAGTACTATGAAACAGCCCAACCGGAAAGCACAACCCGACCGAGAAGCTGAAATCCGGCACCAGGAACGCCAGCAAACTATTGCCCGCCTGATCGAAAAGCGCGATGAATATGTCGAGCGGCTGGACATTGGCGCGGCTAAAATCGAAGAAGCCCGCAGCCAGGGTAAAAATGTTACCCTGTGGGAAGATTACTGGATCCAACTTTTACGCCAGTATGAAGCAATCTGTGATAAATTGCGGGACTTAGCCAGCTAAGACTGCTTTCCAAACTCATTTTTAAGACCGGCCCGGTGCAGGGCCGGTTTTTTATTGTCTTTTTACAGGCGTAATACAATTTTATGTTACACAATCTTAAATTTAGCTTATTGTCCTGAGCCTTAAAATGCGATACTATATAAAGACTAACTTTTTTAGAGGTCTAGTATTAAATTAAAATAATTTAGCATATTAATAAATATTCCTGTCATACAGGCAAAAGTGTATATATGACTCAACCAACTGAAAAAATTTTATTAGTAGACGCCGACCAGAACCTTTTAAGGCAACTCGGCACCCAGTTATATCAAGCCGGTTACCATGTTGTAGTAGCTGAAAACGGCCAGGAAGCCCTGGCTAGAGCCCAGCAGGTCAAGCCGACCCTGACTATCCTGGACCTGTTAATGCCTGACATGGCAGGAGTGGAAGTCTGCCGCCGCCTGCGCAAAGCGCATCTCAATATGCACGTAATTATCCTGACCGCGATGGACTCAGCCGACGACCATATTGCCGGGCTGGAAGCGGGAGCTGACGATTATATTCTCAAACCGGTTAATCCTAAAGAACTTATCTTGCGGGTAAAATCAGTCCTGCGGCGCACCAATCAAACTACTTATCTAGCCGCAAATCCAGCGCGGACTGAATCGCCACGCAACACGGCACCTTTATTACAAAACGGCATGCCAAGCCGTGGCACAAATCCACTGCCCCGGCAACTGGACCCCAGACACGTCCAGCGAGTAAATGGCGTTTTACAAGTTGCGGCCCAGGAGGCCCAGCTTCAAAATATTTCGGGAGCCCGCGAACTTTACCTGGAAGTCCTCAACCTGGACCCAAACAATGAAACGGCGCTTATCTGGCTGGCCTGGCATACCACCGACCCTTATGATGGGGTGCGGTTCCTTGAGAAACTGGTCGAAAACCACCCGGAAAACACCCAGTTCCAGGAATTCCTGGCCGCCGGTAAACGGCGCTGTCAGGAACTGGACCAGCTAATTTCAGGGTCAGGCGTTTTAGGTTACTGGACCATGGCCGAGCAAATACAGCAGGAACGAGTCACGAAAGGGCTGGACCGTCGGAGCGCATCGGTCACACCGGTCGGCCAACTTTTGCTGCAAAAAGGGTATATCACCAGGGAACAGCTAGAAACGGCGGTGGTTGTTCATGAAATGTTCACCCGCTTAGGCGAACCAAAGAAGCTGGGTGAAGTGCTGCTGGAATACGGCTATCTGACCCAGGAACAGTTACAAACGGTTTTAAGCGAGCAGGTATCGGACTTTAACAGCAACTTCTATTAATCCCCTTGCCCCTTAATCCCCTTACCCCTGGCTAAAAACCGCTATAGCTAAACCAGGTTACCGGTTAAAATCAAGGTTTGAAGTGCCAGAGTTCGCGACGGCTGGTGGAAACCGCCGAAGCGCCGGACCGCAGCACTTCTTGAATCGTTTCAGTAGTCTGGATAAGGCCGCTGGCAATAACCGGGCATCGAACATCGCGTTCCAACAAATCCCGGATATAAGGCACCGCTACCCCCGGCAGCATTTCGACCGCGTCCGGGTTCAAGCTGTTCAGCAAGTGGACCCCGGTGCCGTAGGCCGCCGAGTCCAGCACAAAAAACCGCAAAATAGAAATCAAGCCGAGCGACCGGGCCTCCTTTATCAGGTTGGAGCGGGTGCTTACAATGCCCGAGATACCAAATTGCTGCTTGAGGTAGGTCAACCCGGCTTTGTCCCGTCCAATGCCTTCCATCAAGTCGATATGAAGTAGAATCACAAGGCGGCCCTGGGCCTGGTTCAAAACCCGTTCAACATCGAATATATCGCCTTTGAGCATGATAGCGGTCGGTAGCCCAAGTTCAAGCACCAGGGACAAGTCGCCGGGCAGCCGCATGGCCGGGATTATACGCCGCTCAAAGAAAGCTTGCGGCAAGTTGGAAGGTACGGAGAGAGTCATTTTGGACCTTAGCTTAGTTACGCTGGGCTGAAAAAAGAGCGGCACCTTCCTGGTAAGCCAGGTAGCCGGTAGAAGCGATAATCTCCGCCATTTCGTGCATTACACCGGAATAAAGCGCCAGCCATTGTTCCGGGCGAATTCCCGGCTCGGCCAGGCCGCTAGACTTCTGAAAGAGCAGTCCCGAAGCATAATATTTACCAAGTTCAGCCAGGCCGGTAAATTTCAAATGCCGGGCATAAAGCTTAACCCGGCTGGCGGTGTAAGCCGGGGCAAGCCACTCGGCCCCATTCTCCAGGTTAAAGCGCTGACCGGGCCGGGTAGTGTGGTGGTAAAGCCGGGCTGGAAAACCCAGGGCGGCCTGGTAGCGTTCGTGGGCAGCCCGGAGTGGTGAAACGTCACCGGAGTCGGCGGTAACAATAAAAATTGAACCGCCCGGCGCAAGAACCGCCGCGACCGCCGCCAGGGCTCCGGCGATATCCCCGGTTTGATTGAGCATGCGGTTGCACATTGCAGCCCCGAAGGAGGCCGGTTCAAAAGGCAGGTGCAGGATATCACCCTGGACCAGCGCGGCCCCCGCTATATCCTTTAGACGGGCCTGGGCCTTTAAGAGCGCATCACGGCTGCGGTCCAGCCCAACCGCCAGGCCCTCCGGGACCGCCGGGTCTGCCAGGAGAGCGGCCAGGTAATGGCCGGGACCGCAACCCGCGTCGAGCAGAAAAGGACGCTGCCGGTAAACCTCGCTGTTATGTAAAGCAGCCGAAATATGGATTAAAGCCCATTCTTCGGTGCTATCAGCCCCGCCGGTCAGTAAGGTTGTAGCGGCCTGGCGCAGGGCCAGGTGAGTTTCTTGCCGCTCCCGGGGATGTTCCCAGAGCCAGCGCAACTCGTCCTGCTTAAGAGAAAAGTCCACCGGTTTAACCTGTTACCCTGAGCAATATCAAGCATTAAAGGGCCGGTCCAGCCGGACCAGGGTGCTATGGACCCAGCCGCCGCCACTGCGAGCCGAAATATGATACCAGCGGGTGGAACTGCGCAGTTCCGGACCTTCGGCCCAACCATCGAACTCAAACCGGTCGCCCGACTCGGCAACTTTTAAGATAGTCTCTTTGTCATAGCTCGGTATGGACCGGATATTAGCCAGTTCAACTGAGATTATCCCACCACCGAGATTAGCCCGGTTGTAGCTTTCCTGGTTACTATCATCGGCGGAAGCTGGCGCGGCGGCGTTCAACCAGGCCGGGGGAGGCGCACTTGCCAGGAAAGTATCATCAAAGGACATGCCCGGGCGGGCCGGGGCCTGGTGCTGGCTGCTTTTCTCATCCGGTGTAGTCAGGGCATCGTCCAGGTCGAACGGCATGGATAGGTCCAGGTCTTCGTAACTGAGTGGCGCGGTATAACCATCGTTCCGGTCAATCAACTGCCGGGGCGTCAGCTTGGCGGGCGGCGGCACCTCTTCAAACAGATTGTCTATATCCGGCTCGGCGTTGGACTCTGAACGAGCCGGGGCGGCTGGGACCAGGGGCGGTTGGCTGGCGCCCGACTGGCTGAGCAGCCGTTCGAAATTGCTGACATTTTCTTCGCTTGGTTCAAGCGGCCCGTCCTCCGAGTCGGCTTCGGACGAACCCGCCGGGGTATACCCGGCCGCTCTGGCGTCTAAACCGGCCTGGTTGAGTAAAGTAAAGAAATCTTCATCATCAAAAATACTTTCCTGCCAATCGCTATTCGGCAGAGTCACAGCCGGGCCATTTCTCGAACCAGGGTTACTGGTAGGGGGAAGCTCGACCGGTTCCGGGACAGGTGCGGGGACCGCCTCGGCGGGCTTTTGCAACCAGCCTGGCAGGCTGGTTTCCTGGGGAAACACCGTGGCTCCCCAGGAAAACCCGGTACCAGCCGGTCTGATAGTGCGCTCAGAAGGGCTCTGGCCGGGAGGATGCAACTCGGCCTCCGGCGCTTCCAACCAGTCGGGCAGGGCCAGTTCGCCGGAGCCAAAATTCGGGGGTTCTTCGGGCGCAACGGTTGCCGCTTCGGACAGCCTGTCAGTTACGGCCTGGCGTCTTTCCGCTGCAAAGTAAGCCGGGTGGACATCCGCTTCAGTTTCAGGCGACTCGACAGCCGCCAGGGCTTCACCGGCAGCTTCAGGTTCGCGGGCAGCGGTAACTTCCGTCACCTCATGCGCGGTTTCAAACTCTTGCTCCTGTGGAGCGGCCTCTGTGACAGCTTCAGCGTCTTGCTCCCGGCTAGCGCCGGAATCCTTTAGAAACTCCAGGTAATCTGACGCTTCAGCCGGGGCGGAAGCCTGGATAGGTGCGAGCCGGGCTTCCTCGTAGGGAAGTTCAAAAGGATAGTTAGTGGGGCTTTCCTGGCCGGTGCTAAATGGGGTAGCGGGCGCAATAGTATCAAAATCAAACCCATCCGCCTGGCTAGCCGGTTCAGTGGCAGTTTCGGCGCTGTAGTAGACCCTATGCTGCGGGACCGCCGGAGTATCAATCTCAAAAGGATAAAAGCTGTCCTGTTCCGGTTGGCTGGCCGGGGTTTCGTGAGCTTCTTCCGGCACTTCCTCAACCGGCGTTTCAGCTTCCACTGGCGCTTCCTGGAGAACTTCAGCCGCGCTATCACCGGTGTCCGTAGCGGCTTCCCCGGCTACTGGCCCGGCTTCTACTGCCGCATCTTCGTCCACCGGTGAAGTTTCTACTGCTGCTTCTTCTGATACAGGTTCAACTTGGCTTTCGGCTTCTCCGGGCACAGGAGCGGCTTCTACCGCTACATCTTTGTCTACCGGTTCTGCTTCCTCGGCTACTGGTGCTTCACCTACAGGCGCGGCTTCCTCGGCAGCTTCTTCATCTACCGTTACGGCTTCAAAGGCGGCTTCTCCGGTTGAGGCTCCGGTTACTACCAGGCCGTTTTCGGATTCACCCGCCTGAGCGGCAGCGGCTTCCTGGTCCTGGTTTTGGTCCGGCCGGTCAGCGTCCCGGCTGGCATTTTCATCAAAAATTTCGGCCATACTGACCGGCTCGTCAGGCGCCTGAGCAGCCATGACTTCCGCTGGAAATTCTTGAGGTGTAATCTCATCCCCGATAGCGTCCGGCACTTCCACAGCGCCTTCCGCAGAAGCTTCCGCCGGTTCTCCGCTGGTGTCAGGCTGCGTACCGGCCACTTCCTCAGACAAAGACTCGGTAGCGCCTTCGGTCGCGTCCGGCGCGGCTTCTTCCGGGCCAGCCTGGTCCGGGGCGGTTACGGCAAAGTTGGCCTGTTCTCCGGCCCGGTCATCCGAGAGGTAAGCGGTGTCGTCTTCCGAGGCGGCGGCATAAACCGTTCCAAGCTGTTCCGGCTGGTCTGTTTCTCCGGCAGCCGTACCCTGGACTACTTCGTCGGGTTCCGCCGCTTGAGCCGCTTCTTCAGCTTCAAAAGCCGGTTCAGCTATTTCTTCCGTTTCGGCCGGGGAAACTTCTGCCGCTTCGGCGGGCGTTTGGTCAATGGGCTCAAACCGGGCAGGTTCTTCCAGAGCGGTGCCATCCTGGTTAATTTCAACCGGCGCCACTTCCGGGGAGGCGTTATTTGTCAGGTCAACTTCCTGTGGTTCGGCGGTCGCCGGGTTCATTTCATGATTAAGTTCCGGCGCAAAAGTAAAGGCGTCAATTTGCGGCCGGTAAGCCGGTTCTTCGACCGCCTCCGGCTGGTAGGCAACAATTTCTTCAGTTTCCACGACCGGGTCCAGCGCGGCAGGGGCAGGCATATTAAATAGGCCCATCTCACGCTCGTAAAGAGTCGCGGAAGGCGGAGCTTGCAAGTCCTTTAAAAGCTGCTCAAAAGGGAAAGCCAGGCCGGGGTTGTGACTGCGTTCCAGGCTATCAATCCAGTTTTGACCGATAATATGCTGGGCATCCGCATCAATTTCCCAGCGTTTAACCAGCTGGCGGTGCAGCGCCAGGGCGGCCCGGTACTGTTCGGGGGTCAGCGGTTCGCCGCTAAAGCCTTCGTAATCAATTGAGAGGGTGACGAGGTTACAATTAACCTTTTCCTGGTAAACTTCCTGCAGCCAGCCAATACTCAAGTCGGGATTTTGAAGGACACCATTGGACCAGGCTGTATCCTCATCGGCCACAAATTGCCAGACGCGCCCATCGCGGGCCACCGCGTAATGGGCCGATACGGCAAAGACACCATCCGGCCCGCGGCCATCGAAATATAGCTCGGCGTCCTCAATAGACCCTTGAATCATTCGCTCAACAATTGCTATGGGCAAAAAACCGCCCCGGCCTTTCCAGAAATTTTTAACTGGTTTTTTGTCAATCGTAATAGCAAAGTCGTTTTGCATTAGCGTAGCCTCCTGCCCGGAACACCATACGAGAACTGGTTGGTTTTTTTATTATTTTATCTTATGTAAAACCATTAAACAAGTAGCCTGACTAACATTGCCGCCTATTCGGGTTTAGGATATAATCGGGCGTGTTTAACCAGGAGGAGTATAATAAATGAACTTAGTTAAAACGGAAAGCTCCCGCCAACCGGCGGTCTGTGGTCACCGGGGAGCCAGCGGTTATGCCCCGGAAAATACAATGGTGGCTTTTCGAAAAGCCTATGAGCAGGGCGCAACCTGGATTGAATTTGATGTGCAACTCAGCGCCGATGGAGTGCCCATCATCCTGCATGATGATACACTGGAACGGACAACCAGCCTGGGGCAGCCGGTCCGCCCGGTGGAATTAACCCTGGCCCAGCTTAAAGAGCTTGACGCCGGTAGCTGGTTCAGCCCTGAATTTGCCGGGGAGAAAATCCCGACCCTTGAAGAAGTCCTGGCGGAATTTGGTACCAGCCTGGGATTGAATATCGAAATAAAAAGCACGGTCGGGTTTGAAGCGGACAACGGCCTGGAACAAAAGATAGCCGCCCTGGTCCGGCAGTACAAACTCGAAGACAAAGCGCTCATCAGCAGTTTTGATCCTTTCCGGCTGGCGTCATTAAACCGGCACGACCCCGAACTGCGGCTGGGTTTCCTGTTTGAAAACGCACCGGAAAAGTATCCGCCCAATTTCGATCCGATCACGGTGGCTCAATCTCTCAACGCCGTAGCGTTGCACCCGCCTTTCCGGGCCATTGACCAGACCCTGGCCGAAAGGACTCGGGCCAGCGGCCTGGCCCTCAACACCTGGACGGTCAATGAAGTTCCCGATATGCAACGGATGATTGACCTGGGCCTGGATATAATTATTACCAATTACCCCGACCGGCTGGTGGAACTGTTGCGGAAGTAAGTAGCACCGTTAGAAAACGAAGGGAGCTTCAGAATGTCAGCAGGCGGCACGCCGGTAATACGGATTGGGGTTGTGGGAATGGGCTTTGGCAGCCGGGTCCAGATACCGGGCCTGTTAAAGCTGGATGGCGTGGAAGTAATAGCGGTAATGAGCAGCGGGCGGCTGGAAAGCGCCCGGCAGGCGGCGGCCGATTACAAAATTAAACATGTCTGCACGACATTCGAAGAAATGCTGCAAATTCCCGGCCTGGACGCGGTCAGCATTGTCACGCCGCCCTACCAGCACCACCAGTTGACCCTGCAAGCCTTCGCGGCGGGCAAGCACGTGTTATGTGAAAAACCGCTGGCAACCAGCCTGGAAGAAGCCCAACAAATGCTGGAAGCCGCCCGGCGCAGCGGACTGGTGGGTATGGTCGATCACGAATTCCGGTATGTCCCGGCCCGGGCTTTTGCGACGGAGTTAATTAAACAGGGCTGGCTGGGCCAGCTTATCACCGCCAACATTTCGATGCTAAGCGGCTCGGCTGCCGACCCGCGAGCGCGGGGCTGGAGCTGGCTGTTCGACCGCGAAAGCGGCGGTGGTTTCCTGGGAGCGCTCGGCTCGCATTATATTGATACCCTGCGCACATGGTTTGGCGAAATTGCCGCCGTGAGCGCCGAAATAGATACGGTTGTTAAAAACCGCTATCTGCCCAATTCGAACGAAACGCGGGCCGTTACCGCCGATGACAGCTTCACTTTGCTTTGCCGGTTCGCCCGGGGCGGTAAGGGGATAATAAATGTTTCAGCGGTTACGCCATTTGGCAATGGCGAGCGAGTAGAAGTTTACGGTAGCCAGGGGAGCCTGGTTATAGATAGTGAGGGGCGTCTGTACGGCGGACGGGTAGGCGAAGATCACTTACAGGTGCTCCAGATACCGGCCCGCTATACCAGCGGCCCTTCCTCCAGCGACCAGCGACTGCGGCCTTTTGTCACCCTGGCCGGAGACTTCGTGGAAGCTATTCGCCAGGTAAAACAGACTGGCAACCCACCCGGCCCGGAAGTTACCCCCGGTTTTATGGATGGGTACAAAGTACAACAGGTAATAGAAGCCGCCCGGCAGTCCGCGGAAACAAAGTGCTGGGTGTCGCTGCCGCCACTCCAGCAGTAGCGTGAGGCTTGTGAGTCAGATGAATTTTAAGATTAATTAAATTAGATAAACGAGGTGACATATGGCAGGTTATGAAAATAACGGTAACGGTTTTAGCTTTAATGGCAACGGCAACGGCAACGGCCACAATGATGGGAAACACGAAGATATTCCGGAAGACGAATATATTTACGAAGAGGATGACGACCACGAACACGAATATATAAATATCGCGCTGAGCCGGAATGTTGCGGCTTACGAAGAAACGGTGCACCAGGTAGTCAGCCTGGAATTTCATGATCGAGGTTTGACACTGGATTTCAGCCCGGAAGAAGCCGTGGAACTGGGCCGGGTACTGGCGGAGGTTGTGCGTTACCTGGAAAGCAAGCAGGCGAAGTAGGTTTTCAGGAGTCTGGCAAAATAAAGTGAAGCCCATGAACAGGATCGAACTGTTGACCTCATTCTTACCAAGAATGTGCTCTACCAACTGAGCTACATGGGCTTTATATTTTGTGCTGGGTTAAGGTTAAGAAATAAAAGCTGGTTATAAAAAAGATGGTGCCCGGGGTGGGAGTCGAACCCACACGGGTGTTACCCCAATGGTTTTTGAGACCACCGCGTCTGCCATTCCGCCACCCGGGCCTGTGAAACTACAAGTTGTTAAGAGAAACTTGCAAATTAGAGATGGTGCGCAAGGAGAGATTTGAACTCTCACACCCGTTAGGATACTACACCCTGAATGTAGCGCGTCTGCCGTTCCGCCACTTGCGCGATTTGCTTCGTTATATTACCAAAAAAAGTTGCAGAACGCAACTTTTTTTGGATAGGAATATTAAAACCCTGGAATACTTAACTCGAATGGCCCCATTTACTTAAAAAAGCGCGTCAAAAACCACTAACTGGTATGAATCGCCTTGAGATAAACAATAATACCCTCCAGTTCAGCGTCCGTAACTTTAGTCTGGTCGAAGGCGGGCATCCGGTTCTTGCCATTGCGGACCTGGGTCCGTACCAGGTCGGCGTTAATGGCATTCTGACTGACGCTTAGTTGAGGAGCGCGACCGGCCTGGGTACCCTGTCCGAGATGACAGCCAGCGCAAGACCTGGCAAAAACTAAGCGGCCGGCCTCAGCTCTGGTGTCCGACTGAGTTGGCAGCGGTGGTGTTGGTGCGGCGGCTGCTGCAGCCGCGGTGGTGCCACCGGCGGCGGCGGCCGTAGTAGCTCCAGCGGCGGCTGCAGCGGTAGTAGGCGCTGCAGCCGCCGTAGTTGGTGCTGCCGCGACTGCGGCGGTAGTGGGCGCGGCTGCCGGTGGGGCCGTGGTAGCAGTGTTATCCCCACAAGCCGCCAGGCCGATTATCCCTAACAAGAAAATCAAACACAGCCAGGAACTTTTGTGTAAGCGCATGCCCTGTCCTCCTTTAAAACATTCAGGATGAATAATAAAAGGTGCAATTTACAACTATTGGACCGATAAGAGTGGTGAGCGTATACCTTTTGCGATAGGTAAGTTTCCTGGGAAAGGAAGCCATTAAATTTCCTATACAACTATATACGGTAAGAAAACCCAAAAGGAAACCAGTTTTTGATGATATTTTGAGTAAATATTTTTTATTCTTAAATGGAAGTGGTGATTATTTGAACTTATACAGGCGCCTACAATGGTTAATGTATTACTATAATATGTCCCAAAACTAAGCAGGTAAGTAAGGTGGTAAAATCGCTGAAATTACCCATCAGGAGCAAGCAGCGATGACTAACATACGCAAACAACACAGTGGGAACGAGCTTTGATTATTGGGAAGCCAGAAATATTCAACAGCGCTCAAGGTAGCCAATTTACCAGGCTGGCTTTTACGAGGCGGCTAGAAACAGCCGGTATTAGGATAAATATGGATGGCAAAGGTCGAGTTTTAGATAATATCTGGGAGAGCGGTTATGGCGCACGATCAATTATGAAGGTGCACCCGTAAAGGGTCAAGCTCTTGCAGTATAGCAAAAACATAAATGCCTGGCTTATACAGGTAAAAATCTGTATAAGCCAGGCATTTAGTAAACGGCATACATGTTAAAATGATGTACGTTTTGACACATTTATTGCAGAAATTAGCAAAAGTAGTTTAGGGCTTTACAACAGGATAGACACAATTTTATGCGGAAGGAGGGACTCGAACCCTCACGACCTTTCGGCCAGCAGATTTTAAGTCTGCCGTGTCTGCCATTCCACCACTCCCGCAACGAGTTTGACCTCGCTGGTATAGTATAACGGATTTAATTCTGACTTGCAAGGCTTGACACTACTCGCTTCAAGGATTATAGTCACCTGTCGTGAGCTATCATTTTGACAGACCAAACTTTCCCGCCGTTTTTTGCGTAGTCATGGCTGCAAGGAAGTTAACCTGCCAGAAAGCATTTTTAAGATTTATTCTACACTAAAACAAATTATATAAAAGGAAGTAACACATGGCCGCTAGGTTAGTAATTGTAGAGTCACCGGCCAAAGCCAAAACCATCGGGAAATATCTGGGCAAAGGCTACACGGTCCGGGCCAGTTATGGTCACGTCCGTGATCTGCCCAAAAGCAAGCTAGGGGTGGACGTTGACGCCGCTTTCCAACCCCAGTATCTGATCCCCCGCGACAAAAAAGATATTGTTAAAGGACTAAAAGAAGAGGTAAAAAACGCCGACGAAATATTGCTGGCGACTGACCCTGACCGCGAAGGTGAGGCGATTGCCTGGCACCTGGTTTCCGCGACCGGTATCGAAGGGACCAATAAAAAGGTCCGGCGGATTGTTTTTCATGAAATTACTAAAGAAGCAATTAAAGAAGCCGTAAAGCATCCCCGCGCGATTGATATGGACCTGGTAAACGCCCAGCAAGCCAGGCGTATCCTGGACCGGTTGGTCGGCTATAAGATCAGCCCGATTTTATGGAAAAAGGTCAAGCGCGGCCTGAGCGCCGGGCGCGTACAGAGCGTGGCCCTGCGCCTGATCGTGGACCGCGAGCGCGATGTCGAAAAGTTCGAGCCGGAAGAGTACTGGACTATTGAGGCCGAACTTCAGAATTCGGTCGAGCACCGCAAGGGCAAAAAAGAAATTTCTTTCCGGGCCAACCTCCACTCGGTCAACGGCACCAGGCCCGAACTGGTCAACCAGGCGCAGGCCGAGGAAATCTTGAAGGGCCTGGAAAAAGCGGTTTACGAAGTCGGTGAAGTGCGCCAGACGCGCAGCCAGCGCAAACCGGCCGCGCCTTTTACCACCAGTACCCTGCAGCAGGAAGCCAGCCGCAAGCTCAACTTCACTAGCCGCAAGACTATGTCGGTGGCCCAGCAGCTTTATGAAGGTGTTACCCTGGGCAAAGAAGGCGAGCAGGGTTTGATTACCTATATGCGTACCGACAGCACCAATATTTCGGCAGTTGCCCAGGAGGAAGCCCGCCAGGTCATTACCGAACGCTATGGCGGACATTATTTGCCCGAAACGCCGCCGGTCTATACTAAAAAGTCCAAGAACGCCCAGGAAGCCCACGAAGCCGTCCGCCCGACCAGTTCGCTGCGCGACCCTGAGTCGATCAAGGGGTTCTTGACCACGGAACAAATCAAACTCTACCGGCTGATCTGGCAGCGTTTTATCGCCAGCCAGATGGCCCCGGCCCAAGTGGATAATACTTCGGTGGACGTAAAGGCCGGACCGGCCAAACAAGCGGCCGCCAAACGCCCTTACCTGTTCCGGGCAACCGGCTCGGTAATTGTGTTTCCGGGCTTCCTGGCCGTCTACCAGGAAGGGCTGGACGAAGGCACCGAGGACGAACTGAACAAAAAGGCGCTGCCGCCGCTGCAAGCCGGGGAAATCCTCAAGCTGCTAAATCTATCGCCGGACCAGCACTTTACCCAGCCGCCGCCGCGTTATACCGAGGCGACTCTGGTAAAGACCCTGGAAGAACTGGGCATTGGGCGCCCGAGCACCTATGCGCCGACCCTGGGGACCATCCAGGAACGCTATTACGTGGTCAAAGAAGAAAAGAAGTTTGTGCCGACCGAACTGGGACTGCTGGTTAACGATCTGGTGGTTGAGTTCTTCCCGGAAATAGTTGATAGCAGCTTTACTTCCAACATGGAAAACGAGCTGGACGAAATTGCCGGTGGTGAGCGGGAATGGGTGCCGGTGCTGCGTGAATTCTACCAGCCCTTCAAAGGTTCGGTCGAAAAAGCTGAAACCGAAATGCAAAAGGTTTCCATCGAACCGGAACTGGCCGGGGAAGATTGCGAGAAGTGCGGCCGGCCGATGTATGTCAAAATGGGCCGGTTTGGTCGGTTTATTGCCTGTTCCGGCTTCCCGGAATGTCGCAACGCCAAGCCGATTTTGCGGATGCTGGGTATGCTTTGTCCCAAGTGCGGCGAAGGCGAAACGGTTATCCGCAGCACCAAAAAGCGCCGGGTCTTTTACGGCTGCTCGCGCTACCCTGAATGTGACTTTTCGGTCTGGGAACGGCCTTTGCCCGAACCTTGCCCGGTATGCAGCGGCCTGATGACCCTTTCCGGCAAACGCAACGCGAAATGTACCGTCTGCGGCCATACTATGGATTATGAATTACCCGAAGCCGAGGAAGTTGCTGGGCGCACCAGGAACCAGCCCAGTGTCGCCGCACCGCGCAGCCTGCTTTCCCAGGCTGTTGTTGATGGCATAACTACCGCCGACCTGGAGGCGGAACAGGAAGAGGACACCCCTGAAAACTCTTCGGAAGAAGAACAAGAGCGCCATGCGGCGGCAGTATAAGGCAACGATAACGACATGAAAAGGCCAATTTTTCTTAACCTGCTGGTCATATTTATTCTCGCTGGACTGGTGGCGGCCTGTGGAGAAACAGCGCCCGGCCCGACTGCTACGGCCCCGGCCAAAGCAGGCTCCAGCTTACTTGGCACCCCGGTTGGGACAGGAACCGGAAGCGGGAGCGCGACCGGAAAAGTGGCCCCGGTTGTCGGCGCGGACGGCCAGATTACCGTAATGGCGCCCCCGGCCACCGGCGAAAATATCGCGGGCCAGATCTTCTGGGTTAAGGAAAATAATATCTGGCATGGCGGAGCCGGTGCGACCGGGGTCCCGCCTGTTTCGATTAAGGACCTGGGCGGCAAGCAGTTAACCAAAGCGCCTAACCTGGCGATAGCCCAATCCCCTGCAATCTCGCCGGACGGCACCAAAATGGCCTACGCCTTCAGCCCGGAACCGGAAGGCTCACAGGGGAATATCATTATTGGGCAGGATATCTACCTGTACGACCTGAAAACGGGCGAAAACAAGCTTTTGATAAAGCGCGACGAAGCCCAGGGCTTCCTGGACCAACCGGCCTGGTCCAAAGATGCCAGGTTTATCTACTTCAATTCTCGCATACCCCAGCGGGACAAAGATAAGAATATTACCGGGGAAAACATCAGTATCAGCCGCATGGAACTGGCGACAGGCACCCGCGAAAAGCTGGTGGATGATGCCCGTGAACCGGCCCCGTTAGCCGATGGCAAACAGGTGGCCTTTATTTCGGTCAAGGCCAGCACCGGCACTTACGAAACCAACCTGCAAGTCCTGAACCTGGAAACCAAAGAAGTTAAGACTTTGCTGGACCCTAAACTGGGTTTCATCGCGGCTTACCTGCCCCGGTCTTCGCCAGATGGACAATTGCTTGTATTTGCGGCCGCCGGTGGGCCGGATATTAACCCGTATGCCAGCCAGCCAACCACAACTCCTACACCGGGAGCGGTAAAAGGTGGGAATACCGGCCTGGCCCGCGCAGGTGGTTTTTCGCTGGGACTGACCGGTTTACTGCCTTTTGGGCAAAAGCCGAATGCCTTAAATGCGCCTCCCGCGCACGGCGTGCCTTTCGACCTGTGGCTGATTAAACCGGACGGCACCGGCCTCAAGCGCCTGACAGTGCTGTTTGAGGACCAACCGATGGCGGCCTGGTCGGCGGACGGCAAGAAGATTGCTTTCCTGGCCGGTCAGGGTTTTTACACGATTGATAGTGATGGTAAAAATCTGGTCAAGAAATCCGACAAAGGTGGTCACGCCGGTTTCGATTGGCATGATTAAGGATTGAAGATGTCCGAACAACAACTGCCCTTTTTTGTATATGGCACCCTGCGGACCGGTGAGGACAACTGGGAACGCTTTTTGAAGGACCGTACCGACCGGGAAATCCCGGCAGTCCTGCCGGGCCATAAAATGTTTGTAGATATTTTTCCTTTTGTAACCGACGCAGCCGACGGCAGCCAGGTTATGGGTAACCTGGTCTATCCCCGGACCGAACTTTACGAGGCCGTATTGCGCGACCTGGACGGGCTGGAAGAGTACGACCCTACAACCGGCAGCGGCTGGTACCTGCGCGTGATCCGTGAAGCAACCTACCAGGATAGCGCCGGGCAGACCCAACGAGTCCGCGCCTGGGTATATCACGGCGGGCCGGAAGTTATAAGCGGCATGGGCCAGAATCACCTGATTATCAGCGGCGACTGGCTGACACACCTGGGCCGCTAACCCGGCGGATCCACCTGAATTCTATTTCACATTACCCGGCCTTGACCTTTTCGTAAATAAACCGCCTCTCAGTTTAATTGTTGGACCTGCCGGTTTACGCGGCCCCAGGCTGCTTTCTATCACAGGTAAACAAACCGCCTCAGACAGCGCCGGTGTGGCCGAGACTGCCGTGAACCTGGAACCTGGTATGCACCAGGCTGAACCTGACCCTGGCTGCGTAGGGTTTAACTATAGCCCTGCTTTATATATAAGATACGGAACAATAATCTCTGGGGGTGTTTCCGCCAGGGCCTATTTGTATTGCAAAGGCTAAACCCGAGTGTTATAATTCTCACATATTAACAAGTTAAAAACCTCTACTTTAAATACATCCGGTCCGGCCTTTTGAGCTTGAAAACTCCATTTCGTTAAAAGGTAGGGTCCAGCAAAGTCTTGTATTAGAAAGTGTGTTACAGGTTTTCGGAATTTTAGAATTAATAAGCGGCTTTGTCCGTTTTCTTGCTCAAGACCAAAGCCTTAAAGGCGCTCTGCCCAATATCAGAACCCTTGAAATTAAATAAACTCAAGGAGGAGGAAATTAGTTATGTATCGAGGCCAATCCGGCATGTGGCTCTGGATATTGCACCGCCTGACCGGCGTGGGTATCCTGGGCTTCTTATTTCTCCACATTGCCGATACTTATCTGGTCGGTTTCGGCGCGGAATATTTTAATGAACTGCTGTTCCTCTATAAAAACCCGCCTTTCCGGGTGCTGGAGTGGTTCTTAGTCGGGGCCGTTCTTTTCCACGGTTTTAATGGTATCCGGGTTATAGTTATGGATTTCTGGGATAAAGCAGTTGATAATCATAAATTACTGGTCCAAATCACTATTATAGCCTTCTTCGTGGTTTGGCTACCATCCGGATATTTTATGTTAAAACCGGTATTTTTTCATTAAAAGTCTGGAAGTGGCCGGTGCCACCCCGCTTTGAAACGAGTAACTCCCGGCCATAATAGAAGGGAAATCTAGAGAAATGTCAACGGAAACCAAAACCACCCAGCACCAACCGGCTGACCCGGTTAAAAAGATCAACCGCCGTTGGACCCGGAGCGGTGGCAGACCGCGCCCCAGCAGCAATTTTGAATTGTTTAGCTGGTATTTTTTCCGTATTAGCGGAGTCCTGCTACTCTTTTTCGCCCTGCTGCACCTGCTTATAATGCATCTAATCAACAATGTAGATGTCATTACCTACCAATTCATTGCAGAACGATGGGCTTCACCGCTGTGGCGGACCTATGATTTGCTGCTATTGGTTTTGGCTTTAACTCACGGCCTGAACGGCGTACGCGTCCTCATCTATGATTATATCCATGCACGTGGCTGGCGCACCTTCGCGATTTCGGTCCTCTACACGGTTGGCATCCTGTTCCTCCTGCTTGGAGCGCAAGTTATCCTTACGTTCCAGCCGCAGCTTCAAAACGTCGCGCCAAAATAAGCAAGCTAGTAAGTACAAAGGGAGTGTTTAGCTAATGTACCACAAATATGACGCAGTGGTAGTCGGAGCGGGCGGAGCGGGCCTGATGGCCGCGCTGCAACTGGTGGGTAAGGCCAATGTCGCCTGTATCACCAAACTTTACCCTAGCCGCTCTCATACCGGGGCCGCGCAAGGTGGTATTTGTGCCGCCCTCGGTAACACCGAAGAAGACCACTGGGAATGGCATATGTTCGATACGGTCAAGGGCGGTGATTATCTTACCGACCAGGACGCCGCCGAAGTACTGGCCCGCGACGCCGTAGAACGCATTATCGAGATGGAACACATGGGGCTGCCCTTCAACCGCACCCCCGAAGGCAAAATCGACCAGCGGCGCTTTGGCGGCCACACCCGCAACTATGGCGAAGGTCCGGTCCGCCGGTCCTGCTTCGCCGCCGACCGCACCGGCCACATGATTTTGCAGACCCTTTACCAACAGGGTATCAAAGAAAATGTGACCTTTTACAACGAGTTCCACGTTATGGACCTGCTCATTAACAACGGCCGCTGCGTAGGCGTGACCGCGATGGAGGTCAAGACCGGCGAACTGCATACTTTCCATACTAAAGCGGTTATTTTCGCGACCGGCGGTTACGGCCGGGCCTGGCGCGTGACCTCCAATGCCCACGCCTGCACCGGGGACGGTATGGCGGTAGCCTACCGGGCCGGTATTCCTCTTATGGACATGGAAATGTACCAGTTCCACCCGACCGGGCTCTACCGCATTGGTATCTTGCTCAGCGAGGCAGCCCGTGGCGAAGGCGGTATTCTGCGGAATGGCAACGGTGAACGCTTCTGCGAACGCTACGCGCCCACCCTTAAAGACCTGGCTCCACGCGATATGGTCAGCCGCTTTATCGCCCAGGAAATCCGGGAAGGCCGGGGCGCTGGACCGAACAAAGATTTTGTTTACCTGCACGTTGACCACCTCGGCAAGGAAGTCATTGACTCCAAGCTGCCGGACATTACCGATTTTGCCCGGACCTACCTGCACGTTGAACCGTACACTGAAGGCGTGCCGATCCAGCCGACTGCTCACTATGCGATGGGCGGTATCCCGACCAATATCGATGGCGAAGTAATCCTGGACGAGAAGTCGACTGTCCTGCCGGGCTGCTATGCCGCCGGTGAAGTAGCCTGCGTTTCGGTCCACGGCGCGAACCGCCTGGGTACCAACTCACTGGTTGACCTGGTAGTATTTGGCAAGCGGGCCGGTCTGAAAGCCGCCGAATATGTCCAGAAAAACGACTGGGAAAGCCTGCCGGCCCACCACGAGACGCGCTCGAACGAACTGCTCGGCTTCGTCAACGCCGGGGCCAACGACACCCGCCGCACCGAGATCGCCGGGGATATCCGCAAGGAACTCCAGAACAAGATGCAGGATTGGGTCAGTATCGTGCGTAACGATACATCCTTGAACAATATGATGACCAAGTTGAGCGAGCTGCGGGAGCGCTACGGCCGCCTGCGTTTGCAAGATACCGGCAACAAGTTCAATACCGAGCGGTTGGAAGCCCTGGAACTAGGAGCCTTACTGGAATGTGCCGAAGCGACCACTAAAGGCGCGCTCGAACGCAAAGAAAGCCGGGGCGCGCAGTATCGCGACGATTATGAGAACCGCGATGACGTGAACTTCCTGGCGCATACCATGGCCTACCGGGCTGAGAACGGTGGGGTTAAGGAACTGCGCTACAAACCGGTGGTTATTACCCGGTTCCAGCCTAAAGAAAGAAAATATTAAACCGTAGAACGTTAAACGAGTAACGTTACACATAATCTGTTGTAGCATACAAGCAGTTGTGGGCGGGACCCGTTCAACGTTCCAGGTTCTACGAAATATCCTCTAGAGGAGCAACAGTAAAATGGCTACTCAGGTTACACTAAAAATCTTGCGCTATGACCCTGAAAAAGATAAAAAAGCGCATTTCGAAACTTATGAGGTCGAAGCCGACCCGCTTGACCGTATCCTGGATGTACTCAATACGGTTAAATGGTATAAGGATGGCAGCCTGACCTACCGGCGTTCCTGCGCTCACGGCGTGTGCGGCTCCGATGCCATGCGCATCAATGGGCGCAACCGCCTGGCCTGTAAAGTACTGGTGCGTGACGTGGGTGGCGATACCGGCAAGAAGATTCAAATTGAGCCTATGCTCGGTTTTAAAATTCTGCGCGACCTGGTAGTGGATATGGATCCCTTCTTTGAGAAGTACAAATCCATCAAGCCTTACCTGATTAACTACGAAGATGCCCCGGCCAGCAGCGAACGCTTGCAAAGCGCTGAAGACCGTGAGATTTTCGATGAAACAACCAAGTGTATTCTGTGCGGGGCTTGTAGCGGTTCCTGCCCGCCGTACTGGTCCAACCAGGACTTTATCGGCCCTGCCGCGATTGTGAACGCGCACCGCTTTATCTTCGATAGCCGGGACCAGGGCTCGGACGAACGTCTGGCTATCCTTGGCCAGGGCGAAGGGGTTTTCCGCTGCCGGACAGTTTACAACTGCACCGACGCCTGCCCTCGCGATATTCCGGTCACGAAAGCAATTGAGCAAATCCGGCGAGCGATGCTTTATAACCGCTAGGTCAGGTTGTATACCGCTTATTTCTTAAACAGCTTTTAGAGGAGAGAAAAAGGATGGACGACGAAACATACCAGCGACTAGCCAGCCGTACCCGTAACTTTGACTCTCCCCTGCACGGTGACGCCGAAGGCCGGAGAATGCTTGAGGCGACAATCGGGATGGCTGGAGAACTGTCCGAAATCACCGAGCCGATCAAGAAATACATCTTTCACGGCCGCCCGCTGGACCGGGAGAAACTGGTGGAAGAAATCGGCGACCTGGTCTGGTACCTGGACGAACTTTGCCAGGTGCTGGGCGTGACCCTGGGCGAAGTCAAACAGTTTAATATTGAGAAGCTGAAGAAACGCTACAAGGTAGTTGAGGAATAGATTCCGGGAGTCAGGCTAATATAAGGTGGACATTGAATAATTCTAAGCCTTTAGTTTGTATATAGTATACTCACCTTTTTCCTGGTAAAGTTTCTCGAAATAGCCCTGGTTAAGCAGGTCGTCAAGCAATTGGCGGCCTGCTTTTGCTTTGTCTACCAGGTTGTAGGCGGGTGTATCCAGCAAAAAGTTGAGCAATTTCTCGCTGACCAGCACATTGGTCGCGCCCTGGTTTAGCAGGGCGGCGTGGACCGCCTGGGGCGTCTTGTAGCGGTCAAGGTAAGAGAAGAATTGGCCGCCGCCGTTGTGGTCCGCCGAAAGCGCCCGGTCGAAATAGTAGGCGCGCGGCTCAAAGAACATAAAAAGTTTGGCCTGGGCCGGTAGCTGGCCGTTGACGTAGTTAACCGCCCGCTGGTAAGAACCAAGCTGGTCCTCCAGGCGGGCCTGGCGGGTCTGCAAGCCGAAGTGGTAGGGCAAAGGGTCGTTAGCTACAAAGAATAATAGCAATAAAAAGCCGCTGGCAGCCAGAAATAACCCGGTCACCAGCGGCGCGGCCACTCGCAACAGGCCAGCCTGGCTGGCCCGGACCACCTTCAGGAAGTCTAACAGGCCGTAAGCGGTAACCAGGGCCAACCAGGGTAAGACCGGCAGCAGCAAGCGGGTGTGGTCGGCGGCGGCGCTCAGGGCGATACCAAAGAGCCAGCCCAGGTAAGTAACCCCGGCTGCCAGCCACAGGGCCGCGACGGTCCTCTCACGCCAGGCCGCCCAGATGCCCAACGGCAGTAAAGCCAGGAAGAGCGGCGAAACGGTCGCATCATAAAGGCCGTTGTCCCGGCCCAGCAAAGTCATTTCAATTGGACGGCCCAAAATTACCCGCAAATCAAGTGGGACACCGCCGCCCGACCCGTTCAAAAAGCCGATTTCCAGGGCATCCCAGCCGCGAATACCGCCAAAAAGCGGGGCTACCGGGTTGCCGCTAAAAAAGATGTTGCGCAGCAGCCAGGGTCCAAAACTGAGGGCAGCCGCCACGCCAAAGCCGGTTACTACCAGGAACATGGTGCGCCAGGCCGGGCGGGGTGCCTTCAGACCGGCCCAGAGCAGCGCCGCCGCCATTACACCTACCCCGGCGGTAACGGCTGTATATTTTGCACTGCAGGCTAACCCGGCCATCAGACCGCCCAGGATAGCGTACCGGACCGCCCAGCGTGTATCAGTTGGCCGCTCAAAGGCCACGAGCAAGGCGTGGAGGGCCAACAAGGCATAGAAAGCCAGTAACAGGTCTGTGTAGGACCAGGTCATCAGCAGCCAGACATGGGGGCTGGAGAGATAGAGCGCGGCTGCCAGCAAACCGGCCTGACGGCGGTTTTCCAGCCGGTAAAAGAAGCGTTGGGCAAATACAAAAATCGCCCCGGCCCCCAGTAAGCCAAAGAGCCAGCTAAAAGCCTGGGCCAGACCGTCACCGTGGAGCAGCAGGCCCCAGGTAAAAAGCATTTCCATACCAAAAGGAAAGCTGGCCTGGCCCAGGCGTGGCAGATGTTCAATGCGCCCGGCCTGGATGTACTGGCGGGGTCCTTCCAGGTGATACATCAGGGCATCCCAGGCCAGCGGAGGCGCCAGGGCGACCAGCAAGGTTGCCAGGGCGGCCAGGAAAAGCCAGAGGCCCAGGGCCTTTTCCCGGCCGCTCGCGATACCCCACCACTGCTTTACAGGCTGCGAAATAAGCGCAACCGGGCTGGCCCTGCGCAGGACCGGCCAGAGTAGGCCCAGCTCTAAAACCAGCAGGCCGTAGGCGACCGGGCGGTTAACCCCACCTAAAAGCCCCAGGCCAAAGATCAACATTATGTTAAGTCCAAAGCCAAGTCCCAGGCTGAAAATTAACCTTTCAAAACCCTGGAAGACCGGCCAGACCTTTAGCAATACCCGGTATCCAAGCGCAGCCGAAGCCAGGGTACAAAGCGCCAGCAACCCGGCATCCAATAAAAAACCGCCAAGCGCTCCGGCAATGCGGCCGGTGATCTCTGGCGGGTAAAGGGGAAATTCAATATCAAAAATCGGGTGCCGCCCAAACCAGACCGCCACGATTACCCCGGCCCAGACACAGGCCAGGGCCGCCAGCAAGCGGTTAAAGCGGATATTTTGGGAAGGCGATTTTGGCCTGGGAGTACCGGCAGGTAAGTCAGTCTCGGCGTGGTCTTGAGCATTTACGCCGGATGGGTCTTTTTTAAGAGAGGGTGAGTTCATGCTTGACCCAAAAAGGACAGGCTGTAGAGTTAAATAAAGTTAGATGCAAAATTACACTAACTGGACAGGTAAAAAAGCTCCTCGACATCGGCGAAAGTCGGTTTCCAGGCAATTGCCACCTCATAGGCTTGCCCGAGCAGGGGCAAAAGTTTCCCGGCTACTTCCGAACGGTCAACCCCACCGATTACCTGCAGGACGTGATGAATATCACCTTCAAAGACCTGGTAAGCCGCTTCAACCGAAACCACAATTCTAGTGCTCTGGGCTTCAGCTATAATCAGGACCCGGCGGGCCGTTTCATCGGGGGTTTTGACATGACAATACAGGTAAACCGTTGCATTCAAATCATTAAAACGATCGACAACGTGTTGCAATTCCTTCTCAATAAATTCCTGAAAGGCCAGGGTCGAATTAAACCGGTTGGACATTTTTCTTCTCTTTATACCTTCGTTACGGTTCCAGTTAAAAAACCAGCGGTGGCAAGTGGCGAATGGAGTGGCTGGCCGGTCTAAACAACTGGTTTCTTTAGCCTTGCTCAGAAAAGGTTAAATATACCTTTTCTACTATTATACCTACTACTAACTTAACAAAGCAAGGTTACAAAATACCTTACAGGCTATGAACTAAATTTCACAGACCATATTTATTTTAATATTTCGAGCTATCCTGGATAAATAAACGGATAAATGAAAGAGCAAAGCTGTATCGGCTCAGCTTTGCTCTTGATATAGGAGTAAGTAAAATGTAGTTGGGTAATTTATAATGCTAATTGAAAAGGTTTCTTTAGCACCCTTAGAGTACTCTTTTACTACCCGGAATGAAACGGTCTACGGACCCAAATAAACCCACGGGGGGGCCTAATTTAAGCCCCGGCTAATGACCGCGCCTGTTACGCAGGGTAATAGCCTCATAGCGGTTGCGCAGGTGCAGCTTGGAGTAAATGCTGTTTATATGGTTTTTAACCGTCTTTTCTTCAATAATCAGCGTATCGGCAATTTCCCGGTTACTCTTACCACCCTGGACCAGTTCCAAAATGTCGCGTTCCCGCCGGGTCAGCAGGCTTTCCCCCTCAATAGCCTTCGGGGATGTTCCGGAAGAAGCCTCAAGCGGTGGAGCAGCCGGGGCAGGAAGATTCAGGTTCTGGTTCTTGATAAGGTCAAGCAGCACCGGGGCCAGCGATGGGGTAATCAAAGCGCCGCCATCGCCCACCGCCCGTACCGCCGCGACCAGTTCGGGCAAGGTAAAGCGGCCGTGGACCAGGTAGCCCTTTGCCCCGGCGATAATTGCCTCCACCAGGGTTTGCGGCTCTTCATTCCAGGTCGTAATCAGAATTTTGGCATCCGGGCGGGTAGCGATTATCTGGCGGGTCGCGCCCACACCATCCAGTTTAGGCATGCGAAAATCCATTACAATTACATCCGGGGTCAGCTCTTGCGATAACCTGACCGCATCCAGGCCATTTTCGCCTTCAGCCACTACCTCCATGTCCGGTTCCATTTCCAGGGCGCTGCGCAATCCGCTGCGCATTACAAAATTATCATCAATAATTATAAGCCTGGTTGTCGTAAGGCTAACCCGGCCCGTTTTATTTTCAGTTATGGGTGTTTGACTCATTAAAAATGCCTCTACCAAAAGAACGTTTTATTAAGGCTTGCATTAGTTAAACAAAAGTTAACTACTTGTGCCTATGCAATAAATAGTATAACATGGTGCAAAAGGGCCTTTAGGCCCAGATTAAGGTCATTGTAGGAGTTTTTGGTCTAGACATATAAGAGGTAAGGACGTTGTCCTTCGCGCAACGAGCATTCAAAACTATCGGTTGGCTGCAGGCCCATAGAGTTTCTATTGCCTTAGTAATTATTCTTTTAGAAGTTATCATTGGGTTTTCGGACTTTTGGGTTACCGAGGCTGCCCCCATTACCGAATTACACTATATTACGATTGCCCTGGCAGCAGTAATTTACGATTGGGCTGGAGTTATCGCTATCAGCCTGGTGGCGACTGTTTCCTTTTTCCTTTCAAACTTTGCGGCCGTCGGCAGACCTATTACCCAATTGACTATACCCGGCATAGTCTTAACTTTGATTATCTTCCTTATGATCGGGGCCAGCGCCATGCTAATCCTGCGCCTCATGACTTCTTTGAACCTGAGCAATATGGCCCTTAGCGATAAGTTACAGCAACTCCAGGCCAGCCGGGCCAGGATTGAATTGCTGGTTAGTGAACGCGAACGGACCCGGCTGGCCCGTGAGCTTCATGACGGAGTCGCCAAGACGCTATTAGGCGTAGAATACAGTGCCGGGGCCCTTGCCCAGGCGTTATTGGACAATAATACCGCTTATAAGAAAGCGATCTTTATCAGGGATATTTGCCATAACGAAGGGCAACAACTGCGGGAAGTAATCCTGGACCTGCGCCAGGGCTACAAAGACCCGCTATTTCAACTGGTTTCGAATTACCTGCAGCGCTGGCAAATCGCCTACAACTCGCAGACTTACCTGGAAACAATCGGTTCGGATGAAAACCTGGACCCTAACCTGGTTTATGAAATAATGGCTATCCTGGAAGAAGCCCTGGAAAATGTCCAGCGGCACAGCATGGCCGGTCAGGTCTGGGTGAAGATTGAGACAAACGGTGAGTTGCGGATGGAAATCCGGGATGACGGTAAGGGTCTTGAGCCGGATTTGTTAGCATATCTTCAGGATCAGAAAACCATCAACCTGCCCAATAATAAGAAACACTATATTCCACAGGCCTGGCGAGGAAAAGACGGCCGCCCGCGCTTTGGCATGATTGGTATGATCGAACGGGCCGAATGGCTTAACGGTACTCTTGATTTGAAGCAGGCTCCCGAAGGCGGCCTGTTCATTATGGTAAAGGTGCCTATACCCGGTTAAAATCCGGGCCGGGCTCTAGCTGATTGTTTCCGGGCCGGGTTGCCAGCCCTGGCCGGTACCATAACAATTTATACAATCTTTATTTTAGAGTGTAACGTTAGCCATAATTAGCCGTAGAGTAATTAGCAGGAAACCGGGCAAGAGAAATAATTGCCTGTGAAAATATATATTATATAAAGAAAGCTAGATCGGCTTAAACCGTGGATCAATATAAAGATAATAATTATTCAGAAGAAAATAATCAGAATCAGCGCCCGCCCAATCCCTATATGCGACCCACCCAGAGCCAGGGTCCGGCCAATCCGCCGGACGAGTATATACCGGCCTGGCCGCCATCCGCGACCGGCCAGACTCCCGTCAGTCCTTACCAGAACCCTTATGCGCCCAACCCGGCCCAAACGCCCGGAGCTAGCCCCTACCAGCCTTATACCAGCACGGGCGGCTCGTATTCCTATACCAGCACTGCCCAGGACGCTAACGTCCGGCCCGCGCCCCAGCAGCCCCGGCGGGTTATCCTGGGCGCTACGCTCAATCAGACTGCGCGCTGGACCCAGGCCCTGGTGGCGATTATTGCCCTGTTTTTCGTAGGGCAAATACTTACCGGCGGCGGCTTTTTGGGAGAACGGCTAGACGACCTGACCGTCTGGGGAGCGTTAACCAAACCGGGCGTTATGGAGGGCGAATGGTGGCGGTTGGTTAGCTCTATGTTCCTGCATGTTGGGGCTTTGCATATCCTGTTCAACAGCTTTGCACTTTTCGCTCTCGGCACGCAGGTAGAACAGCTTATGGGTTCGAAACGCTTCCTGTTAATCTTTTTTCTGACCGGGATTGGCGGCAATGTATTGACGCTCCTGGTGAACCCGGTACCTTCGGTAGGTGCCAGCGGCGGCGTTTTCGGCTTGCTGGGTGCTTTGATTGCCTTTTTCTACCGCAATCGGGACCGCCTGGGGCCGTGGGGCCAGGCTAACCTGCGCAGCCTGCTATTTACCGCCGGGATAAACTTTTTAATCACTATCAGTATTCCCCAGGTAAACCAGATGGCCCACCTGGGCGGCCTGCTGGCCGGTCTCTTTCTGGGCTACTTTCTCTCACCCTGGCACGTCCGGCGCACCATCGGCAGCGGAGCCCAGGCGATTAATTACCGGCTAAAGGATTTAACCCTGGAGTGGTGGTCGGTCCCGGCCCTGGTTGTCCTGGAACTGGTCATGCTCTACGTTTCACTACAGACCAATCAACCGGTACCCCGGCTGCGCTAGGCCCGTCCAGACCCGTAAAGTAACACCAGATAGAAGGAATAACCAGTCTTTTGACAAAGTTATTCCTTCTTTGTTATTTTAAGCCTATTACTTTTAAAGTTTAAGCCGTATATAAAAGCCGGGAGAAACCATAATGGAATTAAGGGGCAAAGTGGCATTAATTACTGGCGGAGGCACCGGTCTAGGCCGGGAAATTGCTTTACAATTGGCTGGTGAAGGCATGGATATTGGTATTAATTACTCAAAATCGCACCAGGAAGCCGAAGAAACAGTGGCCGAACTTGAAAAGCTGGGAGTTAAGGCCCAAACTTTTCAGGCTAACGTTGGCAATACCGCCGAAATCCGCTCAATGGTTGAGCGGGTAGACCAGAGTTTTGGACGGCTGGACCTTTTAGTTAATAACGCCGGGACCACCCGCTTTATCCCTTTTCAGGACCTGGAGTCGGTTGACGAAGAAGCCTGGGACGAAATTTTTGCCGTTAATACGCGCTCGGCGTTCTTTGCCGCCAAAGCGGCGGTGCCCCTGATGCGGCGCAATGGCGGCGGCCAGATTATCAATACCAGCTCGATTGCCGGGTTGGCTCCAGGCGGCAGCAGCTTGCCTTATGCCACTTCCAAAGCCGCTTTGATTCACCTGACCCGCTGCCTGGCCGTAGCCCTGGCCCCGGATATCCAGGTCAATACCGTCGCGCCGGGCTTCCTGGCAACGCGCTGGAGCGCCGGTTTTCAACCGGCGCAGCACAGGGCTAATGTTGAGCGAGCTTTGCTGCAACGCTTTACTGACCTGGCGGATACGGCGGCTGCTTTTACCATGCTGGCAAAAAATAGCAGTATTACCGGGCAGGTAATCACAGTCGATGCCGGGTTGGTTAACCGGACGTAGGGCAAGGACGTAGCACGTTAACCGGGGAACGTTAAACGGTAGCGAAGAACGAAAGCGGGGAACGGAGAAAGACAGGACCCGTTGAGCTTAAGACTAAAGATTGGAAACGTTGCAAGCTGAAGGCAAGCATGGGCGTGGAACGAATAATGTAAGAAGAATCGCAGCGTTGAAGGTAGAATAGCCGGGCCGGTTATAACCGGATTTCCGGGGCTTGCCGCTCTTTCCGGCAAGCCGGGCAGCCATTTTGGAGCACCCTACGTTCTATACTACATGCTCAACTTTCTATGTTTAACGCCCTTAATTAATAACACTAGTGGAGAATTTTATGGCGGACCTACAGACGACCTTTTCAAATGAAGAATTGGAGAAACGCTTTGCGCCTTTCGACCGGCAGATGCGGGACGAAGGAGTGGAGCCTATCGCAATTGATACTTTCAAATATTATTTCTCGCAACTGCTGGAAGGCAATACCGGCCTGTTGGGCGAGAATGAATTGGTCCCCCTGGAAGGACTACCTGACATTGAAAAACTGGAAGGCTACCAGGCAACCGGACGCGAAGCGCTGGCCCGGGCGGTTATAATCAAGCTAAACGGCGGACTGGGCACCAGTATGGGCCTGGATAAAGCCAAATCTTTGCTAACGGTCAAAAACGGCCTGTCTTTCCTGGATATTATTGCCCGCCAGGTATTGAATCTGCGCCGGGATAGCGGTTACAAAGTTCCTTTGATTTTCATGAACAGCTTCAATACCCATGAAGATACCCTGGAAGCCTTAGCCGCCTACCCCGACCTGGACTCCGGTACCGGCCTGGCCTTCATTCAGAATAAAGTTCCCAAGGTTTTACAGGCTGACTTCCAGCCGGTCCAGGATGCGCCGACCCCTGACCTGGCCTGGTGCCCGCCCGGTCACGGCGATATTTATACTTCGCTGCAAACTTCGCAAATGCTGGATAAGTTGCTGGACGGCGGCTATGAATACGCCTTTGTATCGAATGCCGATAATTTAGGCGCCATAATGGACGATAAAATCCTGGGCTATTTTGCCGCTTCAAAATTGCCCTTTTTGATGGAAGTAGCCGACCGGACCCAGGCTGACAGCAAAGGCGGCCACCTGGCCCGGCGCAAGGATGGCCGCCTGGTCCTGCGGGAAGTGGCCCAGTGCCCGCCTGAAGATTTACCGGCTTTTGGCGATATTACCCGCTATACCTATTTCAATACCAATAGTATCTGGCTGCACCTGCCCTCGCTGCGGGAAACCCTGAACCGCAATAACAATGTCTTGAAGTTACCGCTGATCCGTAACAGTAAGACGCTGGACCCGCGCAACCCTGAGTCGCCCAGGGTATACCAGATGGAAACGGCTATGGGCGCGGCCATCGAGATTTTCGAAGGGGCTGGAGCCCTACGCGTACCCCGGACCCGTTTCGCGCCGGTAAAGCTGACCTCGGACCTGCTGGTACTGTGGTCGGATGCCTATTTACTAACACCGGAGAGTAAAATCGTCATAAATCCCGAAAACCGTTACTATCTTCCCATTGTCCAACTTGACTCCAGGTATTATAAGTTTATACAGGATTTACAAAAACGTTTCCCGGAGGGCGCGCCGTCCCTGACAAACTGTGAAAAGTTCCAGGTCGAGGGCGATGTGCTGTTTGGGCGGGATATTGTAGCCCGTGAACAGGTTAAGTTGAGCAACCCTGGTGTATCTCAGGTGAAAGTTGAGGATGGCGCAATTTTAGAAGGTGATGTAAATTTAAGCTGAGTGGTAATCGCCGGATTATGTTAAATTATATTCAAATCAGTCTAATGCCTGTATGAGAAAAAGTACTACTACTATGGCACCAGGAGATTACACCAGCAACCGAAATACCCGGTTGAGGCAAGTTGAAGGGCTGATTCCAGCCCCCACCACGCTGGCCGAGGCCGAAATTCCGAGCCGGTTAATTGGTGACCTGATAATTAAGGCGATTTACCAGAACAACATTATTTCGGCCAGCCAGATTTCGGATATTGTTAAATTGCCTTTCTTTGGCGTACTTGAGCCGGTGCTGGTTACCCTGCGAAAAGCGGAACTGATTGAGGTCAGCGGCAGCGAAGGTCTGGGCGATATGGGCTACCAGTGGTGCCTGACGCCTAAAGGCCGGGACCGGGTAAAAGAGGTGTTAGAACACAGCACCTATCTCGGTCCGGCCCCGGTGTCGTTGGAAAGCTACCGCAACATGGTCCGGGTCCAGACGGTCAGCAATGTACGGGTCCTCCCGGCCCAGCTTAAAAAAGTTCTGGCCGACATGGTAATCAGTGAAGAAATGATGGAGTTAATCGGCCCGGCCATAAACACCGGCCACTCAATCTTTCTTTACGGCGCGGCTGGCAACGGTAAAACCTTTTTGAGCGACCATATCGCCAAAATGTTAACCGGGGAGATTTACATTCCCTACGCGATTGAAGCCGATGGCTTTATCATTAAAGTGTTCGACCCCAACATCCACGAACTGACCAGTGAGCCGGTGCTACAGTTTGAACCAAACAACCTGGAAAAACGGATTGATTCTCGCTGGGCTTTATGCAAGCGGCCGGTGGTAGTGGTTGGCGGGGAGTTAACCATGAACAATCTGGACCTGATTTATGACGAGACTTTCCACTTTTATGAAGCGCCCTTCCAGCTTAAAGCCAACGGTGGAATGTTCCTGATTGATGATTTCGGCCGCCAGCAAATGCGGCCCAGGGACCTGTTGAACCGCTGGATTGTACCGCTGGAAAAACGCCTGGACTTCTTGAGCATGATCAATGGCAAGAAGATAGAAGTGCCTTTTGACGAATTTATTGTCTTTTCAACCAACCTGGCCCCCCGCGACCTGGTGGACGAGGCTTTCTTACGCCGGATTCAGAATAAAATCGAGGTGCATAACCCGACTTTTGATGAGTACCGTGAAATTATGAAGCGCAATTGCGAACTGCAAGGAGTACCTTATAGCGAAGATGGTATGGTCTACTTGCTTAAAGAACATTATGTCAAACCCAAACGGGAATTGCGTGCCTGCCAGCCACGCGATCTGCTAAAACAAATCATCGGTATCGCAGCCTATCAGGGAGTGGCTCCCCGGTTAAGTCGAGAGTTGATAGATCCTGCGGCGGCCTCTTATTTCGTGGAGTTGTAATAAATGTTATTAAAACGTGTTGGATCAGGTGGGCAGTCCGCCAATAACCCTTCCGAACCCCCGGCGCAACCCGCCCAGAACCCGGCCAGCCCTAACCCGGCGGCAGGCGGTTACGGACAGCGACCGGCCGGTGGCAATGCCTACAGCCAGACCCCACCTAACCCGCCAGGCAATGCCTACAGCCAGGGACCGGTTATGCCCACCGCGATACCCAGTCCCAATAGCGGCCCGACCCTGCCCGGCCAGGGTTTGCCCAGCGTGCTGGTGGATAAAAACAAGCTGCGCGACTTCCGCAATCAGATTGTCCAGCGCATCCAGTCAAGTATTGGGCCTAATACGGTGCTGACCCGCGATGACAAAACCATCCGGGACCTGGCTTCGAAATTCAAGACTTTTTACGACCAGTTACAACTCAGCTTGCCCGCCGACCAGCAGCGGATGCTTTTTGACGAAATCCTGGCTGAAATGGTCGGTTTTGGGCCGCTGGAACCGCTGCTTTCGGACGAAACCATCACCGAAATTATGGTCAACGGGCCGAACCAGATCTATATTGAGCAAAAAGGCAAGCTCAAAGAGATTGATGTTACTTTTGAGAATGACGATCACGTAATGCGGGTCATCAACCGTATCATCGCTCCTTTAGGGCGGCGGGTTGACCGCAAATGGCCCATGGTAGACGCCCGTCTGCCCGATGGTTCCCGCGTGAACGCGATTATCCCGCCCTGCTCCATCAAAGGGCCAACTATCACCATTCGTAAATTTAATAAGAAACCTTTGACCTGGCAGGATTTGGTCCGGTTCGGTACGGTTACTGAAGACATGATGATGTTTTTGGAGGCGTGTATCCGGGCCAAGCTAAACATGGTAGTCGCTGGCGGTACCGGCTCCGGTAAAACTACCCTGCTAAACGTCCTATCCAGTTTTATCCCGGACGACGAGCGTATTATTACGATTGAAGACGCGGCCGAATTGCAACTGGTCCAGCGCCACGTTATCTCGCTGGAGTCTAAACCGGCCGATGTAGACGGGTCGGGCCGGGTGGAAATCCGGGACCTGGTCAAGAACTCATTGCGTATGCGCCCCGAACGAATTGTGGTCGGGGAGTGCCGTGGCGGCGAAACACTGGACATGCTCCAGGCCATGAACACCGGTCACGACGGCTCGCTAACAACACTGCACGCCAATACGCCCCGCGACACTTTGAGCCGCCTGGAAACGATGTGCCTGATGTCCGGGATGGACCTACCGATCCGGGTTTTGCGCGAACAGGTTTCTTCGGCAATAAACCTGATCGTCCAGCAGGCCCGCTTGCGCGACGGCACCCGTAAGGTTATCAATATTACCGAAGTCCAGGGAATGGAAGAGTCCAACATCGTTTTGCAGGACATCTTTACCTGGGTCGAAGAAGGCCAGGACGAAAACGGTAAAGTGCTGGGCGCGTTAAAGCCCACCGGCTTGCGGCCCAAGTTCGAAGATAAACTAAAACTTATCGGCTATAAACTACCGCCCAGCATGTTCGGCGGTCAAATTCCCGGTATGAAGGATATCTACGGCAACCATAACAACAATAAACGCATGCGGTAAAAAAGGCGGTTTGCCCCACACCATCCGGCGAACATTCCGGGCCGTGAAGGCTAAGCCACCAATTTAGTGAAAGTTCAAGAAGAAATAAAAAAGGCGCTTTTTCAGGAAGGCGCCTTTTTTATTTCTTCTTTATTTTTACAGCACATTACAAAGTAAATGAACCAATTAAGAATAGCCACAGTGCCTAAAATAACCAAGGGCATCTTGGGGGGTTATTAGTTCAACGCTCTGACCAATGGCGCTTTCTAAGGCTTCTCGACTGCGCGCTCCTATCCGCCTCAAATGGCCCTTGAGTTTGGAAAAAGCCAGTTCAATCGGCGATAAATCGGGCGAATAGGCTGGTAGAAACAATACCTTGCAGCCTTTAGCCGCGATTATTTGCTTAACCTTTGCACTTTTGTGGGCACTCAAATTATCCATTATGACGGTCTGCCCACTTTTAAGGTGAGGTGCCAATACCTTTTCAATGTAAGCCTCGAAAGCTAAGCGGTCAGTGGCTCCTTCTAAAACCATACAAGTCTCGGCTGACAGCGCCCAAGTAGTTGTCAAAGCCCCGATTAAGGTCAAATTCTTACCTCGATTGCGTGGCACACTGCCACACACCCGCTGTCCTCGCCGCGACCAGCCATGGGTAAGGGTCAGGCTAGTATGAGTGCCGCATTCATCAAGTACCACCAATTGGTCCGCTTCTAAACTGGCCTGGTTGGTTATGAACTCTTCTCTGGCTTGCTCGTTGCGTTCGGTGGCTGCCAAACTCTTTTTTTTCGGGACCAGCCCAGTCGGCCAAGCAGGCGCGAGAAAGTGGCTGTGCTTAACTTCTGGTGATGTTGCGCATCCCAAAGCTGGGTTAGCTCTTGCAAAGTCAGGTCGTTTTTGGCTTCTAAGAGAGCAATTACAGCCGGATAATCTTGGGGAGCAATATCACCTTGGCGGCCTGGTCTCTTTTTAGGGGCCAAGTCTGGGTCAAGCTGTTCGAGTTTTAGCAAACGTCTAACGGTAGAGCGGCTGACCTGGAAGGTGATTGCCACTTGAGTTTGATTGCCGGTGGTCTTAACCGCCCGAACAATTCGTTTTCTTAAATCTTGAGAGAATGCTTCCATACTCCCATTATACTTTTGGTTCAATTACTTAGCAACTTGCTGTAGGTTTTATCAAGTCGGATGGGTCATGTAGCCACCACAGGTAGCCAAGACGATGGTTGTTACTGGTCTCAAAACTGACGAAACCCACCCAAACAGGATGCGAAAAGTATCCAGGACAGGCCATGACGACTAAAAATTTGGACAAAAGAAAAGGCCACCGGGCACTAAGTAGCCGAAGGCCAATTCAATACATCATAAGTCTTTTTACGCAGAAGTTTTTCTCTTTTTGAGACGGTTCGAATCTAATACCACTACCTTAAGTACTCACGACTTAATAGTAATTATAATAGAAAATATCATTCTGTCAATAATTTAGACCTTTCTTGTATATAATCACATCAGCGGTAGATACTGGCCAACTTCAAGAAGTCTTGAAGGTCATTACCAGGTAGGTATTCTTGATGTCTTCCGGTTTGAGCGACTTGAAATCGTTGTCACTGTCTTTTTTAAGCTGAATCTTCCAATCGCCTGTTGCATTGAGATTCAACCCGCTCAGACCGAGGTGGTGGCGCTTTCCAAAGACATCTTCCGGCTTAGCGTCACCCGCCGAAGCCGCCTGGGCACCGGGAGCGGTAATCTGGACATTGTAATTAACGCCATCCAGGCCTTCTACAATCAGGTCGAGAGCCGTTACGGAGATGTTTGGCTTGCCCCGCACGTTGAACGGTAAATGTTCCTGGCCCAGTTTTAGGGTCAATATTTGGTCGGCCCCGCCTTTGGGGAACAGGAAGTTATACCATTCGACGCTGAAATCCTGGTTCAGTACCAAGAGACGTTGGCCGGAAGTTGGTAAGGTCTTCGCAAGCGCGTCTTTGGCCGCCTGGATATAAGCGGCGTTCCCGGTAGCCATCGCGGTATACCTGATTTGGAGAATAACATCGGAAATCGTTGCCGGGTCAAACTGGTTATTCTCTCTGGGTAGGTCAAGTCGCCACTCGCTCACGGCCCCAGCTCCCTCGAAGGGGAAATAGCGGTCATCGTTGATAACCGGGTCGAACAGACCGGGGTCGTTCTGGCCGTGGCTGGTGACTATCGACGTTACCGGCACCGGCCCATTATCGAAGCGGGTGTCTGCTCCGGCCAGCGGGTCGCCATAGCCGCCTGTCAGGTCATCAGTCAGCCGGATACCGTGTTTGAGTAGGGTTAAAGTGCAGTTCACACTGGTATAGGGTCCGACCACACCCGGAATCGTGACCGATACCGGCAGTCGAATACGCCGCCGGTAGTGGCTTGGAAAGTCCAGGTTGTATAGCCATTCCGCCAGAGTAACTGTGCAAGTACCAGACTCTTTGAGCTGCATCAGGCTAAGCGGCTGGAATTGGGCGAGAGAAACATTTTTGGTTATTTCCAGCAGCCGTTTGTCATTGTCGAGATAGGCTTTTTCCATGCGGTGAAGGTCGTTCGCCAGCCGTTCACCAGAAAGCAATCCTTTCTTGAGGCTGTCCCAGTAACCGAATTCGATAAAGGAAGCAGCCGCGTCTCCCAGTTCAAACTGGTAACTCTTTTCAGCCTCTTTAGCCATATCAAAGGCCAACTGGTAACTCTGGAAATAAATTGAACCGAGTTGCTTGATATGCCAGTCGTACAACTGCTGGTTAGTGTATTTGTTATGAATGTAGTCGTCAACCGCCTGGGTCTGGTCAATTTGCAAGTCCTGGTTCTCAAGCTCTTTTTCAGCTATAGCCAGTCTTACCTCGGCGGCGGCAATCTGTTTTCCAATCTGGGCTATTTCAATAGTGGCTAAACGGCCCTGGAAATCCCACTCCTCTTTGCGGCGCTGGTAGCTGGCGATATTTCCCACCAGCGAGGCGCTTTGAGAGAGGACCGAGCCGATGTGCTGGATAGCGCTATTAGTCGCTTGAATGGCTCTGGCGATAT
>JAQBPB010000100.1 GCA_028287745.1 Chloroflexota bacterium
GATAGGAAGAGTTGTTAAATCCATATCGCAAGGTCTCCTTTTTTTATATAACAATGACAATCGCGGAAAGGGCTGCGGGCTTTACGTTTGCAACCATCATCAGTGCCTAACCCACATAAGTTGTTAACTGACCCGATGGCAAGAACACTTTCTCAACCGCCGGTCGTTCCAGGTAAATGAGATGTTGTCAGGACTGTGATTTCAAAGTTAAAATTGGCGAAGGTAACTAAACAAACCTGATTAAATTATGCTTCTTAAGGCCATAATAATCAACTTTATATCCTATGTAGTTGGAGAGGAGATTATTTTATGGGTATGGTAGAAACACCCATGACTGGAAGTGCGGTAACTTTAGCACTTTCAGCCTTCCAACCCTTACAAATTAATCTGATAATTTGACGTCATAAATTTAATATATGTACTCCAATCAATTTAGGGCTACCTATTGTATTGACACAAACGAATAATTAGTTTACCTTATTAAACAATAAGGGTCTATTTCAAATAACACATTATACCCTCGCGGTTTCGTGCCACTAATTTTTACAATAACGCTCTACTAACTGAAATACAAACCCTTACCGCATTAAATTTCGCAAATTTTAACTAGATTTTTTTATTTTAAACAAACAGGTTATATTCCAAAATATAACCCATAAAAGTTAACTATGTACTTGCAATGTCGCAAGCTATAATTTGACATTAACTCCTGGTTAAGGTCCTTTAGGGTATCGTTTAATTTAACTAACATCTGGTTTTATAGTGTTAGAACGGGTCAGTCCGTTTATTGGAGGGTTAAAATGATCTTTTCCAGTCGAAAAAGGACCATTCCCTTTTTCAACTTTATAGTAGTGCTAGCGATGTTGCTGGCACTGGTACCCGCTACGACGCTGGCTGCCCCGGCCAGTGATGACCAGAATAGAGACAAACTTGGCAAAGAAGACCGTGAACTCGTAGCTAAAGCTCGCACAGAGGGTAAATCCACAGTTACTATGATGGTAGCTGCGCAACCCGGTACGAACGCGTCCCTGGCAAGTCAGGCGGCTGCTTTTGGCGGCACTGTGAAATATCAAGAAGATACCGTGGAATATCTGCGGGTAGAAGTTCCGGTAGATAATGTTGAAACCTTCGCAAAACTGAGCAATGTGAAGGCTCTGACCGTAGACCGGGTCATACCTTTAGATGACCCCCGCCCGGACGCAGTCCAGCCGGTTACTCCCCAGCCCGCCCCCGGGGCCGCGACACCCAACAATAACCCCTATATGCCGATTGGTGATACCGGCGCTTCCCAGTTTATGGCTGCCCACCCCAGGTGGGACGGTCGGGGCGTAACTGTCGGCATCGTGGATTCCGGTATAGACCTGGACCATCCCGCCCTGCAAAAGACCACCACAGGTGAGCGCAAGATAATTGAATGGGTCACCGGAACCGACCCTCTCAGCGATGATGACCCGACCTGGGTAAATATGGAATCCAAGGTCACCGGCACAACTTTTACCTTTAATGGTCAAACTTACACCGCGCCCAACCTTAAAAAAGCGGCCTTCCGTATCGGCCTGTTTAATGAGCGCGACTCGCGCCTGGGTGGTGAAATTAATAATGACGTGAACCGCGACGGCAACCCGGCTGGTAGCAAAGGTACTTTCGCCGTACTGTGGGACACCACTTCCAATAAGGTCTATGTAGATACCAATCAGAACAATAAATTCACCGATGACCAGGCGATGACCGATTATAGCGTCGCCTATGATATCGGCCACTTCGGCACCGATAACCCGGCTACAGCTATCCGCGAACAGATACCGTTCGTGGTGCAAACCAGTAAATTCGAACAGCCAGCCGGTACAATGAATTATTTCGTGAATATCGGCATCATTTCGGGGGCGCATGGCACCCACGTGGCCGGTATCGTGAGCGGTAACAAATTGTTTGGCGGTGCGATGAGCGGCGCGGCCCCCGGCACGAAGATTGTTTCATCGCGTGCTTGTCTGTTCGTGACCGGATGTACCAGTCATGCTCTATTTGAGGGTATGATCTTTGTCGCCAAATACAAAAAGGTCGACATTATCAACATGTCCATCGGCGGCCTGCCAGCCCTCAACGATGGTAATAACACCCGGGCCGTCTTGTACGATAACCTGATCGAGAAATACAAGGTCCAGATGTTCATTTCGGCCGGCAACAGTGGCGCTGGTATCAATACCATTGGCGACCCATCCGTTGCCAGCCGGGTAATGAGCGTCGGTTCGTACATTTCTAAAGCAACCTGGCAGAAAAACTACGGTTCGGATTCGAACTACCAGGATAACCTGCATGGGTTCTCTTCACGAGGGCCACGCGAGGATGGCGGCTTTAAGCCCAATATCATCGCCCCTGGTTCGGCGGTATCCAGTGTCCCGACCTGGCAATCACCGGTCGGCGCCTGTCTGCCCTACGCTTGCCCGGTAGGTTATGCAATGTTTCAGGGTACTTCGATGGCTTCACCCCAGGCGGCCGGCGCAGCGGCTTTGCTGGTCAGCGCCGCCAAGCAGCGGGATGAAAAACCCCGGCCAGGCAAACTCCGCCAGGCTATCAATTCCACAGCCCGCTTCATTGACAACTACCAGGCTTTCGAGCAGGGTAATGGCCTGATTGATGTAAACGCTGCCTGGAAATTACTTAATTCTGACCAGAATAATGACTTCGAAGATGACTCGACCCTGGTCGAGATTATCTCGGAAGTACCGGTCACAACCGTCCTGAGCGGTTTTCTCAAGAAGCCTGGCATCGGCCAGGGCATCTATGACCGCGAAGGAGTAAAGGTTAACGATACATATACCCGGACTTACACCTTTACCCGGACTACCGGCGGTAATGATCCAGCCACTTATAACCTGTCGTTTGCTCATAACGACGGTACCTTCAGCCTGGCGACTACTTCGATTACGCTCAAGCTCAATAGCCCGGTTAATGTAACCGTAACTGTCAACCCTAAAACCTCCGGGGTGCATTCGGCTATCCTGAACCTGGACAACCCGAAGACGCAAGGTATTGACTACCAGACGCTGAACGTGGTTATTGCAGCCAGTCAGTTCAATGTCGGCAACAACTACACTGTTGTAAACAGCGGTTCCATCGGGCGCAACCAGAGTACCAGTTTCTTCTTTCAAGTCCCGGCCAAAACCCCGGCTTTTAAGGTAGATCTGGCCGGTAACTTTAGCAGCCCCGGTGGCGGACAGGTGCGTTTCCTGCGCTTCCACCCCTATGGTGTGGGCATTGAGTCGAACTCCACGCCTAACTGCTACAATCCCTCGGCGGGCCCTTGCAGTGGTAATTCGTTAACCCGTACCGTTAGTAACCCCTTCCCTGGCGTGTGGGAAGTTGTAGTGGAGGCCCGGCGCACTTCCGATGCAGCCAGCGCGCCATTCTCCCTGACCGCTTCGATCCTGGGCGCGAGCGTCAGTCCGAACCCGGATACTATCGCCAGCGCGACAATTAACACACCGGTAGCGCGTTCCTACACCTTGACTAACCTGTTCGGCGCTTTCACAGGCCGCGCAGTGGGTACGACCCTGGGTAGCGCGAAGTATGCTGTACCCAGCATCAACAACCACACCGAGCAGCGGTACGATGTAGTAGTAACACCTGGTTCGACCTCACTACGGGCCACCATAGGAGGTACCTCCGACCTCGGAGCTGACCTTGACCTGTACCTCTATAACTGTACAAGTGGCACCTGCGTATTGGCGGGCCAAAGCGCAGATGGTGACTCGGAAGAGTCTGTGACTATCAACAACCCGGCCGCTGGTACCTGGATGGTCTTGATTGATGGCTACGCCGTTCCGGCTGGTACAACTACCTATAACTACGTGGATGTTTTTGTCAATCCAGGCTTCGGCTCGTTGGATATACCCGAAACCGCTGCAAATTCCAATACCAATACTTTGCGACCGGCCGGTTCCTCCTGGACCGTATCTGGCACAGTAACCGCCAAGGCCACTCCGGCCGATGAGCGTGTGCTGGTGGGCAATGTGCTGGTTAGGACTGATACCAACATCACTATCGGTTCGGGTGATGTGGTTATCAAATCCGTCACGCCTTAACCTGTATCACCACGAGGTAGCCCTTTCAGCAATGGAAGGGCTACCTTGCTTTTTTCTCAGGTTTGGTAGTAATTTAAGTCAGGTTAAAACAACCGGTATTTCTTCATTAAACCTTATCTTTGAGCAATAAACGCAAATATGTCACAATTGCGGCCATACTTTCGTTCCGGTTTAAAGGAGTTTCACGAATTTATTTCGGAGAACAACCATGGCAAGCCGTAAAAAACCAGCACTTATAACTTATTTTTTAACTATTTTAATCCTGCTGGCAGGTTTTTGGGGGCCAGCCTGGCACCCTGGTAGTACTGTGCCGGTGATTTCGGCTGCCACACCCAGGGTAGAGGATTGCCAGACCTACCCCGAAACGGGGTTTACAATCTGCGGCCGCTTCCTGGAATACTGGCAGGCTAATGGCGGCCTTACCAGGCAAGGATTTCCCATCAGCGGGGTGTTCGAGGAACTTAACCTGCCACCACCGGCCGGGGATGGCAAGCTGCATAAAGTCCAGTACTTCCAGCGCGCCCGCTTTGAAGAACATAGTGAAAACGCCGCGCCCTATGATGTGTTACTGGGGTTATTAGGTACGGAACAATTCGAAGCCCTTCCTGCTACCGGTCCCGCCTCGTCCCGCCAGCCCGGTATCTGCCAGTATTTCAAGGAAACCGGCCTGGAAGTTTGTGGGCGGTTTTTAGAATACTGGCAGGCTAATGGTGGTTTAAGCCAGCTAGGTTACCCGGTTTCGGGTTTCTTCAATGAACGGAACCAGGCCCCGCCGGCCGGGGATGGTAAAATTCACCGGGTACAATATTTCCAGCGCGCCCGGTTCGAGGAGCATTTAGAAAACAACCCTCCCTCGGATGTCTTGCTGGGCCTGTTGGGGACGGAACAGTATAAAAAGAACTATCCCTCCACCCAGCCATCTCTCCCGACGCCTCCGGCCCAGGTTCCGCCGGACATCACGCTACCGCCTGCCCCTCATCCGCCCGGCGGCGGCGGGCCGTTACCCCCAGCCGGGTGCTTGCCGGAAACCGATGGCGCTAAAAAGACCATGGTAGAGGTTTGCACGGACAATACCGCTCCCGCGCCGTATAGTAATGTGGCGGTCTATGGCCGGTTGGTTGTAAATGGTATTCCGGCCAACACTGCGAAAATGGATACGACTTGGAACTTTGCGACGGCTACGAGGGCTTGCAGCGGGACCGCCAGCGGCGATGGCGTAGCCAGTTGCACTATCAATACAGGCAACACCAGTCCTGGTTATACGGTGGTAATAAACGTCCGGTTCAGTTATAACGGCCAGGTTTATACCACTACAACCAGTTTTACTACCGGCTAACCCTCTTAATAATTAGCAAATTACTCTAATGTCCTACTATCACTCGAAAAGATTGCCAGCAATTCTTCCAGGCAAGCCAGAATTTTGATTCATAAGAAACCTTAACAGCCGTGGAAAAAGCGGGGCTGTTATTGCGGGAGTAACTTCAACTTAAAAGTATGGGATGAATTTTTGGTTGAGCTTAACAAACAACGTTGCCAGGAAGATAGGGTAGGAGAAACCAGCCTTTTGGGTTTAATCCACAAATTATGCCTACGTCTTTCAAAAAGAATAATGGCGGTCGAACTTATTTTATTTACAAAAGTATGATATATTGCTAATGTGAAACCAGTTCCGAAACTGGTTTCACATTAGCAAATGCAACCTATTTAAAAGTCAAATTATTATTATAGGAAAATACTCAATGCCAACCCGTTTAACTATCTCTGATATTGCTAGAAAAGCGGGCGTATCTAAAACAACGGTTTCCAGGGTTCTTAACAACCGGCCTGATGTAGAAGATAAGACACGCAGCCATGTCTTGAACATTATTGAGGAAAACAATTACGTTCCAAGTCCTATAGCAGTAGGTTACGTTAAGAATAAAACCCACTTAATTGGTCTGGTGAGTCCCGCCGAAATGCATAGCTGGCAAATCGAAGTCTTTCAAGGGGTAGTAGCAGGACTAAAAGATTACAATTATCAACTCCTCCTCCTGCCACATTATCCGGATGAAGCTGCGGAAAGTTCAAAAGAATTCGACCGGATTTTGAATAATGGTCTTGCTGACGGATTAATTGTATTACATCCCTCCCTTGTTCAGAGTTACTTTCAAAAGCTTTCAAATGCCGAGCTGCCGGTTGTGGCGATAGATGATGCCAGTTCTTTGAGTAACCTTGCTATACCCAGTATAGGAGCTAACAATTATACGGGGGCTCTACAAGCGGTTCGTCATCTTATCGGCCTGGGTCACCGCAAAATAGCCTTTATTGGTGCCAACAATAATTTCAGGTTTACCAGGGACAGGTTGGATGGTTATAAAGCAGCGCATACCCAGGCGGGGCTGGTTTTTAACCCTGATTTTGTTAAGATTTATGATGAGGATATAGTAAATTTCCGATTTCTCCAGGAACAAATCGGTTACAAAAGTACCCTGGCATTACTGGCCCAGGAGAAACCCCTACCTTCTTATACAGCAATATTTGCTGAAACCGATGAAATGGCTATCGGGGTAATGCGTGCGTTGAATGAACATGGCTTGCGCATCCCTGATGATATATCCCTGGTTGGTTTTGATGATCTTCCTAAAGCTTCTTATACCACGCCTGCCTTGACCACCGTACACCAGCCTACCCGGGAGATGGGGAAAATGGTAGTAAAATTGTTAATGGACATGATTGATGGCAAAATTATCGGTCAAAAAAGGCATGAGTTAGATACGGAAGTTATAATTAGAGCTTCTACAAGAGCAATATAACGTAATATAGGTTTTCCAGGCACCTGAAAAATGAGCTACTTTCATAGACCTCTTTAAGATTTTCCCCTTCCATCATTTACTACCGGTCAGGTTTTTTCTATCCTCCTGAACATTTCTTATTCTTAAAACCTCCCGATTTAATGACTTTCCCCACCTTAATTAAAAAGTTTCCTGCCTTCATAATTGCTTTGTAAAAAGCTAATGAAACCAGTTCCGAAATTGGTTCCATAAAACAATTGACAAGGAAAACTTTCTTTGATATATTGGAACCAGTTCCGAAACTGGTTTCGGAAACGCTCTTTCCTAAACGCTCTCATCCTTAAAGATAAAACATCCTCTTTTAAAGAGGTAGTTAAAACTATACAAAAACAAGTGCTTCTATAACTTCTCGTTAATTACCGGGAAGATAAAAGCCAAAAATGGCAACCAACTATGAGAAGGCGAGCCATAGTATTCGGCTACCCAAAAGCTTTAAAACTCACTGGTGTAGCTCGCCCACTCCAACCCGCAATCCTGAACAATGGTGTAACCTAGAAAAAGAAGTGCCTACAAGTAGTGCGAAGGAGCATACCATGCAAGACTACTCATCAGCCCGAAATAGACTTAACCGCCGGAGATTTCTACACTTATCCAGCCTGACAGCAGGGGCCGGGCTACTCCTTGCGGCCTGCGGTGATACTGCTACACCCACTTCAAGCGGCGCAGCTACTACGGCAGCCGGCGCGGCTACTACGGCAGCCGGCGCGGCTACTACAGCATCCGGCGCAGCTACTACGGCTGCCGGTGCAGCTACTACGGCTGCCGGTGCAGCTACTACGGCTGCTACCACGGCTGCTACCGGTGCAACAACCACCGCGGCTGTCGCTGGTGCTACCACTTCAAGTGGGATTCTGACTATGCCTCAAGGTATGACCACCTTTCAGCGTAACTTCAATCCCTTCGCTTCTAGCCCTGTCTACCCCACCCTCAATGGTATTTACGAGCCGCTGATGATCTATTCCACTCTAACTGGTAAGCTCATACCCTGGTTAGCTACCGAGTACAAGTGGAGTGCTGATAACAAAAATTTAACCTTTACCTTGCAAGAAAATGTCAAATGGTCGGATGGAAAGCCATTCAGCGCCAGTGATGTGGCTTTCACCTTTAACCTTTTGCGGAACAAGACGGGATTGATAGGTCCGGGCAACAACGCCATGAATACCGCCTCAGGCTTTGTTGATACTGTAACCGCCAGTGATGCCAGAACCGTCGTTTTTACCTTGAAACAACCGTTCACCCCGGGTATCTACGATATTGCCGGACAGATGATTGTGCCTGAGCATATCTGGAAGGACATCGCCGATCCCAGTAAATCCACTAACGATAACCCGGTCGCTACCGGGCCGTTTACCCAGATTACAAACTTCCAGACCCAGGTCGTTCAGGTAGAAAAGAACCCCAACTACTGGCAGCCCGGCAAGCCTTATATCCAGGGAGTCCGTATTCTGGGCCTGTCAGGGGACCAGATTCACCTGGCGGTGGCTAACGGTCAGGTTGACCTGGCCGCCGACTTTCTTCCCGACATTGAAAAAGTATTTGTGGCAAAAAGCCCGTCTACCAATGGGTACTGGTTCCCGCTTACCGGCCAGATGGTGACGCTGGCCCTCAACAATACCAAAAAGCCCTTCGATGACCCGAACGTTCGCAAGGCCATTAGCTATGCCTTGAACCGTAATCAAATGAACACGGTGGCTGAGTCCGGCTACTCCAAACCGGCGGATGTTACAGGCTTGAGTGACGGGCATCCCCTGTACAAGGTGGCTGACCCCTCCAAGTTGGGCGATTGGACTAATTATAATGTTGCCAGGGCTAACGAATTGCTTGATGCGGCCGGTCTTAAAAAAGGCGGCAACGGTATGCGGACGAATCCTGACGGTACTCCGTTGAAGTTCGTTCTTACCAACGTTAATGGTTTCACCGACTGGATTGCGGCCGGTCAAATCATTGTCCAGAACCTTAAGGCGGTTGGTATTGAACTTACGGTAACTCAGGTAGACTTTAGCGGCTGGATTGGTCTGCGGCAGAGGGGCCAGTTCGACATTACTTTTAACACCGTACCTGGAGCCACACCTTATCAATGGTATCGCAACGCAATGGCGAAAACACTCCTCAAACCGGTGGGTGAGGTGAGCAGCGTAGGCAACTACGCTCGTTATTCGGGCGGAAAAGCTGACGACCTCCTGGCCGAGTTTGCCAGTACATCCGACCTGGCCACGCAAAAGGAAATTGCCGCTCAACTCCAGAAGGTCTTTGCGGATGAAGCTCCGCTACTGCCGCTCTGGCCCTTGCCTATGTGGTACCAGTACAACACCACCCGTTTTACGGGCTTCCCCACCAAAGATAACCCGTATATACCCGGTCAGTACGGTGGTACAGGGCAAGATAACCCTGGCGCCTTGCTGATCTGGACAACGGTCAAGCCCAAATAGTACCCATGTAACAAAGGAGGGTGGTCTCTTTAGTTGAGACCACCCTTATCAATCTGGATATAGGAGTGCAACGATGCGCTATATTTTGCGCCGCTTGGGTTTTTACCTTGTAGCTTTCTGGGCTGCGATGACCCTGGACTTTTTCTTACCTCGTCTCTTGCCGGGAGACCCGGTTTCTACTATCCTGGGCGCCGGTAATCAACTCGAACCTCAACAAATCCAGGAACTTAAAGAAGCGATGGGTTTAACCGATGAGCCGCTCATTCTCCAGTACTTCACTTATGTAACCCATGTGCTGCGCGGCGATTTCGGGATTTCTTTCTCCAACTACCCTGTTCCTGTCATCAATGTCATTTCGAGCGGGCTGATATGGACCCTGCTGCTAGGCGTTTCCGCCGTGGTAATCAGCTTTGTGCTTGGTAATTTTATCGGCGTCGTTGGCTCGTGGCGGCGTGGCGGTGTGGTAGATAATTTCGTGCCGCCCCTGCTGGTGCTGATCGGGGCTTTCCCACCTTTCTTTCTTGGACTGGCTGCGGTCTACTTCCTGGGCTATCAATTAAAGTGGTTTCCGGTCAACCATGCCTACGGGGATACTATCATTCCGGCCTTTGACCTGACTTTTTTTGGCAGTGTAGTGCAGCATATGTTGCTGCCGGTTTCCATTATGGTGCTGGTCACGCTGGGTGGTTGGGCGCTTGGAATGCGCAACACCATGGTTGCCATCCTGGCCGAGGATTACATTACCATGGCTGAGGCCAAAGGCCTGACTCAGAACCGGATTATGTTCAGGTATGCTGCCCGCAATGCCATGCTACCCAGTGTAACCGCCTTTGGTATTGCCCTGGGCTTTGTGTTGAGCGGTCAAATTTTGATCGAACAGATTTTTGCTTATCCGGGCCTGGGTTACCTCTTGATAAGTGCCGTCACCAAAGTGGACTACCCGCTAATGCAGGGTTTATTCTTAATGATAACCATGGCGGTGCTGGTCGCTAACTTTATCGTAGATATAATCTATACCCGGCTTGACCCCCGTGTAAGAGCAGGCTAGGAGAGGTATTATATGAAAACTCCCAATCAGTCTACCCAAACCGGGGAAAATTCTCCTACACCCGACCCGAAAAATTCAGGGGTCATCTCGCCTGAAGGGATCGAAGCTGGGAATTCACCGGTCGAGCCCGGACAACAGTACCAGCCGGTTGAGATTGAAACGCTACCCTCCGGGCAGATGGTAGTGACTCCTGCTAATCTACCCGCGCCCTCCCGACAGCGCCTGGTCTGGCTTAGCACTCTCTTAAAGAACCCCAAAGCCTTATTGGGATTTGGCATCGTAAGCTTCTTTATTCTCATGGCCCTGTTCGCCCCGTTTATCGCGCCGGGCGACCCCAATGAGTTTGTTGGCATACCCAACCAGCCTCCTTCGACCGAGCATTGGTTAGGTACGGAAGGCCAGGGCAAAGATGTCTACCGGCAGACCATCTGGGGCGCTCAGAGTTCGCTAACTATCGGCTTTGCGACCGGGTTTTTAATTACAGTAGTCAGCTCTCTGATTGGCATGAGTGCCGGTTTCTTCCGGGGTCGGATAGACGATGTGCTGACCCTCCTGACCAATTTGTTTCTGGTCATACCGGGCCTGCCTCTTTTGATTATTCTATCGGCCTACCTGCAACCAAGTAACGCCACGATTATCCTGGCGTTGGCCTTTACCGGTTGGGCCTTTGGCGCCCGCGTTAAACGCGCCCAGACCCTTTCGCTGCGGGAAAAAGATTTTGTGGCCGCTGCCAGGGTGAGCGGGGAAAGCAGCTTCAGGATTATCTTCCGCGAAATCTTGCCGAACATGACTTCGCTGATTATGGGCAGCTTTATCAGCTCGACCACGTATGCGATTGGCGCGGCAACCGCCCTGTCATTTATCGGCCTGGGCAACGTCAGCGATGTCACCTGGGGTACAAATTTGTACTGGGCCCAGAACGGTGGGGCTATTTTGCAAAACGCCTGGTGGGCCTTTGTTCCTTCCGGCTTGTGTGTGGCCCTGGTTGCCTTTGGCCTGTCTTTTATTAACTATGCCCTGGATGAAGTTACCAACCCGCGTTTACGTGCTGAAAAGGAGTTAAATAATGTCCTCAAAGGAACCACTTTCCGCAAAACCCGTACAAGGGCAACCCCGGTCCTCCGCCTGCCAAAGTGAGGCTTTGCTGGAAGTCCGCGACCTGCGGGTAGAATACCTGAGCCCGAAAGGGCCGGTACGGGCGGTAGATGGTGTCTCATTTTCAATTGGGCCGGGGGAAGTGTTAGGGCTGGCCGGTGAGTCGGGCAGCGGCAAATCAACTATAGCCCACGCTCTCATGCGCGTACTGCGCCCGCCCGCTATCATCACCGGGGGTGAAGTCCTTTTCAAAGGCAAAGATGTGCTGGCGCTGGCTGAAACCGAACTGGAAGATTTCCGCTGGCAGGACATTTCGATGGTCTTCCAGAGCGCCATGAACTCGCTCAACCCGGTGATGCCGATTGGCGACCAGATTACCGATGTAATCATCAAGCACAAAAAGGTCTCCAAAAAGGAAGCCAGGGCGCGGGCGGCGGAACTGCTCGACATAGTAAACATTGATAAGAAGCGGCTTAACTCCTACCCGCATGAGTTATCCGGTGGGATGCGCCAGCGGGTCGTAATCGCCATAGCTCTAGCGCTTAACCCGCCGCTGATGATCATGGACGAGCCGACTACCGCGCTGGACGTAGTGGTGCAAAAGGAAATCATGCAACAGATTGAGCAGCTTAAAGAGAAAATGGGCTTTTCAATTCTTTTCATCACCCACGACATGTCGCTGATGGTCGAGTTTTCCAACCGGATTGCCATCATGTACGCCGGGGAGATTGTAGAGCTGGCGGGAGCGCGGGAACTCTTTGAAAATCCGCTGCACCCTTATACCCAGGGCTTGATCAGTTCTTTCCCACCCCTGACGGGACCGAAGCATAAAATGGTAGGTATACCGGGTTCACCGCCCAATATGGCCGAACCGCCCACAGGTTGCCGGTTTCACCCGCGTTGTACGGCCTGCCAGCCGGTGGAAAAGGTGGTAAAACCTAAATTGCAGGAGGTAAAGCCCGGCCACTGGCTGGCTTACCACCCCGGAATGCCCGGTCTGAACGTGAACGGAATATAAGGTTTAGGCCGCTAAAAGCGTAGTCTTTAGTAAGCAAGATAGAGGCAAGTAGAATGACACAATCCTTAGCGCCGAACGAGCGGGGCGATTCACACCCGGTGGGTGAAGTAGTCCTTGAAGTGCGAAATTTGACCAAGCACTTTCCGGTAGGGAGCTTTTTTAAGCCGAAACTGGTCAGAGCCTTGAACGATGTTTCGTTCACCATCAGCCGGGGACAGGTCCTGGCCCTGGTAGGTGAGTCGGGGAGTGGCAAATCGACTACGGCCCGCCTGATTTCGCGCCTGATGCCGCCCACTAAAGGTGAGATTATTCTCAGGGGCAAAGATGTGCTGAAGACCGAACGGGGCAGGCCTTCCCTCAATTACCGCAAGGAAATCCAGATGATTTTCCAGGACCCTTTCGGCTCCCTTAACCCGGTCCATACCATCGGCCATCATATCCAGCGTCCCTTAGAAATTCACAAAATGCTCAAGGGTGGGAACGCCCAGGACCGGGTATATGAGTTGCTCTCGACGGTGGGACTCACTCCTCCCGAGGACGCCGCCCGCAAATATCCCTACCAGATGTCGGGCGGGCAGCGCCAGCGCGTAGCCATTGCCCGCGCCCTGGCAGTTGAACCTGAAATAATCCTGGCTGACGAACCAATCTCCATGTTGGACGTATCCATCCGCATGGGTGTACTCAACCTGATGGAGCAGCTAAAGGAAGAACGAGGCATCGGCTTTTTGTATATTACTCACGACCTGGCGAGCGCCCGTTATATCGGGGATCGTACGATGGTGATGTACACAGGCTACGTGGTTGAAGCGGCGGAAAGCCGCGAGTTGATGGAGCAACCGGCCCACCCCTACACCCAGATGTTAATGGCGGCTGTCCCAAACCCCCAGGGCGGCATGGTAAAACACAAGGCCGAAGTGCGGGGAGAAATACCCTCTTTGACAGATTTGCCGCCGGGATGCCCGTTCGCGACCCGCTGCCCGAAGGTAATGGATATTTGTAAAAAGGTGATGCCAGGCGTCGAACAGCTTAGTCCTGACCACTGGGTGCGCTGTCACCTGTATGGGCCGGGCGAGACAATGACCACCGGCACAGGGCAGAAAAACGCAGTTACTACCGCGTCCTAGCTTTCGACCGGTGGCTTATTAAAAGAGAAAAACAAGGAGCTAATATGCAACCATTACGGGTGGGTCTGGTCGGCTGCGGTGAGGTAACCCAGATTTTACATTTGCCAAGCCTTGCCCTGTTACCGGAACAATTCACAGTGACAGCCCTTTGCGATGTGAGCGGACAGGTTTTGCAGGCGGTAGGCGACCTGTGGCGGGTGCCAAACCGGTTTAAAGATTACAAAGAACTTGTTTCGCAAGCCGATGTGGATGTGGTGCTGGTTGCCAACCCCGATGCCTATCATGCTGAAGTGGCCCTGGCTGCAATTGCGGCTGGCAAGCACGTCTTGATTGAAAAGCCAATGTGTATCACCTTCCGGGAGGCTGATGAAATTATAGCGGCCCAGAAGAAGGCCGGAGTTACGGTCCAGGTAGGCTACATGCGGCGTTACGCCCCGGCCTTTCTGGAAGCCTGCCGCCGGATTCCGGAGCTTGGCGGCATCCGGCTGGCCCGCGTCCGCGATATTCTCGGCAGCAACAGTTTTTTTGTTAACCAGACCTCACGGGTCATAAAAGGCACCGACGTTCCCGAAGAATTGATTAAGTCCGGCCAGAAGCTGCAAGCCGAACGCATGGAGGAGGCCATCGGCACGCCTGGCCCTCAAATTACCCGGTCCTACCGGATTCTGCTGGGCCTGGGTGCTCATGATATTTCAGCCATGCGCGAGTTGCTGGGCTTCCCGAAGGGCGTCCTGTACGCGGCCCAGCGCCAGGGCGGGGCGTATGTCACAGCCGCTTTCGACTATGGCGATTTTATCTGCCACTATGAAACCGGAATCGACCAGATTGCCCGGTTTGACGCTTCTTTAGAGGTTTTCAGTGAAAAACAGGTGCTGCGGGTCCAATACGATACACCTTACGTCCGCAATTTGCCGATCCGTTTATTTGTAACTTCCTCGAACGAGGCCGGTGGAGTTAGTGAAAGTTCGGTGCATCCGGCCTGGGGCGACCCCTTCGTGGCGGAGTGGCAAGCTTTTTCCGAGCACATCACCCAGGGCCGCACTCCCAAGACCGACCCCGCCGACTTCCGCAAAGACCTTGAGCTGTTCACCGACATGGTTGGGCTAATGCGCGGATAATCTGAAACAGGCGCTGCGTTTAGACTGGATTGACCATTTTTCCAGCCGCACCGCCCTACTTGGTCGAATAACCCTGGTCCAGTGGGCCAGCTCGCGCCCGCCCGCCCGGGTCAATTTCCGCTCCTGGGAATTGGGAAGGCCTGCCGGATATTTTGGGGCTTGTAAACCATAATTTTACTTCAGTTAAGCTGACATAGCCCCAACTTTACTCTCAGCTTTGCAGGGAAAACAAGCTTCCATTTCAAAGAATTTAAAGAATCCAGGGAAAGAAAATTAAGCAGATAAGAAAGCAAACAAACATGGAACACGACAAATTGCAAAGCGAAGACGGCCATACCTTTCGGGAACTTAATCAAAACGGTCGGCTGGCACCCTACAAAGACCCTTCCTACTCCCTGGAAGAAAGAGTTGAAAATTTGTTGGGCAGGATGACCCTTGAGGAAAAAGCCGGGATGATGTTTCAGTCCATGATTATGGTGAACGCGGATGGCACCCTTTTCGAGGGAGAGGGCCTGATGGGTTCGTTCTCTACCAGGGAGGAGGTCTATAATAAAAAGCTTAGCCATTTTAATGTGCTGGCTACTCCTAAAACCCAGCAAACCGCCGAATGGTACAACCGGCTCCAGGAACTGGCCGCCAGCACCCGCCTGGGCATCCCTATTACTATCTCTTCCGACCCTCGTCATGCTTTTACCGATAACCCGGCCACCAGTTTCCTGGCCGGAGATTTTTCGCAGTGGCCGGAGCCGATTGGGCTGGCGGCGGCGGGAGATGAGGCGCTGGTCCAAGATTTTGGCGACATCGCCCGGCAAGAATACCTGGCGGTAGGTATCCGGGTGGCCCTGCACCCGATGGCCGACCTTGCTACTGAACCGCGCTGGGCCAGGATCAGCGGCACTTTTGGGGAGGATGCCGGATTAGCTTCCCGGTTAGTGGCAGCCTATATCCGGGGCTTCCAGGGTGAAACCCTCGGGCCTGACAGCGTAGCCTGTATGACCAAGCATTTCCCTGGTGGTGGGCCACAAAAAGACGGTGAGGATCCCCACTTCCCCTATGGCCGGGAACAGGTTTACCCTGGTAACAACTTCGACTACCACCTTATTCCTTTTAAAGCGGCTTTTGCGGCTGGCACTGCCCAGATCATGCCCTATTACGGCATGCCCGTTGATACCGGGTTGGAAGAGGTGGGCTTTGCCTTTAATAAACAGGTCATTACCGGCCTGTTGCGCGGGAAATTCGGCTTTGATGGCGTGGTTTGCGCGGACTGGGGAGTATTGACTAACCAGGAACGCGAGGGGAAAGTTATACAGGCCCGCAGCTGGGGCCTGGAACACATGACCCAACTGGACCGGGCTAAAAGGGCTCTTGAGGCAGGGGTTGACCAGTTCGGCGGCGAGAGATGCCCCGAAGTGATTGTAGAACTGGTCCAGACCGGGCAGGTGCCGGAAAGCCGTATTGACGAATCGGCTCGCCGGTTGCTGCGCGACAAATTCAAGCTTGGTTTGTTTGACAATCCCTACGTTGATGCCTGGGCGGCGGCATCTATCGTAGGTAATCCCACCTTCCGGGCGGCCGGGGAGTTAGCCCAGCGCAAATCGATTGTACTTTTGAAAAACAGCGTTACCCCGGCTGGAAATCTATTGCCGGTGCAGGGGAAGCCCCGGCTCTATGTGGAAAATATTGCTCCTGAAAAAGCCGCTTTGTTTGGGGAGTTAGTCGCCGACCCAGGCGAGGCCGACCTGGCAATTCTGCGGTTAAAAGCGCCCTATGAGCCGCGCAACGGGAACTTCCTGGAAAGAATGTTCCACGCCGGTTCGCTGGAATTTGGGGAAGAGGAAAAGCAGCGCATTCTGGCAATCGCGGGCAAAGTGCCTACGATTATTGACATTTATCTCGACCGGCCTGCGGTAATCCCCGAAATTGCCGGGGCCAGCTCGGCTCTGCTGGCTAACTTTGGCGCCAATGACCAGGCGGTATTGGATGTTATATTTGGCCGCTTTGCGCCCTCCGGCAAGCTACCCTTTGAACTCGCCTCGTCAATGGAGGCGGTGCTCCGCCAGAAATCTGACGTGCCCTTCGATTCGGAAAATCCCCTGTTCCCCTTCGGTCACGGCCTGGCTTACGAAGCGGAGCGGGAAAACAGCAGGGTGGGCCAGGCTGGAAACCAAAAATAAAGCCAGAGAAATGGAGAGACAATGCGATATCTAAGTTGGAGTTACGGTAGCAATCAAATGCGACTGGGGTCTCTGCAGGAAGGTTATATTATAGATGTCGGATCATTGTCCGGCTTCAACACGCTGCTTGACCTTATCAAAGCCGGGCCTTCCGCCTGGGCGGAAGTAGCCGCCACCCTTAAAGCAGTAGATGTAAAAGCCCTGGCCGAGCAGGGCCGGGCAATTCCCTTCCAGGACGGGCTGGTAACCGCCAGCCTTCCCAACCCACCCAAGAACATTTTTTGTATAGGCCGCAATTATTACAAGCATTACCTGGAAGGTGCAGTCGCCAGGGGCGCCAGCGAAGAAAAACCACCGGAGGCACCCATCTATTTCACCAAACCGCACACAGCTATAATCGGGCCTTTTGAAACTATTCCACTTGACCCGGAGGTTACCAAAAAGCTTGATTGGGAAGCCGAGTTAGGTTTGATCATCGGTGTAGGCGGCCGCAAGATCAAGGCGGAAGAAGCCGAGAAACATATTTTTGGCTACACCGTCCTGAACGATGTGACGGCCAGGGATTTGCAATTCAGGCACGGCCAGTGGTTTAAGGGAAAGGGATTGGATTATAGCTGCCCGATGGGGCCGGTGGTAGTGACGCCCGATGAATTACCCAACCCGGTAAATGTACAGATTAGCTTAAAAGTTAATGGTGTGACCAAACAATCCGCTAACACCGGTCAAATGATGTTTGATATTCCCACCTTGATTGCTGATTTGTCCTTAGCCATTACTTTAGAACCCGGCGACATAATCTCTACCGGTACCCCGGAAGGGGTCGGCCATTTCAGCCAGCCTCCCGAATACCTGGCCGCCGGAGATGTGATGGAAACTACGATTGAAGGTATTGGAACACTCCGTAATGTCATTTCTACTCCCTACCGGGCTAAAATCGTCGCCGAGTACAACGCCGCCAGAAACGCCTTGCTGAGTATGTTAAACCGGCTGCAACCGGCGCATTACGAAATTGCTACTCAGTGCCCGGGTTGGAGCGTCAAAGACCTGGTAGCCCATCTGACCAATTCGGCCACTACTGTCCAGGCTTTAATCCAGCGCCAGCTTGATCGGGTTACGAACCCTGGGCTGGCCGCTCTCAATGAGCGCAACGCCAGGGGAGTTGAAAGCCGCAAAGGCCGGACGGTGGTTGGTATGATGAGTGAATTAATAGAGGCCCAGCAGAAGAATATTGATTACTACCTGGGGCTAACTGAAGAACAGTTGCAGGTCGAGGGGGAAACCGTCACCGGTGAGATTATAACCGTGGACGAAAGGTTCCGGCGGGCGGCGGAACATTACTTCGAACACGGCGAGATGATTGCAAGGGCTACTGGCCTTAGTATGGGATAAAACTTGCTTGCGGCCTGCGAATATAGATTACCTCCTGAGAGGAGGAAACTAGACGGAAAAGGAAGGTAAAAATGGACCTTGAAAAAGTGGAATTAAAAGTAAATGCGGCTTCCCTTGAGGCAATCTCACCGCCTACTTCAACCGGTGAGGAAGAACAGGAACTTTCTCGGCTGTATCAGGACATGCAAAATAATTCACTAACGCCGCTCTGGCAGATTGAAACCAATTTATTATCACGGCAGCCTAACCCTGAGGCAGTGGCCTGGCTGTGGAAATGGCAGAATCTGTATGAGATTGCTCGTCGTTCCGGTGAGCTTGTACCGATCCACCGGGGTGGGGACCGGCGGGCGATTGCCCTGAGTAATCCGGGCCTTAAAGGTAAACCCTTTGCTACTCCCACAATGTGGACAGCCGTACAGTGGCTCAACGGGCATGAGGTTGCCCCGGCCCACCGCCATACCGCCCAGGCCATCCGCTTCATTATAGACGGCAGCGGCTCGTGGAGTACCGTTGAGGGGGACAGGGTCTTTTTGGAGCGCGGCGATTTGGTGCTGACCCCACCGATGCTCTGGCATGACCACGGCAGCAAAGTGGACGAACGGTCCATCTGGATGGATGGACTCGATATTCCACTGAATAACTTTTTGGATGCCAGTTTCTTCGAGCCGTATCCGGCTGAAGCGCAGGAGGTCACGCAGGTTCTGAATGGCACCGTACTTAAATACGGAGTAGGCCAGTTGCGGCCAGCCTGGGAGAAGCCTTCGGTAAATTACCCGCCAATGCATACCTACAAATGGGCTGAGACGGAAAGGGCGCTCAATAATCTTGCCCAGGTGGCGGCGAGTCCTTTTGATGACGTGGCCCTGGAATATATAAACCCGCAAACTGGCCGTTCGGTTATGCAGTCGTTTACCTGCTGGATTCAGATGCTTCGTCCTGGTATCCACACCCGGGCCCACCGGCAGGTTGGCAGCGCGGTCTATCACGTTTTTGAGGGTAGCGGTGAAACTATTATTAACGGTATTAGCTTCGAGTGGGAACAGGGCGATTTCTTTGTTGTTCCAAGTTGGGCCTGGCATGAGTTCCGCAACCGCTCCACAGACCGGCGGGCTATCCTTTTCTCGATGCAGGACACCCCTATCATCGCAGCTCTTAATAAGTACCGGGAAGAAGCTTTTACGGAGAACGGTGGTCATCAGCCTGTAACAGGCCGCTTTACGCCAAAACAATTCCAGTAAAGAAGATGCCCCGGGTATAAAATTTTTAGGGGATTAAAGCCATCTATACAGGTTACTCTGATACAAACAGGTTAAAAGCCTGTTTGTATCAGTTGCAGAAATGAAATGCAAACAAAACTGACCGGGATTAGAGGTAAAAAGCGCTTTCCTATCCACAAAAAAAGTGAGGTAGCAGTGAAATTAATGCACCGCTACCTCACTTTTTAGTGGGTTTAGTCCCGGGCTATCTTAATAACTTCCAGCACAAACCCTGTCCGGGCCGGGACAGTGAAGTTTTCAAGATGTCCACCCGGCAGTACTTTATAGATATGCCGTTCCTGGTTGGCGGTATCCATCAGGGTGAGCCAGATGCCGTTTTCAGGCAGGTAGGCGCTCTCCGGTAAGGAGTGCAACGTGATCGGGTGATTGCCGGTATTAAGGGCAATTACCAGTTTTTCTTCCTGATCCTGGCGGCCAAAGACAAAAAGTGGCCCCTCGGCGTAGAGTGGGTCAAAGGAGCCGCGCCGCAGGGCCGGGTAGTCGTGACGGGCGTCTGTTGCTTTTTTAAAGAAGCTCTGGAGCGAGGTATTCCACCGGGACTCGTCCCAGGGAAAGGACCGGCGGCTGTCAGGGTCCTTGCCGCCACCCAGGCCGATTTCATCGCCGTAATAAATGCAAGGCGCTCCCGGGTAAGTCATCTGGAAAAGGGTTGCCAACCGCAAGGCGCTCTCGTCACCCCTGGCAATATTGATAAAGCGGGCGGTGTCGTGACTGTTGAGCAGGTTTAACTGCGCCCCGGTGATTTCGCGAGGGTAAAGTTCCAGCAGTTCCTGGATAGCCCGCTGGAAGGTTGGAGCGTCGGCGCGTTGCATGTAGCCCGCAATCCCGGTGCCTTCCATCAGCGAAAAATCAACATCCTGGATAAAGAAGCCCACACAGCAACGGGTAAACAGGTAATTCATAACGCTATCGAACTGGTCCCCTTGCAGCCAGCGGGAGGCGTTGGTCCAGATTTCACCACAGATATAAGCTTCCGGGTTGACCGATTTAACCTGGCGGCGGAATTCGCGCCAGAATTCATCGTCATTAATTTCTTCCGGGACATCCAACCGCCAGCCATCAATCCCAAATTCAAGCCAATAACGGCCCACCGACCAGAGGAATTCGCGGACGGCCGGGGTAGACGTATTGAACTTGGGTAAGGCGGGCAAGTTCCACCAGGCGGAGTAATTGGGATGGTTGTTATAGGCGTTGACCGGAAATTCATGAAAGTAAAACCAGTCCAGGTAAGGCGAGGCCTTGCCGTTCTCCAGAGCCTGGTTGAACTGGTAAAAACCTCGGCTGGCGTGGTTGAAAACACCGTCCAATACCACCCGGATACCCCTGGTATGCGCCACGTCCAGCAACTTGCGCAGGGCCGCGTTACCGCCCAGCAGCGGGTCCACCTGGAAGTAGTCATGGGTGTGGTAACGGTGGTTGGAAGCGGAAGCAAAGATCGGGTTAAGGTACAGGGCGGTAATTCCCAGGTCGGCCAGGTAATCAATATTTTCGGCAATACCTACCAGGTCGCCGCCCTTGTAGCCGTAAACTGTCGGCGGCGAGTTCCAATCTTCCAGGTTTGAAGGTTTATGAACCGTTTCAGACCGGGCAAACCGGTCGGGAAAAATCTGGTAAAAAACCGCATCCTTGACCCACTCCGGGGTACGCGCTTCGACTTGCGAGGCAAATGCCGGGTCCACTGCCGGGTTGACGGCAGGGTTAGACTGGGTAGTTTTTTCAATCCTTTCAGTCAAGGTTCAGACCTTTCTTTTAATCATCTTAATAACAAAATACTACTGCTCTACAAGCTATTTGCGTTAAAGTTCCCTGCTTGCATGCCGATTTACAAGCCTTCCGTTTTCGGGACAGGCAGCCCGGCCATCCGCATAATCACCAGGGCGTTGGTGGTTGGTGAAGGACCGTGGCGAAGGCGGTAATCGAAAAGTAATTTGTCTCCGCTGACTTCTTCGCGAAAGTGATAGTTGCGTATCAGCGGGTTGAGGTCGGCCAGCCGGACAAGTTCCAGGTCATGGGTCGAAACTAACCCAACACAATGGCTACCGGCCAGGGCCTGTAAATAAGCCTGGCTGCCAATCAAACGCTCCCGGTTATTGGTGCCCCGGAAGATTTCATCAATTAGAAAAAAGACCGGGCGCGGGTCGTTGGCCGTTACGGCGTCCAGCAAAGCCTTTAAGCGCCGGACCTCGGCGTAAAAGTAAGAGAAACCATCGGTGAGTGAGTCGCTGACTTTGATACAACCATAAAGCCTGAACAACCCGGCCGACAACCGGGCGGCGTCCACCGGCCCCCCGGCATAAGCCAGGCTGAGATTAACCCCGACCGCCTTGAGAAAAGAGCTTTTCCCGGCCATATTCGAGCCGGTAATAATCGCCATCTCGCCCGGCTGGCCGATTGTGAAATCGTTGCGTACTTTCCCCTCGGCCGGAAGCATCGGGTGGCCGAGCTGTTCGGCCCGGAAGACCGTTTCCGTGGTAATAGTTACTTCCGGGAAAGTATAACTCCGGTTCAGGTAAGCGAAATTTGCCAGCGAGTTAAGCGCTTCCAGTTCAAACCAGACTTCCAGCCAGCTCGGCAGATTTGCTTCCAGTTCGACCTTGCGCCTGGTTATCTCGCGGGCAAAGAAAAAGCGCCAGGGCACAATGGCGTTAATGATCAGCCATAAAGGATAATTTCGTTGGATGGTAATGCCTATTACGACCCACTCCAGGCGGCGCAACTGTTTTGAGGGCTGCGCGGTACGGTTCAGCAGGGGGCCGCAGAGGTCTTTCAACCTCTGGTGACTGCCGTAGCGGTAAGTCTCTAGGAACCTAAAGACTGGCCTCAACCGGGCCAGCCCATCCCGCAGGGTAAAGGCTTCATCGAAAAGTTCGTCCGTACCGCCTGCCCGCATATTATACAAAAGGACATAGACGACAAAAGTGCCGACCCAGAAAGGCGGCAGCATGCCAAACCGGTTCAGGACGAAAAGGACAATGTTGAGACCGGCCAGGACCGCCAGCGCAGCCAGTACCGGGTTCAGGTTCAGGGGCTTGTTGTGTCGGCGCAGCCAGTCCAACAGGCGCTGGCCTTCCCAGCGGTTACCCCGCTGCAAGTCCGGCCCGGCCAGGGTCGCTTGCAGCCACAATTTCTCGCGGAAGAGCTTCAGTGGGGCCAGTTCCCGGACCAGGCCCTGCCGCCGGGTGGTGGCTTCCAGGGTCGGGTGGGTCTGGGTCAGCCAATCCCGCAGGCGCAAGCTGGCTTCCCGGCTGGTGGCGGTATCTATCAGGCGGTGCAGAGAACGCGGGCCGGTCAGGTCAAGGTCAATCTCAAACGGATGGTCGGGTAGGGCGGGCGGGACCGGCAGGTCGGGCAGCCCCTCCCAATCCAGGGTCAGGCGGGCCAATTGCAGCTGTTTCAAACGCAACCAGGCGGTATGCCGGGTGACGCTGTGGTCTACCCGGCGGTGATACCGGGCGATCACATTAAAGACTACCACTGCCAAAAGTAAGAGCGGCCAACCCAGCCAGCCGTTAACGAAATAAAACCCGGCGATAGCCAGGAGTACCCCACCGGTAAACAGGCCCAGCCGCAGCCAGGCGTACTGGTTACCTTTGGCCCGCCGCACGGCTAGCCTGCGTTCAATACGGCCAATCTGCCGTTCAAGGCTGGCCCGGCGGCTTTGATAGTCGGTCAAAATCCCCATTTTCTAGTTAATTCTACTAATAAATAATCCATACGGCCCGCCGGTATTAGCTTAACGGCCCGGCCCGGATTATTTCAGGACCAGCCCGGCTTAATCTTTCTTCCGGTGCGTCCACAATTAGAAGCTATAGTTTAGGCCATTCTGCTCTAAACCACAACCTGCTTTGATTTAGATTTAATGAATATTTGTAAGTTAGCTAAAAAATAGCTGCTGTCCACCGCTAAACCTTTCCAGGTGCGCAAACTGCTGTTTTTTCAAGTAATCCCCTGGTTACCCGGTGTTTTGAGCAAAATAAAAATTTAAGAATTTCCTTATACATATTTAACGGTTTTCTCAGGAATTACCAGTAAACTCAAAAGGTGAAATAATATTAATGCTGCTTTTAATCAGG
>JAQBPB010000115.1 GCA_028287745.1 Chloroflexota bacterium
TGCCAGGCGACAACGTGCAGATGGGCGTCGAGCTGATCACACCTGTGGCGATTGAAGTCGGGTTGCGGTTTGCGATCCGGGAAGGTGGCCGGACGGTTGGCGCCGGCTCGGTTACTGAAATCATAGCTTAAGTCCAGGATCAAAGTTCCGGGGGCGGGGCCAAAATCCGGCCCCTGGGGCTTGTCACTTAGTACTTAATTAAGTTTTGGAAGGAATAAGATAGGATGGCCGAGCAGAAAATCCGCATTCGCCTGAAGGCTTTCGATCACAAAATTCTTGATCAGTCTGCGGCGCAAATTGTGGACGCGGCGGAGCGCACCGGGGCAATCGTAGCCGGTCCGGTACCGCTTCCGACGAAGCTGGAGAAATACACGGTAATCCGGGGTCCGTTCATTGACAAGGATTCGCAAGAGCATTTCGAAATTCGAACGCACAAGCGCCTTATCGATGTAATCAAACCGAGCCAGAAAACTATCAACGCTCTCATGCGGTTAAATCTGCCAGCGGGCGTCGAGATTGAAATTAAACTGTAAATCAGTTTTTTTAGATCGTTTACAGGCGTAGACGGTCACAATCAGTCGATTTACAGAGGCGCGTTCCTAGTGCTAACAACCAAAGTAAAACGCTGGCAACAGCAAAAGCTGATGAGTTGAAAAACAGGAACCTACCCAAGAAGGAACACTAGCGATGATTGATTCGATACTGGGCAAAAAGCTCGGTATGACCCAGGTCTTCGATGAGAAGGGTGCGGTCATTCCGGTGACAGTGATCCAGGCCGGACCTTGCCGGGTAACCCAGGTCCGTACTAAAGAGAAGGACGGTTATGAAGCGGTTCAGATTGGTTTTGAGGAATCCAGCCGTCTGAAGAAGCCTCAGTTAGGTCACCAAAAGGACCTGATCCGCTCCGAGGAGAATGGCAAGTATACCAAGCAGTTTGGTCTGAAATTCCTGCGGGAAGTGCGCACTGCCACGGTTGGGGAACACACCGTTGGCGAAACTATCAGCGCCGATACCATTTTTAAAAATGGTGACAGCGTCGATGTTACCGGCACCAGCAAGGGTAAGGGCTTTGCCGGTGTAATGAAACGCCACAACTTTCATGGTGGACCGCGAACCCACGGTCAAAGTGACCGCCAGCGTGCCCCCGGTTCAATTGGTAGCGGTACTACTCCAGGTCGTGTAGTTAAGGGAATGCGCATGGCTGGTCATATGGGCCAGGAACGCGTAACGACCCAGAACCTGACAGTAGTGCGTGTCGATGCCGATAAGAACCTGATCCTGATTAAGGGCGCGGTTCCCGGTGCTAACGGCGGCCTTGTGACAATTCGTAAAGCGGTCAAGGCCGGGAAGTAGGCGGAGGAAGAGAAAGTGCAGGCAACAGTCTTTAACCTCAGCGGCGATCAGGTGCAAACCATCGAGCTGAATGACTACATTTTTGGCATTAAGCCAAACAAGGCGGTAATGCACCAGGCTTTGGTGCGTCAACACGCCAACGCCCGCCAGGGTACCGCTTCCACCAAGACCCGTGCAGAAGTGAGCGGTGGTGGTGCCAAGCCTTACCGGCAAAAAGGTACCGGTAACGCCCGTCAGGGTAGCCGCCGGGCCCCGCATTACCGGGGTGGCGCGGTGATCTTTGGTCCTAAACCACGTAGCTATGCGAAGGACATGCCCCGCAAAATGCGCCGGTTGGCCGTTCGCTCGGCTCTGTCGGTCAAGATGTTAGAGCAGGCTTTGACCCTGGTGGACAGCTTCAGCAACCTGGAGCCTAAAACCAAATCGATGAGCAGCGCGCTCAATGCCCTTAAACTGGGTAACGAGAAAGTCCTGATTGTTATTCCAGACAACGCTCCTGAAACCAAGGAACTGGTTTACCGGGCGGCGGGTAACCTGGCTAACGTCAAACCCCTTCTGGTCAATTACCTGAACCTGGATGACATGCTCAAGTATGACCGGGTGGTACTGCCGGTGGCGGCCCTGGATTGGATAAACGAAATTTTGGGCGCGGACGCGCGGACGCAAGCCGAGGCTTTTGAAGCCGAAGCTGACGACAACGCCCAGTAAGAAGCGGGAGAAGCGATTAGATGAACATTTATCAAGTAGTCAAGCGCCCGCTGGTGACTGAACGGACTAACGATCAGGTTGAACATGGTATCTACACTTTTGAAGTAGACCGGAACGCCAATAAAGGCCAAATCCGGGAAGCCATCGAAACGATCTTTAAAGTCCAGGTCGTGGGCGTCAATACTTTGCGGGTTCACCGCAAGCAGCGCGGAAGAGGCCGTTTTGCCGGCTACACTCAGGTGAGCAAAAAGGCAATTGTGCGGCTCAAGACAGGCGACAAAATCGAAATTTTCGAGTCCGCCTAATTAACGGAGAGGTTTTGTAAAATGCCGATTAGAAGATTTAACCCGACCTCACCCGGTAGCCGCCTGAAGCGTCTGAGCAGTTTCACGGAAATTACCAAGGATAAACCCGAGAAGAAACTGACCGTTACGCTCAAAAGCAAAGCCGGTCGTAACAACCAGGGCCGGATCACAGTCCGGCACCAGGGTGGCGGTCACAAGCGCAAGTACCGTATAATCGATTTCAAACGCGACAAAACCGGCGTAGCCGCGCGTGTTATCGCAATCGAGTATGATCCAAACCGTTCGGCCCGGATTGCCCTCTTGCAGTATGAAGATGGCGAGAAGCGCTATATCCTGGCTCCTAACGGTGTTACCGTAGGCGACCGGATTTCCAACGGCCCGACCGCCGATGTTCGCCCCGGCAATGCTTTGCCGCTGCGCAATATCCCGGTTGGTACCCAGATCCACAACATCGAAATGTATGCCGGACGCGGCGGCCAGATGGTCCGCAGCGCGGGTAACGTAGCGCAGTTGATGGCGAAGGAAGGCGATTACGCGACCATCCGTATGCCAAGTGGCGAGTTCCGAATGATCCGGATTGAATGCATGGCCACTATCGGCCAGGTAGGCAACCTGGACCACGCGAACGAACGCTGGGCAAAAGCCGGCCGCTCTCGCTGGAAGGGTATCCGCCCGAGCGTACGTGGTAGCGTTATGAACCCGGTGGATCACCCTCACGGTGGTGGTGAAGGCCGCGCCCCGATTGGTCTGTCTACACCTAAGACACCCTGGGGTAAGCCGACTATGGGTTACCGTACTCGTAATAATAAGCGCACCGACCGGTTTATTATCCGGCGCAGGACGAAATAGCAGTAATGGGTTAACGGTAGTCAGCCTGCGGAAAGTATTCCGCAAACTGGCTACCGCTCACAGATTACTGGCAACTGTTTGGAGGAATAACGTTGTCGAGGTCAACTAAGAAGGGGCCGTATATCGAAGAACGGCTACTAGCGAAGATTGAAGCTATGAATAGCAGCGGGCAGAAGCGGGTGCTGAAAACCTGGTCGCGTGATTCAACGGTCTTCCCGCAAATGCTCGGCCACACTTTGGGCGTCTATGATGGACGTCGCCACGTGCCGGTGTATTGCACCGAAAATATGGTAGGTCATAAGCTGGGTGAGTTCGCTCCTACCCGGACTTTCAAAGGCCATAAGGATCAGGAAAAGAGTACCAAATCCCGCTAGGGTCGAGTACTGGTTGTTGGTTCAATGAGCTAACACTCAGCACTCAGGAAAGGAACCAATGCAAGTAAGCGCGACGCTTAAATATATCCGGCATTCGCCTCGTAAAGTGCGTCTCGTGGTAGACGTTGTACGGGGACGGCAGGTGGATGAAGCTCTGGCGATCCTGAAGCACATGCCTCAGCACTCTGCCCGCGAAGTTTACGCGGTGGTCAAGAGCGCCCGGGCCAATGCCGAAAACAACCTGCTGTTGAATACCGACAGCCTGTACATTAAATCTATTGCAGCTAACGAAGCTCCTCGCATGAAGCGGATTATGGCACGCGCTAGAGGCCGGGCCGACCGCATAACCAAGCGGATGAGCCATGTTACCGTCGTAGTGGAAGACCGGGAGGAAATTCAGTAGTGGGACGCAAGATTCACCCGATAGGGTTCCGCCTCGGTGTTGTCAAGGACTGGCAAAGCCGCTGGTATGCCGATAAGGATTATACCAATCAGCTCCACGAAGATTTCGCCCTGCGCAAGGCCGTTGCGGTAAAATTACCGAATGCCGGTCTGAGCAGAGTCGAAATTCAGCGTTCCAGCAACAACCTTGAGATTACGCTTCACACCGCCAAGCCGGGGATCGTTATCGGCAAAAACGGCGATAAAGTCGAACAACTCAAGGGCGAACTGGAGAAAGAAACCGGCCGCAAGGTCAAGATTAATATTGAAGAAATCCGGCAGCCCGAGCTGGATGCCTATCTGGTAGCCGAGAGTATCTCCGAGCAGATTGCCAAGCGTGTTAACTACAAGCGGGCTATGAAGCAGGCAGTTACCCGCGCAATGCGTCTGGGTGCCAAGGGTATCCGTATCAAGGTTAGCGGACGTTTGGCCGGGGCTGAAATGGCCCGTGTCGCTTACGAAAAAGATGGACGCGTACCGCTCCAGACTATCCGTGCTGATATTGATTATGGTCTCTTTCACGCTCTCACCACCTATGGCCGGATCGGGGTTAAGGTCTGGATTTACAAAGGTGACGTGCTTCCGGGCCAGATGAAGAAAACCGCTCCGGTGCCTTCTGTGGTATCCGATGAAGATGTTGCTTAAGAGGAGTTTTAGACAATGTTAATGCCGAAAAGGACCAAACACCGCAAGGTGCATCGCGGCAGTATGCGAGGCCGGGCCACTCGTGGCAACTTTATCGCTTTTGGCGAATTTGGGTTGCAAGCGCTGGAGCCGGGTTGGGTAGATAGCCGCCAGATTGAAGCCGCCCGCCGGGCAATTACCCGCTACGTGCGCCGTGGCGGTCAGATCTGGATCCGGATTTTCCCCGACAAATCTGTTACCGCCAAACCTGCTGAAACCCGCATGGGTTCCGGTAAAGGTGCCCCGGACCATTGGGTAGCGGTCGTTAAGCCGGACCGGATTATGTTTGAAATCGCCGGTATCCGTCAGGACCAGGCGTTGGAAGCAATGCGGTTGGCCGGGCACAAACTGCCCATCAAGACCAAATTTGTTACTCGTCACGATGCGCCCCGCCCTGGTATGACTGAGGCCGAAATGGATGCCCCGGTCGAAATCAGTGATAAAGCCCAACACAAAATGGAGGCTGCGGCTGAGCACGATGTCGAGGAATTGACCGAGCAGGTTGAACACGATGCAGCAGCTACGGCTGATGCTGAGAGCGCGACTGGAAGCACGGAAGAGAAGGCTTAGGAGTAATCGAGATGGCTAAAATACGTGAAATCAGGGCGATGAATGATGAACAACTTCGCCAGCAGCTCGAAGACTTGAATGCCGAGTTGTTCCATTTGCGCTTTCAGCGGGCTGCTTACAAGAACCCCAGCCCCGCTCGCTTTGGGCAAATCAAGAAAAATATCGCTCGGATAAAAACTATCCTGCGGGAGCGGGAGATTGAGGCCTTAATCGCCGAAATTGAAGCTGCGGTAGTATAGATCGCCTAGTAATTAAAGGACAACCTCAAAATTGTCCTATGAGGAAAACAGGTAATGACGGAAGAATTAGCAAATACTACCGGCGAAAGCACTGCCACCGCGACAGCCGCTGCCGTGGAAAACAAGTCTAACCGGCTGGTTCTCCAGGGTAAAGTGGTCAGCGATAAGATGGCTAAAACCATCGTGGTCGAGGTCGAGTACCTCAAGAAGCATCGCCTGTACAAAAAAGCAATCCGCCGCCACAATCGCTTCAAGGCGCACGATGAGAACAACACTTCGCGTGTTGGTGACATTGTTCGCATTGAGGAGTGTCGGCCGATAAGCAAGGAAAAGACCTGGCGCTTGGTAGAGATTGTCCAGAAGGGAGTTGTGCTATGATCCAGCCGACAACTCGACTGCGTGTTGCCGACAACACCGGCGCGAAAGAAGTAATGTGTATTCGCGTGATGGGTGGCGGTATGCGCAAGTGGGCCGGTGTAGGCGACATTATTATTTGTTCGGTTAAAAGTGCGGCTCCGGGCGGCCAGGCCAAAAAAGGCCAGGTTGTACGGTGCGTAATCGTGCGGACCAGCAAAGAGTATGTACGGGAAGACGGCAGCCACATTCGTTTCGACGATAACGCGGCTGTACTGATTACTGCTAACAACAACCCGGTAGGCACTCGTATTTTTGGCCCGGTGGCCCGCGAACTGCGCGAGAAGCAGTTCATGAGAATTGTTTCGCTTGCCCCGGAAGTACTTTAAGCCGGGCAGACCAAGACGCAGGAGTTTTTAGAAAATGAACATTAAGAAAGGCGATACGGTCCAGGTTATTACGGGCAAGTATCGGACTAAAAAGGGCGAAGTAAAGCTCGTCCTGCGCGAACAGTCCAGAGTAGTGGTCGAAGGCGTGAATATTGTAAAACGTCACGTTAAATCAGGCCGGACTCAGGCCCGCCAGGCTGGTATTGTAGAGGTCGAAGCGCCCATTCACGTCAGTAACGTGATGATCGTTTGCCCGTCTTGTGGCGAAGCGGTCCGGGTCGGCCATCGCGAAGAAAATGGCGCTAAAGTGCGCTTCTGCAAGAACCCCGATTGTGGCAAAACCATCCCGGATCACACCGGTTGGGAAACCCGCGAGCGGAGCGCTGCCGAAGAAAGATAAGACTGATTGACCTGGTACGAAGTATGTTCAGGGGAGTATGAAAAACACAACCGCAGGTTGGCTCGATTCATCCTTCAACGCTCATTCTTCCTACTATAAAGTGTCTCGCTCAAAGACCGCTGCCCTTCACTGGCTGTAATAGCTAAGGTGGCAGGACGACGGGAGCCCAGGGGTATCCCGAATAGGTTTGAGACGAGAAGGAGAAATAAACAACAGTGGCAGAGAAAAACGCAAAGCAGCCGCAAAAAGGGGGACAGCCCCAAAAGGGCAGTCAACCGCAGCCGCAGGGCAAAGCAACCCGCCCGCAAGCTGTTAAAAATGCTGTTCAGATCCAAGAGCCGGGCGAGAGGACTCCCGCGCCCCCGGCCCGTCTTCGTCTGAAGTATAAAGGCGAAGTAGTTGACGCTTTGATGAAACAGTTCAACTATAAAAACGTTATGCAGGTTCCTTCCCTCAAGAAGGTAGTCGTTAACGTCGGTTTGGGTGAGGCGATTGCTAATGCCAAAGCCCTGGATGCGGCCTTAAACGACCTGACTGCCATCGTCGGCCAGAAGCCGATGGTCAACCGGGCCAAGAAGAGCATTGCGGCATTCAAAGTCCGCGAAGGTATGCCTGTTGGTATTTCCGTAACTTTACGGGGTGCCCGGATGTACGAATTCCTGGACCGCTTGATCAATGTCGCCCTGCCGCGTGTCCGCGACTTCAGCGGCGTGCCAAAACGCTTCGACGGTCACGGTAACTTTACCCTCGGTCTCAAGGAACAGATCATTTTCCCTGAGATTGACTATGATAAAGTCGACAAAGTTCGTGGTATGGAAGTAACGATTGTTACCAGCGCCAAGAACGACGAAGAAGGCCAACAGCTTATTCGCTTGTTGGGCATGCCGTTTCGCAAGTAAGGCAAAGTAGGGTCAACCACTTGCAAGGCGAGTGCGATTGACCCTCTTGAAAGGGAAGAAAGAACACAATGGCAAAAGAGTCAAGAGTTGTCAAAGCGAACCGGCCGCCCAAGTTTTCAACCAGGCTAACCCGGCGCTGCAAACTGTGCGGTCGTTCCCGCGCCTATATGCGCAAATTTGGAATGTGCCGTATCTGTTTCCGCGAAAATGCTTTGGAGGGCAAATTGCCCGGCGTGAAAAAGTCGAGCTGGTAAAGGACGAGGAGTAATTTAGGAATGAATATTACCGATCCGATAGCGGATATGTTGACCCGGATTCGCAACGCCTCAAATGCGCGTCATCTGGAAGTCACAATGCCTGCCAGCAACCTCAAAATCGCCGTAGCGCAAATTTTGAAAGATGAAGGGTTCGTCAACGACTTCAGCACCGGACAGGCTGGCAGCATGCGCACCCTGACCGTTTCACTCAAGTATATTGGCAGCTCATCTGGTGGCAGCAAGAAAGCTGTAATCAGCGGCATCAAACGCGTGAGCAAACCGGGCCTGCGCATTTACACCCGGCGGGGCGAAATCCCTAAAGTGATGAACGGCATGGGCATCGCGATTGTAAGCACGTCTCAGGGCGTGATGACCGGACGCATGGCCTGGCGGGCTGGGGTAGGCGGCGAAGTGCTTGCCTACGTCTGGTAGACAGGTAGATGGAGGTATAAAAGGTGTCACGTATTGGACGAAAGCCAGTCGCACTCCCTAAAGGCGTCGAACTGACTATTACAGAAGACAACCAGGTGACTGCCAAAGGCTCCAAGGGAACCTTGCAGCGCCAGTTTGATCCTGAAATGATTTTCGAACGGCAGGATGGACAACTTGTGGTCAAACGCCCAAGTGAATCCAACCGCCACCGGCAGCTTCACGGCCTGACCCGCACCCTGCTTGAAAACATGGTAGTTGGTGTCAGCAGCGGTTTCCGCCGCGACCTGGATATTTCCGGCGTAGGTTATCGCGCTCTTAAAGACGGTGACATGCTGGTTTTGTTGCTGGGTTACAGCCATTCTATCCGTCTTGAACCGCCTGTAGGCATCAAGTTCGGCGTAGAAGGCACCACCAGGGTGTCTGTTGAAGGCATTGATAAGGAATTGGTCGGTTCTGAAGCCGCCCGCGTCCGCTCGATGCGGCCCCCCGAACCCTATAAGGGCAAGGGCGTACGCTATTCTAACGAAGTCATCCGGCGCAAGGCCGGTAAGTCCGGTAAAGCCGGTAAGAAGTAATTAGTCCTGGGTAATGCGGTTTGGTGCCGGTTATAATATTATACCGGCCCAGCCGCGCAAGACTCAGCACTTTAAGGAGAAGAAATGCGACGAATCAGACGAGATTTGAGTCCGCGCAAGCGGCGGCAGATTCGGGTGCGCTCTAAAGTCTATGGCACCCCCGAACGACCGCGCCTCAACGTCTTCCGCAGTGCCAACCACATTTACGCGCAGATTATTGACGACGATAAAGGCAACACTCTGGTAGCTGCTAGCACAGTGGAAGCTCCCGTAAAGAGCGAACTGGCGGCGGAAGATCCCAAAGTGGCTCAGGCCAAAAAAGTCGGCCAGGTCGTGGCGCAGCGAGCTAAAGAAAAAGGCATTACCCGTGTTGTATTCGACCGGGCAGGCTACCTGTATCACGGGCGAATTAAGGCACTGGCTGATGGCGCACGCGAAGCCGGTTTGGAATTTTAAGGAGCGCGAGATTTAAATGGCTAGAATTGACGCGAACAAGTTAAACAACCTGGAAGAACGGGTTGTACAGATCAACCGGGTGGCTAAAGTGGTCAAGGGTGGTCGCCGCTTCAGCTTCAGCTCGATGGTAGTAGTTGGCGATGGTCAGGGTCATGTTGGCGCTGGTCTCGGCAAAGCCGGTGAAGTGCCGGACTCCATCCGCAAGGGCAGTGACGACGCCAAAAAGAACATTGTTGAAGTACCTCTTTTCGAAGGACGCACTATTCCTCACGAAATCACGGTTCACTTCGGTGCCAGCACCGTTATGCTCAAACCGGCTTCCCCTGGTACTGGCGTTATCGCCGGTGGTGGGGTTCGTGCCGTGTTAGAAGCTGCCGGGGTTAAGGATGTGCTCTCCAAGTCACTGGGTAACAACAACCCGGTAAACTCGGTCCGCGCAACTATCAAAGCGCTCCAGATGCTCAAACTCCGCGAGGATGAAGAAATCAAGCGTGGCAAGCCCTTCAGCAGCTTTGGCCTCGGCCCGAGTGACCAGAAGATTGTTGCTCCCAAGCAGCGGATTACCATCTTTGTGCCTCAGCTGGGCAGCGGTGGCGAACGCAACCGCAAGGACCGCGACAACCGGGGCCGCGATAATCGCGGTGGACCGGGCGGACGCGACAACCGTGGCGGACCGGGCCGTGGTGATAACCGTGGTGGTCCGGGCGGACCGAACCGTGGCGGACCGAACCGTGGACCGGGTGCTGGCGGCCAATCATTTGGCGGCGGCGCTGGCGGACGCTCCTTCAGCGGCGGTGCTGCTGGCGGACGGGTCTATGGTGGTGGCGGTGGTGGCAACCGGGCCGAAGGCTCAGCCCCAACTTCCGCGCCTCGCCATGACGATAGCAGGACGCCTGCTCCCAGGGTTGATAACGCCAACAGCGGCGGCTCCGGCGATACTAACAACGCCGTAAGCAGCTCAGATTAGAGGTTGAAGGATGACTCAAGAGAATAACAATGTCGCCCCTACCGGTGGCAAACAACTCAAAGTGACCCTCCTCAAGAGCCCAATCCGCTCACGAGGAAATCACAAAGAAACCATCAAATCGCTTGGTCTGCACCGGATCAATGACACCCACACTCTGCCGGATAACCCGGCAGTCCGTGGGATGCTCACTACCGTACGGCAGTGGATCAAGTTTGAAGAGGTTTAAGTAATAATCGTTGAACGGCTAACGAAGAACGTTACAAGTAAAATTGGTCAAAAAACCGGGTTGAATTTCCGGTATAATAGTCCAGTATTTTACCAGTTAATGTGTTTCCGTTATCCGTTCAACGTTTTACGTTATACTACAGACGATTTTTGATGAGTTGGCCGTTAGTGGTGTTTTGATGCGAGGCCAGCTCGGACCCAACTTCCCCAGGATTAAAGGCCGGTTTGCTCCAAGGAGTTACCGCTAGCCGCACATTATATGGCGGCCTGGAAGTGGTCTTACACCAGAGAGGATTCTTTCGAAAATGAAACAGCATGATTTACAACCGGCAGTAGGCAGTACTACAAATCGCAAGCGCGTTGGTCGTGGTTATGGTAGCGGCTCGGTAAAGACCAGTGGTCGCGGCCAGAAGGGCCAGAAAGCCCGTACCGGCCACAGCAAGATGCCTGCCTGGTTTGAAGGTAGCCCTTCTAAAACCAACTCGATCAAACGCCAGGGTTACAAACGTGGTGTCAGTTTCAGCAACCCCAACCATGTAGCTTTTGAAGTAATCAACCTGGGCAAATTGGCGGACCTGGACGGTAACGAGTTTACGCCTGCTACGCTGATTGAATTAGGTTTGATCAAATCTACTCCTAGCGCAGTATTGCCGCAGAAAATTATTACCTTGCTGGGCGGCAAGGAAATCGCAGACACTACTACTCCCCTGGTGAAGATATTGGGTGTTGGTGAGATTAGCCGCGCTATCACTGTCCACGCGCACCGTTTCTCGGCTTCTGCCAAGCAGAAGATCGAAGCGGCCGGTGGTCAGGTAGTTGAGCTAATGGCCTGGTCCGAAGGCAAAGGCCCTCAGGCACAGGCGCAGGCTGAAGAGCCCGCCGAGTAATATCTCTTAGACGAACTGGCATAGTCATGGTAGAATGTGCTTCTGACAAACAGAAGCCATCCTAGTGTGGCTATGCCTTCTACTATATAAGCTATACTTTCCCAGTAAAGCCAGCCTGATCCAGGTTGTGTCAGTTATTCCGGTTAATTTATTAACCGGAAGTCTGCTAAAAAATTTCTGGTTTAGAGGAGTATCATTATTATGCTTCAGGCGGTTATCAGAGCGTTTAAAATTCCAGACTTGCGTCGGCGTCTATTATTTGTGCTGGGCGTTCTGGTTATTTTCCGGTTCATCGCTCACGTACCGGTGGCCGGTATTTCATCGGAAGTTACAGACCGGTTAAAGGGTTTTATTTCGGGTGACCCGAATAGCGCCCCGCCCGGCAGTACGGCTGGTATTGGTGGGGTGCTGGGCTTTTTAGATATCTTTTCCGGTGGTTCACTCAGTAACTTTTCCATCGCGGCTACCGGCGTTTACCCCTATGTAACGGCTTCGATTATCGTCCAGCTCTTGACGCCGATTATTCCGGCCTTTGAGCGCTTGCAAAAGGACGGCCAACGCGGCAGACAAACTCTTAACCGCTATACCCATATCTTGACCGTACCAATTGCGGCTCTGACTTCCTATGGGCAGATTGTCCTTTTGAAAAGCCAGGGTATTATTACCGGCACGGACGCCCAGCGGTTTTCTCTGTTCGGAACAGGTTCGGACCCGCTTTTAACTATTGCGGCCGTAGTATCTATGACAACAGGTACCATTCTATTGGTCTGGTTGGGTGAGTTGATCACTGAGTACGGTATTGGTAGCGGGGTATCAATAATAATCTTTGGCGGCATCGTGTCCGGCCTGCCGCAACGCTTTGTCCAGATAAGCCAATCCGGCATCGGCCAGAGTATTATCTCGATTATTATTATTGTCCTGGTAATGTTGCTAGCCATAGTCGGTATCATTATGATCCAGGAAGGCCAGCGAAAAATTCCGGTGCGGTTCCCGCGCCAGATGCAAGGCAATAAAGTTTATGGCGGTCAGCAGACCCATATCCCGCTGAAAGTTAACTCTGCAGGTATGATTCCCCTGATCTTCGCCAGCTCGATCATCATCTTCCCGGCGACTGTAGCAGGCTTCTTTATCCGGCCTGGTACGGTTAATGACCCGGTTAGTGTGGTGGCGACCTGGGTAGTAACAAACTTTGGTACGGGCAGCGGCCTTTACCAGATGCTTTACTTCATGATGGTAGTAGGCTTCACGTATTTCTATACGCTAGTCCTATTCAACCAGCAAAACATCCCTGAAAGTTTGCGGGACCGGGGTGGTTTCATTCCAGGTTTCCGACCAGGGCGCCCAACCAACGAGTATTTGATGCGGGTGTTGGTGCGAATTACCCTGCTAGGGGCAATCTTCCTGGGTGTAATTGCCATCTTACCTTTCTTGTTGGGTCTGGTTGTCCAGACGCAGGTCGCAACCTTCCTGAACAGTACTTCGCTGCTGATCGTGGTCGGTGTCGCGGTGGACACAATGAAACAACTGGAAGCGCAACTGGTTATGCGCGAATACCAGGGTATTCTGCGCTAACTTTCCAAATCTTAAAAAAGGCATCCTGGTTAAATAGGCCAGGATGCCTTTTTTCTAACACTACGTTTATGATTGTTATAAAAAATACTAATTCGATAAAACAGCTGGGATTTGTCGAGTATTCAAAACTTATGCTATAATAAAGTAAGATTGTGAAATATTTATAGATAGGCAGTTTCTATTTTTGTTTTATAGCTTGTATTTTTGGAGTTTGATTTTTCCCAAAAATGCAGCCGAAACAGGCCCGGTAAAGATGGTTTGGGTGCTATTTCTGATCTTTAGGCTTGAAAAAGTTTGTTGATTGGCGAAAATTAACCACTTTGTGGGCGGGAGATAAGTGCGGGTTAATAATACCGCCAGGTCAGGTGTTGCAATGGCGCAACCCCGGACAAGCAAAGATGCCATTTAGGGAGGTCTAACGCACTATGTATTTAATCCTTCTAGGAGCGCCCGGTGCGGGCAAAGGTACTCAGGCCCATATACTAACACACCGGATAAAAATTGCCCACGTGTCAAGCGGCGACCTTTTCCGGGATAATATCAAGAAAGGCACGCCCATTGGCATTGAAGCCAAAGGTTTTATAGACCGGGGTGAGCTGGTGCCGGATGAAACCGTCATTAAGATGATTATGGATCACCTGAAAACGCCAGCTTGCAAGAATGGGGCACTTTTGGACGGGTTCCCCCGGACAATTTACCAGGCGGATGAGCTTAACAAGGCCCTGCGTGAGGGCTTCGACGAAGGCATTGGCCGGATTATCTACGTTAAGGTAGAAACGGACGCCCTTTTGCAGAGGTTGAGCGGCCGCTGGATTTGCCCGGTATGCCAGACTCCTTATCACGAATTGAATAACCCGCCGAAGGTTAAAGGGTTGTGCGATGAAGACCAGGCTGAACTTTACCAGCGGGATGATGATAAACGGTCTACGGCAGAGCGGCGGCTCCAGGTTTATTTCAACCAGACAATGCCCCTGATCGAATATTACAAGAAACAGGGCCTGTTGCTGGAAATAAACGGCCAGCAAGCGGTTGAAAAGGTTACCCACGATATAATTGAGGCTCTAAAAGCCGCCCCTTTTGATGAGGAGAAGAAAAAAATCCTTTTGGGGGAAACTAAAGAGTCGTTGGTGGCGTAACGACTCTCGCAAGCGACCGGCTCAGGTATTGGTTAAGGAGTGTTCCTGTAGTTTCCTTGCCGCGCACAGGCAAGACTGAACAAAATAGCCGTTAAATTGGCTGGCGGTCTCCTGGTAAAACCGGAGGACCGCCAGTTTTGGCTTAACCAGCATAATTAAGTAATAAAAATGAGAAGATTTTATGAGAGCATTTATGGTTAGTTGTAAAACAAAAGGTGAGATTGATTTGATGCGGGAGGCCGGAAAAGTAGTCGGCCAGACCATCGAAGAAGTAGCCAAATATATCAAGCCCGGTATAACGTCCGAAGAGCTGGATAAGATTGGTGAAGAGTTTATCCGGTCCAGGGGTATGATTCCGGCTTTCAAGGGCCTCTACGGCTTTCCTGGCAGTATTTGCATCTCGTTTAACGAAGAGGTGGTCCACGGTATACCGGGGAAACGCGTCTTGCAAGAAGGCGATATTATCAGCCTGGATGTCGGGGCGACCAACAAGGGCTGGAATGCCGACGGCGCCGCTACTTTCCCGGTCGGGAAAGTTAGTGAGGAAGCCCTGAAGTTGATAGCAGTCACCCGCGAAGCGACAATGATTGGTATCAGCCAGATGAAGCTGGGAAACCACCTTTATGATATTTCCGATGCGATTCACGATTACGTAGAAAAACAGGGCTACAGCATCGTTACCCAGTATGTCGGACACGGCATCGGGCGCAAGGTCCACGAAGAGCCGCAGGTGCCGAACTTCCGGCAGCCGGTCCGGGGAATGGCTTTACGTAAGGGGATGTGCCTGGCGATAGAGCCGATGGTCAACATTGGTACTTTCGAAACGGTCGTAAAAGAGGACAAGTGGACGGTAGTCACTAAAGATGGGTCGTTATCATGTCACTGGGAGCATTCATCGGCAATTACGGATGGCGAGCCGCTGATTCTGACCTTACCATAGGTTGCCAAAGCGGGAACATTATGTTATAATTCCCACTTGTCTGTAAAAGTATTGGGAAGGCAAAATATTAAGTTATAGCTGGGCCTGACTGAGCAGACATTCTGCCAGGTAAGGGTATGATGTAAAGCGGAACAACCCTCCACCAGCAAACACGCGGACATTTAATTAATCTCACTTTCAGGGGAGCCGACCAGCGTGTCGGCTTGATTGGCGCAAGCTACCAGGAAGTAAGGTAGCCCTTTATAGGGTGCCGGGGTAAATGCGGAAGATCATTTCCCTTTTAACCCGGATTACTAAACCTGGCAAAGGTCGGCGCAAGCCGCTTTTGCTATAACAGCAAGCGAGGTTGTTACTAACATGAAGGTACGGGCTTCCGTAAAGCCACGCTGCGAGAAATGCAAAGTTATTAAGCGCAAAGGTGTTGTGTTAGTTATCTGCACAGTACCGAAGCACAAGCAGCGACAGGGCTAATTATTTTTTTAGAGGTTCTGGGAGGAACGAATGGCAAGAGTAGCGGGGGTTGACTTGCCCCGTGACAAGCGCGTCGAGATAGGGTTGACTTACATTTATGGTATCGGCCCTTCTACCAGCCAGAAGATTTTACAGCAAACCGGCATCAACCCCGATACCCGGGTGCGCGTACTTTCCGACGAGGAAGTGGCTCGCCTGCGCGAGTTGATTGACCGGGAATACCGGGTGGAAGGCGATCTTCGCCGTGAGGTAAACCTCAATATCAAACGCCTGGTTGAAATTGGAAGCTACCGGGGCAGACGCCACCGGGCCGGGCTGCCGGTACACGGCCAGCGCACGCGGACTAACTCCCGCACGCGCCGGGGTGGACAGCGCCGCACCGTGGCCGGGAAGAAAAAAGCCACCAAGTAGTAGTAGTTAAAATATTCTAGCTGGAGGATTTCATTTAGATGGCTGAAAAAGGCACCAAGAAGAAAGCCACCAGGGTAAAGCGCCGCGAGCGTAAAAGCGTCCCCAAAGGACAGGCGCATATCCAGTCGACTTTCAACAACACGATCATTACCCTGACTGATCCGAAAGGTAATGTCCTTAGCTGGGGTAGTGCCGGAGCGAGCGACTTCAAGGGTTCGCGCAAGAGTACTCCTTACGCGGCTCAGGTCGCTTCCGAAGGAGCTGCTCGCCGGGCTATGGAACACGGGTTGCGCCAGATCGAGGTTTTCGTCAAAGGTCCGGGATCCGGCCGCGAAGCGGCTATCCGTTCCTTGCAGGCGACCGGTCTACAGGTGGTTTCGATCACCGACGTAACACCGATCCCTCACAACGGATGCCGCCCGCCGAAACGCCGCCGCGTCTAATTGCCGGTCGGAATAGCAATATTCCACCTGGCTTTACTGCGGCCCGTATTCTGTTGTAAAGCCTGGCTTTGCGCCAGAGTGATGAAGGCAGAACTCTCCGATGCTTTGCCCAGACGGCAGCTTTGTCTGGCTCCGGTAAATTGCCGGGCCACCCGCTTACAGGTGGGTAAAGAGACTTGCCGGAAGGTGAGAGTGAGGGTCTGTAAACAGACCAATAAGCAGAGTTAGTTATTTAGATTTTTGGTAAAACACTCGGCCACCACAAGTTGGTGGCCCGGTGTTGTGAATAGAATAATTACAGGACGAAGAACCGTAATTAGGAAACTGCCAAAGGGAGGAACAATTGGCAAGGTATACAGGACCGGTTTGTAAACTGTGCCGCCGCGAGGGGGTAAAGTTGATGCTCAAGGGCGACCGCTGTATGGGACCGAAATGCTCGGTCGAGCGACGGCCCACTGCACCGGGTATGCACGGCGCTAAACGACAGCGCAAAATGAGCGATTTTGGTTTACAGCTGCGCGAGAAACAAAAAGCTCGCCGTATTTATGGTATTTTGGAACGCCAGTTCAGCAAGCACTTTGACGAAGCCAAGCGCATCCCTGGCGCTACCGGCGAACGCTTGCTGCAGATCCTCGAACTTCGCCTCGATAACATCGTTTATCGCCTCGGCTTCGCGGACTCACGGCCCCAGGCTCGTCAGATTGTCCGCCACGGCCACTTCCAGGTGAACGGCCGCGACACCGACATCCCTTCATACATTTTGAAGGCTGGCGACGTCATATCGGTTAAAGAATCTAGCCGTGGTAAGGAATACTTCAAGGTTGCCGCCGAGACAATCGGCAAGACCCAGGTCCCCGGCTGGCTGACTCTTGATCCCCGCGCTCTAAGCGGTCGGATCGGAACTATCCCTGGACGTGATCAGATGGATGTGGTGCTGGACGAGCAGTTAATCGTAGAGTATTACAGCCGCTAGTAGTTCAATCTGGGCCGGAATGACCCTTTCTATCGCCGCAAGGCCCTGGAAAAGATTGTTCCGGTAAGAAAGCAAATCAGTTGATAAAAGGAGGCTGATTGCCTTGTTCGATGTAGCTTTGAAGGTCGAAAAAGTAGCTACGGCAGAGAACTACGGGCGGTTCAAAATAGAACCCCTAGAGCCCGGCTACGGTATCACTCTTGGAAATGCCTTACGCCGTATTTTGCTCAGTTCTTTGTCCGGCGCGGCTATCACTTCGATTAAAATTGACGGAGTGGCCCATGAGTTTACCTCGCTGCCACACGTAAAAGAAGACGTTACCGAAATTGTGCTGAATGTTAAGCGCATCCGGTTACGCTCTTTCAGCGACCGCCCGGTCCGGTTGAACCTTAGCTGCCGCGGTGAGCGCATTGTGACAGCCGGCGATATTGAGGTTCCGGGCCAACTGATTGAAATTATAAATACTGATCAGCCAATTGCCACCCTGGATAGCCCGGACGCTAGCCTGGATATGGAACTGACGGTTGAACACGGTACCGGTTATAGCTCGGCTGACAACCGCGAGAATATGCCAATCGGCGTTATTCCGGTTGATGCCATCTATACCCCGATCCCGCGCGTCAATTACGTGGTGGAACACACCCGCGTCGGCCAGCAGACAGACTACGACCGGTTAGTCATGGAAATTTGGAGTGATGGCTCGATTGACCCGGGCGAAGCCCTCAGCCAATCATCCCAGATTCTCAAGCGGCATAGCGAGATTATCGCGGACTTCAATAAGACCAAAGAACCGGAACTGCCGGGCTTGAACCAGCAGACCAATATTCCGACCCAGGTCTTTGACACACCGATTGAAGAACTCAATTTGTCTGTCCGTACCTACAACTGCTTGAAGCGCAGCAACATTACCAAGGTCGGCCAGATCTTGTTGATGGACGAAAAGGACTTGCTGAGTGTTCGAAACTTCGGACGCAAGTCTTACGACGAACTGCGGGCTCAGTTGATCAACCATGGCTACATGGAAGCTAACAAGCCTATCGGACCTTTCTCGGGCAGCGCTTTCAGTGACGAAGCCGACGGTGAAGGTAACGGCGACGCTTTGTTGGGCAATGGTGACGAAGCCAGCGATAACAATCTTGAAGAAGAAGCTTAAGAGGTTTTGAAGAAATGAGACATCGAATTGCCGGTCGCAAATTTCACCGGTCCACGGGCGAACGTTTGGGGATGTACCGCAATCTGCTGGTATCATTAATTGCCCACGAACGTATTCGCACCACTGAGGCGAAAGCCAAAGAAATCCAGGGCATGATCGAGCAGTTGGTCAGCATCGCAAGCGAGGACACCCCGCACAACCGCAGCGTGGCTACCAGCAAGGTGGCTAACACGGCGGCCGTGCAGAAGCTGTTTACCGTTATTGGCCCCCGCTATACCGAGCGCGCCGGCGGCTGCACCCGCATCTTCAAGCTGGGCACCCGGTTGGGCGATAACGCGGAAATTTCCCTGATCGAGTTCTTACCGGCCTAGTTGTCTGGTGAGTCTGGAATGATAAAGCAGTCTGACTTAATAAAGCAAGGCTCAGGAAATAACAGATTTGAGCGAAGCAATTAACCAGGTTATACCGCCCACGTCATCCCTAATTCATCAACCGACTTCAAGGAACGTCAAGCTGGTACTGGAGTATGACGGGACCGATTTCAAAGGTTCGCAGCTCCAGGCCAACGGCCGGACGGTTCAAGGAGAGTTGGAAAAGGCGCTGGCCCGGCTTACCGGCCTTCCTGTTGGGAAGCGTTGTGTAGCCAGTCTAGCTGGTCGCACCGATAGCGGAGTGCATGCCAGCGGTCAGGTAGCGAATTTTTTGACCGAGAGCCGCCTTCCACTAGAGACTTTCCGGCGCGGCCTGAATGCTCTTCTACCGTTTGACCTGGTAGTCCTGTCGGCGGAAGAAGTGCCAGCCGAGTTTCACGCCCGGTTTAGTGCCAAAGAGCGAAGTTATCGCTACTCTATTCTAAACCGGCCGGTCCGGTCGCCGCTGGCCCGGCGCTTTGCTTATCAGGTCGCAGGACCGCTAAACCTTCCCGCAATGCAAGCCGCGGCGGGCAGCCTGGTAGGGGAACGTGATTTCGCCAGTTTTGCCGGGGCCGGGTGGGGCGTTAAAGCTCAACTTGACCCGCAAGGTGATAATCCCAGCACCGTTCGGAACCTGCTTAAAGCGGTATGGCTGGTTGAAGGCGATAAACTGGTATTGGAAGTGGTGGCAAACGCGTTTTTGCCGCATATGATACGGAACATTGTCGGGACGCTTTTGCTGGTTGGCAAGGGCGAGCGTTCCCCCGAAAATTTAGCAAGAATTGTGGCGGCCTGTGACCGCCGCCAGGCCGGGCCAACGGCCCCCGCGTGTGGGTTGAGCCTGGTAAGCGTAAGATATTATTAGGAGTTTTGACATGATTGCGACGAAAACTTACTCGCCCAAGCCGCCTGAAATTAAACACGAATGGCATATCGTGGACGCGGCCGGGCAAACGCTGGGCCGGGTTGCTACCGAAGTAGCCATCCTGCTCAAGGGCAAACATAAGCCGATCTACGCCACTCACATGGACACCGGCGATTATGTTATTGTTATCAATGCCAAGGATATTGTAGTGACCGGCAACAAGTTGGCCGATAAGAAATATTACCGTCACAGCCAGTATCCCGGTGGTTTCCGTGAAGTAACTCTGCAAGACCAGTTACATAAGCACCCGACTCGCCCTATTTTCGACGCGATTAAGGGTATGCTTCCCAAGAATCGCCTGGGCCGGGCTCAATTGGGCAAGCTGAAGGTTTATGAAGGCGCTGAGCATCCTCACACGGCGCAACAGCCCAAAGAATATAAGCTGGAATATACTGGGCCTCGCGAAGGCGACCAGTAGTAATATAAGGAGCCTTAAAGAGTAAAATGGCAGCGACTTTAAACAAAAATTACTTCTACGGCACCGGCCGGCGTAAAACTGCGGTCGCCCGCGTTCGCCTGATGCCCGGTACCGGAAGTTTCACCGTCAACGGCAAAACCGCCCAGGAATACTTCGGTGGCCGCCAGCTTAACCAGATTATCATCGAACAGGCCCTGCGCCTGGTCAACCGCCTCGGCCAGTACAATGTAACGGTCAAGGTAGTTGGTGGTGGTGTCAGCGGTCAGGCCGGTGCCGTCCGTCACGGTATCTCCCGCGCCCTGATTCAGGCCGACGAAACCCTTCGCCCGGTCCTGAAGAAGAACGGCCTCCTGACCCGCGATGCCCGCGCCAAGGAACGCAAGAAACCCGGTCTCAAGCGCGCCCGCAAAGCTCCTCAGTATACCAAGAGGTAGTTTTCGAACCTTAGCTTTGCTTCCGGCAAGCTAAAATTAAGGCTGGTAAAGATAAATGAAACCTCCGGGATTATTCATTTACCTTTACCAGCCTTTTTTGCATTCGTAACTTTTAACTCCTGGCTTTCCCTTCTTTTCCGCACTGTTTTTTGCCCTTGCCGGTTATTTAACCTTGCGCCGGTCCAAAACTTTGTAATCTGCACTCAAACCCTACTTAATATTATAATTCTGCTTAGCTAAACCTTTTTGCCAATAAAGCTTTTTCAAAACATTTGGCTTCTTAAAAAGAAAGGCCCTGTATTTCAATGAGCAATCAAATCAATGTCGAGTTTGATGTTCCGGCTACTATGCGGGATGGAACGGTATTGCGGGCTAATATTTTCCGACCTGCCGCTGAAGGCACCTACCCGGTGGCCCTGACCCGCACGCCCTATGGTAAGGATTTTGCCAGTGTAACCCCTATACTGGACGCGGTACGGCTGGCCCAGGCCGGTTACATCGTCATTATCCAGGATGTGCGCGGCCGCATGAAATCAGATGGAGAGTGGTCCGTCTTTCGCAATGAGGCCAATGACGGCTATGACACTGTCGAGTGGGCAGCCGCTTTGCCCGGGTCTAGCGGCAATGTGGGGATGTATGGGGCTTCCTATTTCGGCTTCACTCAATGGGTGACGGCTATTGAAGCACCGCCGTCCCTTAAAGCCATTTTCCCGATGATTACCTGGGCCGACTCGCGGGATGGCGTGGTTTGGCGGGGTGGGGCGCTGGAGTTTGGCCTGATGGGCTTCTGGCAGATTTCCACTATCGCGCTAGATGTGCTGCTCAAACGCTATAATGATGCCCCGTCCGCACAACTGTACCAGGCTATCGGGGCCCTGGTAATTGAAATCGACCGGTTACGCACGGAAGGTTACTACTCGCTGCCTCTCAAGGATTTTAAGCCGCTGAAGAAGCTTGATTTAGCACCGGAACTATTTGAAGAAATCGTCAACAAACCGTATGACCGGGAATACAACCGGCCTTTCTCGCCGCAGGAAGGCTATTCCCGTGTCCAGGTTCCTTCTTACAACGTTGGCGGCTGGTATGACATTTTCACTAATGGCACGCTCCAGGCTTTCAGGGCCATGCGCGAAATTGGAGCTACCCCGGAAGCTCGCCAGGCCAAACTCTTGATGGGGCCGTGGTCGCACGTAGGCTATACTAATGTGATTGGTGAGCAGGATTTTGGCTTTGGCGCTTCCACGGCTTTTATCAACTTGCAGACCGACCTGACCGGCCTGACGCAGCGCTGGTTCGATTACTGGCTGAAAGGGATTGATAACGGTATAACCGGGGAACCGCCGGTCAAAATCTTTGTTATGGGCGAGAATGTCTGGCGCGACGAGCAGGAATGGCCCCTGGCCCGTACCCAATACACTCCTTATTACCTGCATAGCGGCGGCAGCGCCAATAGCCTGACCGGTAACGGGTATCTTTCACCGGAAAAGCCGGGTGCCGAAACAGCCGACCAATACACTTATGACCCGTCTAACCCGGTCACAACCAGGGGCGGCGGCCTGCTGATGAACCAGCTCTTCAAGCCGGGTGTAGCCGACCAGCAAGGCCGTGAGCGCCGCCAGGATGTGCTGGTATATACCACCGAACCGCTGGACCATGCGTTGGAAGTTACCGGGCCGGTAGAGGTCAGGCTGTGGGCCGCCAGCGATGCCCCTGATACCGACTTTGTAGCGACACTGGTGGATGTTCACCCCGACGGTTTCGCCCAGAACCTGGTGGACGGAATTATCCGGGCGCGGTATCGCAATGGCGACCGGCCGGAACTGCTCGAACCGGGCCAGCCTTACGAATTTACCATAAATCTGTGGTCAACCTCTAATGTTTTCAAAGCGGGTCATCGTATCCGGTTGGATATTACCAGTTCTAATTTCCCCCGCTGGGACCGCAATCCCAACACCGGGGAGGAGATTGGCAGCAGCGCCGAGATGCGCCCGGCCCGGCAGACCATCTTTCATGATGCCGGGCATCCTTCCAGCGTAGTCCTTCCGATAATTCCACGCTAAAGACCCTCGCTGAAATCTGCGCCAGACAAAAGCCGCTCCGGTTAGGGGGCGGCTTTGTTTGCGGTTAATAAAAGCTTTAAGTTGGGCTTTGCCGGTGCTGACTGTGGTTTATAACTTTTCTTCGTCAGGCTATTTCGGAGAGCGGTTCATTGTAGGTATGGGTGTCACTGGACTCGTCCAAATCCTTAAATTGGGAAATGCGTATCGGGGGACGGTCAGGAAAGCGGGCTACAATTTCCAGTTCGCCACCCACTGCTTTTATATAATGGCGTAAAGTGCTGACATATAAATCGGTACGGCGTTCTATTTTAGAAACCTCCGATTGGTTAACTTTAAGTTTTTCACCTACCCGCTTTTGCGAATGTAACCTTGCCTTACGGAGGGCTTGCAAAGTCATCTCCTCTGCAATCAAACGTTCGGTTTCCTGTTCAATAGCTTGCTGCTCCTCTTGAGGCAGAGAAGCAATGTAATCTTCATGTTTAATTGCCATTGTCATTCTCCACTAGTACGTTCCATTCTATTTCTGAATTGTAATCTTTTCAGGCAGTGTTATCCATTAATTAAAAATTATATTCCTTTAATGGAATATGTCAATACTTTTTGAAAGAAAGAAGGTATAATACGAGGGCTTTAGCAGAACCAATTAAGCATTTATACGGTAGTTTCTAGTTTTCTTTTAGAAAATATCAATAAATTAGACTAAAGATTTATAAAATAAGCTAAAAGGTTAGCCTTTTGGCCTATAAAAATGAGAGAGTCAGGGGAACTAAGGCACGGCCTTTGCCGTTTATACAATGTGCAAGCCATAACCAAAAATTATGGCCAAAATTTTATTAGGAAACGCCGCTACGCTGCTGTGACGGTTGATGATTAGACTCAGCCGATCATTTTCTTTTATTTTGTCGCCTCCTGGCAGGTAAGACTCAATCCTCTTTGATCCTAATCGGCTGTTGTTGGAACTCAAATATAAACTATGCTTGAAGCGTTAAACTGGTACGCAATTATTTTGCTGCTGGGTCTACTAACCTTGCCCGTTAGTTTCCTGGCGTTTAAACATCTACCCGACCGGGGTTATTCTTTCAGCAAGCCCCTGGGCCTGTTAATTATAAGCTTGTTAGCCTGGTGGCTCGCCAACTTAAAATGGTTGGATTTTACGGGCTTAACCGCCTGGCTTTGTGTGGGATTATGGGGCATTTTTTGCAGTTTACTCCTGGTGGCTGCCCCTGGCTTGCGGACCGCTTTTAAAGAGTGGTTTTCCCGGCCTGCTAACTTGAAACTGGCCCTTACTTCGGAACTGCTATTCCTGGCGGGTTATGCCAGTGTGCTAACTTTGCGTTCTTTTATCGTAGACTCAAATTCCTGGACCGAGCGCTTTTTTAATTTCGCCTTTCTAAATTCGATTATTACCACAACCACCTTACCGCCACCCGACCCCTGGTTTGCCGGGCAGCCGCTCAATTACTACTACGGCTCGCATTTGCTGTTAGGGATGATGGGTAAATTAACCGGCTTAGGGGCCGATTTTGCTTATACCCTGGGAATGGGCCTGGTCTTTGCTTTGAGCGCCCAGGCTTGCTTCGGACTGGTAACAAACCTGGTCAGCCTGTGCCGGGGTAAGAGCGGCCCGGTAATAAAGACCGGACTGTTAGGTGTGGTTTTCTTGCTGGTTGCCGGGAACCTGAGTATTATCCGCAGTGTCCTGAAGCACGGTTTTCTGCCCTGGGGCGATCAGTTATGGCCGCATAAGCTGGATGTCTTTGGGCTGACCGGCATGATTTATGACACTAATTCAGAGGGTAATTCGGTCTTAATTCTAACCGAATTCCCGGTCAACAGTTATATAAAAGGCGACCTGCAAGCCAACCAGATGGACGTTATTTTTATCCTGCTGGTGCTGGGTTTAAGCTTGCAATTCCTGGTCCGGCCCCGCAAATGGGTCCTGCTAAACAACCCGCTTTCGTGGCGGGCCTTACCGGTGTTACTGCTGGCCGGTACCCTGGTGGGCGCTATGAACTTCATTAATGGGGTTGATTTTATCCCGTTTCTGGCTTTTACCCTGGTCTTAATGGGCCTCGGTGAGCTGCGCGGTCCGGGTAAACTGCCCGGCAAAATTGCCCGCTGGGTCGTCCAATCTGCCGCTCTTTTAATAGCCACGAAACAGGTCTATGCCTTCTATTCGACCAACTACGCCAACATGGTTAAGGCTAAACCGGTTGAAAACCTGGCCGATGTGCCGGTGGTGGGCTGGCTGAGCCAGTACGTGGCTTTGAGTCTGAACAACCATACCAATCTAAGCGAGTATTTAGTACACTTTGGACTTTTCTTGCTACCGGTGTTTACTTTCTACGGCCTGGCAGTTAGCCGCCTGTGGCAGGAAGAGCGCGTCCGGACCGTTAAACCGCTACCCGGGATGATCCGGTTATGGGTAAAAATAGTTGGGTTGGAGTTTGCCTGTATTGGCGGCTTTGGTCTTGCCGTAGCCTTGAATGAGCTAAAAGAAGGCGAGTTTACCCTGCGAAGCGCCGTATTTCCGCTGCTAGGCCTCGCTGGGGCGCTGGTGACATTGTGGCCGGGGGTCTGGGAAGAAGTACGCCGCCGTCCCCGGTTGGCCCTGGAAGGTATGGCCGGGTTGAGCCTTTTAACGGTTGGTATTCTCATCCGTTTTGAATTATTAGGCGTACTGGGCGGCCTGGCATATTTTACCGCCCGGTTAGCCTGGCGATACCTCAAAGAGTTTGAGACGGATAACGCCTGGCGTTTCGTCAGCGGGCTTTTTGTAGTTTTGACGGTTGGCCTGGCCGCGCTGCTAACGCTCAGCAGTGAGTTGATTTACGTCCGCGATATCCAGGATACCCGCTTTAATATGGTGCTGAAATTCTGGCAGGAAAGCTGGCTACTGTATAGCATATCGGCGGCGTTTGCTACCTGGCAGGTCATCAACTGGACTAAAGATACCCAGCTGGTTCAGGAGTCCGCCGGTACCTCCGGTCAGAAAAAGGCGGCCGCGCGTGACAAGCTGCCTGCTGGTGCCGGTGGGCGCGGGTGGCCCTGGGTGACCGGTTCCGGTTTTAACCTTATCCGGTTAGGCACGCTGCGGCGCCAGTTTGTCGAAGAGCCTGATATGCCCGGTAATTGGGCCGCTTACTCTCCTTCAGAGAAAAAGCCGCTCCAGAACCAGCCGTTGGGCAGCGGCAGGCGCATTGAAATGGTCTTGGAGGCCAGCGACAGCCGGGAAGCAACCGGAAGCGGTTTATTGATTTTAAGGCGCACCTGGCTGGCCGGTCTGGTGGTTCTGGTAATAATCGCCCTGGCGGTGCCGGTGCTATATTCCCGCCAGATAACCAATAACTTCTCGACCAACTATGGGCTTAACAGCGAAGCCTGGTATGCCCGGACTTTACCGGCAGAGTACCCGGCCATGCGTTTTTTGAAGGAGTATGTCCAAAAAGACCCGGCCCGGCGGGGTATCGTGCTGGAAAATAGCGCCATGCTCTACAGTTACGGCAGCCGGATAAGCACTTATACCGGTCTGTCTACCCTGGTCGGCTGGCCGTTCCACGAGTTGCAGTGGCGCGGTTACCTGGATGAGCAAGAAGTCTGGAAACCGTGGAACGCCACTAACCGGATTTATCAAACGACCGACCCGGTCGAAGCGGAAGCTTTACTAAAGCAGTATAATGTAAAATATGTTTTTGTTGGTCAGATTGAGAACGGAACCAGTCCTCTTTATTCCAATATAGCGGAGTTTGCCAGGTATTCACCGGAAAGCTTAGCCAAGTTCTCAAAGTTCATGAAACAAATCTATGCCGACCCCAAGAATAATATTTATGTTTATGCTTTTGACTAGAGAATGATTGACGCAATAAGCTGGTATATTCTGATAATGCTGCTAGGCTGGCTGGCTTTGCCGGTCAGCTTTGTAGTTTTCGGACGATTGCCGGACCGGGGCTATTCTTTTAGTAAACCGCTGGGCTTACTGTTAAGCGGGCTTATAGCCTGGTGGATTGGCAACCTCAGAATAATTGAGTTCCAGTGGTACACTGGCTGGCCGGCCGTTATTTTGCTGGGTTTTATCAGCCTGGGGCTGGTCGGGTTTAAGCCCGCCCTGCGGGCAGGAATCCGGAATTGGTTCCGTCAGGCCGATAATTTACGGCTGGTGGCGGGCAGCGAATTGTTATTCCTGCTGGCTTTTGCCTTTATTATAAACCTTCGTTCGTTTTTCCCGGCCCTTAATCAATCTGAGAAGTTTTTCGACCTGGCTTTTATCCAGGCAATCGCTACTTCGCCCACCTTACCGCCACCCGACCCCTGGTACGGCGGGCAACCCATGAATTACTACTACGGCGGCCAGTTTCTGATGGCCTTTATAGTCAAGCTAAGCGCCGTACCGGCCCCTACGGCCTATAACATTGCCATGGGCCTGGTCTTCGGGCTGGCAACCCAGGCAAGTTACGGCCTGATTGGTAATCTCGTAGGGCTGGTCCGGTACAGGGTCCGGGCTTCGTTAAGGGCAAGCCTCCTGGGCGGCACCATGATAATGATCCTGGGCAACCTGGCGCCCCTGCGGCAGTTCATCCGCGAAGGGTTCCTGCCGCTGTCCGACCCCAATTTCCCCTTCAAGCTGAACTGGTGGAATACTGCCCGGATGATTTTTGACCCCATGCCGGACGGCAGGTTGCTGGATATACTGACTGAGTACCCGATTTACAGCTACTTAAACGGCGACTTGCATGCCCATTTACTGGACGCGCCCTTCGTCCTGCTGGCCCTGGGCTTTATGCTTAACTGCTACCTGGCAACGGAGAAGTGGGCGCTTGGGCGGCCGGAATGGCGCTCGATACCCCGGTTTTTAGCCGGAGGCATCCTGGTTGGGGCGCTGGCCTTTATTAACGGTGGGGATTTCCTGACTTTCCTGGTAATTACCGGCCTGGTCCTATTACTGGCCGAAACCCGGCAGGGCGGCACATTCTTCTCGGTTATCGGCCGGACAGCCTTGCAAAGCGTCGGGTTGGGCTGCTTTATTCTGCTGGCCTATTATTTTTACTTTTCCCTTTTCAACGGCATGGTCCGGGCCATCCCGGACGCCACTTACGGCAATATGCCGGTCATTGGCCTGCTCAGCCGTTACCTGGGCTGGATAAACTGGCCGCGAACCTTCATGGCCGAGTTTGTGGTCATGTACGGCCTTTTCTTACTGCCAATTGTTACTTTTATCGGGCTGGCACTGGTCCAAATCTGGCAGAACTCCCGGTCGAAAAACTTTACCGGCTTGCCGGGTTGGGCGGCCCTGGGCCGGTGGCCGCTGGGCTTCTTATTAATAGTGACCGGCACTTCAACCCTGCCCACTTTATTGCAGGATTTAGGGCAGAAGAATTTAACCCTGTCTTCGTGCGTCATATCCCTGGTAACTTATACCCTGGCTGTCTGGCTGCTCTGGCCCAGGGCGCTGGAAGAACTATGGCAGCGGCCGCGCCTGGCCCTGGAAGGGCTGGCTTTGCTGCTGTTGCTGGTGGTTGGCCCTTTTATCAAGTTTGAATTACTCGGCCCGGTTTCGTTCTTACTTTATTTTTCGCTGCAACTGCTGGTCCGGAAAATTCGCCAACCGGCCCACCATACCGACCTGACGGCGATTATTGACGTTTTCGCCCTGCTTTGTGTGGCTGTAGCTGCCGGGCTGACTTTATTCTGCGAATTATTCTACATAAAAGATATCTACACCAACCGCTTTAATACCATGATGAAATTCTGGTATCAGCTGTGGGTCCTTTACGGTATCGCGGGAGTGTACTTTACGGTCCGGGTAATCCGGTGGCGCTGGTCGCTTATAACCCTAAAACCTTTGCGACAGCCCGGCCTGGGTTTCCCGGGCAACCTGCGGGCCTTCTGGGCCGGTCTAAGCGCGCCCGGCAGCCTCTTGCCTCTCAAGCGGTCCGAGGCCGCCCTTGGCACCGGGCCGGATTTCAACCGGGAATGGCTCTATAATACTGTCTCGACCACTAAAGGCGCCCCGGAAGTTTATGACAATGCTGAGGGAAGTCCGGCCGCTCCTGACCTGAATCAGACCGGTCCTGCGGATACACCTGAAACAAGTCCGGCCCAACCGACCGGAGAGGGCAAGCCCTGGCGCTTGCGCCGGGTCTGGACCGTCCTCATGGTTGTTTTAATGCTAGGGGCGACTGCTTTGCCGGTCCTGGGGTATTACCAGGTAACGAACCGTTACACTAACCGGATTGGGCTTAACGGCGAAACCTGGTATTCCAGGGAATTTCCTGACGAGTTCCCGGCTATGCAGTTTTTACGCAATTACACTATTAACCAGCCTGCCCGCCGGGGAACGGTGCTGGAAGCCAACGGCATGAACTATAGCTGGGCCAACCGGGTCAGCACCTTTACCGGCCTGCCTACCATAGTCGGCTGGCCCTTCCATGAATTACAGTGGCGGGGCAACCTGCCGGAACTGGAAATCTGGGAAAGGTGGCTGGACATGAGCCGGATTTATGAAACGACCGACCGGGCCAAAGCCCTGGAACTGCTCAAGAAGCATAACGTCCGATACGTCTTTGTCGGTCAGGCCGAGAACGGCAGCCGCAGCCTGTATTCGGATATGCGAGAGTTCAAGAAATACCCGGCGGACGGGTTAAAGAAATTTGGCGAGTTTATGAAAACTATCTATGCCGACCCGGTCCATAATATTTATATTTATGCTTTTGAATGAGTTTTATTGCTTGAACAGGCGTTTGGCCGTATGGCAGGTGCCTTTTGTAATCGTAACCATCTTTAGTCAGAACCTGTGTAAAGGAAACCTCGCTTGAGCATCAAAAAAACTCTGAAAAAGCCGAGTCCCCTGGTGGAAACTCAACAGAAACCCAATATCAACCGGCAGTTGGCCGCCCTGGAAGCACTGCTTTTTTTCGCGGGTGACGCGGTAAACCTGCCCGACCTCTGTAAAGCCCTGGAAGTTGAGGCCGGTTGGCTGGAAGAACTTATTGCGGCCTTAAATGCCGATTACGTAGCCCAGGAGCGGGGTTTGCGGGTCTTCAGGCATAACGGGCAGGTCCAAATGGTTACGTCGCCCCAGGTGGCATTTTACATTGAAAAATTCCTGGGCCTGCAGTCGTCCAATAAACTTTCAGCGGCAGCCCTGGAGACGCTTATTCTTATTGCCTACCGCCAGCCCGTTACGCGCGCTATGGTCGAGACGGTGCGCGGCGTGGATAGCAGCGGTGTAATCAATACATTGCAGGCTCGCGGCCTGATTGAAGAAGTGGGTCGGGCCGAAACGGTCGGCCACCCGGTCCTTTTCGGGACCACTTTTGAATTCCTGCACCAGTTCGGCCTGTCCAGTCTTAAAGAATTGCCGCCCATGGAAGGTCTGACGCTTCCGGCCAGCGGCCCGAAAGACGCCTGAATAAGTTAAGGCTCTTGTAATCACCGCCTGAATAGCTTATATTAACTTTATAATCTCCATGGTGGTGTTGTGGTGTTACTGAAGAGGTAAACAAGCAAAAATATGCAAAAAGGTAAATACTGGTCGGGCAAACTGTCCGAGGTGGTTGGCAAAGGGGAACAGCCCGCCGGACAGGATAATCAAGAAGCCGTTCCAGGCAACTGGCTGGAGCAGTTAAAGCAAGAGGTAGATGAGCTGCGCCTGGAAGAAACCGAGGCTCAATATCGCCGTGACGCTATAATGACCAATCTCCTGGCCGAGATGAACAAGGTCCGGTCTGTCGAGCTATTGGAAGAAATGAACCGCGAGTTGTTGAATAAGCAAGGCCGGGTTGAGCCTATTTTCACCGTCCGTCACGAGCTTTGCCTGAGCTGGTCGGTCCCCGGTGGACATAACAAGATTGCGGTCGGGGCCGATTATGACGAGGTTACAGCCGGTTATTTCCTGGTAGTTACCGGCAAAAACCAGCAGCGCATACCCACCACCGAAGAGGATTTGAAAAAAGCGCTGGTAAAAGCCTTCCGGGAACCCCGTTTCGACGAATTTAGCTGGTAAATCCTCTATAAAACTTCTCTGAAGGTTAAGTTAGGTTAAGATTAACCGTTTACACGGCAAATAGGGTCCGTACCCTATTCCGGGTAGACGGTTTTTGGCTTATAATGGCACAAATTCCGTCCTGACAGTTACCGGGGCAACCCAACCTTATACATTTTCGCCTGACATAAAAATAATCCTTAGAGAAAAATTATGAACCTTACTGTTCTTTTGCCTTTGCTCGCATCGCTGGTCAGTTTTCTCTTTACGCTTATGGTACTTGACCAGTTCTTGCACAAGCACAAGACCTACCAGATAGTCTGGACTATTGGCCTTTTCATGTTCTCGGCGGCGGCGTTTGCCCAGTTTCTGGGTACGGCCAACGGTTGGCGGTCGGATACCAATTATTACCGGCTGTGGTACATTTGCGGCGCGATAGGCACCAGCGCCTACCTGGGCATGGGTACGGTCTTTTTGATTGCTAAACGTAAAGTGGCGGTCGGCACCCTGATTGCTCTGACCATCGCATTTATCGCGGCGGCCGTTTTAGTCTTTACCGCCCCGGTGGAAGTAACTGCTTTGCCGTTAGTTTCGACCGAGGAAGTAAAAGGCACCGGCTTTCCGTCATACGTCCGGCTGTTAACTCCCTTCTTCAACATTTTTGGGGCCGGGTTCCTGGCTTTTGGGGCCGTCCAGAGCGCCTGGGTCTTCTGGCGCAAGCGCATAAAACTGTACAGGGTAGTCAGCAACTGCTTCATCTTTGGCGGGGCGCTGGCCGCCAGTGCCGCCGGAACCATCGAACGTTTTCACCTGGCGAACGGCGCGGACGCTTTCTCACTGGCGACCTTGCTGGGCGTAATCCTGATTTTTATCGGGTTCCTGATTAGCATTGAGGTTTTCAACGAATTCAGGGTGCCTTTCACCAGCATTACTCTGAAAGAGCGCAAAGCCTTGCCGGAAACCGCTTCCGGGCCGGTCCTGGTCCCCACTTCCAATGTGCAACGCTAAGTTTTGATGTAAATTTTCAGCCGTTACTTTACCTTACCGGCCTGGAAGCTTATAATAGAATAACCGGAAAATCAGGGGCAGCCGGTCGGCTGCCCTTTTCGTGCCGGACTAAGCAGACTGGCTCTAAAGTTATTTGGCTAACCAGGTCCATTGACTGGTTTCTAAGCTGTATTACCACCAGGCGTTATCCGTCTTATGGAAAACGTTTCAGGTTATCTGAGAAGGTTTTTATTGAGCAGTAGAACTATTACCCTGATTAACCACGAACCACCGGCCAACACCCCGGTGGCTCTTTCGGTTTCCCGGCCCTTGCCGTTTGAGAAAGATTTACCCTCCGGTGACCTGCGCCCTAAAGTCGCCCTGGTTACGCTGGGCTGCAAAGTTAACTTTAGCGAAACCGAAGCCCTGGCCGATAATTTCCAGCGGGCCGGTTTTGCCCTGGTTGACGCTCACGGAACTGATATACCGGACGTGTTCGTAGTAAATACCTGTACCGTCACCCACGTGGCCGACCGCAAATCGCGCCAGATGCTGCGCCGGGTGAAACGCGCCAATCCTCAGGCGGTGGTGGTCGCGACCGGTTGCTATGTCTATACCAGCCCCGGTGAAGTTAGCGGCCTGCCCGAAGTTGACCTGGTGGTTAAAAAAACCGATGAAGAAAAGCTGGTTGAACTGGTTTCCGAACGGCTCAATTATGAATTGCCTTACCGGCCCGAGCCTTCCCGCTTACTTTTCGCCGGGGGCTTGAGCCCTTCCGCGACCGCTAAAAGCCCTGCTTTGGACCGCTACCGCACCCGCGCTATGGTCAAAATCCAGGACGGTTGTAACGCCGGTTGCGCTTTTTGTATCGTGCCGACCGCGCGGGGCGGGCCGCAAAGCGTGGGTATCCAGGAGATTGTGGAAGGGGTCCGCCTGAAAGCCCTGGCCGGGTTCCAGGAAGTAGTCCTGACCGGCGTTCACCTGGGCAAGTACCGCGCCCCGGCTGAAAACGGCCAGGCTGAAGGCCGCCCGGTGCGCCTAAAAAGCTTGCTGGAAGCTGTCTTGCGTGAAGTTGATATTCCGCGCCTGCGCATAACTTCGCTGGAACCCCAGGACTATGACCCGACTTTGCTGGAACTCTGGCAGCAGGACCGCCGCCTTAGCCGCCATTTTCACCTGGCTTTGCAAGCCGGGAGTGACGCGACCCTGGTGCGGATGCGCCGGGGCTACAACCTGGAACGCTATGCCCGGATTGTAGAGCAAATCCGGCGGGAATTGCCGGACGCTTCCATCACAACCGATGTAATTGTCGGGTTCCCCGGCGAGACCGACCAGGAAGCGGCGGAAACCCTGGCTTTTGCCCGCCAGATGGGCTACGCTAAAATGCACATCTTCCCCTATTCTCCCCGTGCCGGAACACTGGCGGCTACCATGAGCGACCAGGTGCCGGAGCCGGTCAAGAAGGAACGCGCCGAACGACTGCGGCTGCTTTCGGATGAACTTAGCCAGTCCTGGCGGCAGCGCTTTATCGGTGAGGAACGCCCGGTCCTATGGGAAAATAATGAAAATTCCAGCGACACCACCGTCTGGAGCGGCCTGACCGATAACTATATCCGGGTATACGCCAGTTCGACCAACCTGATGCATAATCACGTCACCAGGGCCCGGTTGCTGCGGCTGGCCGGACAGGGCGATGCTGAGGGTATGTGGGGCGAGATTATCGCTTAAGCTGCAGTAGAAGTAAGCGGGGGCGGCTTTTAATAAAGTTGCTGCCCCGGCCCGGTCAAGCAAAATTATCGGCGGAAATTAGCAATCTTAGGGGTTATATGGCTGAAAAGATTAAGCGGTTATGGCGGCTCCAATGGCAAATAAACGTTGCGACCGGGGTATTCTCGGCTATCGCGATTGGCCTGGCCTACGCCCGCCAGGGTTTGTTGGCTCAACTGTCTATGATACCGGTCCTGGCCTGTTTCCTGGCGGCTTGCTGGCTTGCTTACAAGCGCTATCAGCTTAACAAGCAGCGGCGCGACGAGATTTTTGCCGGGCTGGAAGCCGCCCACAGTGCCAAACTGCGTGAGGTATTCGACGAAGCCCGCCAGAAGAAAAATCTGCCGCCGGATGCCGCCAGCCCGGACGGTTTTACGGCCACGGTTGAGCAAATAAAGACCGAGGCCCACCGCCAATCACAGGCCAACCTGCCGCCCGGCGTTAAAAGGCGCGGGAATACAGCCGATGGAAAACAATAACCCACCGCCCACCAGCCCTGCCGAAGACCTTTCGCGTCTGGCCGAAGCGGCCACCGACCGGGAAGAGGATGCGCCGCCCCCACCGCTGCCTGCGGATGGTTTCTTCTGGCGCGGGTTGGACCGGGTGGGCCTTTACCTGGGCTACGCCGCCGCTGCCCTGACCCTGCTTGCCTTTCTTCTGGCCTTTTTCGGCGGGGAAAGCTTTGCCTGGGTTTCCTTTCTGAGTTTGCCGGTCCTGGTCTTACTGCTGCTCTATATAACGTTCCTCTTGCGCCGCCGCCTGCAAGAACGCGCCGTAACCTACCTGGAAACTCGCCAGCGCCAGGAAGAAGCTCGCCTGGAAGTCGCCCGCCTGGTCCTTGAACAGAGCCAGCGCGACTCCGAACCTTTTAAGTAGGTTTGACCTACCCCAAAGTTAATTCAACTGCCCCTTACCAGACCGGGTAAAATTGAATTTTTACCGGAAGAACATAAGAGTACAGTCCTTGCTTGGTACGGTAGAGTGCCGTACAATTTAATAATATCCGCCTGTCAGTGGAGGACCAGCAGCGTTTCGTTGACCTGTTGATTAACCCTCCGGAATTGTCACCCGCACTGCAACGCGCCGATGAGGCGCATACCCGGCTTATCCAGAGTCCCGGTAATGGCTTCATTTCTTTTTAAAACCTTGTCGTTTCCCTGTAAATTAATCAAACCGCTAATTGAAACATTATAATCCCGGCATTATGATATAATACAAACAGGTTAGCTAGGTAAATATCCAGGTGTATAAACAGCAGGCGGAGGGACGGGTGAAGCAAGATAACCGGGCACACACGGCCAGTGAAAAGACCCCATTACAAGAACCTGATCTTAAAAGTAAACCTCTTTCCTCACAAAAAGCAGACGTAGAAAAAGCTAAAACCGAAGACCAGGACGAAATCCTGGGTAAAGCCTATGACGGGCGGTTGGTCCGCCGCTTCATGGTCTATCTGCGGCCCTACAAGAAGCAAATGTTCCTGGCCCTTATGCTGGTGCTTGGCACCTCCGTAACCGACCTGGCCGGGCCGTATTTAACCAAGCTGGCGATTGACAACTATATTGCTACCGGCCGGGCGACGGACTTATGGCAAATCATGCTGCTGTTCCTGGCAGTCCTTATAATGGGTTTTTTCCTGCGTTACTTTCAAGCCTACCTGATGCAGTCGGTCGGGCAGCGCGTGATGTACGACCTGCGGGTGGCCCTTTTCAGCCATATACAGCGGCTTTCCCTGGCCTTCTTCGATAAAAACCCGGTTGGCAGGCTGATGAGCCGCCTGACCAGCGACATTGACGCGCTGAACGAACTGTTAAGTAACGGCCTGGTTTCAATGATAGGTGACCTGATAACGCTGTTTGCCGTATCGGTCATTATGCTGGTGCTGGACTGGCGGCTGGCGCTAATAATGTTTGTTGTACTACCCTTTGTCAGCCTGATTTCAATGCTTTTCCGGCGCTTTATGCGGGATAGCTTCCGGCAGGTCCGTACGCGGCTAGCCAAGATAAACGGTTTCCTGCAAGAAAATGTCAGCGGAATGCTGGTAGTCCAGCTTTTCAACCGGGAGAGCCGGGCTTTTAACCAGTTCCAGGGCTTGAACCAGGATTATTTTAACGCGACTGTCCGCAGCGCCCTGGTCTTTGCCCTCTTTTTCCCGGTGGTCGGCCTTTTATCGGCGGTCGCTACGGCTGCTTTGCTCTGGTTTGGCAGCCGGGGCGTGCTGGAAGGAACCGTAAGCTTTGGGGTGCTGGTGGCTTTTTTCCAGTACATCCAGCGAGCTTTTCAACCTATCCAGGACCTGGCCGAGAAGTACAATATTTTGCAGGGCGCAATGGCCGCCAGCGAGCGCCTTTTCGGACTGCTGGACGAAAAACCGGCGGTCGAGGATCCCGCCAATCCCCAACAGTTCGACCAGCCTTTCCGGGGTGAAATAGACTTTAAGAACGTCAGCTTTTGTTACGTTGAAAATGAACCGGTCCTCAAGAATGTCTCTTTTCATATACCGGCCGGGACGAGTGTGGCGCTGGTAGGAGCAACCGGGGCGGGTAAAACCTCGATTATCAGCCTTTTGACCCGTTTTTACGATATCCAGGGCGGTCAAATCCTGGTGGATGGCAAAGATATAAAGTCGGTGCGCCAGGCCGAGTTGCGCCGCCATATTGGTATTGTCCTGCAAGACCCGGTGCTTTTCAGCGGGACGATTGCCAGCAATATCCGCCTCTTAGACGAGTCCATCAGTGATGAGCAGGTCAAAGCCGCCGCCCGGTTTGTGAATGCGTCCAAGTTTATCGAACGCTTTGAAGATGGCTACGACCACGCAGTTAAAGAGCGCGGCACCAATCTCTCGGTGGGACAGCGCCAATTGCTGGCGTTCGCCCGGTCAATTGCTTTCAACCCGGAAGTATTGCTGGTGCTGGACGAGGCGACCAGCAGCGTTGACACCGAAAATGAAGCTTTAATCCAGGAAGCCCTTTTAAAATTGATGCAGGGCCGGACCAGCATAATTATTGCACATCGGTTGAGTACCATCCGGCACGTTGATACGATTATCGTGCTTCACAAAGGCCAGATTGTTGAGGCGGGCACTCACGAAGAATTATTAGCCCGGCGCGGCTTTTATTACCGCCTGTATGAATTGCAGTACCAGGACCAGGAAATTTCCCCATAGCATTCCTTAGCAGTTTGTTCCGGAAATATTTACTTAAATAATCACCAATTTCAACACTAACTTCTTCCAGAAAAGGTTATCATACAGCCAGTACTTATTATTGTCTTTTTATAGTCCTGGAATAACACTCTACGGCCCTACCCATTCAGGTTTTAGTACAGGTACAAATTAGTCTAACAATGTTTGAAGTAATATTTTCCCATCATAAAACAACGGGTCTGCTTTTGAAACAAAACTCTGAACGGTTTTTAACCGGGCTGGATTTAGCAGAGGAAGTGCAACATGGCGTCCTTCTTCTGGATATCAGGCAACCGCAACAATTTGTCAACGGCCACCTTGCCGGGTCGTTGAATATAGCTTTTCACCCGGCCGGTTATGCCGGGCGATTAGATATATTTGTCAGGCCTGGCCGCCCGCTGGCGCTGGTCTGTGAGCCGGGTCCGGAACGCCTGGCCGCTACTTTTAGCCTATTGCAAGCAGGCTATAATATAATAGGCTATACTGAAATTACTGCCGCTCTGCCCCTGGAAGTGACACCCCAGCTTAGCCCCAGGCAGCTCTGGCAAGAGATTTCCAAAGGCAGATTGGAACAGAACCTGACCGTGCTTGATGTAAGGATTCCGGTGGAATGGAATGACTATCATATCGAGGGCGCGCTCCATTTGCCCTATTTTGAAATTCCTCACCGCTTACATGAGCTCGATCCGCGCAAAGAACTTGTAGTAATCGCGAGTAACCGCTTCCACAGTCTTACGGCCCTGAGTTTTCTCACGCAGCATGGTTTTGAACAACCATGCGAGGTGCCTTCTGGTATGTCCGGCTGGGCTCGCAGCGGGTTACCGATTAAAAGGGGCAGTCCTTAACTGCGCCAGGAAGTTCCGCCACAAATGGAAAAAGATCGCTCTTTGCAAAGAGTGAATAAAGAGCTTCTTCAGGCTTCGAAGCCGCCGGATGCCCCGGTAAGTGTAACTGCCCAACTGGCGGTGCTGCACGAATTTGCCGTGGAACAGGGGTCTATTTTCTGCGAGTTTCTTTACAGTTTTTTTGATAAACTGCCCCAGACGGTTATCCTGGCCGACCGCAAGGGCCAGATAGTGGTTTTCAACCAGGCCGCCAGTTTTTTATTGGACTACCAACCGGGTGAGGTGGTGGGCCAGCGAACCCTGTGGGACCTGTGTAATGGCCCGACCAACCCTCCCGCTTTTAAGGCCGCTATGGAAGTTGGCAGCGGCTTTCCGGATGAAGAAGTTAACATGTATCCCAGGCAGGGCCTGAAGGGGCCGTTTACGGCAAAAATAAGGGGTCTTTATGCCCAGGACGGCACTTTAATGGGGGCCAGTGCCCACCTCGGCAGCCTGGTTGAAATACGGGCTATCGAACAGGAACGTAAAACCCTACGGCGCAAAGCTTCAATAGGCGGAATAGTTTCCGCGATTGCCCACCAGATTAACAACCCCCTCCAAACTCTCCGCACTTCGCTTGAATTGGGTCTTGATTCGCGCAAGACTCCGCACCATCGCAAAGCTTACCTCAAGGCAGCCGATTACGAGATAAGCCGGATTAGCCAGACGATCAACCTGTTGCGCCATTTTTACCCGGCCAGCGATATGGGAAAGTTAGCGTCCGAGGTTAATTTTTCGATTCAAGGGGTACTTGGTCTTCTGGACAAAGAAATAAAGCAAAAGAACCTCCAGCTAGAGCTGGATCTGGCAGCCGGGTTGCCCATGGTCAAGTTAGTAAATTATCAATTCCAGACGATAATTATTAACCTGCTCCAGTCAATTTTAGCGGATATGCCACAACAAGGTATTCTGCAAATTCGCAGCGCTACCGACCCACTGGGTCGGGTGCAAATTACTATTTCCGGGACGACACAGCGGCCACCGGGCGTGACGGTTGACCCCTTTGACCCATTTGCCAATTCCGATCAGGATGGTACCCTGGCCCTGGGCCTCTCTATCAGCCGGGAAATTATCGCCGAACACGGCGGGTTACTTGAACTGACCGGCGAGGCGCCCCGAACTTTCAACTTCTTGCTGCTTCCGGTCTAGCGGTTTTTATTGCCATTAAAAAGCCGGTCGGAATTGCCCGACCGGCTTTGCTTTTATTTAGCTGGAAAATCAGTTGGTTTTATTACCGGTTAGCAAAATAATAAAGGTTTTGGTCCCGGCGTCCAGGATAAGGTTTTTCGAGCCGTTATCGGCTATCACGAAAAATAACTTATCACCTTTGGTATATTTATTGGCCTTTACGTCACTGAGCGTGCCTTCGCCCTCAAAAGCCCACCCTTTGCTGGTCAGGTCGTCCCGGTAAAACTTAAAGACCGCTTCCGGGGTATCGCCGGTTAGAAAGACTTTGCGGTTGTCATTGCTGGACTGTTTATTGTCATACAGGTTGTTGACATAAGTAGTACCCTGGTTGGACAGGCTGGCTTTGGTTGCTCCCGGGTAATCGGTGGCCTCTACGTTAGAAAGTACGCCGGTTAGCGCCAGGATAGCGGCGACAATCACCGCCAGCAGCACCAAACCACCTATCAAAAGGGCCGGGTTTAGTTTGGCTTTCGGTTTAACCGGATGGGCGGCTGGCCGGGGCGGATAGCCCGCCGGTGGCGGGACGCCCTGTGGACTATTATAAGGATTAGCGCCGGGAGGCGGCCCATAATAACCGCCCTGCGGCGGCGGTCCATAGCCTGGCTGGCCGTATTGCGGCGGCCCGGGTTGTCCGTTCTGCGGTGGTTGTGGTTGTCCCGGCTGCCCATATGGCGGCGGTTGTCCCGGTTGCCCATATGGCGGCGGTTGTGCCGGACCTCCGTAACCCGGTGGAGGCCCGTAAGGAGGCCCTGGCGGATTTGGTTGGCCCGGACCTTGAGGCGGTGGTGGGTAATTGGTGGACATTACAAAAGCCTCCTTGATGAAAGCCGTAATTTAGTAGGTTTAGCTAAATTTCCAACGGGTATATGAAGTCATTATAGTCATCCGGTTTTGGAATGTCTAGCTTTTGTAGGATTGGTTTGCCGCTCCTACCGGGCTAAACTTCTTCGGTGCGGAAAACGATTAAAAGTAATTCGTCGGCGCGTACCTGGTCGCGGACGCTGGGCAAAGGGTAGGCGTCTGCCGGTACTTCCGAAGTAAAGACAAAAAAGGATTGTTTAGCCTTCTGGTAGCTGTTCAAGTTAAAGGAACCGGTGTTGACCGAGTTGCGCGGTGGGGCCAGCCAGCCCATTTTGCTCAGTTCGGTATCATAAAAATCCAAAGCGGTATTTTTGTCGCTCTTTTTAAGTTTGTAAAACTCAAATTCCAGGTTTTTAACGTTGCCGGATTGGCCGGTGTCGGCATAACTATTTATAATAGTTTCCCGGTCCCGGGGAGCCAGGTCCAGGCGGGTCGCACCGCTGTAAACCGGGAAACCGGCTGCCCGCAGCGCGTCCGGGCTTTGCCCGTTCATTATTATGGCGGCGGCAATCGTGCCACCCAACCCGAGAAAGATAAATAAGAGAATCAAACTTATAACAAGTTTGCCCCGGTTTTTCCGCCGGACTTTAGCTTTTTTTACTTTTCCGGCCGGGTTTTCCGGGGCCGGTCGGGCTTCTTTGCTGTTTCCACGGGTTGCCGGTTTGATTTCGGCGGTCTGGCCCGGTTGGTTGGGGCCGGGGCCGGTTGGTTGGGCCTGGGCGGGCGCTTTAGCCGCGAATATGTCCGGTATGTTGGCCGGTTTTCCGGCAACGGTCGCTGGCTGGACCGGGATGGGCTCTTTGTGGGCTGCGCGGGCCGGTTTTTTGGCGTTTCGCTCGGCCTGGTGCCGTTTGGTTTCTTCTTCGGCCAGCCATTTTTCCGCCCCGGGCAGCGAAGCATTTTCCGGTTCCAGCAATTTAACCCGGTACAGGTAAGACCTGGCAAAAATCAGGTCGTCAGAAGTATAGGCCAGCCACAGCCATATAGCGCTTACGGTCGGGTAGGTTTTTGATAGGGCCAGGAGAGCCGCATGCGCTTTGGCTTTGTGGCCCTGTTGAAATAAGGCTACGGCCTGTTCAAATTTTTGCTGGTCTTCCTGTTTCATGTCTTCTCCATTGCGCTGATTCTGGGGTGAAGTAATATTATCATACTTCCTTGACTTTTGTCCCTGGCTGAATTAGATTGATTGCCATCTTTCAGTATAGTTTCGCAGCCGGAAAATAATTACAGGACGGTTAATAATGGAACAGCAAAAAGCAGCGCCACTCCCTAAACCCAGTTCAACGGTGATGGTAGTCAGGCCGGTATCTGCTACCGGCGAGTTTGAGTTATTTATGGTCCGCAGGCACTCCAAAAGCCGCTTCATGCCCGACCGCTATGTCTTTCCCGGCGGCCGCCTCGAAGAAGCCGATTCCAGCCCGCAAGCGCTGGACCGGCTCTACGGCTTTAATCTTGAGGCGGCAGAGCCGGTTTTCCGGGATTTACCCGGGCGCGGGGCCTGGCATGCCGGGCTAAACATGACCCGTCCACAGCAGGCCGGTCTGTACATCGCGGCTTTTCGCGAACTTTTCGAGGAAGCCGGGGTTTTACTGGCAATCGAGGAATCGACCGGCCAGCCGCTGGACCTGCAAGCCGACCAGGGCCTGGCCGACCGGTTTGCGGCTTACCGCCAGGCCATGCAGGCGAACCGGTTAGATTTTATTGGGATGCTGGCCCAGGAAAAGTTACAGCTGGATTTCAATAGCCTGATTTATTTCTCTCACTGGATTACGCCTATTAGTGAGCCGTACCGGTTCGATACCCGGTTTTTCCTGGCGCAGGCTCCGCTCAACCAGGTTGCGGAAAGCGATCATTTTGAAACTACCGACGGCCTGTGGATTACACCCCGGACCGCCCTGGAGAGATACGCCGCGAATGATTTTTATATTGCTTATCCAACCATGTTGCATATTGAATGGCTTAACCGCCAGCCTTCCCTGGAAGCGGCGGTAACGGCGGCCCGGCAGAAAGCGGTGGTGGCCGCCATGCCCGACCAGTTAGAGGACGATGAAAACGGTCCCGCCTTTGCGCTACCACCGGACGTAATTAACAACTGGTAAAAAATGCGTGATACTAAACTAAACTTAAGGTCGAATCAGACTCAAGGCGCTTGCTTTATAGTATAATAATAGAACAATCTTGCACCAGGCTAAACTTCCCGGTTCAAAGCGATTTTCAGGGTTCCTCAAGTTACTTTAGTAGCGAAAAATGGCAACACGTAGCACAATTGAAGATAAAGCTTCCACCAGATTAAGGTCCAGAGGGGTTAATTTTTGGACGCAGCTTTCGCTACTCCAGAAAATCTATATCTTTCACCTGGTGGTCATCCTGGGTGGGGCGATAATCGGTTCCTGGCTGACGGCCCAGATTGCCGAAGCCGGTAAATTCAATATCGTCACTTTCAGTGTAATTATTGCTACGGCGGTGATTTTTAGCGGCGCGGTGAACTTTGTTATTCTCAAAATTGCTTTCCGGCCTTTCGAAGAACTGCAAAAGGTGATTTCTAAAGTCCACACCGGTAATACCCGGGCGCGGGTGGCCCTGACCAAAATTACCGACCCGGATGTGCGCCAGTTTACTACGGCCCTTAATCACATGCTCACCCGCCTGGAAGAAAACGCCCACGTCATCCAGGAAGACCAGCGCCAGCTTCAAATGATGACCGCCCGGGTAATCAATGCCCAGGAGAACGAGCGCAAGCGGATTGCCCGCGAGCTGCACGACGAGGCCAGCCAGTCTCTGACCGCTATGATTATGGGCCTTGAAGCGGCCCGGCAGGCTGCGCCCGCCGCTGACGCGGCTCTCCAGCAAAACCTGGCCGGGTTAAAAGAACTGGCTGTTTCGACCCTGGAAGAACTGCGCAAGCTGGCCCTGGATTTGCGCCCCACTATGCTGGACGACCTGGGTTTGATACCGGCGGTGCGCTGGCTCAGCCGGACCGCCCGCGAGCGCGGCAACCTGGCGGTCAATTTCTCGGTGGCCGGTTTTGAGGGACACGAACGGCTGGCCCCGGAACTGGAAACCTGCCTTTTCCGCATTACCCAGGAATGCCTGACCAATATTCTTAAACATGCCAATGCCTCGGTGGTGGATATCAAATTGGAGCAGTTTGCGGCCGATGCCCTGACTCCCTATCCGGGTGTGCGGCTGACCGTCCGGGATGATGGCCGGGGTTTCGACCGGGCAACGGCGCGGGCCAAAGCCTACCGGGGCGGCCACCTGGGCCTGTTTGATATTGAAGAACGGGCGACCTTAATGGGCGGCCATGTTAAAATCGGCCCGGCTAACCCTAACGCGGAAGCCCCCGGCACCTGTACTATCGTAACTCTGCCCCTTCAGACCAACCAGTTTGAAGTCAGGCCGGGCCTGAATACGGCCATTCCCCCCTACACCCGGAACTAATTTTTCCTTCCTGATTAGCGGCTTTAGTTTAATAACCCGGTTTTGCTTTGCTCCTGTGCGGCGCTTTGCAAGAATTCGCCGTGGCCTTTGATAGGCCAGGCGGTATTTTTGTGTATTGGGGCGAGACTGTCGGCCCGGCAAACCTTTAAGGGCCAGTTTTAATGGCCGGAAATTCAGGGCCATAAGAAATAGCGGCATTTATTCTTCTCCCGAAAATATGCTAAAATCAGGTTGGGAAATACTAGTGGGAGAATACTGTGAACCTTAAAAAAATTGGAATTCTGACAAGCGGGGGCGATTCCCCCGGAATGAATACTGCTCTAAGGGCCGTCACCAGGACGGCTATCCAGAATGGGCTTGAAGTAACCGGCATTGAACAAGGTTACCAGGGTATGTTCGAAAAGAAATTTGTTGAGCTTGGTCCTCGCAATGTTGGTGGGATCATGCAGCGCGGCGGTACTTTTCTATATACCGCTCGCTGCGCCCGGTTTCTAAAACCGGAAGGCCGGTTGGAAGCCCTGGAAAATTTACGGAATGAGGGCATCCAGGCCCTGGTTATCATCGGCGGCAATGGCTCGCTGACCGGTGGACTTGAATTGGAACGGTTGGGCATGCCGGTGGTCGGTTTGCCCGGCTCGATTGATAACGACCTTTACGGTACTGATGTGGCTATCGGTGTTGATACCTGCCTCAATACTATTCTTCACGCGATTGATAATATCAAAGACACGGCCTCTTCGCACCGCCGGGCTTTTATCCTGGAAGTAATGGGCCGCAATAGCGGTTACCTGGCGATGATGAGCGCGCTTGCCGGTGGAGCGGAAGTAGCGGTAATACCGGAAATTCCGACCGACATGGAAGAAGTAAAACAGAAACTTGTCGCGGCCTTTGACCGGGGTAAAAGCCACTTTATCATCGTGGTCGCCGAAGGGGCCGCTCTCAAGACCCGGGAGATTTTTGACTACCTGTGCCAGCATAGCTCTTATGAGGCGCGTGTCACGATCCTGGGGCATATTCAACGGGGCGGTTCGCCCTCGGCCTTTGACCGCATTTTAGCAACCCGCCTCGGTTACGCGGCTGTCCAAACCCTATTAGAAGGCAAGTCCGGCGTTATGATGGGTCTTTCAGGCAAGAGCATTGTGGCTACACCCCTGGAAGATGTAATTAGCCGTTCCAAACCGGTAGACATGGTTGGCTTCGAACTGATAAAGCTGTTAAGCTAGGCGCTCAGGTAGTCCGGGCGTTTTACCAATTATGGTTTCAAAATAATAAGGAGGTTGCCATGCACTCCTCTAACAATCCTACAAAGGAGTGGGTTTAGTTATGACCATCCAGGTGGAAAAAAATACGAGTGACCGGTTCCCGATAACCCTGGACGACATCCAGGCAGCCAACCAGCGGATTCATGGAGTCATCGAGCGGACATCCCTGGTCTACAACTCATACTTCAGCCAGGAGTGCGGGGCAGAAATTTACCTCAAACTGGAAAACTTGCAGCAGACCGGCTCTTTCAAGCTGCGCGGGGCCAGCAACAAGATAGCCTCTATGCTGGCAGCCGCCGAGAAAGCCGGCCAGGAACGCCCTAAGGGTGTGATTGCGGCCTCCGCCGGTAACCATGCCCAGGGGGTCGCCTATGCCGCCGCTTATAACCGGCTGGCCGCCATAGTGGTGATGCCCCAGGGCGCTTCCCTGACCAAAATAAAAGCCTGCCGGGAGATGGGTGCCGAAATCATCCAGTACGGCACCAGCCTGGAAGAAGCCGCGACGTATGCCAGGCAGCAGTCTAAAGAAAATGGGTATATATTCATCCATCCTTACGATGACTGGGATATTATCACCGGGCAGGCCACGCTCGGCCTGGAACTGCTCGAAGACCTGCCCGATATAACCACGGCGGTCATTCCGCTTGGCGGCGGCGGTCTGCTGGGCGGCACCGCGATGGCCCTGAAGCTTCAAAACCCGGCTATCCGGGTGATTGGGGTCCAGACTGAGGCGGTTTCGCCTTACCTGGGCTACATCAAAAGCGGCAACTACAATGCTATCCAGCCTAATGCCACAACCATTGCCGACGGTATTAAAGTAAAGCTGCCCGGTACGGCCAATTCTTCGATTATTCGCCAGTACGTGGATGACGTGGTTACGGTTGATGATAACCAGATAAGCGAGGCGATTGTCGCTTTACTGGAACGGACCCGCACGATTGGTGAAGGCGCTGGCGCGGTCGCCCTGGCCGCTATGCTGCACAAAAAGGTGCCGCTGGGTCCGTCTGAAAAGGTCGCGATTGTTATCAGTGGCGGTAACATCGACTCGACCCTGATTGGCCGGATTATTGACTTCGGCCTGGTCTCCAGCGGGCGGTATGTTTCGGTGGCGATTACCGTACCTGACTTGCCCGGCCAGCTGGTCCATCTGCTGAGTACGGTCGCGGACCTGGGTATGAACGTGCGCCAGGTCGAACACCGGCGAGGTGAACTGCATATCCCGGTTGGCAAGACCGAAATTATTTTGCAGATTGAAACCAAAGACTGGGACCAGCAGGCCGAACTTTTCCGGCGCTTTGCCGAGGAAGGGATTTTTGCCCGCAATTTGCTGGTCTGATTTACAGGAGCTAATGTTGTCCCAAGCAAAACCCTTTCAATTAAATTGGAACCAGGCCGACCTGACCCGGCGTGAGGGCGTGATGGTTATCAGTACGATTGACGCGCACGCAGCCGGGGAGCCTCTGCGGATTGTAACGGGCGGCTTTCCGGAGCTGCCCGGCACGACTATTTTAGAGCGCCGCCGCTATATGCAGACTCATTACGACCACCTGCGCAAAGCGTTGATGTGGGAGCCGCGCGGCCACTACGATATGTACGGGGCGATTATTACACCGCCCGTATCGCCGGAAGCGGACCTGGGCGTGCTTTTTATGCACAACGAGGGGTACAGCACAATGTGCGGCCACGGCATAATTGCCCTGGTAACCGTCCTGGTGGAGACCGGAGCTATTCCGGCTCAGGGACCGCAGACGCCGGTTAACCTGGATACTCCGGCCGGACTGGTCCGGGCAACCGCGCATTATGACGCAACTACCCGGAGAGTCAGCAAGGTTTCGTTTGTAAACGTGGCTTCTTTCCTGTACGCCCGGGACGTCAGCATTACCGGCCGCCGGTTCAGCCAGTTCAATAAAATAAAAGTTGATATTGCTTTTGGCGGGGCCTTTTACGCGGTCGTGCCGGTCGAAAGGCTGGGCCTGGCCCGCCTGGAAGATGTGCCGCTGACCCAGTTAATCAAGCTGGGTACTTCGATCAAGTCGGCGGTTAACGCCGCCCACCCGGTCAAACATCCCTTCGAGCCGGACCTGGGTTTTCTGTATGGTACAATCCTGGTCGGTCCGCCGCGTGACCCGGACCATCACAGCGCCAATATCTGTATCTTTGCCAACCGCGAGGTGGACCGCTCGCCAACTGGGACCGGCGTATCGGCCCGCCTGGCCTTGCACCACGCCAAAGGCGAATTGCCGGAAGGCCAGACTATCGCCATCGAAAGTATCATCGGCAGCGTCTTTGAAGGACGCATCTTGAGCAAGACTAAAGTTGGTTCCCACGATGCGATTGTGCCGGAAGTGAGCGGCCAGGCCGCTATCACTGGCCGACACGAATTTATTATTGACCCGGCCGACCCGTTTGGAGCCGGATTCCTGGTCCAGAACCAGACCGCAGGAGAGCAAAATTAATGACTATCGCCCCGGACCGCCGTTCCATCAAAGTCGAAACCCGTAAAGTAATCTGCCCGCACGATTGTCCCGATACCTGTTGTATGTCCGTAACAGTTGAAGATGGCCGGGTCACCAAAGTTACCGGCGATGACAGCCACCCTTTCACCCAGGGCTTTCTATGTGTCAAGACCAACTATTACCTGGAGCGGCTCTACAGCCCGCAGCGCATTAAATATCCCATGCGGCGGGTCGGGCCAAAAGGTTCCGGCCAGTTCGAGCGAATTTCCTGGGACGAAGCGACCCGCCTGATTGCTGACCGGTTTAAAACCATTATTGCCGAAGATGGGGCCGAGGCTATCCTGCCCTACAGCTACGCCGGGACGATGGGCCTGCTTAGTTACGCTTCGATGGACCGCCGCTTTTTCAATTATATGGGCGCTTCGCAACTGGACCGGACTATCTGCTCGACCGCCGGTAAAGAGGGCTATAACTTTACCATGGGCGGCTCGTTCGGGACTGACCCCGAAAGTATCGTCAACGCCAAACTGATTATCGCCTGGGGCACTAACCCGGTCTCGACTAACGTCCACCTGATGCCTTTTATCAACGAGGCTAAAAAGCGCGGAGCCAGGCTGGTAACAGTTGACCCGCACAAGTCCAAGACCGCCGACCAGTCTGACCTTTATATCCAGCCGTACCCCGGCACCGACGCAGCCCTGGCCCTGGGCATGATGCAGGTTATTATCGCGGAAAACCTGCACGACCGGGAATTTATCAAAAGCGATACCCTTGGTTTTGACCTGCTGGCCGAACGCGCCAAAGAATACCCGCCCGAACGGGTCGAGCAAATTACCGGTGTACCGGCCCAGCAAATCCGGGAGTTTGCCCGCCTGTATGCTACTATCAAACCGAGCTTTATCCGGCTCTCCTACGGCCTTAACCGCCACACCAACGGCGGGATGATGGTCCGGACGGTTAGCTGCCTGCCTGCCCTGGTAGGGGCCTGGTCCCAGGTGGGCGGCGGCGCGCTGCTCAGCACCGGCGGGGCCTTTCCGCTGAACCGGGCCGCCCTGGAAAAGCCGCAGTTTCTGAGCCGCCATTCCAGGTTTCCCCGCACCATCAATATGATCAAGCTGGGCGAAGCGCTCCTGGATTACAAAGAACCGCCGGTCAAGGCGCTCTTTGTCTATAACTCCAACCCGGCGGTGGTCGCGCCTAATAGCCGCAAAGTGATTGCCGGTCTGGAACGCGAAGACCTTTTCTGTGTGGTCCACGAACAGGTAATGACCGATACGGCCCGGTACGCCGATATTGTCTTGCCCGCGCCAACCACTTTTGAATGCCTGGACCTGTACGCCGCTTACGGCCACCTGTATGTCCAGTTGAGCCAGCCGGTAATACCGCCGCTGGGTGAAGTCCTGGCGAACACGGAAGTTTTCCGCCGCCTGGCCGGTGCGATGGGGTACGCTGACCCCTCTTTCGAGGATAGCGACGAAGATTTAGTCCGGCAGGCCCTTAGCGGCAATCATCCGTCCCTGGCTGGAATAACTTACGAGCGGTTACAGAAGGACACTTTTGCCCGCCTGAACCTGCCCCAACCCTATAATCCGTTTGAGGGCGGCAAGTACCCGACGCCCAGCGGCAAGATTGAATTTTATTCCGAGAAAATGCTGCGGGCCGGGTTCGACCCGCTGCCGGTCCATAACCCGTCGGCTGAAAGCGCCGACGGCTCGCCTGAACTCTTTGAGAAATACCCGCTGCGGCTGGTGACTCCGGCGGCCCATCACTTCCTGAACAGCTCTTTTGCCGAAATGCCGACCATGTTGCGCAAGCAGCAGCGGCCCTATTTAGAGCTAAACGAAGTGGACGCCCGCGAACGAAGCATCCGGCAGGGCCAGTGGGTACGAGCCTGGAACGAGCGGGGCGAGGCTTATTTTGTAGCTGACATAAAAGATAGTGTCGGGGCCGGGGTGGCCTGTCATCTCAGCCTGTGGTGGCAGCGCTACAGCCCGCTGGGCTGGAACTGCAACACGCTCACCAGCGACGCCGAGGCCGATATGGGCGGCGGGGCGACCTTCCACACAAATTTGGTCCAGGTGGAACTGGCCGCGCTGTCACTCCCGCCGGAAAAAATGGCGGGACTGGAAAATCTATATCCGCTGAGTGAGGAAGTCCGGCTAGGTTAAAGTATCAATGCTTTAAGGGCCGCTTTCCTAACCGCCGCCAGCCCGTAAATGAACCGCTTTTCGCCTGATCAGGGATGCAAAGCGGTTCATTCGCATTTATAGCCCTGAATTGCTTTGTAACTCGCCGGGAAATTCCGCTTAACAGCACAAAAGTGATTGCAGCCCGTATCAGGCGGCCATGGCCCGGCAGCTTGCAGCGCACTTGCGGCACATATCGGCGCAGGCTTGCATATGCAGGTCGTTATCCTGTTTAGCCAGCCGTTCGCAGTCCTGGGCGCAAGCTTCGCAGATTTCGGCGCAAGCGCCGCAGGTCCGGTTGTGGAACTGCGAGCCGCGTATCATAAAGTCGGCGCTGGTCTGGCAAATCTGGACGCAGTCCTGCAGCAACTTGATATGGTCGGGGGCGGCGTGCGGCCCGCCTATTTGCAGGCAGTGGGAAATGGTTTCCAGGCAGACTCTGTGACAATCCACGCAGTTCCGGATACACTGCTCCATCTCGGCTGACATATGTCCCTGCTCATGCGGCATATAGTTGCTCCTTTCGATAATTCCAAAAGTTACTTCTGCCCCTGATTCAGCATATATCAGGCCGTTACCGTTAAAACCCGGTCGGCAAAAACCTGTTTTCTCTCTCTCTGAACTTTCCCATGTGCTGCCCTTTATTGGATAGCGTTAAAGCGGTTAGGTAAAATTTGACCCGGTTAGTTATTTCGCGCCAATTTTTGGGAAGCTGTAAAGCACCTGGGAGGGCACTTCGACTCTTACCGGCTCACCCGGTTTAATCAGGCCGGGGCGTTCCACCCAGCCGACTAACCCACGCCTGTGCAGGGCCGCTTTGGGGAAACGTCCTGCCAGTTTCTTCTTATCCAGGTAGCGGCTTTGCAGCACATCACCGGGCGTCAGGCAGGGGTCGTTCTCGCCTTCGACTACCAGCACGGCATTACCGGGGAAAAACAGCCGGGTGGAGGGCGGCAAGTAGGTCAGGTTGGGTATTCCCGACAGCAGCAAATTGGCTCCCAGCCACTCCGGTTCAACCAGGGGTAGGTCCAGGGCGGCGGCAATTTCGGCCAGTTCTTCGACGCTGACCAGCGAAACCTGGCGGCTGTTGCGGATAACTGTCCTTCGCTTGATGTGGGGTGTCCTGGCATCCGAAAGGCGGGTTAGCCCCGAATGTTTATCACCCTCGAAACCTTCGAAAGTTACGGTGGCCTGGTCGCAAGCGGTCGACTCCGGTCTGTGGGGGTCGCGGCTGACCATTACTCGTTCTACCAGGGCTTCTAGGCGTTCCATTTTCAATCCTTATAAAGTATATATTCATAAAATATTGTTCTGTCTAAAACAAAAAGCCCGGTTAGCCGGGTTTTTGTTTAGTTTCACATTACTGCCGTAACCCTGTTCTGGGTTAGAACATCGCAAGTTGGCCGTCATCACCATCCGGTGGGTTGGCCGGTTTCTGCCAGGGATGTAAAGGCGCGGTACCGGCCCGGAGAGCGGCCAGGCGGCTTATTACTTCCCGGAAGTCCCCGACTACCGTCTCTTTAATCTCAACCAGGGCCTGGCCCTGCTGGCGCATCACGTAGGACGGGTGAAAGGTTACCAGCACTTCGGTATTCTTCGGGCCGGGGAACCACTTGCCCCGGTCCTTGGTAATCATAAAGTTTTTGTTTTCGAGAATCTTCTTGGCGGCGGTGGCACCCAGGCAGACCACGATTTGCGGCTTTAGCAGTTCAATTTCATTCTGCCACCAGATTTCACAGGCTTTTTGCTCCGGCGGCGTGGGGGCGCGGTTTTTAACCGATTTGCCGTCTATCAGGACCGGGCGGCATTTATTGGTATTCGTGACCCAGATAGTGTCGCGTTTTAGCCCGGCTTCCTCCAGCAAAGTATTTAAAAGCTTGCCGCTGCGTCCTACAAAGGGGCGTCCCTGTTTGTCCTCATCTTCACCCGGCGCTTCGCCTAACAGCATTACCCCGATTTCGCCCGGCGGCAGGTAAGGGCCTTCTCCGAAAACGACCTGCGTCCGGGTCCGGGCCAGGTCGCAGCGCACACAGGTTTTGGCAATATCGCGCATCAATTCCAGGTCAGTGTAGACAGAGTAAATCGCTACATTACTGGCGGCCTGTGGATTATTTACCTCGGTCATTATTGCCTTTCTATTTCAGGGTCACTGGGCCCGTTAAAAATTCCGGCATAATACTAACAACATATCTATAAGAGGGCAAGTGTTGTGCCAATTAAGGCTAGCCCTCGCTTTTTTGAAAAAAAAGCCGGTTTAATAGATAATAGGGGGACAGGAAAAGATTTTTGTAAAAATAGTAGTGGAAATAACAATTAAAGTGTTTGAAAGAATGAGGAGGAAAAAATGGGACAGGGCGAAGAAAAGCCTGAAGAAATTACCCAGGAAACCCGTCTAGCGGCACTCCGCCAGGCATTTAAAGAACGGTTTGGTTTGTTACCCCAGTTCATCAGTCGTGCGCCGGGTCGGGTAAACTTAATCGGTGAACACACCGACTACAATGGCGGCTTCGTCTTTCCGGTAGCGATTAATCGTACGGTGCTGATGGCAGTAGCCGGGCCGGAAGAAGGCGCACCAGTGGGCCAGGTACGGATTATTTCTAAAGATTACGACAAGGAAGCGGTCTTTAACCTGAACCAGCTAGATAAAGCACCCGAAGCCGAACGCTGGACCAATTACGTGCGCGGTGTGGCCTGGGCGCTCGGCCAGCGCGGCTTGCTGGCCCCCGGCAGTTTGCCCGGTGCCCGGATTCTGCTCGAAAGTAACGTACCCCAGGGCGCCGGTCTTTCCAGTTCGGCTGCCCTGGAAATCGCGACCGCGCTGGCCCTTTTCCGGCTGGCCGGGTTCCCGGCTTCCGCGGTGAACCGGCCCCAGGTTGCGCTGGCCTGCCAGCTTGCCGAAAACGGCTTTGTCGGCGCAAATACCGGTATTATGGACCAGTTCATTTCGGCTCTGGGCCGGACCGATAGCGCACTTTTGATTGATACGCGCTCTCTGGACTACCGGGCGGTCCCGCTGGGTTTTGCCGACCGGAGCTTAAAATTGATCGCGGTCAATAGCGCCGTACCTCACCGCCATGACGCTTCCGGTTACAACCAGCGCCGGGCCGAGTGTGAAGAAGCGGCTAAATTCCTGGCTAACTTCTACGGAAAACCGGCCGACTCGCAACTGCGCGACTTTAACCTGGAAGAGCTATTAGGCGTTGAAGACAAATTAGCGCCGGTCCCTTTCAAGCGAGCCAGGCACGTTATTACCGAAGATGCCCGGACCCTCAAGGCGGTTGAATTGCTGGAAGGCGGCTTTGCCAACCCGGCCGACCTGGCTACTTTTGGCCGGTTGCTGGGCCAGTCGCACGAAAGCATGCGCGATGATTTTGAAATAACCGTTCCCCAGGTGGATTTACTGGTCGAACTGGCCTGGAATTTACCGGGCGTGATTGGCGCCCGCATGACCGGCGGCGGCTTTGGCGGTTGTACGGTTAATGTGGTAGAAACCGCCTCGGTAGAGGACTTCCGGGAGAAGGTTTTGCTGGAATACCGCCAGCAGACCGGCCTTGACGCGAAAATGTACATATTTGACGCCGTTGAAGGGGGTACCATACTCGAATAATGTTGAACCCTCAAACAGATGATTTGATAATGTATCCCGGCCTGCGGAAGTCGCCACCCCTGTTAATCGTCCTGAGCGGCCCCAGCGGTGTTGGTAAGGATGTTATAGTCGCCCGCATGAAAGAGCGCGGGATGCCTTTTCACTTTGCCATAACCGCCACGACCCGGCTCAAACGGGACTACGAACAGGATGGCGTTCATTATTACTTCCGCACGGTTGAACAATTCCAGGAAATGCTGGCCCAGGACGAGTTGTTGGAACACGCCCTGGTCTACGGCAACCATTACGGGCCGCCTAAATTCGGCGTCAGGGACGCCCTGGCGCGGGGTGAGGACGTAATCCTGCGGATTGATGTGCAAGGAGCGGAATACATTCAAAAGACCATCAAAGGGGCCATCCTGGTTTTTGTCGCGCCGGGTAGCTATGATGAGTTGATTTCGCGCCTGGTGAACCGGGGCACCGAAAGCCCGGAAAGCCTGGCCGTCCGGCTGGCGACCTATGAGAAAGAGATGCAAGCCGCCACGAACTTTGACTATATAGTCATCAACCGGCAAGGTGAGCTTGATACGGCGGTGGACCTGATAGAGTCCATCCTTAAGACCGAAAAGGCTAAAGTAAAACCGCGGCAGGTTAAGCTTTAGAAAATGAGCATCAAAAAAGGCCGCTGTTTTAGCGGCCTTTTATTTTTAACTTATTCCCGGATTAGAGGTACTGCTCAATCTGGGACAGGATGCGCTCTTTCGGCATGTAACCGACCAGTTGCTTAACCGGCTTGCCGTCCTTGAACAGGATCAGAGTCGGGATGCTCATGATGCCAAACTGGCTGGAAACCTGCTGGTTCTCATCAACATCAATTTTCGCGACATTGAGCTGTTCGGCTTTCTCACCGGCGAGTTGCTCAACCAGCGGGGAAAGCATTTTACACGGCCCACACCAGGTCGCCCAGAAGTCTACCAATACGGGCTTGGTTTTGCTGGCTTCCAGTACCTGAGCCTCAAAAGTGCTATCTGTTACTACATTCGCTGCCATCTATATCACTCCTTGTTTGTTTTTACCCTGAAGGGGAATTTACTGTATATTTTCTATATTCAGCTCAATATTTTGAACGTGTTTGTTTTAATATTCACCGGCGGGCCTGCGTCAACCAGTGAATATAAGTATATTCCGACACCCCTGCTTTGTCAATTTAAATTGCAGGCTTTCCCGTTAGAGTCCAGTTAGACTTGTCTGCCGGGTCCTAGCGGCGAGCCTCGCTTTTGAGGAAAGTATGGACTTCCTTGCCACCGCTGCGGGCCAGTATGGTGGCCGTCAGGTTTTGCTCGTCGGTGGTGTCAGTGCTGACCATGAGCATACAGCGCGAGCCTTCCAGCAAATCGGCGTAGTTATGGGCCAGGTCGTCCGGCACACCCCACAGCAGCAAAGCCCCGCCTAAACCGCCGACTACCGCACCGACCGCCGCGCTGGAAAAGAGGGTTGCCAGGGTTCCGGCCGCCATAAAAGGGCCAATCACCGGTACGGCCGCCAGGCCCAATCCCACCAGTAAGCCGGTCGCACCGCCAATCGCGCCGCCGCTGACCGCGCCCATTAAGGGGTTATCAACTCTGGGTATATTTTCCTGGTCAACCAGTTTTCCGGCCGCCGGGGGATCCAGTTCGGCCAGCACTTCGCCTTTACGCTGCAAGTAACTCATTTTACGGAAATCAAATCCGTGCTGCTGAAGCAGGCTCAGGGCCCCTTCGGCCTCGGTCCGGGATTCAAAAATCGCCGCAGCGATAAGGTTCCCTTCGATAATCTCATCGGCTGCGACGATGTCAACTGGCATGCGTTAGTTTCCCCTTTTGATAACTTGTTTTTCAAGACACTCTACAGGGGTAATCATACTCCGTGCCAGGGTCGACCTAAAATACAGGCCTGACTTTACAACGCGCTTCCCAGATGTCGGCTACTTCGGACGTGTAGCCGTCCAGGACAGCCAGGGCAAATTTATCCGGGTCAATGCCCAGGTCGTTCAGGCTAACCGTCGTAACCGGCGTACCTTCACTAATGACGTTAAAGCCGGTGTGAATAAGGGTGGAAACCGGGCTGGAGGTAGCAATCGAAACGCTCAACTTGCCGGGCTTGCCGTCCTGGGGCCGGTTCAGGAAGAGGTCATCGCCTTTGCGGGTAACTTTTTCTTTCAGGCGGTTTTCCAGGTATTCTTTGGCCGTTACGATCAGCAGGCGCTGGCGGTAGACCGCTTTTTCCAGGTCCAGGTCGAAAAACTCAACGATAAAGTGGACCATTTCCCGGCTGGAGATTGGCGCGTCAGCCTTAACATCTTCGATATCTACCATTTCGCTCAGTTCAACTTCACACGGCCCGCGAAAGGCTACAATCGCATCGCCCAGAAAATCGTGCTGCCGGTAAATCCAGTGGGGAGCCAGCTGGCGGCCATCGTAAGTCAGCCGGGTTTCGTTACCCAGGTATTTTTTATGCATCTAATCCTCGCTGTAGGTCGCGCTGGCGGTGGGAGTTTCCCAGATTTGGACGTACTTCAACTTTATATTTTGGTTCTGCTCGGCCAGTTGCTGCCGGAGGGTCTGGTATATCTGGTAAGCCATGTTTTCGGCGGTCGGGTTTATTTCATTATAAGGCGGTATTTCGTTGATGAAGCGGTGGTCTAGCTGGTCCACCACGCCCTGCATAAGTTTTTTGAGGTCAAAAAAATCGTAGAGCATGCCGACCTCATCGACTTTTTCCCCGGCAACGGCAACTTCAAGCTTATAAGTGTGGCCGTGAAGGTTAGCGCATTTCCCCACGTAATTTCTCAGGAGGTGGGCAGCGTCAAACGTGACACTTTTGGTTAACTGGTACATCTTTCAAGGAGTCCTTTAGAATTGAAACACTGAAATCGCAAATTAATAAGCGAGCTTTCGCTTTTGAGCCGGTAAATAACCGGATAACCCAAAGCCTGAAGCACTAAAACCGGTCCAGGCGAAAGTTTTAAATAAGAAAGGGCCGAGCAAATAGCCCGACCCCTCGCTTTTCTAAGAAAAGAGATTACTTACCGCAGCCGCAGTTACCACCGCAGCAGCCGCCGCCGGACTGAGGCAGATTGGCATTTTCGATAACAAAGCCGCGTTCCATCAGGGTATTCTGATAGCTGATAACCGCGCCGGCCAAATAAGGGGCGCTTTCTTCATCAACCAGCACGCGCAGGCCGTCGAAATCCATTACAACGTCGCCATCGCGTTCGGTGTCATCCAGCGTCATAGCAGCGCGGGAACCCTGGACGAAAATCCGCAGGGCAACGTTTGAGGTTTCTTCCTCATTCAGAATTTCCTGGAGTTGGGTGCGAGCTTCGTCGGTGATGGTCACCAGGGTTTCGGTTTTTTTATCAATGCTAATTGTCATTTCAAACTCCTTCAAAAAACTTTTTCAATATTCCGGTGACGATTGCCTTTGCCCACCGGCAACTTCTAGTATAAGTCCCCAGCCCCAATCCGGCTGATTGCACATATTATACCATTTAAAGCTTACTCTACCTACCTTATCTTGTCAATATACCGGGCGATTAAATAAGTAAGTAGGCTGCTTTATATTCTCCTTTTTGCCTATTACTATGGCAGTCAGGCGGCTTTGTTTCTATTAAAGAAAGGCCGGGCCTTTCTCAGAAAAGGCCCGGCCCATGCACAGGTGGCCGATTTGGTCCGGTTTTAGCCGCTGATTTTAGCTCATCCAGCCGTTGGCGCGGACCAATTGCCAGCCCATGAGGCCCAAAAGGGTTTCGTAGGGCGTCCGGGCGAACTCAGGATGATATTCAAACCGGGCGCGCTCGAAGTATTGGACCGTATAAGTTTTGCCGTCGGTAGGGTTCTTTTCCTGGAATTCCTCAGTTATCGGAAAGCCGAACTGGGCCAGGCCGCCGTTCTTTTCCCAATAAGTGCGGAACCCGAAGGCCAGCGAGTGGCCGGTTTCCGGGAAGTAAAGCCGGTCTTTATTGCTGGTAAAAGCGCCCACCCGCTTGAAGGGCGGCTCGCCTTCTCGCCCGGCGGTCATTTGTTTACCCAGGTGACCCAGCAGCACTTCGTAACGGGTCCCGGCATTTTCAGGGTGATACTCATAGCGGGTCCGTTCGAAATACTGGACGATCATGCCGTTTTCGTTAAACTCCTCGGAAATCGGGAAGCCGTTAATTGCCAGGCCGCCGTACTTTTCCCAGTAAGCCCGGAAACGCCCGCCCAGGTTATGGCCGGTTTCCTTGAAATATAGCTGGCCGCTTAGCGCAGGAGCCCGGTCGAAGGCTTTCGGGGTGGAAGGCACCTGCACGCGGTAGAGCTTGCCCGCCTGGGCCTTGAAGCTGTATTCGCTGCCGGATACATTTTCCTGGACCGGCTGGTCGTCGGCAAAAAGCCTGACCGGCTGCTGGCGGCTGCGCTGCGGATAGACGTTATCCAGGTTGATTTTCACATTCACGTCTTGCACGCTCATAAAGTTTAACTGGGCCGCTCCGCTGCCGTTCCACCAGGCTGCAAAAGGCGCGCTGGCGTCTTGGCTGAAGCTGATGGGGCCACTGCTACCGCTTTTAGCACTGCTGAAATATGACTGCGGCCCGGCGAAGCTGTATTCCACGTTGGTGCCGCTGGCCTGTATCGACTGGCTGGTAAACTTGCCCTGGTAATTCTGGCTCAGTACCGAAGTGGTAAAGCCGCGCAGGGCGTGATAGGACGGTTTTGGCTGGGTATTGTCGTCCAGGAGGCCAAAGTTATTTTCAACGTTGTTAAAGCCCGGCGGGAAGTTGGTCAACTGCCACTTGAAGCCGCCCGCGAAACCGTTGCTGTACAGGTAGAGCCAGAGGGCCATTTCGTAGTTAGCGGTCAGTTTTAAGTCCACTTTTGTGCCGTCCGACCGGCCATTGGAATAGCCGAATTCTTCCAGCACCACCGGCCGTCCGGGGAAAGTCTGGCGCAGGTTTTCCAGCAGGGCAATCGTGGTGTTCAGGCCGCTGATACCCTCGCTGACAAAGCGGTGCAGCGACACAAATGTCATGTCGGCATTGGCGGCCATCTTCGCCAGGATAATGTTGCTCCAGCCGATAGTAGTAATAGCCGAAGCATCTCCGGCCCGGATACCTCCCTGGCGGACCTCGATATACTTACCAACTGTGCCGCTCAAGGCTTCCAGGTAGACTTTCCACTTGCTGCTGTCCGGCGAGTCGATGTAATCCAGGCTGTTCTTACCGCTGCGGCTGGTGACCCACTTACCGCTTTCGGACAGGAATTCTTGCCAGAGTCTATAGGCATTGGCGTAAAAATAAGCACGCTGCTCGTTCAGGCGGGCCGGGATGATCGCTTTACCCTGGGCGGTCTGCCGCCAGGCTTTCACTTCATCGTTGGTCATGCGCTCGCTGTAGTGCTTGATGAAAGCGCCGTCTTGCAAAGGCACCACCATATCCGCCGGGAACTCGGCCGGTATAATATCGCCAAATTGCGGTTCGTTTTTAAAGTCGTAACCAAAGATAGTATTGTTGCCTTTGTAGCGTTGCACTACCTTGCGGTTTAAGTCGGCTTCTTTTTGCAGGTTCGGCTCGTCATAATCATTGAAGGCGATTAGCAGCTTCAGGTTGCGTTGTTTAGCCAGTTCGACGACTTTATCTAGCTTGGACCAGTTGTTAGCGTTGATATTGTCGCGCAGGGCCTTGCTCACAAAAATGCGGACCACATTAAGCCCGGCGCGCTCGACGAGGGCCAGGTTGCTATCAATCAGGGCCGCGTCATACTTGTTCTCTTCCCACATCAACCAGGCCCGGTCGGTGTGTCCTTCGTAATTTACACCCAACAAAAAAACCGGGGCCCCGTTTTCATCTACAAAACGTGTCCCGGAAGTTTTAACGGTCCCGGCCAGCCCAAGCGCGGCCGCCGCCGGTTTAGCCTGAACGGCCGGGGTCCAATTCTGGGCCAGCGATGTAGCAGGAAATAAACCGGCCACCAGGACCGCCACTAGCGCTGCCAGCAGGAAAAAAGACCAGCGCCGGAATATATTCCGGCTTTTTTTGTAAGTTAATGTAAGCACGAGCCGCCCCCGTATGAAGTTTTGGAAAGGTTAATAATCACAAAGCTAAAAGTACCGCTTAAAGTATTAACGGATCAATCCGTTACAGGTTACGCCCGGTATTTTATACCACCGGCACCCATAACGTAACTACTGCGGGCCTGTCACCCTTTAGCTTATCCTGAATACCGGCCCTTAACGGGACCGGATGCTGCTTTTAAGGGTTCCCACAAGGTTAAAATATTGGACGTAAGAGAAGAAATCAGGTGTACTTTTAAATTTGAGGCCGCGCCGGGCACAATTACCCATTGGACCCTCAGATGCTTTCTATAATTGGACGTTGTAGTGTAATTGAGAAAATTATAGCATGGTTCTCGCATAATGGTTAACATAACATTGTGTAAAGGTTGACAAGCCTTTTTCTGCTTCTTATACTCACAGTTAAGCGGTCAACCGGCAAAAACACTTTAAGCACTATAAGAAAGCCCGTTCCCTCATGAACAACCCTACTCCGTCCCAACCTGGCAGCCCTCCACCCGTCCATGGCGATGTCTCAACGCGCCCTGTCGCGGCCCCGGCCCCGGTAGTCTACCGCTACACTCAAAAGTTCAGGCAGGAATGGCAGCACGGCGCGCCAACGGCTACCTGGGGAACCCGTCTGGTGGCTTTGCTGGTAGATTTCCTGGTAATCGGACTGCCTTTTAACCTGCTCTACAATTTTATTTTCGGCTTCCTGCCGGAAGAATTACCGCCCATCGGCCGCAACCTGCTATTCTGGCTGGTCTTTGGCCTGGTAACGAGCCTTTGCGCTTACCGGTTTGGGGCTTCTCCCGGCAAAAAACTGATGAACCTGGTAGTGGTCCGGCAGTCCCATACCCGGCTGTCGTTCCTACAACTCTTTCTGCGGGGAACCCTGGTTGGCTACAGCCTGGTCAGCCTCTATGTGGTTGTAAACTTCTTGATGCTTTCCGGCCTTAACTTTTTGCACGGCTTCAACCTGCTTTATTTGCCTGGCCCTATCCTGGCGCTGGGCGGGCTACCGCTTTTCCTGGGCAAGCCTCGCCCGCCGCTTCACGACCGGCTTTTCAAGACTAAAGTCGTTATCGCCGATATGCAAAAGTACCAGGCTAATTGACCAGTTTGTCCCGGCCGGACCATTCTTTCTGCCGCAGGACGAATTTCTGAATCTTGCCGGTAGAAGTCTTGGGTAACTCGCCAAACTCGATAGCTGCCGGGCATTTGAAGTGGGCCAGGTTCTGGCGGCAAAAGTCGATCAGTTCTTTTTCGGTCAGGTTCTGACCCGGCTTGAGCGTCACAAAACCTTTTGGCCGCTCGCCCCATTTCTCATCGGGAATAGCCACAACGGCGCATTCCAGCACCGCCGGGTGTTTGGCAATAGTCTGCTCCACCTCGATAGTCGAAATATTCTCACCACCGGAAATAATAATATCTTTCTTGCGGTCGCGCAGTTCAATGTAACCGTCCGGGTGGACCACGGCCAGGTCGCCCGAATGGAACCAACCGCCCCGGAAAGCCTCTTTAGTAGCCTCCGGGTTGTCGAAATACCCTTTCATGACATTGTTACCGTGCATGATTACTTCCCCAATAGTCTGGCGGTCTTTGGGAACATCCTGCATTTGTTCGTCCACGACCCTGATTTCATCGGCAACTACATAGCTCTGGCCCTGGCGGGCGAGCAACAGGGACTGGTCTTCCAGGGGCAATTCGTTCCACTCCGGGTGCCACTCGCAAATCGTAATCGGCCCGTAAGTCTCGGTCAGCCCGTAAACGTGGATCGGCCGGAAGTTCAGCTCTTTAAGCTGCCCGATGAGGGTTGGTGAAGGCGGCGAACCGGCTACAGTTACGGTGACTTGCCGGTCGAGGCGTCTGGCGGCCGGGTGATTGACCAGGCTAATCTGGACCGTCGGAGCACCGCAATAATGGGTCACGCCTTCGGACTCCAGTAATTCCCAGATTCGGGCGGGGTCCAGCTTGCGCAGGCAGACGTTGGTCGCCGCTACCGCTGAAGTCGCCCAGGTAAACGACCAGCCGTCACAGTGGAACATCGGCAGGGTCCAGAGGTAGACCGAATCTACATTCATGCCCGTCTCGATAATCTCGCCAAGCGAGTTCAGGTAAGCCCCCCGGTGAGTGGACATTACGCCCTTGGGCTTGCCGGTCGTGCCGGAAGTGTAGTTAATCGAGATTGTATCTTCTTCGTCCAGCGGCAGAGTGCCCAGCCGGGCTGGAGAACCTTTCGCCAGGAAATCCTCGTAAGGGTCGCCCGCTTCGCCGGTATCGTCAATGCGGATGACTTCAATATTCAACTCCTGGGCGGCGGCGGCCAGCCCTTGCAGTTCGGCATCCACAAATAAGAAACGGGCACCGGAATGGCCGAGAATATAGCTGATTTCGTTTGCGTTAAGCCGGGTATTGATGGAAACCAGGATACCTCCGGCGGCCGGAACGGCAAAATGGCCTTCCAGCATCGGCGGAATGTTGGGACATAAGAAAGCGACCCGGTCCCCTTTTTGCAGCCCGACGGCAAGCAGCCCTGACGCTAACCGGTTGACTCTTTCTTCGAATTGGTGGTAATTATAGCGCCGGTCACCGTGGACGATGGCGGTTTTTTCTGGTAATAAACGGGCCGTCCGCCAGAGAAAGCTAAGTGGCGTCAGCTCTGTACGGTAAACTTTCTCGGAATTCATGGTGGTCCTCCTGACCTTTCCCTTTCAATCTTTACAAATCTGGGCAGAACAGAAATAAATTGAATAAAGCATTTTTATTCAATCACAAACCCGGCTTTTGTCAATAATGCGGTCCTTATGCAAAATACCCTGCTGGCATAGTTATCTTTCACGGCGGGTGGCAGCTAGTCTTTCCGGCTAAATACACCCCGGCCAGCGCTTTATATCGCCAACAGTATACCAGTTGTGGTTAAAAGGTAACCGGGCTTTCCACAAGTAAAGCCGATGGTGCCGCCCAGCCAGGACTTTTATGATTATTATCATTTCCAAGGTTTAAATTATGCGCTAAACTTTAGTATCGCTAGCTTAATGGCAAAAATAACTACTTAAAAGGATTATCTCATGGGTGAGAACCAGAAACCGCAAAGTAAACCGCAAGACCCGGTGCAACCTGTAAAAGAAGCTCCTGAGCAGGAACTTGACGAGGCTTCCCTGGCTGAAATAGCCGGGGGTACCACTAATCACACCTTTACATCGGTAAGCAACATTTTGAAAACCAGGCACGATACCGTTAAAAATTCTATTAGTAATATCCGGTAACAAAAATACCCTTACTAACTTCAGCAAGGGTATTATTTGAGTGCTATCCGGGGCTTACTACTTTGCTGCAGAGTACGGGCAGGTATTCCCTGGTAGCTTAAAGGCTGTGAGGCGCTTAGTCCTGGGGCGGCAGGTTCCGCATGGCCGGGAACAAAATTACGTCTCGGATAGTGGCCTGGTCCAGCAGCAGCATAACCAGCCGGTCTATCCCGATGCCCAGACCACCTGTAGGCGGCATACCGTACATCAGGGCGTTAATGAAGTCCTCGTCAAACTGCATTGCTTCGTCGTCACCGGCTGCTTTATCGCGGGCTTGTTCCAGGAAGCGGTCGCGCTGGTCCATCGGGTCGTTCAGCTCGCTAAAGGCGTTACCGCATTCCAGACCGGCGATAAACGGCTGGAAGCGTTCGACCGTATTGGGCTGGCCTGGCTTGCGCTTGGCTAGCGGGGAAAGCTTTTGCGGGTAGTCGTACAGGAAGGTCGGCTGGATAAGGGTCGGGATAACCTTGCTCTTCAACAACTCGTCCACCAGTTTCGGCCAGACGGTATCCGGGGCCACATCGATTCCCAGCTTGGTCATTTCCTGGTAAAGGTCGGCCTGTTCCGGGAACGCTTCATAGTCCAGGCCGGTCCGTTCCAATATCGCGTCGCGCAGCTTGATGCGCGGCCAGGGTCCGGCCAGTTCAATTTCATGGCCCCTGGTTTTGATTTTGGTTGTACCCAGCACTTCCCGGGCGATATAAGGCACCATTTCCTCAACCAGGTTCATTATATCGTTGTAGTCGGCAAAAGCCTGGTAGCACTCCATCATGGTGAATTCCGGGCTGTGGCGGTAGTCAATGCCCTCGTTGCGGAAGTCTTTGGAGATTTCGTAGACCTTGCTAAAGCCGCCGACCAGCAAGCGCTTTAAGTACAGTTCATCGGCGATACGCAGGTAGAACTCTTGCTCCAGGGCGTTATAAAATGTCACGAAAGGCCGGGCCGAAGCGCCGCCGTAAAGAGGCTGCATCACCGGGGTTTCGACTTCAATAAAGCCGTGGTCATCCAGGAAGTGGCGCATGGCCCGGACGATGCCCGACCGCTTCATAAAGACTTCGCGGATTTCGGGATTACCCAGCAAGTCGGCGTACCGCTGGCGGTAGCGCATTTCAACGTCTTTGAGCCCTTCGTGCTTGTCGGGCGGTACGTTGATGGCTTTGGTTAAAATGGTCCAGCGGTGGACTTCCAGGGTTTTTTCGCCAGTACGGGTCATGAAAGGCACCCCGACTACTCCCACGATGTCGCCCAGGTCAATGGTGTCCTTGAATAGTTCCAGGTCCGCCGCGCCGCCTTCAAGGTGGCTGTCCTTAAGGTAAATCTGGATTTTTACGCCTTCCTCAAAGAGGTCGGCAAAAATAACTTTTTTATCCCGTTTATTGTAAATACGACCGGCCACACCTATCGGTTTACCGGGCAGGGGCGGGTCGGCGTGTTCGTCTTTTTTAAACTGGTCAAATTCGGCTACCGCCTCGGCAATTGTATGGGTCCGGTCGGTAAAACGCGGCGGGTAAGGGTCCCGGCCCGCCTGGCGCAGCCGCTCGGCCTTTTCCAGGCGCAACCGCTGATAATCATTTAAGTTCAAATCTTCTCGGCTCAATTTCAAACCTTTCAGCTTATTTGCAATGGTATTTTGTGCTTATTATAACAAAAAGAGCGGCCGGATGTTTGTCTCCGGCCGCTTGTAGCTTCTCTTAAATCAACGACTTTTACTCAATAGAGATAATGGTAAAGGCTAACTTACCGGCCGGGGCATTCACGAAAAACATATCGCCTTTGCGTTTACCCAGCATGGCCGCGCCAAAAGGGGACTCGTTACTGATTTTGTTTTCACTGCTTTTAGCTTCCGGCGTGCTGACAAGCTGGTAAATCTCTTTATCGCCGGACTCATCGCGGATAGTCACTTTGGTGCCGATACGGACCAGGCTCTTGTCGCCGTTGCCGTTATCCTGGATAATTACCGCGTGAGAGAGCCATTGTTCAAGCTCGCGGATACGGCCTTCGGTCCAGGCCTGTTCATTTTTAGCGTCTTCATACTCGCCACTTTCGCTAATATCACCATAAGCTTTTGCCTGGTGGATGCGGTCAGCCACTTCCTGGCGTCGGACAGTCCTGAGAAGCAATAACTCTTCTTCAAGCTTTTTCTTACCTGTGGCGGTAAGATGGATCGTCTTAACTTCACTCATAACAGAGTCTCCTAAATCAAAATAAAGTTATGCAGGCCCCGTCACCTGGTCTGGCTTTTAGCCTGGAAGCTAAACCAGGCTTTTACAGCAATGACCGAAGAATTACACTAATATCAAGGTGTCTATTTAATAACGGTAAAACGTATTTACCGTTACTATTTTGATTACCTTTAGAGGTTATATGTGCTGGAAAGGGCTGTACCATAATGTATCATCTGAAGAATCGGCGGTTAAGGCCGCCATTTAAGCCAATAGTTGTTTTGTCGTCTCGATACATCGCGAGAAAAAGAAAGGATGGGGCCAGCCGGGCTAAAAGGGCGCGAGTAATCGTTTGACAATAGAAGGTTGCCTGGCTTGTTCCAATTCCAATAGCTTAAGATTTTCGCTTTGAGTTTGAAAGCTTCCAATAAATCCCAGTCTGGATTCGAAACAGTTTTCTCAGACGCAAAAAAATCTGGCAAGATAAGCGGTGAATTGGGGTCAGGTTTGTTTATTTGGTTGGTGTTCTACTCCTTCGTATAAACCAGATACCAAAAAACTTGGCACCAGAGGTGCTTCGCCTTTGATTTGGATGCACTTAAGGTAAAAGAGAAGTCTACAAAAATGAAAAACCCAGAGAGGACAATTAATTGACCCAACTCTCGGTTGCGTATGAGGAATTATAGCTCAAAAAAATTAGCTTGTAAAGAGGTATTGCATGGCGCTACCTGGCCGTATTTTGAGCGCCTGCCGTTTGACGCTGCTTTCATTTATAGTCTAGAATTACTTGTCCTATAATGTTTACCGGCAACCCCCGGTCCAAAAACCTGAAAACGTAAGAGCCTGGAGAAGATTATGCCTTATCAATTTATCAACTTCGAGCGGAGTGAAGGTGTTGGAACCGTCACCCTGAACCGTCCAGAGCAGCTAAACGCTTTTACCCCGGCCATGCTACTAGAACTGTCCGACGTTTTTAGGGGTATGGAACGCGACCCCCTGGTCCGGGCCATTATTATAACCGGGGCGGGCCGGGCCTTTTGCGGCGGCGAGAATTTCCGCCAGCGGGCTGAAACAGAACTTGGCGGGACTCCTCCGGCTTTTGAGTCTTTTTCCTCTAATTTCACCAACCCCACTTCAGAGGGTAACGGCAGTGCTCCCTATATACCCAGCTCTCTTTCGGCCAGCAACCCACCACCACCCCAGTTTGTCACCGAGTTTTCGCCGCTGAACCCGGCCCCGGTTTCGGTTGAAAATAACCGCCTGGCGGGCGAGGGCTCTATTCAGCCGGTGGAAGTAACCAATCCGCGTTCGCAGCCGGTCTTTAATGCGCAGGAGCAGGCAGGCCAACCCGGCCCGGCAGCTGCCTCCAACAACGGACCTTCCCTGGCCGACCAGGTCCGCCGGGGCTACAACCCCTTAATCCGGCAAATTCGCGGCATCGAAAAACCGGTAATTGCCGCCGTAAATGGCATCGCGGCCGGGACCGGCCTGGGTCTGGCCCTGGCCTGTGACATTCGCTATGCCAGCGACAGGGCCCGGTTTGTCGAAGTTTCGGTCCGTATCGGGCTGCTCCCGGGAAGCGGCACCGGTTATTTTTTACCGCGCCTGATAGGGCTGAGTAAGGCCCTGGAACTGGCCTTTAATGGTGATGAACTGGACGCGGAAGGGGCTGAGAAATATGGGTTGGTCAGCCGGGTAACCGCCGGTGACGCCCTCATGGACGAAACTCGCAAACTAGCGGTGCGCCTGGCAAAAGGGCCGACCAGGGCGATTGGCCTGACCAAGACCATGATGTATCGCTCGGCCAATATGAATCTTGAGCAAGCCCTGGATTTGGAAGCTCACCTGGCCGAAGAAGCTACCCGTTCTCAGGACTATAAAGAAGGACTGCGGGCTTTCAACGAAAAACGCCCGCCCGAATATAAAGGGTTTTAGCCAATTTCAATCTCTGGCATAATTATTGCTTGACTATAATCAAGAAACTGTTAAGGCCGTATTTTTAACAGTTTTTAAATTTCAAGAAAACTGCTCTTAGAACTTCTTTCCGTAGTTCTAAATAATAATTTACGGTTTCATGAAGCTCATAAAAGCAGTTAGCTTAGGATTTTTTGACAAAGTTTTTGTTAGGAAGTTCACAGTCAATTAAAAGTAAATTAATAGTTAGGTTCTGTCAGCTAAGTATTCTATTAATAGCTTGAATAGACTCAAATAGAGTGTTATAATAATTGGGTCTAAAAGAGTTATAGCTATAATTCATGTTGTTTCTAAAGTTAAAGTAGAAACGTTATAGCAAGGATTGAAAATTCCGAAAGCGCTTTTATCAGACAAAAGCGGTACTGCTCACGAATATTACTGGTAGTATTAAAAGTAAATAGGAAGTGGTAGGAACATGAACAAGGGAAATGATTTTGCAACTGAAATCGATCCTATAACTAGTGTGAATGGGTATATCAGAATGACTTCATTGGAAAATGGGAAAACTAACGGTTCGACTAAGAATTTACTTACCAGCCATCCTCACGGCGAGTCTTCTGACGTTGAACCTCGTGAAATCCGCCGTCGTGGCCGCAAACGCGGCTCAACAAATCCTAATGCCACCCTGGCGCTTGAACCCCGCCGTCGCAAACGTGATAGCGAAGTAATCGTTGGTGAGCGTATTCGCCGTTTGCGCCTGGAAGCTGGACTTAGCCAGGAAGAACTGGGCCGTTCCAGCAAAATGAGTACCAGCTACATCAGCCGCCTTGAAACCGGTGAAGTAAACCCGACCGTGGACGCGCTTACCCGGATTGTTCGTGTCTTTGGCCTGTCAATTGACGGTTTGCTGGAACTCGATACCGAAGCACCTCAAATTCTTTCCAGCGAAGAACTTGATCCTGAAATTCGGGTCTGGCTGTTCAAGCTAAAGGGCAAGCCGGTTTCAGCCCGGACCAAGCGGATCATCCAGACCGTTATTGAGGAAGAACTTAAAGACCTGGATCTCCAGGAAGCCGCCAGCTAAAGCTGGAACTTTATTAGACTAAAAGGGTCTACCCGCTTACAAAATGGGTAGACCCTTTTTTTATCTCAAAGTTTAATAAATAAACATTGCATCGCCGAAACTGAAAAAGCGGTAGCGCTCCTGGACGGCCGCGTTATAGGCTTCCAGGATAAATTCCCGGCTGGCAAAGGAACTCACCAGCAACAGCAGGGTCGAACGAGGCAGGTGAAAATTGGTTATCAGGGCGTCCACCGCCTTGAGAGGCTTGCCCGGGTAGAGGTACAGGCGGGTTTCGCCTGTGAAAGGTTGAATGATGCCGGTTTCCCGGTCCACCGCTGACTCCAGGGTGCGGGTAGCCGTTGTACCCACGGCAATTACCCGGCCACCTTTTTGCCGGGCCTGGTTGAGCCGTTCGGCCGTGGCGGTATCTATCGCGCACCATTCGCTGTGCATTTTGTGTTCAAGGGCGTTTTCTTCCTTTACCGGCTGAAAAGTATCCAACCCCACGTGCAATTGGACCCTTTCAAAACCTACGCCGCGCGCTTTTACCTGTTCCAGCAGTTCCGGTGTGAAATGCAAGCCCGCCGTTGGCGCGGCCGCGCTGCCCGCCGCCCCGGCGTTAGCGTAGACCGTTTGATAGCGGCCGGGGTCGTGCGGTTTTTGGTGAATGTAAGGCGGCAGGGGCATCTGGCCGTATTTATCCAGGAAGGGTAGTAACTCGCCCTTGAAGGCGATATAGCGCCCATCGCTGGGTGACGGTCCGATCACTTCGGCCCGCATTTCATCGCCCGGTACGCCAAAAACCAGCATGGCTCCCGGCCGCATTCCCCGGCCCGGTTTGACCAGGGCTTCCCAGACTGTGCCGGGATGAGTCTCATTTTCCAGGGCAGGCGCCGGACGCAGCAGCAACAGTTCTACCCGGCCGCCGCTGGCTTCTTTGTGGCCGAAAAGCCGTGCCGGGATAACTTTACTTTCGTTTACGACCAGCACATCGTCCGGCCGCAGGTAATCCAGGATATCTCTAAAACTCTGCCGGTGGCTAATCCGGTGGTTGGCCCGGTCCAGCACCAGCAAGCGGGAAGCGTCCCGCGGTTCGGCGGCTTGCTGGGCAATAAGTTCCGGTGGCAGGTAGTAATCGTAATCGCTCATCAAAAGGGGTGTTGCCAGGTCCAGGTCACTCATTCTTGCGGCCCACCTGCATTTACATCCCACAGGCGGCCCTGGCTCGGGCCGGTTACCGCGGCCGGTTCTTGCAGCAAGAGGCCCAGCCGTTCTTTGGCCCGGAGCGACGGTTTGCGGGAAAGGTGTTCGTAACCGCGCTGGGTCACGACCCGGCCCCGGGGCGTCCGGGCGATAAAGCCAAGTTGCAGTAAATAAGGTTCGTATACGTCCATAATCGCGTCTGTTTCTTCACTGGTAGCGGCCGCAATGGTTTCGATTCCGACCGGACCGCCATCAAATTTATCAATAATCGCCGCCAGCACCCGCCGGTCCCCATCATCCAGGCCCAGGTCATCGATATCCAGGCGCAGCAGGGCTTCGCTGGCAACCGCCCGGGTAATTTTCCCGCCTGCCCGGACCTGGGCGAAGTCACGCACCCGCTTTAACAGCCTGTTGGCAATCCGGGGCGTTCCGCGTGACCGGCGCGCTACTTCCGAAGCGCCTTCCTCGTCAATATCAACTTTTAAGATGACCGCGCTGCGTTTTACAATCTGTTCCATGGCCTCCTGGCTGTAGAAATCCAGCCGGTAGACCGCCCCGAAGCGGTCGCGCAGCGGCGAACTTAGAAGGGCCAGGCGCGTAGTAGCCCCGATAATCGTAAAGCGGGGCAATTTCAGGTGAATACTCTGGGCGGTGGGGCCTTTGCCGGTTACCAGGTCGACCGCGAAATCCTCCATGGCCGGGTACAATACTTCTTCAATGGTCCGGTTCAGCCGGTGAATTTCATCAATGAATAAAATATCTTCCCGTTTCAGGTTGGTCAGGATAGCGACCAGGTCGCCCGCCCGTTCGATAGCCGGGCCGCTGGTAATGCGCAGGTTTACATTCATCTCCGAAGCGACGATGCCCGCAATAGTAGTCTTGCCCAGGCCAGGCGGGCCGTAAAACAGGAGATGCTCCAGGGGTTCTTTACGGGCTTTGGCCGCATCAATCAGAATTTGCAGATTTTCTTTAACTTTTTCTTGACCGATATATTCGGCGATCCGGCGCGGCCGTAAAGTGGCCTCAAAGGCACGTTCTTCTTCGCGGCCCTTACCCGAAATGGCGCGTTCACTCATATTTATATTTCTTAGTGCTTAACTTTATAACAATCGAAATAGACGTACAATTGTACGCATATCCCTGGAATTGTACTCCTAATTACCGGAAAGCTCAAGCCGGAGACGCAGAAACCGATTTCAGAATATCAGTACTTTTGGCCCGCTTTAGGGATTGACAAAGAGATTTTTTGGGAATAGAATCTATACAAGTAGTTAATACTTACTTAACATTTACCTGATATAATCAATTTATCAGGCAGTGCAAAATACTTAACAAGCACAATATTATATTTCGTATAAAGGGTAGTTTATCACCCTTCTTGGCATGCCGCTTTCCTTTTCTGGCAGCCTATGGACTACAACAATCTCTCCTCCTACCCCTTTACCCCCTCCTCCGCATGCGGGGCGGAGGAGGGGACCGAAGGGGTCTCAGCCGGGAAATTCTCCCCGGCTCAACCCAATCTCAAACTAACACTTAAAACTTTTAGCCTGGTCAAAGCCAGGCTGATATTTTTTTAAACTACTCTTCAATGCCGCTTTCGGTTTCCTGAAGCAAATTCAAGCGCCGGAAATAGTCCAGGGCCGCCTGCCGGATACCTATGTCATGCCCGGCTCGCTCGCTCAAGTACCATTTATGCTCCAGAATCTCACGCCAGCGCCGTTCGGCTTCTTCCGGGCTGTTTGGTTCGTGTCCTGTCAGGTTCGCCAGTAGCCGCACGTAAAAACGGCCTTCGTGAATATCCGCCGGTTCCAGTTTTTGGACCCTGAAATAGTGGGTGTTATCCTGCCACTTTGCGTCCGAGCGGTCGCCACCATCTTCAAATTCAAACAACTGGGGACGTTTGCCTAACCGTACTTTAGGCCGGAGTTTCAAATGGCGGCGGGTGGCTTTATTGCGGGCTAACTTGCGCCAGTGCCCCGGGCGGGCCGCTTCTGAAATGGCGGCCAGGGCAATATCGGTCACACTGAAACCTGCTCTTAGCAGGTCGCGCAAATTCGGCATTACCAGCTCGGCTATTATGCCCAACAAACTCCTGTCGGGTTCTCGCCGGTTGCGGATGCGCTCCGGAACATTGGCCTGTTTAAAAGTCCATTCTTTTAAGAACTCGTGACGGTAGTTATCGAACCAGTCCTGTGCCGCTTCTTTCAGCCCAATCTCATACCCGGCCCGTTCTGAAAGCACCCACTTGTGGTCGATAAATTTATCCCATAACAATTTTGCCAGTGGATTCGGAAAATAATGGCCGATCAGGTTAAAGACTTTGCGCCGGTAAAGTTTGGGATCTTCGTCCTGGGCGACTACATAAGAGAAATCTTTAACATTTTCAAAGCCGACGCCACTTTTCCCGAAGTTAACATCGAAGATGCCATATCCCAACCGATTTAACATTTCCCGGTCATTATAGACCTCATCAGCATTAATATCGCCATGTGTCATGTTCTTACCTGCCTTACTTACAACCTGTTAAAGGAGAGTTGCTCTTGCTTTAAAGTAGCCAGTTTTAACCGGCGGTAGATTTATTGCTGCCTATTACCAGCTAGACACGTTGTTTAGCCGACTCAAAACATTCTTTAGCCAGTTGTATATAAACCAGGGCTTGCTGCCAGCGATCGCCTTCCTCAATTTCCTCACCCTGGTCGTTTTTAATCGTCCGCGCGTAGTGATGCGTTGGTAATAATAATTCGGGTGCGAAGCAAAAATAGTCGCCTGGCTGGGCGCTCCTTAAAAACCCGGCAAAGCTCTGCGTCCACATCTCCCTGAAGTGGTTGACATAAACCGGATTTCTTATGTTCGCCAGATAACCCAACGTAAATAAGGGGGCCGGCTCGTAGCATCGTTAGTATTCTTGATTATCACAATGCTCCTTATCCTGGTTTTATCTGGTTACATCCCCGAACAACTTTTATATTCTTGCATATTATCAAATAATTGCAATACCCCTATATATTTAAATCAGGCTTTATTTCACTCATTACTGAATATCTCGATATTCGCCCCGGTAATATGGTGTGATTGTGCATTATCGGCCAGGAACAGGATAGTCCGGGCGATATCCTCGGGAGTGGTTGAAGTGTTCAAAAAAGGGGCCGCCTTTTTCAACATGACCGTATCCACAGCTCCCGGCGCGACACTGTTTACCCGGATGCCATGCGGTTTGCCTTCTACGGCCAGGATTTCACTCAGGCCCAGCACGCCGTATTTTGAAACTACGTAAGAACTAAATCCCTTGAACTTTTCGGGACCGCGCACCCCGGACAGGGAGGTCAGGTTTACAATCGCGCCTTTTGTGCCGCTGGCAATCATCTGCCTGAAAGCTTCCCGGCTGCACAAAAACGGCCCGCGCACGTTTATGCCCATAACGTGTTCCCAGGTTGCCAGGTCCATATCTACAAAGTCCCGGATTTCTATGACAGCGGCGTTATTGACCAGGATATCAGCCGGTCCGAAGCTTTCCAGCGTCCGGCTGAACAGGTGCGCGACCTGGCTTTCCTCACTTATATCGGTAGGGACCGCCAGGCATTTCCCACCATCCCGTTCAATCTCCGCCACTACATGGCTAAGTTCGTTTTCGCTGCGGCTTGCCAGGACCATATCTACAAAGTCCCGGAATTATATGACAGCGGCGTTATTGACCAGGATATCAGCCGGTCCGAAGCTATACAGCGTCCTGCTGAACAGGTGCGCGACCTGGCTTTCCTCACTTATATCGGTAGGGACCGCCAGGCATTTTCCACCATCCCGTTCAATCTCCGCCACTACATGGCTAAGTTCGTTTTCGCTGCGGCTTGCCAGGACCACTTTTGCGCCTTCCCGGGCGAACAACCGGGCCGTAGCCGCGCCAATACCCCGCCCGGCCCCTGTTACAATCGCTACTTTATTTTCTAACGCCCCTGGCATTCGTTTATAACCTCTCTATAGTAGTCAATATAATCGTCCAACATCTTTTCGTAGCTGAATTTATCTTCAATCTGGCGGCGGCATTCTCGCCGGTCCAGCCGGTCAAGTTGATGCACCGCTGCCGCCGCGCCTTCCGTATCCAGGTAAGGCCGTAGAAAGCCGGTCCGGCCGTCCGTGACGATTTCCGGGGCGGCCCCGCGCTGCCAGCTTATCACCGGTGTCCCGGCGGCCAGGCTTTCGGCCAGGACCAGGCCGAACGGTTCTTCCCAGCGGCTTGGAAATAGCAGGCCGTCCGCCCGGCTCATCAGCCGGTGCAAATCGGCCCTTTCAAGTAATCCGACATACTCCAGGTTCGAGTCAGCTTCAAGTTGCGGCTGGATTTTTTCTTCAAAGAAAGCCCGGTCGTAAATACCACCGGCCAGGACTAACTTTCGCCCGGCCTGCCGGGCAATTTCGATTGCCAGGTCCGGCCCTTTTTCGGGCGCCATCCGGCCCGCGAAAAGCAAGAACCCTTCGCCTTCCGGCCCAAAAGGGATACTGTCTGTATCTATGCCATTGTAAATTACCCGGTCAAAAACGAAATCCGTCTGGTAGGTTTCGGCGCAAGCCTTTGAAACGGTTACAGCCTGGCTGCGGCCGGTCTGCTGGTAGGTCGTACGCAGGGCCGCATTTATGTGGGGGTCCACCGAGGGCAGGTGGACCGTATGGACGACCGGCACTTTTGATAGTGGAGAGAGGGCATAGGCAGGCCAATCAAAGGCATGGGCGTGGGCAATATCAAAGTTCCGGCCGGGACGGTTGATCTTTAGAAAAATTTGTAGGAAAAGTTCGCCCTGCCGGAAAAAGGCCCCGGCGTCAAAATTCTCACCCATACTCTGGAAGTCGGCTGGGGACAATTCGCCCGAGGCTACCTCAACTTCATCCAGGTGCAGTGTAGCCGGGATGTTCCCCCTGCTATCGGACAGCTTTGACCCGCTGGCGGCAAAAAGCGTGACTTCATGCCCGCGCCGGGCCAGCCCTATCGCCAGGTCGTGCAGTAATACCTGCGCCCCGCCCAGGAAAGGGGCCGCAATCGGCGTGACCAGGGGCGCTACCAGAGCAATATGCAACTTTTCTGTTCCCTGCAGCTTTGAACCGGTTGGTGATGCGACATGTTCTGGTACTCTGGAAGGTTCGCTCAATTTTTGTTCCTCTGAATATACTAGGCTTTTCCGTAGACCGGGATAGCTGCCCCGCTAATAAGTTCGGCTTCGTCCGAAACCAGGAATGCGATTACCCGGGCAATTTGTTCCGGTTTCGGCCATTTCTCAAAGTTAGCTTCCGGCATGGCCTCCCGGTTGGCCGGGGAGTCAATAATGCTCGGCATGACCGCATTGATATTTATATTTTTGCCACGATTTTCGGCGGCGGCCGCTTCCACCAGGCGCAAAATTCCTAACTTTGAAACACTGTACGGAAAGCTGTTTGCGCCTTTGTCCACCGCCGCCCGGCTGGCGACATGGACAATTTTCCCGCCTTCCGGCCCGCTCATGGCTTGCAGGGCATACTTGGTCACCAGGAAGGCCGATTTCAGGTTTAAGTCTAGCTGCTGCTCAAAAAGTTCCAGCGGCAAGCTGGCTACCGGGTCGCCCATCGCGAACCCGCCAATCAAGTTTACCAGTCCGTCCACCCGGCCTTCTTTAGCCAGGACTTCCTCAAAGAAGCTTTTGACGCTTTGCTCGTCCTGGGCATCCATCAAGAGATTTACCTCTTCCGGTCCGGGCGGCTCTTTCTCGGGCGGCTTTCTTGATGGGGCCAGCACTTTTGCCCCGGCGGCGGCCAGCTTGTCCATTACGGCCGGTCCTAGCGCTCCACTGCCGCCGGTGACAACCATCACTTTATCTTTGAAATCATAGTTTGCCATTTAGTACTCCGTTTAAGTGTATAAACCTCTAAACTAACGCTTAAATCCAGGACTCGACATTTATTAATAAATGGAAGATTATGAATTCAAATATAGCAAGTATTTAGAGCAAAGTAAAAGAATAATACTATGCCGGTTTAGCCTTTTCAAAACCTGAAATTATGCCTATACTTCAGCCATTGAACGTTAATACGCCTAAGAATAGAAAGTGAAGCCTTATATGCCGGATACAAATGCAGAGCCAGTTAAAATTGAAGCGACCAATATCCAGGCCGGGCCGCTCCAGGCATATTTAGCTCGCCCGGCCCAGGGCGAGAACCTTCCGGCCGTTATAATCATTCACGAAATTTTTGGCCTTAACGACAACATGCGCGATATTGCCCGGCGTTTCGCTCGTGAAGGCTACGTGGCCCTGGCCGTTGACCTTTTCTCGCACGGCAACCGGGCTTTGTGTATGCTGCGGGTGACTTTTGATATGATGAAGAACCCGCTCAGGAGTTTGAGCATGTCCGACCTGGATAGCAGCGTCAAGCTTTTGAAAAGCCAGCCCGGCGTGGACCCGGAACAGATCGGGGTAATCGGTTTTTGCATGGGCGGTGGTTACGCCCTGGCCTTCGCCATTCATAATGACGAACTGAGAGCCGCTTCTATCTTTTACGGCCGCAATCCCAAACCCCTCGAAAGTGTCGAACGGGCCTGTCCGGTGCTGGGCAGCTATGGCGAAAAGGACCGTTACTTTGCCACCCAGGGCCGCTGGCTGGAGAAGACCATGCAAAAATTTGGCCGCCCGGTTGATGTAAAGATTTATCCTGGCGCGACCCACTCTTTCTTCAACGATACGGGCAGACTTTATCACCCGGAAGCCGCCGCCGACAGCTGGCAGCGTACCCTGGAATGGTTCCGCAAATATTTACCTCAAAAGGCCTAAATAGGGGACTGCACGATGAGACAGGAAGAACAAATTGCGGCAATCGTCCAGGGCCTAACCCTTCCGACCGGCGTAAATATTCGCCAGTGGACCGAAGCGGATTTCCCGGAAGTGGACGAACTTTCCGCCGCAGAGGGCTGGAACTCGCCGCATGTATCCCAGGCCCAGACCCTGGAAGCCTGGCAAAATTCCTGGCCGAACCTGGTAGCGGTAAATGAAGGAAGGGTTATCGGGTTTCTACGGGCCATAACCGATCGGGCCATTTCCACCTATATTACGGATTTACTGGTTGCACCCGATTGGCAGCGCAAGGGGATTGCCCGCGCCCTGTTAGAAGTCTGCCACCAGCTTACTATCCCGACCCACTTTGTCCTGATGGCGGAGGAGAAAGCGGCCGGTTTCTATGAGGCGGACGGCTTTAAGAAAACTTTAGGTTACAGCAAAGACTTTATACGCCGAATTGGTAGTTGACAGGCGTAATATTGGCCTATAAAATATATTGCGGCAGGAGTAATTTATCACCCCACATATAGATAAATTACGGGCCTCCCTGCGGTAACAGCCGGTTACTGTAGACACTCTGCTCAGCCTCCCAGGTTGGGCCATTGTTGTACTGCTACCCTTCCATAGTCGCCGTCTCCTGCTTAGTATACAGGTCAAGACGGTCCGGTTGATACCGGCAGCGGGCATGGATTAAGCGGCCACGACGTGATGCAACAGCCAATTGCAGGCACGCCGGGTCAAAAGGATAGTTATGAGTAAGGTTCTTGTTTTAAATGCCACATATGAGCCGATAAGTTTTGTAACTCTCAAAAGAGCGGTCGTCCTCTTGCTTAAAGAAAAGGCAGAGGTGATCGAAGAAATGGTCGAGAGAAAGTTAAGAGCTGAGCGGAGTTCCTTCCCTTATCCCCTGGTCATCCGTCTCGTCACTTACGTCCCGGTCCCGCGCTTCTTTAATCTCCCCCTTTCCCGTCGAAGTCTCCTTTCCCGCGATAACTACACCTGCCAGTACTGTGGAACCACTGAACATCCTCTAACGATAGATCACGTCATTCCAAAGTCACGGGGCGGTAAGACCGAATGGACTAACGTTGTAGCGGCTTGTGTATCATGCAACCGGAAAAAAGGTAATAAAATGCCGGTCGATGCCCGCATGATACCGCGTAATAAGCCCGTAAAACCTGGCTACATAGCTGTAGTATTGCTTGGTCAGGCTAAAGGCAACGAAACCTGGCAGCGCTATATTCGGACCGGTTAGCCAGAAAAATCCTTATAACAAAAAATCCAGGCGTTTCGGCCTGGACTTTTTGTGTGCTTCTTATTTACTAGGAACCGCGATTTGTAGTAATCTGCCCGATAACTGCGGCCGCCTGGTTGGCCCAATCCAGGGCAAAGTTTGCCAGGATGCCCAGGCCCAGGGTCCCGATTACGGCTACCGCCAGCACAAATCCCAGCGAAGCCGCCGGGCGGCCGATGCGGGCCGTGGCCGGTTCACTTGCCGGTTGGGCCGTGTACATCTGGATAATAATCCGGAAGTAGTAGTAAGCCGCGATAACACTGGTGACAATACCGACAAGCGCCAGGGCAATGTTCCAACCGCCACTCTGGATAGCCGCGCCAAAGATAAAGGCTTTTCCAAAGAAGCCGACCGTGGGCGGAATACCGGCCAGGGAAAGCAGCGCTATAGTCATAATCCCCGCCAGCCAGGGGTGCCTTTTGTGCAGACCGGCATAGTCGGAGATTTGCAGACCTTCGCCCTGCGGCCCTTCGACCGCCATTACTACGGCGAAAGCGGCTAAAGTCATGACCGTGTAGCCCAACAGGTAAAACAGCAACCCGCTGCGGCTCAGGGTATTGTCCGCTACCAGGCCGATCATCAAGTAACCGGCGTGGGCTACCGCCGAGTAGGAGAGCAACCGTTTGATGTTAAATTGCGAAACCGCCAGCAGGTTTCCGCCAATCATAGTGACGATTGCCAGTACGAACAGGATCGGTTTCCACTGGTCAGAGATAGGGCCGAATACACCGGGATAGACCCGCAGGAAGGCTGCGACAATCGCGGCCTTGGTCCCTATTGCCATCAGGGCGGTTATCGGGGTCGGCGCGCCTTCATAGACGTCTGGGGTCCACATATGGAAAGGCACCGCCGAAATTTTGAAAGCAAATCCGACCGTAATCATCGCCACGCCGAACAACACCAGAATACCATTGTTGCCAGCGATGTTGTTGTCGGCCAGGTAAGCCTGGATTTTGCCGTATTCGGTCGAGCCGGTCGCTCCGAATATCAGGGCAATCCCGTAGAGCAAGAAAGCCGAAGCGAAACTGCTCAGTAAAAAGTACTTGAAGCCGGACTCGTGGCTGCGGATACTGCGCGGCAGGAAACCGCACAGGATATACAGGGCCAGCGAGAACAGTTCCAGGGCCACAAAAAAGACCATAAAGTGGGCGGCAACCGTCAGGAGCCACATACCGGTCGCGGCCGCCATAACCAGGGCGTAGTACTCGCCGGTCGCTTCAATACCGATGCGGGATAGATAGTCCGGCGAAGCCAGCACTATCAGGGCCGCCACTCCCAGCACGATAATGGCCAGGAAGCGGCTCATCTCATCGGCCGCAATCATGTTCTGAAAGACGGTTGCGTTGGACCCCGTTCTGGGCATATCCATCCAGAAGCTACTTGCCGCCGCCAGGGCCAGTAGGACAAAAGAAACCCAGGAAAGCAGCCAGCGCTGGGTCTTGGGCAGCACCAGGTCAGCCAGCAGTACGATTAAAACACCGCCCCCGGCCAGCCAGGCGGGCCAGAGCGCACCCCACTCTACTTTGCCCAGTTTATCCAGGTCAGCCTGAGTTATTGTTACCTGGGCCAGAATTGAACTAATCAAGGTTATCTCCACACTTAATACTTCTCGTTAGCGGCCAAGAACAAGCTGAGCGGTCTGGCGCAGCCATTCATTTACAGTCGGATCTAACACTCCGGTAACGAGCGAAGGGGCCACTCCCAGCAGCACAATCAATAATACCAGCGGCACGAAGAGTACATACTCGGCCCGGCGCATATCGGTTGCACCCTCGTTAATCTGGGTCAGGTCCGGTTGCGGGCCGTGCCAGGCGGTCTGGAAGAGCCGCATAATATACCAGGCGGCGAGTACCACCCCCACTACGGCAATCGCGGCGTAAATCGGTGAAGCCAGGAAAGCGCCGCCAATAATCAGGAATTCTCCGGCGAACTGGTTAAGGCCGGGCAGACCGAGCGAGGCCAGGCCCAGCACCAGGAACACTGCGGCCAGGCGCGGCCAGCGGTTCTGTATACCGCCCAGTAGTTCCAGCCTGTTGGTGCCGGTGCGGGTGTAAAGCGCCGCCGCCGCCAGGAACAGGGCCGGAGTAACTAAACCGTGATTGATCATCTGGAGAACCGCGCCGTTGACACCCTGGGTGTTAATCGCGAAGATGCCCAGCACGATAAAGCCCATATGCGAAAGACTGCTATAGGCCAGTATCCGCTTGATGTCACGTTCGCCCAGGGCGGCTAAGGCGCCGTAGATAATGCTTGCCAGGGCCAGGCCGGAGAACCAGGGTGCAAACTCCTGGGCCGCACCGGGAAACAGAAAGATGCCAAAGCGCAGGAACCCGTAAGCACCGGTCTTGGACATCGCACCGGCAATCAGGGCCAGGGCCGGGGCGGGTGTTTCGGCATAAGCGTCCGGCAGCCAGCTGTGGAACGGGATCAAAGGTACTTTGACGATAAAAGCTGCCGCGAAGGCCAGGAACAGCCAGTTCTGAGTCTCGACTGAAAGGTTCTGAATGTTCTTCTGCACTTGCAGGTAATCCAGCGAGAATTCTACGCCGTTCGGCGTAGTAACGAAGGCCAGGAACAAAATACCCACCAGCATAAAGAGGCTACCGGCCAGGGTAAATAGCACGAACCGGATGGCGGCCCGGACCCGGAAATTGGTTTCGCCCCAGCTGCTAATCAGGAAGTAGGCCGGAATAAGCATTACTTCCCAGAAGACGTAGAAAAGCAGCAAATTGGTCGAGGCGAAAACCCCGATAATCCCGCCTTGCAGGCCGAACAGGGCCGCCCAGAAGTAGCGCGGTCTCTCGGCCACACCACCACCCGCGAAGACCGCCACCAGGCCCAGGAAGGCCGTCAGGACGATCAACCAGGCGCTGATGCTATCTACGCCTACCTGGTAACGCAAGCCGATTTCTTTGACCCAGGTAAGCTGTTCGCCCCATTTGTAGCCCGTAGTGCTGGTACCCAGGAAAGGGCTGAGCAGCACAAAGGCCAGGACCAGGTTAACTACTGCCACCAGCACCGAAAGCCAGTAAAGCGCTCGGATATTAAGCCGGGAAGCTGTCACCAGGAAGGTGGCCGCCACAAAGGGCAGGAAGATCAGGATTGATATTAAAGGAAAATCGCTAAATGTCATTTTTTATTAGCTTATCACTTGTTATTGATTATCGCTGCACCGTTTGAACGGCAACATAGATCAGCAGGGCCACAGTACCGAATAGAATTCCTAAAGCATAGTTGCGGGCCAGGCCGGTTTCGGTCTTGCGGGAAGCTTTGCTGCCTTCCCAGGCTGCGCCACCTAAACCGTAATCAACCGCTTTTTCCGTCTCCGGTTCCACGAAACGCGCTATGAACTTGGCGGTTAAATTACCGGGCCAGGCAAACAGCAGGTTGTAGAGCAGGTCAAAGCCCCAACCGTAAAGCAGGAAGCCGGTGAGTCCCTGGCGTCCCAGCTTAACCGGGTTCAGGCGCTTTTTAAGCACCGGACGCAGCCTGGGCTGGTCACCGGAAGCTTCGGGCCGGGTAGGCGACAGGTCTCGCCCGGCAATTACCCGGCGAATTTCAGCCTCGTCCAGCGCTCTAGGTGTAAAGATAGGCGCACCCTGGCGACTGTGGCTGGACGCTTCCTCGGCCCGGACCTGTTCTTCGGTGTGCGAAGTCAGGGTAGGCTGTAAATTGTCGGCGCTCCGCTGGCGGGTCAGGCTGTACAGGCCCACCGCCAGAACGATACCGGCCACGCCTGCGCCAACCCCCAGGGCTAATTCAACTACTTCCAAACGTTCGGTCTGAATAGGGAACCAGAGTTCTTCATCGCCCCGGTGGAATGTCTTCAGCAGCGGCTGGAACCAGTTGTGTAATAAGTTCCACAGGCCCGGCATTGCCAGGAAACCACCTACCACCGAGAAGAAGCTCAGGACTACCAGCACGAAATTCATACTGCCCGGGTTGCTATGCGGGTGAAGCCGGGTTTCCGGCCCTTCAAATACCAGCATATAGGCCCGGAACATATAGAAGGCGGTCATAAAAGCCGTCAGCAGGCCAACCCAGCCGATAACCGAAAGATACATCGGTTCCAGCCCAATCGGGTTGTAATGGTGCGTAACCTGTCCGAAGAGCGGGAAACTACCCAGGATGGCTTCTTTACTGAAGAACCCGGCAAACGGCGGGATGCCGCTCAAGGCCAATGCGCCAATGGTAAAACCAATCCAGGCAGTGCGGGTGGCCGGGTTCTTGCGCAGCCCGCCCATATTGCGCATATCCTGTTCGCCACCCAGCGAGTGAATAATCGAACCGGCGGAGAGGAAGAGCAGTGCTTTGAAGAAGGCGTGGGCGACCAGGTGGAACATGGCTGCTTCGTAAGCGCCGACCCCGGCTGCCATAAACATGTAGCCGAGCTGGCTCATAGTCGAGTAGGCCAACACGCGTTTCAGGTCGGTCTGCACCAGGGCGCAGGTCGCGGCGTAAAAGGCCGTAAATGCACCGATAATTGGGACAACTATTGTGGCAACCGTTGACTCGCCGAAAAGCGGGTGACAGCGCACAATCAGGTACACTCCGGCGGTAACCATCGTCGCGGCGTGGATCAGGGCTGAAACCGGCGTGGGGCCTTCCATCGCGTCCGGCAGCCAGGTCTGGAGCGGGAACTGGGCGGATTTCGCTACCGCCGCTATTAACAGCAGCATAGCGGCCCATTCGCGCCACTCCCCACCACCCAGGTTAGGGCTGTTCAGGGCCTGGCTAAAGCTGGCCGAGCCGGTGTTGGCGATAACCACGAACATACCCAGCAGCAAGCCTACATCGCCAATCGTGTTCATCACGAAGGCTTTGCGGGCGGCCGCTACGGCGCTTGGTTTGTTCTTGTAAAAACCGATTAGCAAAAACGAGGACAACCCGACATTACCCCAGCCGACCAGCAGCCAGATAAAATTATCGGCGGTTATCAGCAGCAACATCGCGAAGACGAACAGGTTCAGATAGGCAAAGAACCGGCGATAATCTTTTTCGTAGTGCCTCTTCCCGTCTTCGCCCAGTTCGGTCATGTAACCGATGGAATAGACATGGATCAAAAAGCCCACGCCGGTCACTACCAGGGCCATAATGACCGAGAGCGGGTCGGCGGCCAGGCCAAAAGTAACTTTCCAGCTGCCGGACAGGGTCCAGTCGTACTTGTAAAGCCCGTAAGAGCCCCAGTTGCTACTGGAAATGAGCGGTGTCAGCGCGGTCACTACTGCGGCCAGGAAAGCCAGACCAACTGCTCCGCTGGCCAGGTAAGCCGCGCCCCGCTGGCTCATGCGGGGTCCGAACAGCGCTATGGCAAGAAACCCCAACAGGGGTAAAAGAACTACCAGACCAATTGCTTCAGGCACGCAGCCTTCCTCCTAAACAAATAAAATCTATCTGAATTACAAACCCTGTTTAACCCATTCGTCATAGGTCGCTTGCATTTGCTGGACATGATCGGGAACGTGCCGGTTGTAGGTATCCAACCAATCGTCGAAGGTCATCGTGCCGTTTTCCGGGTGGTAAACTTCGTTCGACCAGACAGCATCAGGCAGCGGTTTAATCAGGTTGTAAGAACAGCGGCGCAGCAACTTGAAAAGTTCCAGGGCATCTTCGGTGCTTTGAGCGGGGTAATTCAGGGCCGTTACCCACCGGTTCTCATCGTATGCCAGCACTTCTTTGCCCGGTTCTGCGATAAACCTCCGGCAGCGAACATAGCTATTAGCTTCGCTATCGGTAATGTGAATGATAATGTCGTGAATACTCCACGGATTCAGTTCGGACTTGAAATTCCACATCTCCGGGGGAAACTTTTTAAGCTCTTCAACCAGGAAGTTGTAGGCGGTTCCGTAAGACGCAATTTTTTGGGCCCGTTCTTCTCCGGTCATATGTATCCTTCAAAAATGAGTCTTTATTACAAAACTTGTTTTGCCATGTAATAAAAAGGAGCGGAAGGTTAAATACTAGCCTTCCATTACCTTGATGTCGTCTACGTCCATCCGGCGGCGGCGGCGGAACATCGCCACGATAATGCCGAGACCAATTACCGCTTCAGCGGCGGCAACCGTCAGGACCATAAGCACAAAGACCTGGCCCTCGGCGCTGCCGTTAGCACCGCCAAAGCTAATAAAAGCCAGGTTGACCGCGTTCAGCATCAGTTCGATGGACATGAACTGCACCAGCGGGTTACGCCGTAAAAGTACGCCACAGGCTCCAATCGTAAAGACCAGGGCGCTTACCACCATAGCTATAGTTATACTGCTCATTATTTCCTCTTCCCCAGTACAACCGCGCCAATCAGGGCGACCAGTAACAATAAAGAGGTCAGTTCAAACGGCAGCAGGAACTGGGTGAACAGGGCCTTACCAAAATCTTCTACTGTGCCGTAAGTGCTATTCGGGCTGGTTACACTGGCCGCCAGGACCGGCTGATTGCCGTTCGTGAAGGCATACAGCAGGGCGCCGACCAGCAAGCAGCCCATAAACAGGCCCATGCTTATCGTACCGGCCTGTTGCAGGCGGCGCTTATCCCGCAAAATGTTTTCACCCTGCGGGTTGAGCAGGGTTACGACAAACAGGAAAAGTACCAGGATTGCCCCGGCGTAAACTACCAGCTGGGCCGCGAACATAAATTGCGCGTGCAGCATCAAAAACAGCGTTGCCAGGCTGACCAGGTTCAACAGCAGCATCAGGGCGCTGTAGACGGCGTTTGGCATAATGACCACGCCCAGGGCTGAAACCAGGGCTAATGCCCCGGCTACAATTAATACGACCTGCTCGACCATCAGGCCCTTTCCTCCTCATTAGCCCCTTGGGTACCGGGAGTGCCCGGCAACGCTTTGGGGTTATTTTCGCCCGGCGGGATTACCGGAGCCGCTTTTCTTAAAGGTTGCGGATGACCGGGTTCTTTGACTACCAGGGGCAGGTTACCCCGGCCAACTGCGCCAGCGGTAGTTTCCCAGCCGTCAAAAACACCTTTGAACTCCGGGATACGCGGTTTTGCTTCCGCTGGCGGAGCCGGTTCCCAGGCCAGAGCCGAACCACGGGTGGCGGTGCCAACCGGTTCCAGCAAGTCTTGCTTGTTGTACAACATCGAAGTCCGGGTATAGGTTGCCAGGGCGGTATTGTTCTCCAGCGTAATTGCGCCGGTCGGGCAAGCCGCCTGGCAATAGCCGCAGAAAATGCAGCGCAGCATATCAACCTGGAATACTTTCGCGAAGCGTTCGCCCGGAGAATTAGGCTTGGCCGGGTCATTTTCGGCCGGTTCGATATAAATCGCGTCGGCCGGACAGGTGCCGCTGCATAACATACAGGCGATACAACGTTCCAGACCGTTATCGTAACGGTGCAGAGCGTGTCGTCCCCTGGTGCGAGCCGAGAGGGCCCGTACCTGTTCGGGATACTGGACCGTAACCGGCTTGCGGAAAAAGTTTTTAAGGGTAATTCCCATGCCCTTAAGCGAGTCAGCGGTCAACTTTAACGGATTTGCCATCTTAATCCTTACTTCAGAACTTTTCTCCCCTTTAATCAAGGGGAGATTGCTTAACCTGTGGGGCCTGACTGCAAGCAAGTAGAGTGTAGCTACAAGCCGACGTTTTTACGATACCACTGCAACAATAACGCTGATAATAATCAGGTTGACCATTGCCAGGGGAATAAGTACTTTCCAGCCAAAGTGCATCAGGCGGTTGTACTTGAGGCGCGGTAGAGTTGCCCGCAGCCAGACAAAGCCGAACATAAGCAGGCTAACTTTTAACGCGAACCAGATCGGTGCAGCCCAGTCCCAACCTAATCCCAGGTCAATCAACGGCTGGTAGCCGCCCAGGAACATAGTTGTGGCAATGCTGGCAACCGTAATCATATTGATGTACTCGGCGGCGAAAAAGAGGGCCCAGCTCATCCCGCTGTATTCGGTCAGGTAACCTGCTACCAACTCTTGCTCGGCTTCTGCCAGGTCAAAAGGCGCCCGGTTGGTTTCAGCCACCGCAGCGGTACAATAGACCACAAACGAGATAAAAGCCGGGATAATGAACCAGATGGTATGTTGGGCCTGGACTATATCCTGCATCCGCAGCGAACTCGACAGCACGATTACGCTCAAAAGCGAGAGACCCAGCGCCAGTTCGTAGGAAATAATCTGAGCCGAAGCCCGGATAGCGCCCAGCAGCGAATACTTGTTGCCGCTGCTCCACCCGGCCAGGGTAATCGCATACACACCCAGCGAAGAAACCGCCAGGATGTACAGGATACCGATATTCACATCGGCGATGAAGAACTTAGCCCCAAAAATATTAAGATTGTCCGGGCCGAGCGGAATAACCGCGAAGGCGCACATGGCAATCGTCAGGGCGAGGATCGGGGCCAGGTTATAAACCGGGTTTTTGGCTTCGGTAGGTTTGATTGACTCTTTGAAGAGCAATTTAACCGCGTCGGCTATCGGTTGTAAATAGCCACCCGGTCCGACCCGGTTAGGGCCGTAACGGTTTTGAAAACGGCCTACCAGTTTGCGCTCAAATAAACTTGAGTAAAGGCCCAATCCACCCAGGGCGGATGCAAGTATCAGGGCCTTTATTACAAAACTTAGAACATCAGTCCACTGCATTAGCGGTTCCTTATCCTCGCTTATCCTAGGATTGGGCTTTGCCCGAAGCTTCCAGAGCCTGCTCTAGCTCGGCGTTAGCAGTACCAATTAAGACTTCCGGCTGGGGCCGGGTTGCATTTTGTAACCAGTCGGGGATTTGCAGGTTTTCGGCCTGCGCCTCGCGCTCCAGCGGGCGGAGCATTCCTTCCTGGCCCAAATTGTTGAAACTAAGACCCTTATAGAGCTGGGTGGTACGGGCAATTTCTTCGAAAAGTCCTTGCGAATTGCGCGTCTTTACATCGGCTCCCAACCGGCCAGCCAGTTCCAGCAGAATAGCGGCGTCCGGGGCAGTGCCCTGGAGCGGTTGAATAGCGGCGGCGATTTGCTGGACGCGGCCTTCGGTATTGGTAAATGTACCGTCTTTTTCGGCAAAAGAGGCCGAAGGCAGCACAACATGGGCCCGTTCGGCTGTCTCACTCATAAACAGCTCTTGCACTACCAGCAGTTCCAGGTTGGTAATCGCATCGCCGCTCAGGCCCAGTTCCTGTAAGTGGCTGACCGGGTTTGCCCCCAGTACCAGCAGCGCTTTTAAAGGAGTCTGGCCGTTGGCGCCCAGCATTTCAGCGTAGCTGAGGCCAGCCGTGGTCTGGCTGTAGCCCGGTCCGAAGGCAGGTGTGATACCCATATCCAGGGCACCCCAGGAGTTGTTATCTTCGACTAACCGGCCGATACCGACGCCAGGCAGACCTAACTGGCCGGTAGCCAGGGCCAACCGGGCCAGGGTTGCTACCAGGTCCTGGTTGCCTTTAACATCCGGGGTCAACTCATCGTACAGGAAAGTGACTCTTTCGGCCCCTTCCAACAGTCCTACCAGGGTCTGGACTTCGGCGCTCAGGCCGGTCCCGGCATCGTAGCTATTATAAGCTTCGTTCAGGCTGTTTTTAAGCGCTTCGCTTTGCAGACCTTTAGCCGTACCATTTTTACTCAGCAGGGCCAGGCTGGCGTGTAAGGCTGCCTCTACCTGGCCCAGGGCTACCGGCAACCGCACCGCCGCAAAGCGGTCCAGGGCCTTGATGGATGGGCCAATAATCGCCAGTTTCGCCCCGGCTTTGAGGGCTTTCTTGATGCGCAGTTCGACAATCGGCTGGCGAGCGCTGGGATTGGCACCAACCAGTACGATCAGTTTGGCCGTTTCCAGCCCTTCAATCGTAGCGGTATGGATGGCCGGTATAGCTGCTCCCGGCACCGAGCCGAACGAGCCGTGTTTGTGGTCAATGTTATTAGTGCCAACCAACCCGCGAAGCAGTTTCTGGAACAGGTACAACTCTTCGTTGGTGGAGTGGGTCCCGGCGATACCGCCGATGGCCTGCGAGCCGTATTGGCCCTTGATTTCATTCAAGCGAGTGATAATAAAGTCGAAAGCTTCGGCCCAGGTAGCCGGTACCAGGCTGGCACCCTTGCGGATGAGCGGAGTGCGCAGGCGCTGTTCGCTCTGGATAAAGCCGTAACCGTAGCGACCTTTGTCGCACAACCAGCCGTCATCTACGGCATCGTTGGTGCGGCTCATGAAGCGGACGACTTCCCGGCCCAACCGGGTATCAACTTCAATATTACAGCCGACCGAACAGTGGGTGCAGACGCTAGGGGTATGTTTGAGTTCCCAGGGGCGGGCTTTGAAACGATAGGTCCGGCTGGTTAACGCCCCGACCGGGCAGATTTCAGTAACGTTGCCCGAGAACTGCGAAATGTAGGGCTTGCCTGGGAAAGTCCCGATTTCGGACTCGGCTCCACGTTCCAGGATAATCAGACCTTCGTCCTGGACGATTTCACTGCCAAACCGGACGCAGCGCTGGCACATAATGCAGCGTTCGCGGTCCAGGGCAATCGTCGGACCAAGTTCCAGGGCTTTGCCCAGGTGGCGCTTTTCTTCCTGGAAACGGCCGGTGGACTGGCCGAAATCAACGGCGTAGTTCTGCAAATCACATTCGCCGCCCTTGTCACAGATCGGGCAATCCAGCGGGTGATTTATCAGCAAAAATTCCATTACGCCGCCACGCGCTTTTTCGGCTATGATGCTCTCGGTGCGGACGACCATACCTTCGGCGATAGCCGTGGTACAGGCAGCCTGGGGCTTGGGGGTTTTTTCGACTTCCACCAGACAAATCCGGCACGCCCCTAAAGGCGGCATCTTGGGGTGATAGCAGTAGATGGGAATAAAAATTCCGGCATCTTTAGCCGCTTGCCAGATAGTCTGACCCTTGCGCCCCTGGATTGCTTGCCCATTAATGCTTAAGTTTACGTATTCTACTTCTGCCATCCGAATATTTATCCTGCTCTAGCCTTTTAAGCTCACATGAAAAAGCCGCCAGTCTAAATCCAAGACTTTAAGGCTTTTCGGCCCGGTATAGTTGCCCACGGCGCTATTTTTTGCAAAACTCTAACCAGACGCACATATCTGGTAGTACTGAGCTGTTAGTTGTGTTCTAGTGCATTATACCATTAGTTAAGGAATTATCAATAATCGGAAGCACAAGAATGTGATATTTATTACAAATTCGTTAGAATCCATTTCTAAATAAATTTTGGTTTTATTGTATGATAACTCGACCTTGTGTATAATCAAATTATCCTGGTGCGTAATAACTTCCGCGTTTTTCCCATCCAAAATTCATAGTTGAACCCTGGACTATGGCAAAACCGTAAAGCAAGTTTTTTAATTATGGGACCGTATTAACCGGCTTAGCTTTAGGTTGGTTCAAGTATTCTGGCCTGGACTATAGTTCCGGTTGATGGCCGGTCCTTTTTGTAAGGAGATATACAAATGCGAGGATTCAGAGATTTCATCTTGCGTGGGAATGTAGTAGACCTGGCCGTAGCGGTAGTAATCGGGGCGGCCTTTGGCGCAATTGTAAACGCTTTCGTAAAGGATTTGATTACACCTTTAATCGCGGCCATTGGCGGCCAACCCGACTTTAGCGGTATTTATTTCACCATCAACAACTCAAAATTTTTGATTGGCGACTTTCTCAATACCTTGATCAGTTTCCTGATAATTGCCGCCGTCATCTACTTTTTTGTGGTGCTGCCGGTCAACAAATTAATGGCGCGCTTCAAGCCTGAAGTTGCGCCCGCGCCGGAGGAAACCCGCGAGTGTCCCTACTGCACCAGCAAGATTTCCAGGGCCGCTTCCCGCTGCGCCTTTTGCACTTCCCAGTTAGAGCCGGTCGCTTAATTTAGCCTGTCCCTGGCAAAAAAGAGGCCGGTCTAGCAATACGCTAGGCCGGCCTCTTTTCTCAAATTTACCTCTAAAGCGTAATTGATAAAAGGGAATGCCCTAGAGAATTTTAGCCCTGATATAGGCGCTGGTAAAGTCAATCGCCATCGTTATAACAATAACTATAAACAAAGCCATACCGATGTCGGCATATTTATAAGTGTTAATGGCATCCTGCACGTACTGGCCGATACCGCCCGCGCCTACCAGACCCAGAACGGAAGCGCTGTGAATATTTACTTCCCAGCTATACAGTATGTGCGAAATGTAATAGGGTAGCACCTGGGGAATAACCGCAAAAAGGACCACATGGACCGGGCCACCACCGGCAGCCGAAATTGCTTCCACCTGCCCCCAGTCAATCGCCTCAATGGCTTCGCTGAACAACTTGGTCATCAGACCGGCCGAAAAGATTGTCAGGGCCAATACCGCCGGGAAAGGCCCGACGCCTACGCTCACTACGAAGACAATTGCCAGGAAAAGCGTCGGAATTGACCGCTGAATACTCAGGATAATTCTTACAATATAGTAGGCTACGTTCGTGATCGGGTTGCGGCCCATCAGGTTGCGCGCGGCCAGGAAGCTGATAAGTAAAGCAACTACCGCACCCGCCAGCGTGCCTATGATCGATATTTCTACCGTCTCACGCGCCCGGAACATAATACCCTTTTCAGTAAAGAGGGCGTTCCAGTTCGGGTTCAATAACTCTCCGACATATCTTTTAATATTATCTAATTTTGAAATCAGGCGGCCTAGGTCAAAGTCGCTATCCTTGGCGACCTGTAATATCCCGAATACAAATATAATCAGGGCCAGGTAGTTAAAGGTAAGTACTCTCTGGATGAATGTTCCCCGGGCTTTGCGAATTTCCGCCAGGGATTTCACCTGCAGATTCAGGTTGTTTAACCTGGCCTGGTGATAAGTCCTAAAACCCAGGTTGATTGCCAGCAAAGCCAGTGCGACCCATAACAGGGTGATCGACTCCGGGGTCAGAAGGCTCCAGTTCCACAAATCCGGCTCCGGATTGGGGTTAACAGGAGTAGCCAGGCGGGCATTGACTTCCGGTTTATACTGCAAAATGCGCAGCCCCAGGATCACATAGGCTAGCAGGAATAGAAAAGCGGTTAAAGCTGCGAAGGCCATGCGCCACATATAGACGTAGCCAAGGCCCGGCACCACCTGCAAGACCGCTGCGACAACCGGGTTGCGGTATTTTGGTTTTCCGGCCTCTTGCCACTTGCGGCGGAACTGGTTCATCAACCCTACCGGCGGGTCATAAGGGGGTACGGTTGGCATTGGCGGTTCAGCTTCAGGGGTTTCGAGTTTTCTTTTTTCGATGGTTTCAAGCTCATGTGAAACCGGATCCTCGTTACCGATATACTTTTTCATAGACCTCTCGTGTTACTTGATCGGGGGTGCCCTCGAATACCAGCTTGCCGCCTTTAAACCCAATTACCCGGTCAGCGTATTCTTTAGCCAGGTCTAACTGGTGCAAGTTGACCACGGTAGTTATGCCGTCTTCCCTGTTGATGCGCTTTAATATATCCAGCACAACAATAGAGGTTTCCGGGTCTAGGCTGGCGACCGGCTCATCGGCCAGCATTATGCTTGGTTCCTGGGTCAGGGCCCTGGCGATAGCGACGCGCTGCTGCTGCCCGCCCGATAACTGGTCGGCCCGGATATAAGCTTTCTCGGCGATACCCAGGCGTTGTAGACTGGCCAGGGCCAGGTCGACATCTTTGCTGTTAAAAATAGGATAAATCAGGCCAAGACCGTTTTTGTAACCCAACCGGCCCATCAGGACGTTGCGCAGTACGGTCAACCGTTTGACCAGGTTAAACTGCTGGAAGATCATTGCCACATCCCGGCGTAAGTGTCTTAAGTCGTTGCCAGTAACTATTTCCCCATTGATTTTTATAGTGCCAGAGGTAGGCTGCACCAGCCGGTTAATCGAACGAATAAAAGTAGATTTACCCGCCCCGGAAGAACCGATGATTGCCACGAACTCACCTTTTTTAATGTCTACGTTAACATTATCCAGCGCCCGCAAGCCGTTAGGGTAAACTTTACTGAGCTGCCGGACCTCTATCTGGGTCGCGCCCGTTTCTATAGCTCCAGAACTCATTATTAGTGAATTACCTCTGTAATTATAAGAAAAGAGTGAAAAGCCAGGTTTCCACTTTTCACTCTTCGCTTTACATTTTTATACGTTGAGCAGGTCCGGTTTTACGGTCTGGATTACTTTACGCAATCCTTCGTAAGAAGCATCGTTAACGGATGCCAGGCCGTCAATGGTAAACAGGTCTTTGAGGTACTGTTTGCCATTGGGATCGTTCGAAAGCTTGATCATAGCATCGTAAATTTTCTTTACCTGAGCGGCGTTCAGGTCTTTGCGGACGATCTGCGGGTCGGCCGGGATCAACTCGGTGGTGTAAATGATCTGGGTATCTTTCAAGACATTCGGATACTTGTCAGTTACTTCCTTGTTGGTGCGGGCATCATCGTAGAAAGCACCGGCATCACAACCTTTTTCCTGAACGGCGATAGCAATCGCGCTCTGGTTGCTAATGTTGCGGACGGTGTAGTCGGAGCCTGCTTTAAGACCGGCGGCAGCCAGGGCACCACTCGGGTAGAGGTTGCTGGAAGCCGAAATGGCGTCACCTAAACAAACGGTCTTGCCTTTGAGGTCGGCCAGCGTTTTAATGCCGCTGTCGGTCCGGGCAACTACGAAAGCTTTGTAACCCAGGGTGTTGCGGCGGACGGAACCGGTGATCGGGTATACTCCAAATTTCTTGTTGGAGATAACATAATCCAGCGGGCCAACCCAGCCAATATCAATGTTTTTCGCGCCCATACCTTCGCCGACCGCGGCGTAGTTCTGTACGACAACGGCTTTGACAATGTAGCCGGTTTCGGTGCTTATGAAGTTGGCGATTTTATCGGCCTGAGTCTGAATGACGTCACTCTGGCGGGACGGTACAAGGGCCATCACCAGATTCTTTTGCTCAGCTTCGGTGCCGGCTCCGGCCGGAATAACCAGCCCGGCAGCCGCGCCAACCACAGTTCCGCTCGGGGTAGTCGCGGCGGCGGTAGTCGCAGCGGCGGTAGTAGCGGAAGCGGCGGTAGTAGCAGCGGCGGCGGTGGCAGCAGCGGTAGTAGCGGAAGCGGCAGTTGTCGCAGCGCTGGTAGTAGCGGCGGTAGTAGCGGCAGCCGTCGTAGCAGCGGGGGCGGCTGGGGCCGTAGTACTGGTATTGTCACCGCAAGCAGCTAAAAGCGTTAACATCAGTGACATGACGGTTAATACTGCTAACCGTTTCGCATAGCGCATAAAATGCTCCTTTTCTGACAGAACTTATTGTCAGACTAAATTTTCCATGCCTGTAGCCGTAAATGACAACTAAACCCTAAAAAAGGCTTAGCTAATTCTAATCTCTCCTGTGAGATAAAATTTATTATATCATGAACAAAAAAGAAAATTTCAATACCTTATAATCATTATAATCATTAAATTTTGCTCTTAAATTCGCCTGGACCATAAAACCGACCTGCTCAACTGGGCTGCACCGGCAAAATAACCCTTTTAAGGGCTTTCACCAGTCGTTCCCACTCCGCCCGGGGCCGGGTAGCCACCCTTATATAACCCGGTAGGCCAAATGAGGTGCAGTCCCGCACCAGCAGTTTTTCCTCTAAAAGTCTTCGCCGGGTTTCCCTGGCATCTCCCACCTTTACCAGGCCGTAATGGGTATCAGACGGAATAAATTCCAGGCCAGCCCTTTCTATAGCGGTAAAGAATTCCGCTCGCTCGGCTTTCAGGGCGGCTAGCGTCCGGTGTAAATAGGCCTGGTCCTGTAGGGCGGCCGCGCCAACGACCTGGGCCGGGGCGCTCACGTTCCAGGAAGGCAGTTGACTGGCGATTAAAACCAGGGCCGGGGCGTTTGAAGCGGCATATCCCAATCGTAAACCGGCCAGGGCATAATCTTTGGTCAGGGAACGCAAGACCACCAGACCGGCCGGGTCTTCCTCGGCAATAAAATCTAGTCCGGAAAATGGCGAATTTCCCACGACAAAGCGCTGGTAGGCTTCGTCCAGGACCAGTGTTATCCGGTTTACCCGGCAAAATGCTTCTAACCGGCGCAGTTGCGGTTCCGGCAAAATATAGCCGGTCGGGTTATTCGGGTTGCAGAACCAGAGCAGGTCCGGTGCCTCTTCTTCCAGCCAGTTTAAGAGGGCTGTCAGGTCCGGTCTAAATTGTGCGCTGGCCTGGGACCGGAATTCCACCACCCTGGCCCCGGCCACCTGGCTGGCCTGGCGATATTCGCCAAAAGTAGGCCCTACAATCGCCGCTTTGCTGCCTGGCCTTAAAAAGGCCCGGGCGGTTGCCCAGATTAGTTCGGCCGTACCGTTACCGCAGAGTATCTCGTTTAAGCTCAAAGCGGCGTCCGGTATATCATAAGTAAGAATGGCCCGGCGCAGGTCCAGGCACTCGCGGTCCGGGTAGCGCTCGATATTGATCGTTATCAGGGCCGCTCTTGCCAGCGGCGAGGGACCGTAGGGATTGGAGTTTACGCTAAAGTCGATAATTTCGGCCGGGGCCAGGCCCAGCTTTTCCAGTTCGGAAAAATCCAGCGCCCCGTGGACCACGCTTTTATTTCCCATTGGTTTTGCACTTTCTGCTCCTGCCACCGCCCAGGACAACTAGCCCGGCTGCGCAAAAACCGACCAGCCAGACCATTCTTTCAGCTTTTTTCATTACTACCGGGGTTATCGGTTCGAGTGGTTGGCCCAGGCTGTAATGGCCGGTCTTTTCCAGTTGGACCCGTAGCGCGCCTGCTGCGGCGGCCATCGGGTGCCCGGCGTTTGGGCTGGCGGTTTTACCGGCGTCCGTCCGCCAGGTCCGCCAGGCGCACTTCATATCGCCACCGTAAAAGGGGGCCAGCCCGATGATTAACAACGCGGTCAGCCGGGCCGGAATAAGGTTGAGAAGGTCGTCCAGGCGGGCCGCCGCTTTGCCCAGGTATTCGTACTTACCCCGGTAGCCGATCATCGAGTCGAAAGTGTTATACAGCCGGTATGCCGCCGCGCCCGGCAGCCCCAGCAGCGTGTAATAAAAAAGAGGCGCTACAACCGAGTCGCTTAGATTTTCGGCCAGGGACTCGACCGCCGCCGCCGCAACCAGTCCGGCGCTAAGTCCGGAGCGGTCCCGGCTGACCAGGCTTTTAAGGGCTTCCCTGGCGCCGGGTAAATCCTGTTCTTCCAGCCGTAACCGTACATCCTGCCCGGCCCTGACCAGCATTCGCAAGGCGAAAAAGGGTTTAAGCAAGGCTCCTTCGGACAGAGTAGCGGCCAGCCTGACCGGTCCGGTATGTCTCTCGCTATCTTGGCCCCACCTGACCAGTTTATGCAGGCCCAGTGCCGGTAAAACCCCACAAGGGGTTGCTGTTACCAGCATTGCCGCGCCATAAAATAGCTGGGCGGCTTTACCGGAGGGCGCTGTATTTTCCAGGCGCCTGATTAACTTGCCGTACCAGACTACCGGGTGGTACGGCGCGGGTGGTTCGCCTATTTGATCAAAGGCCAGCGCGGCCGCCAGGACCGCCAGCCGTTCTTTTCGATTACTCAATTATCTATCCTGCCAGGTTAGTTTTCTTCTAGATTTGCCAGCCGGAAGCCGGTATCAGGCTTGCCACATTTTCAATATGCCGGTCCACTACTTCCGGCCACCACCCTGCGACCGGCTGGCCCTGCCAGCCCAGCCTGCTTAAAAAATACTCCATGAAATCGCCATTTTCAAACAGCCCGTGTAAATAGGCGCCGCTCAGGTGGTCCTGCTGCCAGCCTAAATCCTCCGGCAGGAAGGGTCCGGCACCCGGCCCGGCCAGGGTCTTTCCATGGTGAATCTCATATCCGCGCAGCCGTTTATTTTGCCAGTTTAACTCGCGCTGGCGGGTATTCTTCTCCGGCATTAGTTCGGTCGTTACGTCTAATAAACCCAGACCTGCAATATTACCGCTCTCAAGGTTTGCGGGGTCGGCGATAAAGTGGCCCAGCATTTGTAACCCACCGCAAATACCCAGGATTTCAGTGCCACTCGCGGCGGCCTTTTTGATTTCTCCGGCCAGTCCGGTGGCTTGCAGGTAACGCAAGCTTTCGGCGGTATTCTTGCTGCCCGGTAAAATAACGGCCTGAAAACGGTCCAGGCGCTCGAAATCTCTGACCGGGACCAGGTTCACCCCCGGTTGATGGAACAAAGGGTCAAATTCATCCAGGTTGCTGGCATAGGGGTAAACCACTAAAGCCAGGTTAATCTCGCCCGGCCGGAAATTCGCCCGGTGGAAAAACGAGTCTTCTTCCGGCAGGGCGTGGCGGGTGTAGGGCAGCAGGCTGACCGTGGGGATGCCGGTTTTCTCCTGCAACCAGGCGGTCGCGTTGCCCAGCAGGGTAGGGTCACCCCGGAACTTGTTCAACACAAAGCCCTTGATTAGGGCCTGTTCGGCCGGTTCCAGGCAGGCCCAGGTCCCCAGGAGATGGGCGAACGCGCCGCCCCGGTCAATATCGGCTACCAGGTAAACTTCGGCCTGGCATTCCAGGGCGACCCGCATATTTACAATGTCGCTGTCCCGCAGGTTAATTTCCGCCGGACTGCCCGCTCCCTCGATCACTATCTGGTCGTAATCAGCCATTAAGCTGTGGAGCGAGTCCCGGACGGACGGCCACAGGAACTGCTTGCGTTCCAGCCAGGGTTTTCGGCTGATTTCGGCATCATAGCGGCCAAGCACAATCACCTGGCTGTAAGTATCGGCGCTGGGCTTAAGCAGCACCGGGTTCATACGGGCCTGGGGCACTGTTCGGGCCGCCTGGGCTTGCAGGTACTGGGCGCGGCCTATTTCCAGGCCGTCCGGTGTTATCGCGGCGTTATTGCTCATGTTTTGGGCCTTAAACGGCGCAACCTTCACACCCCGGTTGGCAAAATGGCGGCACAGGGCAGTCACCAGAAAGGATTTACCGGCGTCACTGGTGCATCCCATTATCATTATAGGAGGGTTCATCTAATTTCTATCTACCATATTTCACGGAAAAATTCATGGAAAAGCGGCCACATAAGCCGGTTAAAAGCCTTCAGGGCTGGCCGGTTGGCGTTCATTCCGGCCTCATCCCACCCTGGTTTATAAACTCCCGGTAAGCGAGTGAGTGCCGGGTACTTACGGCAGGTCAACCCATACCCGTTCCGGCCAGAATAGTTTTACCCGTTGCACAACCTCTTTATTATTTGAACCTCCGTATGTTAGCATACTAAGGGGCCTGTTACCTTACTTTCTTGCCTGTAAATTTTGGCATCCCGGACTTTGAACCGTCTGCAACATTGACCTTTCGCCATAATAACTTTACATAACTTTATGAGAGAAACATGTTAATCGTTATACTACTCTGGGTCTATGCGCTGGTCTTATCTTACCTGGCAGGACTGGCGGGTATCCGGTTTTTAACCTGGCGCTTGAAGCCGGTTAATTTTCAATTTCCGGCTCTGCCGCTTACCTGCCTGGTAGGTCTTGCCCTGATTTCTTTTGGCCTCCAATATTTTACCTTCTTTACCGGAATAGGGGCCTTCGTACACCTGGCGGTAGTTGCTTTAGCCAGTATTTTTACTATTACTAATTTTAGATTTCTAGGCCAGGCCAATCAAGTCTATCTTGCCCGGTTTTCCACTATAAGTAAGCCAGTATTTTTACTTTTCTTCCTGACCTTTAGCATTACCCTTATTCGCGCTACCGACGCACCCACAAATTATGACTCCGGGCTTTATCACCTCCAGGCTATAAAATGGCTGGAACAGTACCCGGTTGTACCCGGTTTAGGCAACCTTCACGGTCGTTTAGCCTTTAACTCTTTGTGGTTCTTACCTTCGGCCTTTTTCTCCCCGGCTTATGCCGGTCTGGCACCGGTAAGTATCCTTAACAGCTTTTGCTTCCTGTTGACTATGGCTTTTTTCCTCTCCGGGTTTATTAAGACAACAGGCACAAGGTCTTTCCTTGGCACCCTGGCAAGGTTGCTTCTTTTTGGGTTAATTGGCCTGGGTATAGCTGGTAATTCCTATTCGCAGCTTTCTTCCCCTGGCACAGACCTGCTGGCACTTTTGCTAATCCCGCTAATTCTGGTCCTGGCCCTGGATACGGTCGAGGATTGGGAAAGGGGATTGTCCAATTTAACAACCTGGGTAATTTTAGTGCTTTCCATCTTTTTAGTCCTGGGAAAGCTTTCTACTTTACCCATTTTGTTTGTGCCCTTTTACTTTCTATTAAGAGCTTACCAACCAGGCTTCGCCAGGCTATTTCTCCTGGTTTCAGGCTTAACATTCTGGTCACTACCCTATTTCGTTCGAAATATTATTCTTTCGGGTTACCTGGTCTATCCCTTTCCGGGACTTGACTTGTTTAATTTCGATTGGAAAATCCCCCTGGCGGAAGTTATTAGTGAAAAGAACTGGATAGAAAGTTGGGCCAGGATTCCGGCCAGAGACCAGGCTGAAGTACTTAGTTTACCTTTTGGTGAGTGGGCGCAAGTCTGGTTCACCAACCAATCTGTGCTGAATAAGTTTTTGCTTATTAGTCTTGTCGCCCTGACCGTTTTTCACCTGGCGCGTTTTCTCTTTAGCTACAGCAGGAAAACCACTGTTTTGAACAGTTACAGACCTTTCTGGTACCTGTATCTTGTGATGTATTTAAGCGTTATTTACTGGTTCCAGACTGCGCCGGACTTCCGGTTTGGCTATGGCTTTCTTATTTCCTTACTTATCTTACTGATTTTGCCAGTTGCGAAAATTAATCCGGCATTTCTCTCTAAAATCAGGCTTAAACCGGCCTTCCTGCTGGGCCTGGTAACCTGGCAAGTACTGTTTCTTGCCCTGACTTTGGTTTTAAGACCGCTCCAGGACGTACTTACTGTGCCTTATGGCCCGGAGGTTGTCGCGCTAAAATCTAGCGTTGTGCGGGAAATTACCGTTTATTTTCCGGCTACGGGCGATCAATGCTGGAATAGTGCTATACCCTGTACGCCTTATTACCGGGCAGGATTGGGCCTGCGGGACGGTACGCTGTCCAGTGGCTTTACCGCTTACTGTAAAGCTTCCAATTGTATCGTGCCGCCCGGCGCACAGCCGGATATTCCAGATACCTCTACCTGGCCCCACTATCTAAAGTAAAAACGGGCCAGCCTTTTGCAAGGTGGCCCGTTTCGTGGGTAATACAGGATACCGTTATACCGGCAAGCTTCCGGAAACCTTGGGTAAAGGTTTTTTCCTGGGATCTTCTACCCGGAAGGTCCAGAAGCCCAGTTCAACCGACGGTCCAAGAGCAAAGGCGATAAACAGGGTTCCCAGGCCCATTGGCCCGCCGAGGAGCCACCCGACCAGGCAGACACTGATTTCGATAATCGTCCGGCATACCGCTACTCGCCAGCCGGTCTTCCGGCTAAGTCCCAGCATAAATCCATCCCGCGGCCCTGAACCCATCCCGGCTTTGATATATAGCCCTGAACCCATCCCAATTACCAGCGCGCCACCTATCAGAAGCAGCACCTGTGCCCAAAGGCCCCAGGAAGTAACTGCCGGTACCCAGTTCCAGTTCAAGAGTTGGTCTGCCCAGAAACCGATCATCAACATATTCATGATCGTAGCCAGGCCAGGTTTGATTCCCAGAAAAAAGCCTATTCCAATTATTACCAGTCCGGTTACCTGGCTGCTCTGTCCGAATGTTAGCGGGGTATGGAGGCTTAAGCCCCAATGAAACACGTCCCATGAGACAAACCCGATGTTTGCTTTGACAACCATGATCGAGCCATAGGCAAACAAAAAGAGACCGAGATTTAGAATGAGAAATCGAAAAGCAAAATCCTGCGGGTTCTTCCAGCCTGGTGAAAGCACAAAGTTTTTCAAAATACCTGTAATCCTGCACATACAACAAATAATTCAATAGGCCCTGGGATACATGATAGCAGACCAGGGTGAGGGACTTATAGGCAAAAATGCTTATTAGGAAAGTTATTCAGGGCCAGTAGTACCTGTAATAAATATCTTGAAAAGAAAATCTTATTAGGATAAAAGTAAATCAAAACTACTTTTAGATATGATGTCTACATATTTAGTTATAACCTTCTCATTTACGCTAAATTTAAAGGAATGTTGGCCGGAATTTTGCCAAATATTGAACCTGAGAAATAGCATAGCTGGTAGCTCATGGAATTGCAGCTTCTTGGCAGCGCTGTTTGGAGTGACTAAAGCCGGTTACTTCCAGGACCCGGTTATTCTCGGCTTTTATGGATTAGAAAGGAAGAATCTATGGAAACTAACAGCAAGGCAGCAAACCCGATTATTGACCTGGTGACAATTGTCCTGACCCTTGTTTCAATTGTCTTATCCCAGATTTTGTTCTATTCGGGTAAAAAGGAACTTGGGATTTTTATTGGCCTGTGGCCGCCGACCTTTGTAGCCCTGGGAACCTTGTTCAAACAAACTTATGGCAAACCGGGTGAGTCGCCTGATCTGCCTATGAAGAACATGGGTAACTCCTAATCTCCGGCCTGCAAAACCCTGGAAGGGTAAAAGGGATTGCAGCACCGGCAAGAGTTCGCCTTAACCGGCCTTGAGTAACGATAATAAGTGGCAGGGTATAGCAATATGCCCTGTCATTTATTGTTTATAAACTTCTTATGAAGTAGGGCCGGTCAGAAAGTAATGCTTTACATAAGATATCAAAAAGGGAAGTAATGGAAGAATTTAGGAGAGGGAAAGTTTAAAGCTAATATGAATGTTGCGAATGATATTAGAAAGTAATTTATGAAGAGAGGAATTGGAATGGGAGAAAAAATATTATTCTATTACATAAAATGTTATGAAAAGAAAAAAGCCGCAGCGGCCTATCTTCGCAAGCCCCTGCGAGCTAACTATTGTCAGCGCTGTAGCGTTTCACTGCCAGGTTCGGGATGGATCTGGGTGGGTCCGCTACGCT
>JAQBPB010000116.1 GCA_028287745.1 Chloroflexota bacterium
AAGTGGAATTAAAGACAACAGCAATAAAAGATTCCGTCAATCAAATCGGGTAATTTAACTTTTTAAAATTTTTTTATTACTTCAAAAAGAACGAAAATAGCTTATGGGGGAACCAAAACGGCGTCCGACCAGTGTAGACGTTGCTCGACTGGCCGGGGTGGCACAATCAACTGTTTCATACGTTATCAACAACCGGACTGATGGGAACGTCCGGGTCTCGGACGAAACTCGCCAACGCGTTATGAAAGCGGTAGCCGAACTGGGTTACTATCCCAGCGCGGCAGGGCGCAACCTGCGGGCACAGCGAACTCATACGGTAGCCTTGATAATGTTTAACTATACCCTGGAAAACCTGATTGCCGAACCTTTTCTCTCCGGGGTAATGTCGGGATTGGTCGAATATCTCAGTGAACAGGAATATTACCTGCTAATTTTGCCGGTCCCAAAAGGGCACGACCGCTCGATTGAGCCCTTTTTACACAGTAACCGGGCCGATGGGGTGGTCATCAGCGACCCTGCCCTATCGGCAGATACTATGGCAATGTTAAAAGCCGTCCCCATACCGGTTGTTTTCGTAGACGGTCAGATATGTGATGACCCGCTCGATTTCCCTAACGTGAATGGCCGGGGACACGTCGGGTCGCGCTTGATGACCGAATACCTGCTGGCAAAAGGCCACACTCGAATAGCCCATATTCGCGGGTCACTGGCCACTCCTTCCGGGCACAGCCGTCAGGCCGGTTATCTCCAGGTAATGCAGGAACGAGGACTTTACAACCCGGACCTGGTGGTAGAAGGTGATTGGTTCAAAGCCGGTGGGTATAAAGCAACCGAGCAGTTGTTAAACCGTCCAGAACCGCCCAGCGCCATCTACGCCGCCAACGACCAGATGGCAATTGGCGCCATTGAAGCAGCTCACGCCTGGGGGCTGCGAGTTCCGGAAGATATAGCTATCGCTGGCTATGATGATATACCGGTCGCGGCGGATGTCGCGCCACCCTTAACCACCGTCCGGTTTCCTTTCAGGCAGATTGGCCGGCAAGCCGGGGAGTTGGTTTTTAACCTGGCAACTGACACCAAGTTTAGACCGGCCAGCTTACCACCGGTCCCGGTCGAAATAGTCGAACGCGCTTCCGTTTGATTTTGTCTTAAATTAAAAGTAACACCTTCCCTGGCAGCTCTTAGCCTGGATTTATTCGCTAATGCTTTCGTTTTGACAATTTAATTCTGAATAACCCGGCCCCGGATAAAGGTAGCCCTGCTTTCGTGCGGCATAAAAAGGTTAGCCAGTTTATTTCAATCTGATATATGGAGGTTCCCAATGAAGACCCGCCTTGCAACATCTAACCTGCGCGGCTATGTCAGGCATGGTCGCCTGAGTATTACCATACTATTGGCAATTTTCGCCAGCCTGGTGCTAGCCGCCTGCGGTGACAACACCCCTACTACTGCTCCGGCGGCCACGACTGCCGCTGCGACAACGGCGGCCACAACTGCCGCTGCGGCTACTACGGTTGCGGCCACAACTGCTGCCGCCACCACCGCCGCTGCCACCACTGCCGCTGCGGCTACTACAGTTGCAGCGACCACCGCCGCTGCGACAACTGCCGCCGCTACTACGGCTGCTGCCACAACTGCCGCCGCTAGTTCTGGGGCCCCGGCCCTGGGCGACCCTAATCTCAAAGGTACAGTTACTTTCTGGCATACATACAGCGCCGACTCCCAGGAACAGGCAACCCTGGCTAAAGTCGTGCTGCCCGGCTTTACCAAGCTCTACCCGAACGTAAAAGTAACCGCCCAGCAAATTCCGGACAACGATTTCCGCCAGAAACTCCTGACCGGCATCAGCGGCAATATCCTGCCCGATGTTGCCCGTTTGGACATCCAGTATGTACCGGAATTCGCCGAAATGGGCGCCCTGGCAAAACTGGACGATATGCCGGGTTTCGCGGCCATTAAAGCCGACGCCTATGCCGGGCCTCTCAGCACTAACTTCTGGAAAGGCAGCTATTACGGCCTGCCGCTCGACACCAATACTAAAGTGTTGATGTACAACAAAGCTCTCCTACAGGCTGCCGGTATGAATGAGCCGCCCAAGACCATGGAAGAGTTTGCCACCGCCGCCAAAAAGCTTAGCGTTGCCGGTAAACAATTCGGGTTTGTACCCAGCGGCACCGGCTCCTGGAGTATCCTGCCTTTCTTCTGGAGCCTGGGCGGTAATGTAACCGACGAAGGCATCACCAAGGCCAGCGGCTTTCTCAATAGCGCGGATAGCGTAGCGGCTTTACAGTTCCTGGTAGACCTCAAAAAGGCCGGGACTATTCCCGATGCAATCTTTGGCGGTGGCATCAGCACCCTGGAAGGTCTTAGCACCGGCAAATATGCTATCATTGATGACGGCCCCTGGATGAACAGCATTGCGGCCAAGCAGTTCCCCAACTTCCAGTTGAATTACGCTCCTATGCCTGCCGGTAAAGGCGGCAGCATCGGAATTGTCGGCGGCGAAAACCTGGTCTTGTTCGCGAAATCTAAAGATAACGCTGCCGCCTGGGCTTTCAGCCGCTACATGTTGAGCAGCGAAGTTCAGATCGCGATGGGCAAAATCGGCCAGCTACCGGCTATCAAGAGCGTGGCTACTTCGCCCGAACTGACCAGCTTGCCATACTACGCGACCTTCTTGAAACAGCTTCAGTCCACCAAAGCTCGCCTGCCTCACCCGGCCTGGACCAAGATTGAAACTGTTTTGAACGACACTTTTGAGGCGGCTTTCCGGGGTGACAAAGACCCTAAAACCTTGCTGGATGCGGCTACCCCGAAGGTTGACGCACTTTTAGCCGGTAAGTAACCGCTTCCTTTTCCCGGTCTTTTCTCGCCAGAGGGCTAAGGCAGGTTGGCCTTAGCCCTTCAAGCCACCGCTGGCTTTGATGTAGGAGTGATACTTATGGGCCTCAATACCGCCCCATCTTCAGTTTCAACCGAGTTACCAAAGAAAGCGCAGTTGGAAATCCCGCCCGCGCCGGTGGAACGCTCGCGCTGGTATCCTTTTAAGAAAGCCCTGCCCATTTATCTCTTTATCGCGCCGGGTGTCATTTTGTTCCTGCTCTGGACGGTTTACCCCCTGGTAAACCTGTTCATAATGAGCTTTTTCCAGTGGAACCTTATCAAACCCAGCGTTTTTACCGGCCTGGATAATTACACCAGGGCCTTCGGTGATGAGATTTTCTGGCAAGCCCTGCGCAACACTATTATGTACGCCGTAATAAGCGTGCCGGGCCAGCTTGTCCTGGGCCTTGGAGTAGCCTTGCTGGTCAACCAGAAACTACCTTTCCGGAGTTTATTCCGGACTTTGTTTTACCTGCCGGTGGTATCAAGTTGGCTGGTCGTCTCTCTGATATTTATGTACCTGTACAACAGCCAGGCCGGTCTTATCAATTATGTCCTCAAAGATATATTGAATATTATTCCATCGTACCAGGCCTGGCTGCAGAACCCGGTAACGGCGCTGCTGGCGATTTGCGTCCTCGGTATCTGGAAAGGCGTAGGCTGGACCATGGTCATATTCCTGGCCGGACTGCAATCGGTACCACCGACCCTGTACGAATCCGCCGCGATTGATGGAGCCAATAACTGGCGCCGTTTCTGGCACATCACCTTGCCGCTGATCCGGCCCACGGTGGTATTTGCTACAGTAATGCTCTCGATTGGGGCTTTTAACGTTTTTATCCAGGTGTACGTAATGACCGGCGGCGGTCCCCAGCACTCTACTGAAACGCTCATGACCTATATGTACAGCGAAGCCTTTAAATTTTTGGACCTGGGTTATGGCGCAGCCTTGAGCTGGATTTTTACCACCGGCATTTTCGTTGTCAGCCTCATCGAAATTAAATTCTTACGCCGCCCAATGGAATATTAGGAAGCAGGAAGTTAAATTATGCAAAACCTGCCTGGAACTTCATCACTGAGCACCGCCAGTAACTCCCGCTTTTGGCGCCGGGGTTCGAGAAAATCTGAAGTAGCTGTGATTGACCGCCGCCACCCGCTCCTGGTGCTGGCTATATATATAGTTTTGATTTTCTGGAGCATCCTTTCGGTGGCACCGCTACTCTACATGGTAAGCACCGCTTTCAAGCCTAACCAGTACGTCTTTGAGTTCCCACCGAAATTCATCCCGGAAAACCCTACTACGGAAAATTTCGAGCAAGCCTGGAACTCCAATAATTTTGGCCTTTATTTCAGCAACAGCCTGGTCGTTTCGGTAGCCGCAACCGCTATAATCCTGGTCCTTTCGTCCATGATGGCCTTTGCCTTTGCGCGCTATTCTTTTCCGGGCCGGACAACTCTTTTCTATGCGATTCTTGGAACAATGATGGTGCCGGGGCTTGTCCTGATTATTCCGCAGTTTGTCCTGGCGAAAAACTTACTGCTGCTCAACAGCTTGCATGGCCTTGTAGTTGCTTATTCCGCTAACTCCGCTGTTAATATTTTCTTCTTGCGGGGCGCGTTTGAAGAGATACCCCAGGATTTACAGGATGCCGCCGCCATAGACGGGGCCGGTATCTGGGCTACCTTCTGGCGAATTATGCTTCCGCTGGTCAAACCATCCCTGGCGGCAATGGCGATTTTCAGTTTTATGGGCGCGTGGGACGAGTTTACCTGGGCCTTAACCTCAATCCAGGATGAGACACTGCGGACGCTGCCGATAGGTTTGCGCCTGTTCCAGCAAAGTCACGGAACTCAGTGGGGCCTGGTATTCGCCGCTTCTTTAATCGCCGTGGTCCCGGTAATTATTGTTTTCCTGATTTTCCAGCGCTATTTCATCCAGGGTATCAGTAGCGGTGCCGTCAAAGGTTAGCTCACCTGGTCCGCAATAAAATTCAATTCAAAGGAACTGTTATGACGCTTAATTCGACGCTTACTTCGGCTACCCTGGGTAATGATTGGCTTTACGAGAATAGCCTGAAGATTATCCTGGAGAACCAGGCCGGTACCGGAGCCTTTATTGCCTCCCCCAATTTCGGCCAGTATCACTACTCCTGGTTCCGCGACGGGGCTTTTATCGCCCTGGCCTTGTCCGACACCGGCCGTCCCGAAACAATTGAGGCCAGCCGCCGTTTTCACGAATGGGTCAATAATATTATCCAGCGCTACCGCCCCCTGGCCCAGGGCGCTATAGCCAGGGTCAAAGCGGGCGAGCCGCTTAACCCGGTTACGGATATACTTCACTGCCGCTATACGGTGGATGGCGAACCCAGCCAGGAAGATTGGACACCTTTTCAGATTGACGGCTTTGGAACCTGGCTCTTTGCCCTTGCCGAACATTACAAAGGGCTCGACCCTGCTATGGCTAGCCGTGAACTGGCCCAATTCTCTGACTCTATTTGCTTGCTGGTAGATTACCTGGGGGCGCTTTGGCTCGTACCCAACTTCGATTGCTGGGAAGAACACGGCGATAAGCTGGCGACCTCCACCCTGGCGGCGCTTTCTGGCGGGCTGGGCCGGGTAGCCGAACTGGCGGCTTACCTACCCGGCGATACTGCTTTGGCCGCAGCCGCCGCAACGGCAACCAACCTGGCAGCCGAAATAAAAGCTTATATTTTAAATCACGGTACGGCAACTGACCCGCAAACCGGGCAGCTTTACCTGACAAAGTTTTGTGGGGATTCGGCAGCCGGGGAATTACGCGGAGCAGTAGACGCCAATCTTTTGTGGGCGGCAATTCCTTATGGTTTGTGGCCGGTAGAACACCCGCTAAGCCAGGCCACCGTTGAGCGTATCATTAAGGACCTGGTAGCCGGTGGGAAACTTGATGGTAGTGGCGGAGTCCATCGTTATTCACGCGATACCTATTTCGGTGGCGGAGAGTGGATTTTGCTTACCGCCTGGCTGGCGGTTGTAAGGTTAGCCGGGGGCGACAGGGCCGGGGCTAATGCTCTCCTTGGTTGGATTGAAAGGCAGGCCCAACCAGACGGTTCTTTGCCCGAACAAACCTTTGAACATCTAAACCAGCCTGACATGCTAAACCATTGGACCCAGTTGTGGGGCGAAGTAGCCAGCCCTCTTGTCTGGTCCCATGCCAGTTATGTGACCCTTATTAACAGGTTGAAAATTACCGGATAACCCAAAAGTGCAGCTGCTGACGAGAAATGGTTTTGGAAATTACCCTGAAAGGAAAATCTGTGAGCCTAATACCGGCCGGTCACAATGAACCGGCGGATAATTTGCCCTGCTTGACCATTGCCGATTTCCGGCCGGAACTGGCCTTTTATAAGCCCAACCAACCCGTCCGGTTGTTGGTGCGCTTGCAGTCCGACCGGGCCGTGGAACTTGTACTGCAATTACAGGTCAGCTACCTTAACAAGGTTACAAATACGCTGTGCCAGGAATTATGTGTACATGAGGCTGAGGCTGGGCAAGCGGTTGAAACCAGCTTCGAATTAAATTTACCACCCCACACCCCTCGTGGTTACGGTTTCGACCTGGCAATAAAACCGGCGAGCCGTCCTGAAGTCCTTGCCACTGCCTCTACGGCTGTTGACCTGTTAAATGCCTGGCCTGACATGCCGCGCTATGGTTTCTTTGCCAACTTTAAGGCCGACGAAACAGCCGAGGAAAGTAATGCCCGGGCCCTGGCGCTATCGGCTTATCACGTTAACGTGGTCCAGTTCTACGATTGGATGTACCGCCATGAAGATTTCATCCCACCCCAGGATGACTTCATTGACCCGATGGGCCGGGCGGTTTCTTATAAAACAGTGCGTAACAAAATTGAGGCGGCCCACAAATTTAATATGGCCGCCCTGGCCTACGGGGCGGTCTATGGCGCAACCCCAGGCTTCTGGGAAAAAAACCAGGATTGGGGCATCTACCAGGCTGACGGACAACCCTATAGCCTGGAAAAGCTGTTTTACCTCATGGACATAAGCGAAGGAACTCCCTGGTCTGAAAATATCCTGACCCAATACGAAAAGGCCATTAGCCAGGCCGGTTTTGATGGGATTCATATTGACCAGTATGGCTACCCAAAATTGGCCTTCACCAGGCCAGCCAATCCGGAAGAGACGCCCAAACCGCTGGAACTGGCAAAGCTTTTCCCGCCAATAATTGACGAAGCCGCCCGCCGGGTTGCCCGTTTGAAGCCTGATGCTAGTGTAATTTTCAATGCCGTCAATAACTGGCCTATTGAAACCGTTGCAACCACCAGCCAGGGCGCTTTATATATCGAGGTCTGGCCGCCTTACGTTGAATACAAGGATTTGCACGACCTGATAGTAAATGCCCAGCAGTTGGCTAATTCTGTCGAAACCAAAAAACAGGTTATCCTGGCGGCCTACCTGACGCCATTCCTGCCGGAAGGAACCAGGGTTGCCGATAATGAAACAACCGAAGAGGCCCCACACGCCGGAGGCGGGCCAGTCGTGGCCGGACCTGGGAAAAGTATAGAAGGTGGTCAGAATGCCGCCTTATTTGCGACAGCCGCCATCTATGGCAGTGGGGGATTCCATCTGTTGCTGGGTGAAAAGAACGGAGTACTGGCGGACCCCTATTACCCGCATTACGGCCAGTTTGGACCAAACTTCGTTGAGAAAATTCGTAGATATTACGATTTTGTGGTCCGTTATGAGAACATACTCTCCAACCATGCGTCCAAACCGATTACCGCGAAAGAAGTTGAGCAGTTAGTCGTGATCAAAAACATGAGCCAAACGATAGAGATTTCCGGTGGAGGCCAGGCCGGTAAAGTATGGGCAATGATGCGTCGTGGTGAAAGATACACCAGTATAAACCTGGTGAATTTACGCGGCCTGAGCAACAGCCTCTGGAACGCCTTTAAAGAAAAACCAGGAGAATTGGAAAGCCTGGAACTGTCATTAAAATTACCTGCAAGGGAGGCCGAAATAGTTAAAACCATCTGGTTTGCCTCACCTGATGGCTCAGGGGCCGCTCAAGAACTTCCTGTCCAGCGGAGTGAAGTTGCAGGAGGCCAACAGAGTTTAACTGTTAATATACCAGGACTGGATTATTGGGGACTGGTGGTGCTGGAAACAACGCCTTAGAGAAGGAACTAAAATCTGTTTTAAAATACTGACATTTAATGGTCATTTCCTTAATCCAGAAACCGTCCTTTAACCCAATGGGCGGTTTCTTTATTTCATAGTCCAATTGCCAGGAGCAACTAAACATGAAAGGTTAAAACCAAGGGGGAAGCTTTACTTGTGATAAATAAATGAAATTAAATAGTGGATAAAGAAATAATTGATAATGTTAGAATGGGGAATAGGAAGATAAAAGCAGGAACTGGGATTGGGATGGGAGAAATAAGGTTTTGTTATGCTAAGATATAATATAAAATGTTATGAAAAGAAAAAAGCCGCAGCGGCCTATCTTCGCAAGCCCCTGCGAGCTAACTATTGTCAGCGCTGTAGCGTTTCACTGCCAGGTTCGGGATGGATCTGGGTGGGTCCGCTACGCT
>JAQBPB010000120.1 GCA_028287745.1 Chloroflexota bacterium
TGCTCTACTCTCCAACCGAAACCCTGCTGGTATAGCTCTGTAAACCTGGCTGGTCCGAGCTTAGCATGACCTTCCTGCCAGGCCAGATCGTGGTTATCATCGAGAAATGGGGGCAGCGGACAGCTAAAGGACTCCCTGATCCCGGCACTGGCTCCCATAATCCGGGCAGAACGTTCAAAGAGGCCAAGCCGGCTGTTGGCCCAGGCTAAACCTTCCAGACTCACCGCGATGGCTTGCTTGGTTCCCATAATGCAGGCTAATGCAAGGCTATCGGCGTATAACGCTATGGCTTTGGCATATTCATCTTTCTTGAAATTGACGTGTCCCAGGATAAGCAGGATGTATTGCAGGAGCCACTTATCACCGATTTGAAGTACGAGGGCATAACATTCATTGGCCAGGCTTTCAGTCTTGGTATAATCGGCATCAGAATAGGAACTTATGGCCAGGACATAAAGGGTGAAAGCCAGGTTCCATTTAGCGCTCTTTTTTCGGGCCAGGACCAGGCTTTTTTCCAGTAAAGAGGCACCTGCCTTGCTATGGCCAAGATAAACCAGGGCCACACCAAGGATGCCCAGGCGAAAAGTATCGCCCCAACGGTCCTGCTCCCGGCCCACTAAACTTAAGCTCTCTTCTAAAAGAGCCGAAGCTTGCTCGTAATCAGTCATAAAGTGAGCTAAGCTCCCAGCGCCGGTAAGTAAATTTGAGAATAATGGCTCAGGTAAAACCTCTTTATTAGAAGATAATACCTCGGCCATCCAGCCCCGGCCCTCTGCCAGGTAACCGCGTAAGATCCAGAACCACCACAAGGAAGCCGCCAGACGAGCCGCCCCAAGCGGACTGTTAACCAGGGACCAGGCCAGGGCGGCCCGCAGGTTATTATGTTCCAAATCAAGCCGGTCCAGCCAGGATAATTGCCCTTGGCCGCGTAATTGGGGCTCCGCTTGTTCGGCCAGGCCCAGGAAATAATGGGCGTGGCTTAGCCGGGCCGATCCATCTTCTCCCCTGGCTGCTAGTTGTTCCAGTCCGTACTCTCGGATAGTCTCCAGGATTAAAAAGTGGTCATCTTCGGTGGGGGTAGCAGATAGGCGGGAGTATTCCACCGGGCGGACCAGGCTCTTAGAGATTAGAGACTGGAGGCAGTTCAGCACATCGATAGCCGGGTTGCCTTCAGGATTGCCCACTGCTTCCGCAGCTTCCAGGATAAAACCGTCCGCAAAGACCGCTAGCCGGGCAAAGAGAACTCTTTCTTGCTCATTTAGCAGGTCGTAACTCCAGGCAATCGTGTTCCGCAGGGTCTGCTGGCGGGGAGGCAGGTCGGCAGGCCCATCGGTTAGCAGTTTAAGGCGGGTTTCTAAGCGGGCGTAGAGAGTCATAGGGGTCAACAGCCTGACCCGTGCCGCCGCCAGTTCAATCGCCAGGGGCAGACCGTCCAACCGCTGGCAAATACCGGCTACCGCCATGGCATTCTCATTAGTCAACTGGAAGTCCGGTTTAATCGTCTGAACCCGGTCCAGGAAAAGCCGGACCGCTTCCCCCTGAGCTAAACTATCGAGCGAAGGCAGGCGTAAAAGATCGGGCAAGGTCAGCGGAGGCACCTCAAATTCCTGCTCACCGCGCACCTGCAACAGAGTCCGGCTGGTAACCAGGGCTTTAACTCCCGGCGACGCCTCCAGCAATTTGACCAGAGCCGGCGCAGCCGGAAGCAGGTGTTCGAAATTATCTAGCAGCAGGAGTAGAGTTTTGCCACGTAAAAAATTGGTGAGAGCATGGACCACCGGTTGATTAGCGGTTTCATTTAAGCCTAATTCCCGGGCAATAGTCGGAATTACCAAGGCTGGGGCGTTTAAACCAGCCAACTCAACCAGCCAGATTCCGGCTGCAAACTCTCCTTTTAATGGAGCAGCAGCTTGCAAAGCCAGCCGGGTTTTGCCGGTGCCGCCCGGTCCTACCAGGGTTAACAACCTGGTGCCAGGCTGGCGGATTATCCGGCCAACTCTGGCAACCTCTTTTTCGCGGCCGATAAATGAATCGAGAGGAGTAGGCAGATTGCCTCGCCAATAAGTGTCAGCTTGGCCGTAAGAGAGAATAGTTTGTCCACTTAAATAAGGGTTAAGGTCCGGGCCTGGGTTGGAACGAGCCAGGGTCTGGCGCAAGGCTTCAAAAGCTTGCTCATCAAAAACAGGGTAAGTTTCAAAGTTGGAACTGTTGGTATCAAACATCTCCTTAACCCGGGTCCATAATTCCCCGGCTTCCTGTTGCTCGTGGCCGGACAAAAACACTCCTTCCCGGAGGTAAACACTAAGCAGTTTCTGGAGGCGAGCAGCGGGCGGCAGGCTGTAGCCACCTTCCCATATTTGAACCATGCGGTCGCTCTTAAGGCCGAGGCGGTCGGCCAACTGGCTCTGGGTCAAGCCGCTGCGCTGCCGGTACATGAAGAGAAGTTCGTTTGGAAGGTGTTTTTGGGCCATTGTATAAACCCTCCGTGGCTACCAACACTTACAGCGTGTTACGCTGCAATTGAACCAAATTCAACCTCAAAATTATTGCAAAAGTGGTTCAATCATGTAGATTTCGATACTGTACCCAATTGTCTAGACAGAATCCGGTCTAACTTAAGGTGGAATCACCTACCGGAATCTAGTCGGGTTAGCTGGTAAAACCGTCTTGCTATCTCTTGTAATTGCTAAAATAAACTGAAGCTGGCTTCCTGTAGCCCAGACTTTGATGAGGTCGCCGGTGGTTGTAAAAGTCGAAATATTTTCCTAAACCAGCCAGGACTTCATCTACCGTTGAATAAGCCTTCAGGTAAAAGTCCTCCCATTTGACCGCTCGCCATAACTGCTCGACCCAGATGTTATCTAGAACTCGGCCCTTGCCATCCATGCTTATCCTAATAACGGTGGCTCCTAACCGGCCTTCTGGAGTTGTTTCTTCCAATTAGTAACCAGGGTGGGATACACCTCAAATTAGGCGGCTATTTCACTGATAGTTTTACGGCCACGGATGGCTTCAAGAGCTACTTTGGGCTTGAATTCGGCACTGTGTTGTTTTCTTTTGTTAGTAATCGCTGCTTGCCCCTGATGAGGAATTTCAGTGATTTTACCACCTTAGCTACCTGTTTAGGTTTGGGGGTACATTATAAGTGTGACCATATTCATAAGTAGCATAAAGTTGAGGAGTTAGCAAGTAATTCTTAAAATACTGAGAAAAGGGTAATTTTGGCACTATAAAGAGGAAATACTAACCTTTAATTTAGCGCGAATCGGGACCTGACATAACCGCCGGGAAGCCAATTTGCCAGTCCAGCTCAGTCACCATAAGGTTCAGGAACTCAAAACCTGGGCCTGGTCAGGGACAGCCTGGCTATGCTGAACCAGGCCAGGGCGTCCGATCAGGATGTGATAGCTGACCAGTATCCCTATACGGCAGGCAGCACTACTATCGTAACACTACTGCCTGCCTGGGTCCTGGAAGGCAGTAATGAAAAAATGCTGGCCCGGCTGGAAGACCAGCCTACCCTGGACCACCACCGGTTTGACATTAAGAATCCACCGGACGGGGGACGCGAGTTCAACCCGGCAAATATCCTGATTAGTTTCGTACCGGCCGGACCGAACAAAAAGTATGAAGGGCTGCGGCTAACCGCTATTGCGGCCCAGCGCGGGCAGTCGCCAAGAGACGTGCTGCCTGACCTGGTGCGCGCCGAACTGGGCGGTGTGCAAATGATTGGTTTCAACATAGCGGAAGAAGATATGCTCCGGGTAATGCGCCACCAGGAAGTAGCTGTCGCCAGTGATGGTTGGACCCTCAGTCCCGAAAGTGGCGGGAAACCGCACCCGCGCAGTTACGGCACCTATGCGCGGGTACTTGGTAAATATGTGCGGGAGGACCATGTGCTAGGCCTCAAAGAAGCGGTGCGGAAAATGACTTTGCTACCCGCCAGGCGCCTGGGCCGGTCTGACATGGGGCTTATCCGCCCGGGTTACGCGGCCAACCTGGTAGTTTTCGACCCGTTATGGGTAGCCGAACGGGCCACGTTTGAGGAACCGCACCAGTACTACCAGGGAGTTGAACACGTCCTGGTAAACGGACAACTGGTTATCGAGAGCGGCGAAGATACCGGCGCGGCGGCCGGGAGAGTGTTAAAGCGCAGCCGGTAATGCCGGGAAACCTCTGCCTGATTACCGGGGAACTTATTTTTACCTGCCAGGCCGGTTAAGAGGCGGTTGGGGTTGAAGGCAGGCTGGGACCCTGGCTGTGCTTCAGGCCCTGGTATTCCAGTAGAGCGGTTACGATTTGCTCAACGTCATACACACAGCCGCCCCAGGTTCCCCCGCTGACCTGCTGCATGGCGGCCCATAACCGGGTATCGGCGGGCAAAGCCGGGTGAGGCGTGAGGTCCGGCCGCATTGGGCGGGCCGCCAGCACCCGGCGCCCTTCTTCCGCACCATAGATTAGCTCGCCTTCTCCCACCAGGTCAATCGTGCCTACCAGGTTGTTGCGGTCTATAATAATTTCAATCCGGTCACCGTCAAGGACCTTTCCAATTGGCCCACCGGCCAGAGCTTCCGGACCAACATGGCCGATACACGCCCCCGTGCTTACACCGGAGAACCGGGCATCGGTCAAGACTGCCACCTGTTTGCCCCACTTCAAATGCTTGAGAGCCGAAGTAATCTGGTAAGTTTCTTCCATGCCAGTGCCAAACGGCCCGCCGCATATCAGTACCACCACATCACCGGGCAGAACCTTGTCCGGCCCCTTGCTTTTAATTGCTCGCATAGCTTCTTTTTCGCGGGTAAAGACCCTGGCCCGGCCCAATAGCCGGTACACACCGTCCTCACCCACCACACTGGGATCAATTGAGGTACTTTTGATTACCGCGCCGTCCGGCGCAATATTGCCGCGTGGGAAAGTTATAGTGCTGGTCAAACCGCGTTCGCGGGCCTGTTGGGGCGACATAATTACCCGGTCCGGCTCTATACCGTCCCGCGTACGCAACACTTCACGCAGTTGGGTGCGCCGTTCCGAATGCTCCCACCATTCCAGCACCTCACCTAAAGTATGGCCGGTAACAGTCAGCGCGTTCAACCGCAGCAGCCCCAGATCGCGCAGGTGCAGCATGACTTCCGGCACGCCGCCCGCCAGGAATACGCGTACCGTCGGGTGATTATCCGGGCCGTTAGGCAGGACGCTGACCAGGCGCGGCACCTGGCGATTGATCGCCATCCAATCCTCAACGGTTGGCCGGGGCAAACCGGCCGCGTGAGCGATAGCCGGGATATGCAACAATAAATTGGTGGATCCGCCAAAGGCCGCGTAAACAACCATCGCGTTATGGATGGCATCGGGAGTAAGAATATCGCGGGTGGTAATTTTCTTCTCCTGTAGATTGAGCAGCGCCCGGGCGGAGGCCCGGCCAAGTTCCAGCCAGATAGGCTGCCCGGAAGGCGCCAGGGCCGAATGGGGCAGCGCTAACCCCAGGGCTTCCCCGACTACCTGCGAGGTGGCGGCCGTACCCAGGAACTGGCAGCCGCCGCCGGGTGTGGCGCAGGCCGCGCAGCCCAGCTCCGCCGCTTCCTGCAAGGTAAGCTCACCGTGGGCAAAGCGGACCCCGATTGTCTGGATTTTCCCGGCGTCTTCGCCGTTGGTCGGGGGCAGGGTAACTCCGCCGGGGACCAGTACGCATGGCAGGTCGGGCGTCCCGGCCAGAGCCATGAGCATGGCCGGTAGACCCTTGTCACAGGTGGCGACACCGATTACGCCATGCCGGGTGGGCAGCGAGCGGATTAACCGCCGGAAGACCTGTGCGGCATCATTACGATAAGGCAGGCTATCGAACATGGCGGTGGTGCCCTGAGACCGGCCATCGCAGGGATCGGTGCAGTAGGCCGCAAAGGGAATCGCTGCACAGCGGCGCAATTCTTCGGCGGCAGCCTGCATCAGTAGGCCCACTTCCCAGTGGCCGGTATGATAGCCCAGGGCGATTGGTTTCCCGTCCGCGCCCCGGATACCGCCCTGGGTACTCAAAATGAGGACCTGCTTGCGGTTGAGCTGGCCGGGGTCCCAGCCCATACCCACATTCTGGGTCATGGCGAATAAATCGCCGCTGGGGGAATTGAGTAGCATATCCTCGGTCAGCGGCAAAGCGCCCTGCGGCCCCGGCGCGTTAGTCAGCACATCAAACAAACCGGCCTGCCCGTTCCCCATTAAGTAATCAAAATCCATACTGCCAGCCAAAATATGCCTCCCTGCTTACACCCTCTTAGAATCAGATTGCCGCACCGGTCTGTTACAGACCTGGTGAAACATTACGTTTAGTGTTAATAGTTAAGCTTAACACGGCACCGGTAAGTTTAGCCATGTAAATCGCTACGCCTGGCGTTAAGCAGGTTGCTTTTAGGATAGTTTTATTTGACATTATTATTCTGGTAAAAATGGGGATATGTAGCTAAAGATGTGTTATAAAGGTTCCCTAAAATATAAACATTTTTTGCCAAAAGGTGTTAAATTATATGTAGTAGCTCATTCTCCGGCAAAAGCCAAACCTGGAGCCTTAGATACCAGTTAAATTATGAAGGAGCCTTGAAAATGCGTAATAATGCAGCGGTAATGTATGCTCCCCACGATATTAGAATCGAAGAGCGGCAGATGCCAGCGCCCGGTCCTAAAGAAGTAGTCGTTGAAATCAAAGCGGTAGGCGTCTGCGGGTCGGATATTCATTATTACGAACACGGCCGGATCGGTTCCTTTATTGTGACCCATCCGATTATCCTGGGTCATGAGTCCTCGGGAGTAATTGTAGAATTAGGCTCAGAAGTAACCAGGCATAAAGTCGGTGAAAGAGTAGCGATTGAACCGGGTACGCCCTGCAGCCACTGCGGCGAATGCCGGGCCGGGCGTTATAACCTGTGCAAAGATGTCCGATTCTTCGCCACGCCGCCCTATGACGGCGCTTTTGCCAATTATGTGCTGGCTCATGAAGATTTTGCCTTTGAACTGCCGGATAACCTCTCGGATGAAGCCGGGGCCTTGATCGAGCCGCTTTCGGTAGGCATATGGGCCTGTCAAAAAGGCCAGGTCCGCGCCGGTAGCCGGGTGCTTATTACCGGGGCCGGTCCGATTGGCCTGCTCGCCATGCAGTCAGCGGTGGCTTTCGGCGCGACCGAAGTTATCGTCACGGATATTAACCCGCACCGGCTGGAAGTGGCTAAAAAATATGGAGCAACCCGCGTGATTAACGTGGCGGAACAGCCCCTGAACTCTATGGCTATCCAGGCTGACGTTTTATTGGAATGCTCCGGTAATCAAAACTCAGTCATCGAAGGCATCAAAGCGTTGCGCCCGGCGGGCACAGCCGTAATTGTCGGGATGGGTCCGGCCGAAGAAGTTAAAGTACCGATGGCGTTTATCCAGAATAACGAAATTAAGCTAACCGGCACTTTCCGGTACGCCAATACTTACCCGACCGCAATTGCCCTGGTCGCCGCCGGAAAGATTAACCTGGACGCGATGGTCACCGGACGCTATAAGTTGGACCAGGCCGAAGAGGCCCTCCAGGCGGCCCACAAAGACCCATCCAGCATCAAAGTTGTCGTTATGCCGTCATAATACTGGCGCCGGAATTTTTTTGACCCCGGCCTATTGAAGTAATTCTGCTTGTTACTTTATAATAGGACAATAGGGATATGTATCTTGAGATGCTTGATGGTAGCCTTCTTGAAACTTTTTATCAGGCAACCGGCAGGCTCAGAAGCCGCAAGAATTCCAATTGAGCGATGGCTTACCAGCTTAAAACCCGAAAAAATATAACACCTGCTACAGGCGAAACAACGTCAGACCAAATGATACCGGCCCGGCCGGGCCGGTGGTATTCCTGGCTGGCTTTTGGCCTGCCTTTTTTAACTGCCGCCCTGGTCTATTTGCTAACCGCCGCCTCCGGCCTGAACTGGCGGCACGGTGGAGATGACGGCGGCGACCTGGCAACCGCCGTGGCCCTGGAGGGTGTGCCGCATCCCACCGGCTACCCGCTTTACCTGGCAAGCGGCAAATTATTCGCGTTCCTGGATGGTGACCCGGCCCGCGCCCTGACGCTGGCTACGGCCCTGTGGGGCGCGCTGGCCGCCGGAGTATTAAGCCTGGCGGTTTACCGTTTTAACCGGCAGCTACTATGGCAGCCCGTTCCGGTAGCTACCGGGACGCGTTTGCTGGAAATAGCCTGCCTGTCCGGCGGTTTACTGGCCGGTCTAAGCCTGGCGTTTGCTCCGCTGGTCTGGTCGCAGGCGCTTATTATTGAAATATATTCCCTGAACCTGCTGCTGCTGGCAAGTATGCTGCTGGCTTTAGCCTGGTGGCGGGAAAAGACTGACAGCGCCGGACGGTTATACGTACTGGCCCTTGCCGCCGGGCTGGCGCTGGGCCACCACCGGACCGCTATCTTTAGCCTGTTAGCCATAGCAATCTGTATGTACCTGGCCGGGCGCGCCGGAAAAGAAACGGACCGCCCTCTTTTTAATCGCAAACGTCTGGGTGCGGCGGTGGTGCTGGCCCTGGCGGCGCTATTGCCCTCCCTTACCATTTTAATGAGAGGCGGCCATAATCCCGGTTCAAACTGGTCCGACCTGAGCTGGAACAACCCGGCATCTTTCTGGCAGTACCTCAGCGGCAGCGATTACCGCAACCTGCTGTTTGCCGCACCGTTATCCCAGAGCCTGGGCCGGGTAGCGGCCAGCGCCGGAATGCTGTTCCAACAATTTGGCCTGATGGGACTCGCCCTTGGCTGGTCCGGCCTGGCAGTTGCCGGACTATCCATGCCGCAGTACCGGCCGCTGGCATGGCTGGTTTCCCTGGGCCTGCTGGGCCACCTGGTTTTCGCTGCAATCTATGCGGCCGACAACAGCCAGGTGTACCTTATCCCTTTCTTTGCCTTCTGGGCGGTAGCGTCCGGTTTTGGCCTGGCCTGGATAAGCCTGACCGGACTGGCGCGGTGGCCCCGGTACAGGCGTACTTTAGCCGGTCTGGCCCTGGCGGCCGCGCTGGCCCTGCCGGGTATCAGCCTGGCCGCGAATTACAACCGCCTTAACCTCAACCAGGACCGCAGCGCCGAGGTCTGGGCTAAAGCCCAACTGGACGCCGCCCCTGCCCGGGCAATTCTGATCACCAACCAGGATGCCGCAACTTTCGCGCTGTGGTATGTCCAGTACGTTCAACATTACCGGCCCGAAATCGCCATAATAGAGTCCCGGTTGCTGGATACCCCCTGGTACAGAAATAACGTGGCGCGGTTATACCCTGAATTAAAGCTACCGGCTGCCGGTAACAGCAACGGGCTAATCGCCGCCAACCCTACCCGGGAAGTAATTCTACTTACGCCTCCCGGTCCACCCTAGGATTTACCGTTACATTACTTAACTTAAAACACCGGAAATTAAATCAAACCTATTAAAAGAAAATGGTTTAAGGCATGTAAACTAAATTCCTTCCAGTTAAATTTAAATATTAAAAACGTTTTTTCTAAGAGTCAGTTTTGTTAAGTAAATTGAGCAATATCCAAACATAAGTTATAATATACCAAAGGCTATTTACAATAGATGGAGTAATAAGAATGCTGCACAATCCGACAACGCTGTCTAAAGGCGTTGAGAGCGTAACAAAACAAGAGCGACTTAAAATGGTAGACCCCGAACTACTGGGCGAACGTATCCGGCAAGCCAGGACCGAACAGAAAATTTCACAACGTGACCTGTGTAAAGACTTATTTACCTCGGCTTATCTCTCTTATGTAGAACTGGGCAAAACCCGTCCAACTTTACAAAACCTGGAAAAACTGGCCGTCCGGCTCAACAAGCCGGTTGATCATTTTTTGCGCCCCTCCGGGCGGGTTGATTCCGTCAAATCTCACGGGACTCTGGATAAGGAACAAACTCGCTTGCTGGAACTTCAAAACCTTTTATTACAGGGTCAGGTGGCGCTTACCGGCAGTGATTTTGGACAGGTCGAACAAATTTTAAGTGCTATCCGCCTTTACCTGGGCCGCCTGAGCAGTACGGACCAAATCAAATTCTACCTGCTGGAAAGTGGGTTTTATAACGGCCTGACCGAACCCGAGGCCGCGCTTACCTCGCTAACGGCCGCCCGGCAGCTTCTAGGCAGTTCGGCCTCGTCAGACTCGGCCAGTAATTTACCGGCTGAGATTGAACTTGAAACAGGTATTACCTACGCTCAACAGGACCAGACCGTTAAAGCGGTTGAACACTTCCAAAATGGCTTGAACCTGATGGAGGCAGACCGCCCGCTGCTTAACAACACGGTCTACCGCAGGCTTCTCTGGGAAGCAAGCCGCTGCTACATGCGGGTAGGTGATCGAGAAAAAGCAGTTAGTTACTCCCAGCGCCTGTTGGACCTGCCGCAGGAAAGCCGCAACGAAAGGGCCATAAATTTATACAAAGAAGGCACCCGGCTGAGGGAACTAGGCGATTACAAGCAGGCCAGTTTCTACCTGGGCCGTAGCCAGCAAATCTGGCAAGAGATAAATGAAATTTCAGCTTTAATGGAACTAACCCTGGAAAATGCTCAATTTCAGTACCAGTCCGGTAACCCGGCAAGCGCGTACCAGGCCGCCCAGTTAGCCTACCGCCTGTTACCGGCTTACACTGAAAACGATGCTACTAAAAACATCGAACTCCGCGTGCTGCTGCTGTTGGTCCAGGCTGCCCTGGCCCTTAAGGATGACGCAGCCGCCAGGACCTATATGACCCAGGCCGAGCAGGTCTTTAAGAAAATAAATGATCCGGACCCCCTGGAAAAAGCCGGGTATTTGTCTGTGGCCGGTAACATCGCGGCAGAGATGGGCTGTTCCGACCAGGCCGCTGATTTCTACCAGCAAGCGATTGACCTGCTGGAAGTTTTAGCGGCTAAGACCAGCAATGCAGCGGTACAACCTTTATTGGCCGAGGCTTACTATAATTCCAGCCAGGTGCATAAAAAACAAAACAACTCTTCGAAGGCCCTGGAGTATCTGGACAAAGCTTTCCGGCTGCGTTTGAAATAAAAGGGTCTCGTTTCACACAACCGGCCGGTGCACGGTAATTGCTAAAGAGTATTTCCAGTACTATCAGGTTTTACGAGCTACCACGCACCGGTCCATCCGGTTTCCCCCACCCATCGGATCAGTTATGTTTACAATCAAACTCTTTGCGAACCCTTTAATCAATATATTCCGGATTTGTACGCCTGAGCCCAGGCGCAGACCCTCCAGAGGCAGCCCGGCGCCATCTATCGTAAGCGAGGGCACCCCGCCCGGACAACTGCCGCCGTCAATTACCACCGGACCCCGGTTTACCAGCAGCGAAGTGCTGCCGCTCATAGTAATTTTATTGCCTGGTACATCAAAAAGAATAATCTGGTTGGCCTCATAGTTATTTAAGGCTTCCGAGAGAGTACCGGGTTTAGTACCAGTACCGTCGTCGGTTGGAGCGGTTACCGTAATAGCCAGGAGACTGTCACAGGTCAGTTTGTAAGTGACGCTGCCCAGGGCCGGGTCGCTGGTAGTATAGGTCAGGGTACCCGTATATTTGACCCCGACTCCGGTAGGAGTACAGCTCACCGTTACAGGCTGAGCCGCCGCGCCCTGGTTCGTGCTAAAGCCGCTGGTTGGCGTCACGGTGAAAATCCCGGGTGTGGATTGGTACAGCGCAGGAGCATGGACATTAAGAGTGGTGCCCACCTCGCCTTTATTAGTAATATTAATTGTTGTAGTCGCCGGGTGACTCGGCTTTGCCACAAGTGCAATAGCGGCACCCGGCGCCGGGAAGGAGTCAAAAGCAGCGGCCTGGACGCTGCAGGCTAAATTATAAGTGACTTCAGACAGGAGCGGGTCGTTAGTAGAATATTTAAGGGTGGCGGTTAGAGTACCGGCGGCCAGCGGGTTACAGGTGACATTTACGGTCCGGGAAGCCGCTCCTCCAGTAATACTGAAGGCCGCATCATCCGAGAGCTGGAAGCTACCAGCGCCAGTGCCGCTCAGGGCCGGCGCACTTACCCGCAGGTTGCTTCCAACGCTGCCGGAGTTGCTGAAAATAATAGGAGAGTTAACCGGGTTGCCGGTAGAAGCCGCTATATTGATGGTCGTGCCAGGGCCAGGCGTTGAAGTTAAAGCCGGGTTTAAGGGCGGATTAGCCAGCGGCAGCGAGCCACGTTCGTAGTAAGCCTTACCGCGCAAGCGCAAGTTTCCGCCATCATCATCGGCAAAAGCAGCCACCAGGTTGTTTCCGTTTACCGGGTTGGGATTGGTAATGCCGTCAGCGGCCGAGTCATGATAGCTGGTGGTCTGAAAGTCGCCCGCGCCGTACAGGAGACCGACTATCCCGGTATCGGCCAGGTTCTGTAACTTTTGATTGTCGTCTGCTCCCAGGTAATACTGCACCCGGTTATCCTGCCAGTGGTGCGGAGTATTGTTCATGGTCTGGTAAAGATTATTGCCCACCGGCACCTGCCAGAGTATCCCGCGCTTATTGGTGACGGCAGTGACCGCTGCCGCGAACTGGTGAAACCGGTTGAAGTTGGGAAAGGTGGTATTGGTAACGTCCCACAAGCGGTTGGGTTGGCCTACACTGGCATAGTAACCGGCGTCCCGGTCGGCAATATCATAGAATAACAGGTCGAAATTAGCCCCGGTCTGGTTATAAAAGTTAGCGGTTTCCTGGGCGGCCCCGGTTACATTGAAACCAGGATAAATGTTGCTGGCTATATCGCCGTAAGTAGAGGACCAGGGCGAGATATGATAGGCCAGTAAGACCTTTGGGGCGTATTTATCGCGCAACCCCACCAGGGCCCTGGCAAACCCGGCGGCATTATCAGGGTAGGCCGCCACGTCGGCGTAACCGCTGGAAGCTACCGCCGCGCTGACATTCAAAGGGTTACTGGAACGTTGCTGCAAAAAACCCCATAAATCCGGCTCAATATGCACCAGGGCGGTCTTGCCGGACAGTCTAATCCGGTCCAACAGCAACTTGAAGTCGGCAAAATAGGCGTTCATCGTAGCAGCATTATTCAGATTATTGTAATCTTTTTCCGCTTCATTCGCGCCCACCGCCGGGTAAGATTGGTAAATCTGGTAGTAAGTAAAGACTGGCAGGTAGCCCTTACTGGTGCTTTCTTCAATATAATTGGTGGCAAACTGGCCTGGCGGCGAGTTCCAGGTGGTCCAGTTAGTATTGGTCGGATAATTAACTCCGCCGACCAGGTACTGGTAACGCGCATCCCAGGCAGCGCCGCTGTTTTGCATCCAGGCGACATTACCAGGCCCGTTAGACATACCTACCATAAAAGTCGACTTTAACCCGCCGGGAATAACCGGAAGCACCTGGGCCGCATCCGGGCTGGAGTAGGCCGGAGCAGCCAGGGCAGTCGCAACCAGAGACACCAGTATTCCGCCAAACAGAAAAATACCCCGCAATTTTAGGTTTGGCTTTGAGTTTGTGTTGCTAAACACTTTGATTTCTTAAACCTTGCTCTAAATCAAATAGCCTTAAATGGTCTAAACAGTACAACTACCTTTTTACCTGTCAGCCATCCCGCTATTCGGACCTTAACTACAACTTGTTCCGCTTTGTTTACCGGCCTTCTACGGCTTACGGCCCTACCGATACGCAGGAAAGCCGATTGCCGGTTTTTATAGAGGCATCACTCAATTTATTGGTGATCAAAGGTCCGGCTCCCGCCGGACGGGGACCAGTTATCCTTATACCGTAAAGGGTCACATTCCCAAATAACTGAAAGCTCGCTCCTTTGATTGTGATGCCGGGTCCGCCCGTACAACTACCCGAGATAGTAACGCCCTCGGCTATGGTCAGGGTTACCCAGGTTTCAACGGTCAGGGTTGTACCGCTGGTAAGGTCAAATATAATGGCCTTATCGGCGGTGGTGGCGGCTTGCTCCAGGGCATGCTTCAGAGTGCCGGGTTCGCCACTGCCTTTTTCATCCGGACTGGTAACAAGCTGAATACCGGTGCTCTTCAGGCTGACTTCATTGGAATAAGCTGAATCCAGGGCAGGGTCGGCATTAATCGCCTGAACCCGGTAAAAGTAAATGATACCTGGCGTCAGGGCGGTGTCCAGGTACTGGTAGGTGGTGCCAGCCACAGGTGAGCCGGGTACCGGCCCGTAAGTCCCGGCTTGCCCGGCTTTGCGCTCTAGCTTGAAGCCGGCCTGCTTGCCGGAGGTATTCTGCCAGCGCAGGTTTATTTTATTGGACCCGACTATAATAGCGGTCAGGTTAACCGGGGCGCTCAACATGGTTGTTGCCCAGCTATGGTTGGAATAAGGGCTGTTACCACCGGGTAGCACCGCGCTTATCTGGTAATAATAAAGGGTTCCGTCGCTGAGCCCGGTATTATCGTAGGTAGTAACTCCCGCGCCTACATTGGTTAAGAGTTGGAAATTGGCCGTACCGTTGACGCTGCGTTCAATCCGAATACTGCTGGGACTGCCTGGCACACTTTGCCAGGACAGGTGAATTTGACTGCTGCTGATGGCAACAGCCGCCAGGCCCCTGGGGGACGTATCTACTACCTTAAGCGTAGCCTGGGCGTTTGACAGGTGATTGACATTGATCAAATAAGAAATAAGGACAACTTGCGCGGTAAGGGTACCGGGAGAAGTAAGCTGGTTGACAACGTCTACCGAAATCGTGCAGACCTGGCCTACGGTCAGGCTGGCATTCACTATATTGATGGTGCTGCCGTTATTGGTGAACAAAACGCTGGGTTTGCCCTGCGGCCCGGCGCAATTAGCCAGGAGATTGGGGGAGTCGGCAACTTTCAAATTAGCCGATAGGTTAGACATAAAAGCAATCCCGGTAAGCGGCGTCCCTATGGTACTGGTATTTCTCACGGTAAAAGTCAGCGTACTGGTGCCGCCCAGTCCGACTGTAGAAGGGTTAAAGGCCATAGCCAGGTCGGGCGGGTTAATTGTCCCTTCAAAAGCGCCAATGTCACAATTTGAATTAACCGGGCTAGCAACGCCAGGGCGAGTAACGCCACGTTGGTCCTGATTTAACGGGCAATTCACAGCCGGTATAACGTCAATGGCCGGGCTGCCAGCCAGCAGTCCAAAAATGGGCGTGGGACCGCCGACATTTTGTAAGGGGGCCAGCCTGGGGTCCGCCCTGGTAATACCGGTTACACATACCTGGGAATAGGGGTCGGAAGGTGTAAACTGAAGGTTATAGCTGCCGTTCTTAACTGAATCGGCACAATCGGAGAAGTAATTTTCTTTAGAGGTATTTGCGGTAATAATTGAATTGGTCAAAACTACATTTGAACTGTCTGGAAGGTTCAGGCCGACCGTAGCGGTATTCAGTCCGCCGCCCGGACCATGACTATAATTCCCATAGATTGTCAGGTGATTCAGGTGCAAGCTACCACTTTTCCGGTAAATGCCGCCGCCGCTGCCTCCTCCTCCGTTGTTGTTGTTAGCCTGGTTATTGGCAATGGTACTGTTATTAATAGTAACAAAAGGGCTGACCTGAGTATCCTGGCCAATAAATAGGCCGCCGCCATCTTGGGGCACTACGTTACTATGTAAAATGGAAGCGTTTAAAGTAAGCTGTCCCTGTTCCACATAAATCCCACCGCCCCGGCCCGTAACGGGCGTCTTTCCAAAATTATTATAGGCAATTTCAGTCTGGTTAATAGTGACCGATTGGATTGCTTTCAGGTAAGCAATTGAAATACCACCGCCCTGGATTTTGGCGACATTGCTCAAAACTTTGCTTGCTTCAATGGTAAAACTATGCGGGTTTTCGAGGAGCGTGTGGCTGTAAATCGCGCCGCCATCGCTGGCGGTCGCTATGTTACCGGTAAAATTACTACCTGAAATAGTTAAAGACGTAGTGTCGCGGCTGGTGATAGCGCCGCCGCTGGGAGCCTGGTTGTAAGTGAACAGGCTGTTAGTAATTGTCCCGGTCGCATCCGGTCCGAGAAAAATAGCCCCGCCACCTTCGTGATTATCACCTATCAGCGAGATATTGTTATTGAAAGTAGAGTTGATTACCGCCAGTTTAGACTGGTTAAAGGCATAAATAGCGCCTCCGTTATCATTGGATTTGCCGTTTATCAGGCTTAGATTTGTAACAGTCAGAGCTTTACTGGAATTAATAAAAAACATTCCGGTGGTGGTTTGGGTACCGGCGTTACCGTCAAGGGTTATGGAAGCGCCGGTACCATCCAGGATGGTATCTACCGCAATATTTTTCCGACTGGAAATTGGGATTGTGGCCTTCCCCGCACCGCAATTAAAGGTGATATGCCCGCCCGCGGCAAGCGCTGCCACCAGGCTGTCTTCGGTGCAACTGGCGGACGTACCGGTACCTACAGTGACTGCCGCCCGGGTGGCCGGGACAGCGACCAGGCTAAAAAAACTAAAAAGCAGGAATATAAAGCTGCCGGTAAATATTAAAAGGTGTTTGCGTGACCAGCCCTGGCCGGGGAAATACCGTTTCATCAAAACAAATCTCCAAACCCTTGTATGTTTATGCTGTATCTATGCGACATCGCCGGGTTGATCCCGGTTGCATTAACTACTGCCGGTGAACTATTCCGGGTCCAGGACCAAAATGCGTCCTTCACCGGCCAGCCTTAGCTGGCAGGAGAAGGTGTAACCGGCGGATGTTGCGCTAAATTAGCCGGTACGGACACTTCCGGCGAGCCAGCAATTAGCGGTGTCGGGCTGGTTCCAGCCGGTGACGACACCGGCAAAGGAGTGGGTCTGGACGCCGGTTTTTCAATAGTTGCCGCCGGTACCGCAGCCAAGTAGTTAGAAGCGGCCCCGGCCGGTGCGAAAGGCCTAACCAGGGCCAGGTTAGGCAGCGCGTCGGCGTAAAATGCCAGGCCAAACCAGACCCAGTTCTGGCTATAATAATTCTCGGGGTCTCCCCAACCGGCCAGGTTGCCACTATCAGCCGCCCCGGCCTTATTAAAGGCCGCCAACAGTTTGCTGTTTACCATGTCCGAAGCTAATGACGGTTCGGTAAATAAGAAGTTTGCCAGGTTCCCGCCGTAAACCGCCAGGTCTTCCTGGGCCTGGACCGGTTTGCCGGAATAGTCGTAAATTGCGGCCAGCTTGCCGTCCTGCTTCCACTTCAACCGCAGGGTATCGCTCCAGTTCAAATAATCCAGCGCCCGGCTGTCGCCAAACCAGCGGTAGTCCAGCGCTACCCGCCACATAGTGCGGAAGGCGTCATAGCCGTAATTGGTATCCAGCCTGGGATAGTCCTGGGCCACCGTCAACTGGCCGGTCGTGCGGTTAATACCGCACCAGTTAGCCGGTAATTTTACGGCCTGGGTCCCGGCCAGGGCGGTTTCCGAACAGCCCTGGATAACCCGGTAAGAGCTGTCCACCACACCCGGCCAGTTATGGTAGGGGTCGATAGCCGCAAAAATCCGCATGGTATAGGGCGCCAGGTACGAAGGATTGAGCGATACGGTGGCTTTGGAGGCCGCCCAATCCCCGGCCGTGAGGTACGGCACCCCCAGTATCTCTACTACTTCCCGGTCCCACACGGCGGTTAAAACTTCCAGGGCCAGTTTCCAGTATTTCAGGTCATTCCAGCGGCGAGAAGCAAATACCAGCGCCAGGGCAATATCACAGTCGGCATCCGAAGCGCTGGAAGCATCCAGCACTTTCCAGCTATTATCCGCCGCTCGTCCCCATTTGTAAGCGAAAAGCTTGTTGGAACCGTCCGGCTGTAGATTTGTCTGGGTCCATTCCAGGACTTTATCAAAAGTTGCACGGTCGTTCATCCAGACTGCCCGTAACAGGGCGTAGGACTGACCTTCACTGGTAGTAATATTGTCGGCGGTAGGGTCGATCACCCGGCCGCTGGGTTCAATAAAGCGCTGCTTATAGCTGGCCCAGGTCGCGGCCAGTTGCGACTCAATTTGCAGTTTCTGGCTGCTGGAAATAGCCACCGCAGCCGGGGTTGCCGCCCTGACTGTTCCCGCACTACCGGTCGGGTTGGCCGTTACCGCAACAATGGGCGTTGGAGTAGCCGTAACACTCGCCGTAGCAACCACGCTCAGGCCGCTGGTACTTGAAGTAGTATCCGGCGCGGATACACTTCGCCGGGCAATCAAGGTCGCCCGGGCTTCGGCCCCATCGTAGACAGGGGTACCGGTTGTAGCCACGCTTTTAGCCGCAGCCTGGGGCGTTGCCACTGTCAGACCCTGGCCCTGGACCAGCCACCAGCCCAATACCCCGCCGCCCAGCAGTAAAAGCAAGGCTATACTGCCAATCGGAATTACTAAACGCCTGCGCATTCTGCCACCTGTCGGGCAACCTTTCTACGAGAAGGGTACGGTAACCTTGTTATCAAAGTAATCGATAGTGATAGACTTGGGAACATCGGTAATCGGAATCTCATAGACCAATTCACCGCCGACATTATCGTTAATATTTAACTGGGTAAGCTTCAAGTGCCGGTTCAAAGCATAGGTAGCCAGGGAAACCTTGTAGTCGTAAATTTGAGCCGTGCGCAATACAATCGAGTCCGGACTCACCATTAAATTTTTGGCAGTGGTATTGGTCGCCAGCAAATCAACTACCAGGAAGGTCCAGCCTTCTTTAGGGACCCAGTCGCCTATTTTCGCTTCGGTCCGTTTGCCACGGATGACCAACAACTGGGCGCTGCCGTCTTTTACGCCGTATTTGGTGCGGAACTGTTCGGAACCGAGTAAACCCAGCAATACGTCATAAGGCGGGGAGTTTTCAAGATGTTCCTCAAAGCGGGCCCGTTCGAAATATTGAACCTTATGCACCTTGCCATCACCGGCTGGCGGAGGAGCATTTTTCTCCTCAAATACCGCGCTAATAGGGTAACCTTGCTGGGTCAGGCCGCCGTTGGTGCGCCAATAAGTTAAAAAACGGCCGCAAACCTGGTAGCCGGTCTGGAAAGTCTGGCAATCTTCGGCGGCCCCGGCCTGGGGCGAACTAAAACTTTGATAAGCGAACATGGATAAGATAAAACCAGACATCAATACAGCTATTAAGACATAAACAGGTAATTTGATGAAGCGCCTGAACAACATTACTCTTAACTCCTCTGAGTGTGCTATAACGGACCTTAGCAAGTTGTGACAATTGATTGAAAGCTGCCAGCGAGCCGGTAACCGCAACCACAGGCAGCTTTTTGCTTATTCCACGGTAACGCCGTTGATGTAGATAGAACCGCTAAAACCTACCAATTTCAAGCCAAACTGCTGCATCGAAGTGGTTTTGTTCAGTTCCCAACTCACCAGGTTCCACTTGCCTGGCACAATTTCGTCATTGAACCCGTTATCAACCCAGGTCCAGTTCTTATCGAAGTAATAAAGGCCCAATCTCACATTGCTGTCGGCTTTATCGGCCGGGATAAAGACATACAGGCTGATTTTGTGAAAATCACCGGTCTTATTTACGCCTACCGTGTAAAGCTTATTAGCCGGTTGCGGGGAGAACCTTAATGAATTGTGGTTATCCAGCTTGTAAGTCGAGTTGGAACTGACCGCCGCTCCCGGTTGTAACCCACCGGCCGCAGGTAAGATGCCCCAGCCTTCATCGCCCGATTCAAAGTTGAAGGTAGCTTTAGGGGGATAGACCGGGCCTACCGTCGCGGCCGGTGTAAGCGTCAGCGCAATCGTTGGCCGGGGCGTTGAGGTCGCCACAGGTGCAGTCTGGACAGCCGGGGCGGTGGTGGTCTGGGCCACTGCACCGGCTGCCCGGGTATTAACCGGGACCGTACCAGGGGTAGCAACTACCGTCCCGCCCTGTTTAGAAGGCGTGCCCGGCGTAACGATTACCGGGCTTTTCACCCCCTCGGCCAGTTCCTCTTTGGAAAACAGCCGGTAGATTTCGAGTGTATGGGGCTCTTCCATAAAAGGTGTAGCCAACTGCTCGCTATAGACCAACTGGTAGGCCGGGACGGATTTAATTACCGGCTGCAAGTTCCGCCAGAAATCCTGGCCGGTCGCCGTAGCACCGCCATCCAGGATTAGCAGGGTAAATTGCTGGTCCTTGAGCGCCTGGGTGTAGGCCGGTAGTCCGTTCAAACCTTTGTAAGTGTAATAGAAAGGGTTTATAACCTGGTCGGCCGCGACCTGGCCGTAGAGGTTATAGGTCATAGCACTGTCATCCACCAGGACCGGACCGCCTTGTGCCTCGGTCTGCCGGATGACCCCAACCGTAGTCGTCGAGAGGGACGGCCAGTGACCCAGTAATTTAGGCACATCGGTTTGCGACCAGACAAACCCCAGCACGACCAGGATAAAAGCCACGGTCAGGGATAAGCTGTAGGAACCTGGACGTTCGGTAGCGCTGGTGCCGCCAATGTTGCGCTCCACCAGGTCAAAGCTAAGCCGCCGGTTACTGGCCCAGCGCGATTCTTTATACCTGTTCCAGTTGCGCTCCAACAGTCCGGGGCTGTGGTTAGCCACCGGTTCATCCCACCAGCTCCAATCGCTCCACAACCACCCGGCCAGCGGAGCCAGGAAAACTATCATATAGATGGAATGTTTCCAGTAATCGAAGTCAGGCCGGGAAATAAGCTGGAAACCCAGCATTACCAGGGCGCCGCCCCATAGCAGTAAGGGCGCTTTGAACCGCTGGTTGCGGAAGGCCTGTCGCAGGCCCCAATAACCCAATAGCATGAGTACTATAATATCCAGCCGCTCCACAAAGTAGATTTGCCAAATATTGTCGGACTTCAAACCCTTATACTGGCTGGCAAAGCGCAGCAGCGCGTTTAGCTGCTCCGTGAAAAGCAGGTAATAAGCGGCACAGGCCAGGCTCAACGGCATGATGAACCAGGCCAGGGCCTGTCGGCGCATCCCGGGGGTTGCCAGTAAAATCAGGCATAAAAACGGCAGGTAAATGGCGACCAGGTACTTGGTCAGAAAAGCCAGGAAAAGTAAAACAGCCGCTCCCGCGAACAGGCTGGCCGTCACTCTGGTCCGCTTATCGCCCGAACTTCGTGCAATCTTACCTTCGCGCATAGCCCAGACATAAGCCGCACAACCGGCGACAAATAACCCGACCGCCATTGAGTCATAGGTGGCAAACCGGCTCAAAGCGCTGGCAGTCGGTAGGACCGCCACGATTAAACCGGCCAGCAGGGAAGCTACCATCGGCTTGGAACTCAGGGCAAAATCTCCCCGCTCTTGCTGCAGGTTCTCCGGGTGGGCTTTAAGCAGGCCAAGCGTCAGGAAGATGGTTCCCTGGACGGTCACAAGGCCGAAGAAAAGACTGAGCAGCCGGGCAGTGTTCAGGCCGCCCTGCATATCAAACCAGCCCGCCAGGACCGGATAAAGTAAGGAACCAAAGGTCCATTGCATGGCATTGGCGTAAATCGTACCCTGTTCCAGCCAGAGACGGCCGGTAACAATGTAGTTGCCTTCGTCCATATAGGCGCTCTGGTGCCCAAAATTAAACAGCCGCAGGAAAATTGCAACCGTCAGGACCGGCAGCGAAGCCAGCAGGACCGCGACCAGGCTTTTCCAGGCCCCTCTGGTACCGGTCAGTTTTAGCGGCTTTACCGGAGAACTCCAGATATATTGCTGCTCGCCGTTAAAGTCCCCGGTAATTTCGGCCGGGTGCTGTTCGAATTCAAGTACTTGCGTTCCCTTGGAAAGTTCCGACCCATCAAAAAGCGTAGCTTCTTCGGCTTGCTCTGTTATAACCGGCGCTTCCGGTTCACTGGTAACCAGGTTAGAAGCGTCTTCCGGGTCCGTATCCGGGCCGGTTGCTTCGAAATGTAGGATGCCTTCGGGCGGGGCCGGTTCGTCTAATAAAACTCGTTCTGTATCGGACGGTAAAAAGCCATTATTCCCACCGGGGACTTCAAAAAATTGATCCTCTTCTCCAGAAGGTCGGGAAGCTTTTACCGAAACTCTGTCATTTGTAAGCATCAGCTACTTCTCCTGGTTACTACTTGGTAGGGACTGAATTAATACTGTTCGGAGCGGCAGGATTACCCGTCTTACTGGTATCAGCCAGCGACTTAACCGGCTGCGGAGTAGTTATGGTTGAGTTGGGAGTAGCCGTACCGTTTGACTGGGCCGAAGTGCTGGTGCTGGCGCTATTCCGGTCCCGTTCAAGAGCGCCCAGATTTTTCAGGGCCATGTCCAGGGCACTGACATCATCCAGGGTGGAGCGGGCGGCAGGGGCCGTGCTGGTACCCACCGCCGGTTGCTGTACCCTGGCCGGGGCCTGGTAGAAATCCGGCTGGTCGTTCGACCCGGCCGGGTGTAAACCGCTACCTATCAGTACCGCCATAGCCAGGCTCAAGGCTACTGTAAAAAAGATCCGGACTGCGCTATGTTTCCTGAGCACGTAAGCGATGTTGTACATTTGTTGTTCTCCAAACTGTTCTAAAGACCGCTCCACATCCACTCTATCTCTGGGTGGAGTTCAAAGGCAGGTTGTTGACCTGTCACTTTGAACTCCAGGATGCGGTGGTACAAAGCCAGAAATGCTTTGCAGGTAAAAATTTTAAATTCTTATTATTTAGTGCTTTGCCTGGTAACCGGGGCCTCTGCGGGCGGCGCGTTCAGGGTCAGCCGGTTCATATGCAAGGCGGTAGCCATCCAACTCCAGTACTGGGTATCGGCGTTATCCTTGTTCTGCCAGTAACCCAGGGTGTCCTTGTGATAGAAACTGCCCATAAAGGCCCGGGCCAATATTTCGGTCGCGGCGCTGGAACCGCCCAGTTCGGCGGGCAGCCCTTTGGCCTTTTTCTGAGCAATGTCCAGTTCGTCCAGAACGGCGGCCCCGGCGCTGGTAACGGCATACACGCTGGAATTATCTTTGTTGGTAATCGGCAGTCCGTTATTGGTAAACTGGCCGGGTAGCGACTGCCATTTCTGCCAGTACTTGATCAGGAACCAGCCGCTTCCCTGGATATAGTCGCGAGCTTTGTCGCTCTTATACCACTCGTAATCCAGGATAACCCGCCACAAAGCCTGTTGAGCCTCTACATCGAAGTCGCCCAGCTTTTGACCGAAAGTGCCGACGGTAGACCGCAGCGATTCGTTCTGGGTATCCATCACTACCAGGCCGGGCGGCAAGCCTACGCCCTGGTAATCGCCCCGGCCGTACCAGGCGGCTTTACGCAGCAAGTCGTAACCGCTGTCGTACAGGCCCATCCAGTTATGTTTTTTGTCCACTTCGGCAAAAAGCCGGTAGGCCTGGGGCGAGAACGCGCCTAAATTCAGTAAGACCTGGTCCTCAAGCTGGCCGATTTTCAGGGCCGTAGCTTTGAGGTAAGGCTTCTTATTTATCTCGACCACCTCGTTTTCCCAGATGCTTTTGATGATATAAGAAGCTTCTTTGGTGTAGTTTTCATCTTTCCAGCGCTTATTAGCCAGCAAGAGCGCCAGGGCGATATCGGTATCTACCCGTGAGTTGGTATAAGATTCGGCCAGGGTCAGGGACCGGTTGGCAGGCAGGCTCGCTTCAATCCGCATCAGGTTATTGTCCATTTGCAGGTTGTAGGCGGTCCAGACCCAGGTCTGGTCAAAGGCGCGCTGGTCATCGTTGAACAGGGCCAGATGCATGGCCGCGGCCTGTAATTCGGCGGTGGCCTGGCCGTTGCCGTTGACTACTTTACCGTTGGGACTGATAAAGTTGGTTTTGAAGAATCTGTAGGAATCGTCGAGCGCGCTCTGTTCGAGTAAGGTTTTAGTGTTATTAATCTTGCGAATCTGAATCGGGTCGGTGCCTTCGTACTGCCGTATCAGGCTGGAATTAGTCAGCGCCTGTTGAGGTAGTTCTTCGCCTTTAGACTGGAACTGAATGCGCATTTCCTCGGTCAGGATTAAAAAGTCAACTTCTTTGTAATCACCCTTAAAGACCCCGTAATTAATAGCCGGGTCACGCGAGGCTTTCCAGTGAGAGTGCGCCAGCGGATAGGCCGGTCCTTTATAGTCATCGTGCAGGTCCACCCAGAGGGCATCGGTAATAATCATGGAGCGGTCCGGCGGGATGTTGCCTTTAACCCAGGACAATACCTGGGCATAAGAGTTGTTAACCACCGAAGTATAAATAGCCTGGTTATTAACCACGTAGAGATAGCACATTACAGCAGCCAGGGCCGCTATAAGGACAAAACTGATAAATTTGCCGAAAAGATGGTGAATAGAGCTTACGGTTTGACCGATACCCATCGCCAGGAACGGCACCAGGGAAACGATCATGTATTCCGCATCCAGGCCGCCCAGGAGTATAAAGCAGCCGTAACCCAACCCGAACAGCGGCACCAGCCAGGACTCTTTGTACTTTAACCCGAAGATTAAATTCAAAAAAGCGCAGCCTAACCCGGCGTACAACAGCAGGCTGTCGGTACTCAACCAGTTTTGCACGATACTGTGGTACTGGGTGTTACCCATCCAGATAGGCGTAATATTGTGGTAATTCTGGTAAAAGGTGCCGGTTAAAGAAACGTGGGTAGCTTTACCGGCCAGCTCGGCCAGGAAATTCATGTTCTCCGGCAGGAATTCGTTTTTGAATATGGCGTATAGAATGAATTGAAAACTGGCTACCCCGCCGATTAAAATCGAACCCCAGACCGCATACAGGCGGTGATAGGGGTCCGAAAACCGCCAGGTCATTAACAGGAAGGCCGGTACGAAAAATATGGCCGTTTCCCTGGAAAGGACTGCCAGGCCAAGGGCCAGACTTGCCAGGAAAAAGTAAAAGAGCCGCCCCCGGTTGCAGACCGTAAAATAAACCGATGCCATCAGCCAGAAAACCATAAAGTTATCTACCACCAGCAGGCGCTGGAAATTTACCGCCAGCGGGGATAGGGTGAAGAACAGCCCGGCAACCAGGGCCCCGCTGACCGAATTGGTCAACTGGCGGGTCGTCTTGAAGAGGAAGTATACCGAGCCGAGATGCAATACCAGCATAAGGACCCGGCCGCTGTTAATGGCCGGACCAAAGGTATGGAAACCGGCTGTAATAATGGTCCATACTGCCAGCATAAAGGTCGGCAGCGGCGGGTGTTCGTAAGTAAAGGTGTAGGGCGATAGCTGCTGGTTTTTCAGAAAAGCCCAGGCTTGCTGGCTGACAATACCTTCATCCTGCCGGTAGAGCGGGTAGTTAAACATATTAAAAGCGTGTGTGACCAGGGCTATACTGAAGACCAGGGCCAGGGCTACCGTCTCAATATTAATAAGTGAAGCTTCCTGCGCAAGGATGGCCGGTCGCTCAAGGGCAGGGGCCAGAGCGGTTTTTTGATTGGAGCGTGGAATATCTTGTACTGACATTTATTTGTTCTCTCAGGCTACTTGGAAGCTGAAGGAGCCGCGGCCGCTTGCCGGTGCGCCCCTACATGCTTGGTTTTCTCCCAGTTATTCTGGCCGGTTACATGCCGGAAGACGGCCCGTATCGCAGCGAAAGAAAGTGCCCACTGGTACGGAAAGTAAAACAGGGGCATCAGATAGAGGGCCCGGCGTTTTAACTTCAAATTATGGCTTTTGATGAAGTATTTAAGCCCGACCATCTGGAAGATAGTACAGGCGATAACCATGTAGAAAGGCACCGCCAGCAGCAGAGCCGTCACCGGGTCAGTCCGGCTGAAAAACATCATGTAGATTGAAATGGGAAAATAAATTCCGGTCACGGCCTGGAAAAATGGAAAGCCCAGGGTGTAGACCGCCAGGAAGCGCTGGTAGAAAGTGGGTAACTGCTTCCAATCACCTTTAATTAGAATTTCCAGGAACCCCTGGCTCCAGCGGGTACGCTGTTTGACGAACTGGGTGATGCTGGTCGGGGTTTCTTCCTGGGTGACATGCTCATCACTGTAAATAACCTTGATCTTCTCACCCATGAGGCTGCAGCGAATGCCCAGGTCGGCATCTTCGGTAAGCATATGGTCGCCCCAGCCGCCCAACCGTTCCAGCAGTTCCCGCGTGACAAAAACCGTATTTCCGCCCAGCGGGATCATACCGGCCTTGGAGTGAAAGTGAAGGCGCGACTTGAACCAGAAATAGTACTCAAGCACATTCAGGGCGGAAAACCAGTTTGACTGGTAATTCATCAACTGCACGCCGCTCTGGACAACGCTCGCTTCGGTATTAATGACCGTAGTATTAATAATATGCAGGATTTCGCGGTGCGGTTCGTCCTCGGCGTCAAAAATAGTCACTATATCATTACTTGACTGCCGCAACCCGATATTTAAACCATGTGGTTTATTAAAGGGCGGGTCATTAAAGGTAATCATGCGCACATTATTGATGCCGCGTGCCTCCAGTTCAGCCAGCTTTATTTGCACCTGTTCAATGGTCCCGGTGTCTACTTCCTGGAGAATCACAAATATTTCGACCATATCCGGCGGGTAATCAATTTGCAAAATGCGGTCGATGGTGCCCTGGATAACTTCTTCTTCGTTCTTGGCTGGTAGTAAAATGGTAAAACTGTAGAAAGGGTCGTGATATTCCCTGGGAGAGCGGTAATCGTCCGCCAGGTGCTTATCGTTCCAGGTATAAAGCATGAGGTACAGGGTGTAGCCTGCCTGAACGGCCAGTGCCAGTGAAAGTACTACCAGGCAAATAATTAAAATGTCCATCTAATGAACACTACCTCCGCTAAAACTGTGCAAAAACAGGCAAAGCTTAATAAACCAACTGAATGGTAGACCTAAACCTGGCCCGGTATGGCTGGGTCAATTATTAAAGACGTTTGGTGTGCCACCAATGCAGGAAATACCCGGTTTGTCCGGCATTCACTGTATTAAGCTTTATTTATTTATTTTTCTCAAATGGGGTTGTAAGCACCGCGTTGTACTTTTGTTCCAACAAAATAAAGAGTGCTAAGAATATTGCATCATGTAGATATAAAACCGGGCCGTGAAAAAATAAAGTAGTAGTTTTAAATCTTATTACCTTCTGAAAACAACCTGGTAGCCTGGTTGCACTTTTAGCAGGTGGTTTATCGCAAAACCATCGGTGGTATTTTCAAAAAGCACAATACTGTTAATGCAAACTCTATGTAACCCTGATTCGCTCATTATCGACCAAAGTTGTTCCGGGAAATACTGCTTATGGATAGGGAAATGATGCGTATTTAAAGGCTAGTATGCCAGGTTTTAATAACCCTGAGTTTTAGTTTCGCGTAATTTGCGAACTATTCTGGTTTATACTGGCCAAACAACTAGTACTTTCGGTTTCATCATGAGTATAATATAAAAAAAAATTTACGTTGTCAATAACTTTTACTGATTTAGATAATTTTGTAACATTATATTTATATTGCTTAACGGTTTTGTAATAAATTTAGGCGGTAAAAGGTTAAGTATATACAAAAAAGAAACCGGTATATTTGACTCTATTAGATATTAATCTCGTCATCCCGACATTAATATTTATTATTATTACCGATAAAATTTGAAATGCCCACTACTAAGTTCCATAGGCGAATTTGACAATGTATTTACTAGTATAAGGTTTATGCCGGTATTCTGACCGGGTGCCCTGTTGCAGTTATTCTACTTTTAAACCATCCCTAAGCTATTAAATATCTGCCAGACCCGCTCATACTTCCTTAAATCACTATACCACCACTACCTCTCAATATTCATCAGGAATTCATCCGCTTAAACCGGGACCCGGTCCTATAGCCTGAGATAGGACTATAGTGGCAGTACTAAATGACTATTTTTGGTACTCTTTTACAACATATAATTATTCCAGGAATATGTTTTTTTTAATATTATTTTATTTTTTCAACTAACCAGGTCTTTATATTATGTATAAGCCCACTCTTTCCAAAAATGCAGCCATCTCGACTATTATCGCCGTAGTCATGGGCCTATTTTTAAATATTTTGCTCGGTTTTAATGTTAAAGCAGCCCTGGGCGAAACTCTACCGCCCGTACCCGCCGGGCTTAAAAGCCATTTCGCGCTTGGCTTAAGCAGCCAACCCGGCGCTACCGGCTGGATGAAAGAGAGCGGTGCCGCCTGGGATATCCGTTACCAGTACCTGGCAGGCGGGGTCAATACACCAGGCAACTGGAAAACCTGGCAGGACCCGGCGCTTCCGGCCGGACAATTCGCCCTGGACTACCTGAACGAAAGCTACGAAACGGGATATCTGCCGGTCCTTACCTGGTATCAAATTCTGCAATCCAGCCCCGCTATAGGCGCGGACGAAGCCGGGAAGGATTACAGCAATCTCAATAATCCCGGCACTATGAACAGCTATTTTGCCGACTTCAAGCTGCTTATGGATAAAGCTAAAATTTTCGGCAAAACGGTTATAGTGCATATCGAGCCGGACTTGTGGGGCTTTTTACAAAAACAATCCACCAACCCAGCTAACCTGACTGCCGCGGTCGCTTCCAGCGGAAATAGTGACTTAATCAATTATTCTGATACTGTAAGTGGCTTCGCCCGGGCCCTGATAGGGTTGCGCGACAAATACGCGCCAAACGTCCTGCTGGCCTATCATATTTCGCCCTGGTCATCTTCCTACGGTGACCTGGGAACCAACACCGACCCGGATTTTAATGTAGAAGGCGCTTATAAAGAAACAGGTGCCTTCTACAACCAGCTTAATGCTAATTTTGATTTACTGTTTTATGACATAGCCGACCGGGATGCCGCTCTTTACAGCAGTTGGGGTAGCCCAAATCACTGGTGGGATGTCAACAACCAGGTTTACCCTAACTTTAATCGCTTCAACCAGTTTGCGGCCGGTATTACGAGTGTTACCGGCAAGCGCGGTATGTTGTGGCAGGTACCGATTGGCAATACTCTTTTTGAGAGTTTAAATAATACTCACCAGCACTGGCAAGATAACCGGGTACAGTATTACCTGGGCGGCGGCACTAACCAGCATCTCCAGGATCTGGCTAATAGCGGTATCATGGGCATTCTTTTTGGGGCGGGCGACAACAACAGTACCAGCTATAACGATGCGGCCGCCGACGGTATCACTAACCCGGCACCTTTTAACGGCAATAGCCGGGTTTCGGAATTTTCCGACGATGACGGGGGCTACCTGCGCCTCCAGGCCCGGGAATACTATAACCGGGGTACCGTTACTTTACAGGTAGTGGAAACGGCCCCGGCTGCCACCGTACCTGCCGGACCGGTTAACACGGTTCCTTCAGCCGCCTGGCAATTAGTCTCAACCCTGAATAGCGCTTCGAATTCGCAGACCATTGTTTCGCAGTTCAACGCCCCTTCCAATGCAAGCGGCTCTTATATCCTGGATATCGAAGTTTATGACGTGGCTACCGGTACTAAAATAGCCCAGTGGCACCCCACCCAGGCTTTAACCCCGGGCCAAATACTCACACTGGAGAACCACCTGCAACTTGCACCGGGCAGCTATATAGTCAAGCAAGGCGTTTTTAACCCGGACTGGTCGCTGATTTCCTGGCAGGACGGCCCAACCTTCCAGGTGAACTAATCATTATCTTCCAGCGGTCTTAAATACTTCCTACCAGCTGGACTCAGCTTTAACCCCTCTAAACCTTTACCAGATTATACTTGTTTACCAAACCGGCAATTTATTAAGCAATAATAAATTGTTAACGTACTATACCGGCTAAGCCCACGAACTTTATTAGCTATACCCTAAAATTTTTTCATATCCATTGATGTGTGGCATTATATTATACTAATTTCGTAACCCATTTCTTTAATTTCAGGACTATTTAAACTGATAAACACACTAAATTAGGCTCCAAATCATAATAATATATTTAAACTACATTGTTGACATTAAATAATTTTCTGGTACTATTGGTTTAGTACTATAGGGCAACCAATTAAAACAGGATAAACCGCTCTTCAACAGGTTGTACCACTATGACTTTATAATACCTTTTCTACGCAGCTAACTCACAGGCTAATATTAATTTAGAAGTTAAAATAATTCTTACCCCGGAGAAATTATTCTCTAAAGCTTAAGGATGGATTCAAACTTCCTGGCTCGATTTCCGGTTTTCAAAATACCAGGGTGGTTTTGTATACCTAAAAGGAGATGTACATGTACTTTAAGGCCTTAACAAATAAGATTTGTGCCCTGATGGCGCTGATCTTGATGATTTCGTTCTTCGTTTCAAGTGGCTCCGCCTTTGCCGCCACTCAGACCATAGTCGTTAAAGAGAGTGATGTTGCCCGGCAGGACGAGGACAGTGTGCCAACCAAGAACTGGGTTATCTACACCAGACCCGCCGCCCCCGGTATAGCTACCTTTATAAACGGACCAGGTACCCCGCCCCTTAACGCGGGTAGCCTTGAATTCAAAACTCCTACTAGTAGTAATAAGGTATATGCCTTCAACTTCGACCATGTAGGTAAAACCCTGGCTGGCATTGATGCCATGAGTTACAGCACCTACCGCACCAGCGGCGCAGGTGCTCAGGTAACCGGCTTGAATATTCAGGTCGACTTTGTCGGTGACGGTATTTCCTTTACAACACTTGTTTTTGAACCCATCTACAACACGAGCCAGGGTGCTGTAACCAACGGAATCTGGCAGACCTGGGATGCCTTCAAGGGTGGCCAAGCAATCTGGTGGTCAACAAAACCTATTCCTGGTTCTGCTAAAACCAATTATGCTAATACATATGTCACCTGGCAAACTATTATTTCTAATAACCCTAACGCAAAAATTAAGGGGGGCTTTGGCCTTAACCAGGGAAGTGGGAACGCTACGCTAATCACAGCGTTAGACGCACTGACATTAGGCTATCTGGGAAATACCGTAATTTACGATTTTGAGTTGAATACCCCGCCACCTAGCGCTGCCCAATGCGCTGCTGCTGACGTGACGAAGTTTAATATCTTTACCTTCAAGAATGCCAGCCTGACAAACGGCGGCAGTGAAATTACCGGCAAGGTAGCCGTAGGCGGCAATGCCAACTTTATGAACTACAATATCGCTACCGGCCAACCCAGTAACGAGGTTAATTTACGGGTAAACGGCACCCTGACGCTTACTTACGGCCAGGTGCGCGGCCAGATTGTTAATAACCCGACCGCAGTAGACGCTACCACCGCCGAAGCCTGCGCCAAACTGACCTCACAGTACTGGCGGGACCAGGGTGGTACGCCGGTAGCTTCGATGTACGGTGGGTTCCAGGTAAACGCCGGCAGCGGTACCAGTTACTTCAAGCTTGAAGGAAGCGAACTGTACAATGCCAACAACCTGGTAATCAATGCCCCGGCTACCGCTACGGTCATTCTAAACATTAACGGCACGGCCGACCGGTTACAGTACATGGGTTTCTCCCTGAATGGTGGTATTGGTCCGAAGAACGTAGTATTAAACTTCCACGAGGCCACTACTTTACTGGTGAACGGTATCACGATTAAAGGGACTGTCTGGGCGCCTTATGCCGCTGTTACTTATCAGAATGGCGGGTTACAGGGCACCCTGGTAGCTCAATCACTGACCGGCGGCAGCACTCGTTTCGAGAATTACCGCTATGAGGGTCCGCAGGGCTCTTCGGTACCACTGTTCGAGAATTAAGTATTAAGGACTGAAACTAATAAATATTAGTTTCAGTCCAGACCTTCCTACCAGATTTAAAATAAGGTTGTAAACCAGGTAGCCGGGCACCGGGGTAACTAACTCCGGTGCCCGGCTACCTGGTTTTATAGCTTCTCCAGGCTTTACCGGGCGGGGCCGCTAACGCGCCGTCTTGTCTCTTTCAGTCCCTTTAGGGGGACGGTTTTACCCTGCTTATAAGACTTGCGGGGCGGGTTATACTGGAAAGTATTTACAAGCCAAATTTAAGTATGGTACAGTAGCTAAAAGTTTTGGACCGGCCGGGCCTGTTTTAGCAGGCTGGCAGGAGTTAGCTAAAAGAGGTCCGACTATGGCGAATTATCCCTTCAAATCCAGGAAATACCTGGTAATCCCAGTTATACTTTTGTCCTTCTTACTGCTTCCCGCGTTTTCTTACAATGATCAAAACCGGGTGTCGGCGGCTGAAAAGTGCCAGGCCTTCCCGGAAACGGGTTTCAAAGTGTGCGGCCGGTTTTTGGATTACTGGTTAAGCCACGGCGGAGTCCGCCAGCAGGGCTTTCCCATAAGTGAAGAATTTGACGAGCAAAATGCCCTGCCCCCGGCCGGAGATGGAAAGGTGCATAAAGTACAATATTTCCAGCGAGCCAGGTTCGAATACCATCCCGGGCAGGGCCAGTTTGAGGTGCTGTTAGGACTGCTGGGCGCCGAGCAGTTTGCCGCTAAATATGCCACTCCACCGGCCGCAATTTTTGCCGGGGCCGGGGAGTGCTTTTTTTTCACGGAAACCGGCTTTAAGGTCTGCGGCCGCTTTCTGGAGTACTGGCGAACTAATGGCGGCCTGGCCCAGCAGGGCTTTCCGATTAGTGAGGTCTTCAGCGAGCTGAACGCTCCGCCGCCCCAGGGAGACGGTCAAACCCACCTGGTCCAATATTTCCAGCGGGCGCGCTTCGAACAACACCTGGAAAATCCCGCTCCACATGATGTTTTACTGGGGCTTCTGGGGACCAGCCAGTACCAGGCGAAATACGGGGTGAAAGCCCAGCCGTTGCCATCTCCGGTCGCACCAATTGCACCACTACCTCCTCCACCCCGGGTTGGGCCACCCCCGACGCCAGGCGTATAAACCGGACCTGCGCCGGGATTAGACCGCCCAAAATATTTATAAAGCCTGGTACCGGTTGAAGTTAAGCTACAACCGGTACCAGGCTTTTACGGCTGCAAATCCCCGACCGGCTCCACTTAAAAAAACCCGGCCCCGGCCCTGGCCGGGTTTAGAAGCTCATCGCGGATTTGAAACTATTTTGGAATTACTCGCGTCCTTTACTTAAGTGAACAGTTGAAATTAAGGCAAACTTAGCCAAAAACCTGACGAAGTTTGAGTAATGTTTTTGAAGTTATACAGGAAATGGTTGTCATAGACAAAACGGAATTAACCGGCCAGAGCGATCAAGATTTAATTAGCCGGGCGGTCAAAAGTGATTTCAGGGCTTTCGAAATCCTGGTAAATCGCTACAGCCAACCGCTGTGGCTATATGTCTTTCAGGTGCTTCAAAACCGGGAAGATGCCAATGATACCATGCAACAAATCCTGATCCAGGTGTATCGCTCACTGGCAAGTCTTAAAGATAGCAGCCGGTTCCGGGCCTGGCTGTTTACTATTGCCAGGAATAAGTGCCAGGACCAGTTCCGGCAAAAAGCCAGCATTCCGTTTTCCGAAATCGAGGCTCGCCACAGGCCGGAAGACGAGGCAGGTGATATAGCCTTTCCGCTACAACTCGTCCGGGACCCGGCACCACTGGCCGACGAAATTATCGAGCGGCAGGAAACCCGGCAGTTGTTGGAAGAAGCCATAGCAACCCTGCCGGAACAGTCGCGCCAGGTAGTGCTTTTGCGCTACACCACCGATTTAAGTTTTGCCGAAATAGGTAAAGTTCTTAATTTGAAGGAAAACACCGTAAAAACTTTGTTTCAACGGTCCAAGTCGCAGCTCCGTTTTTACATACGGCAGCATCTATAATCTACTTTGACCGGGAAACCCCATGACCGGCAACAAACAGGGACTATACTAAAATGAACTCAGAAGAAAACAAACCGGCCGGGTTAACGGCCTCCGATAGTGATATTGACCGCCTGTTCGAGTATAAGCTCAAACAAACGCCCGGCCCTGGCAGTGTAGTGGACCGGACCCTGGCGGAGTTGCGGCAGCAGCATTTATTAAATAACTACCAAAAATCGAAGTTTCAAACCTGGCAGAACCGGGGGACTAAATTTGTAGTAGCCAGCCTGGGTATTGCGGCCGCCTTGGCATTAGTATTTGTAACTCTAGCTGTCCTGGTCAGCCCGTCTAAAGAAACACCGGGTATTGCCGGGCAGGTTAACCGGACTAACCAAATAACCGCCACAACACCAACCGCTTTACCGGTGGCAACTGCGGCCACCGGTTCGATAACCAGCCAACCGGCTATAAATACAGGAACGGCCACAGCAATGTCACCACAAACACCTGCGAATAATAACCAGGAAACCTCTGCCAGTGCTGGTACCACCGGGTCAAATTCTACCTCGGCTAACCCCACCGATACCAGCTCAATCCAGCAAGCAAGCAGTCCGCCTGCTTCTGTACCTGCCATGATTGCTAACCCTACACGGGCCGGGGCCATTGGGACAACGCAGTCTGAAATCATGATCAGCGGTACTATTATCAGCTTAGATGTCAGCACAAGAGTTATAATTATTAGTGATGATGCCAAAAAGTCTATAATTATAAAGCTTTTGCCCGGTGCAATAATCAACAACATGGGTATACCGGTGCAGTTTTCCGACCTGAAAGTGGGCGATATCCTGACCGCAACCGGGGCTAAAAACAATCAAAATCAATTTGAAGCTAACTCAATCGTGCTGGGCATCGAAAAAAATACAAGACCGATTGGAGAACCGGGTTACCCGGATGGCACAAAATAGAAGTGATAATATTTGATAATTTGACCTATTTTTGTAAATCCCCATAACATGAATTGACATATTAAAAAATTAATGTTAAGATATTTTTAATCCCTAAGAATGATTATAGGTTGGAGTTAAGCTAAATTAATAATTAAATTAAAGTAATTAAATGCACTTAATTTAATATTTAGTCTTCGCAAATAATTATTTTACAATAAACCTTTTCGCCAGCGGGTTCAAATAATACAAAATAAGGTTTAGGATTAGCAGAATTTAGCTGAATCACTTTGAACTACCTTTTTAGGAATATACTTCTAAGGAATACCACTAACTGCGTTTAACCAGATACGGTAAAGCTTGAAGCGCTTTTTCGGGAAGTAATAAATTTAACAACAATTTTGCTTCTATAGTCTTCTCCAGTTCATTATTCAAGCTTAACCAATTTTATTTATGCAAACTTAATCAAACCCCAGGTGTAAGTTTCAGGTAACTATCTGAATCTGTTTCTGTGCGGATTTATTTCTGCCCGGTAGCTTTGTGTTTTTGAAAAAGTTTCTATTCGTGGTAGCCGCAGTATAAAGTGCGAAAGCCTCCAAAATCTTTAACCGTTTGTAGGAGTGGAAATTGAAAGCATTTAATGTCAGTAGAATTCTGGCTGCTTTTGCAGTGCTATTGATGCTGTTCAGCATCTTTTCACCAGCTCTGGGGACTGCATATGCCGATGGCCTTAAACGACCTACTCAACGAGCCTCAGCTAAGGTAGGCAGCAGTTTAGCCTATGCTACCGGAGTGGTACATGTAGTAGTACAACTTAAGGAGCAACCTTTAATTGTGAACCCGGGTCAGAACCGCCATGGTCAGCTTAAAGCTACCCAGGATAATTTGTCCCGGACACTGACCAAGTACGGTGCCACTGAGGTCGCCCGTATGACTAACGCCCTCAATGCTATCGTAATTAAAGTAGACAGTTCCAAGATTGAGGCTATTTCAAAAGAACTTAACGTCAAGTCCATTAACTTGATTGGCAATTACAGCCTGGACCTTTCAGAAACCGTGCCTTATATCGGTGGTACCGCCGCTCAAGCGCTGGGCTATACCGGTAAAAACCTGAAAGTTGCTGTGCTGGACTCCGGGGTGGATTACACTCATAAAGCTTTTGGCGGAGCCGGTACAAAAGCCGCTTACCAGGCAGCATACGGCACCACCACCAGCGATACCAAAAATAAGACCCTTGACGGTCTTTTCCCCACTCCTAAAGTTTATGCCGGTTATGATTTTGTAGGCGAAGCCTGGCCCGGTGGCGGTCTTTCGCCAGACCCCGACCCGATTGACTGCGGTACCCCCGGTTTGGATAGCGGCATTTGTAGCGGTGGTCATGGCACGCACGTCTCCGATATTATTGCCGGGGTAAGCCGGGTAGATGCCGATGGCAAAACCCGGTCCGGCGTCGCGCCTGACGCAAAGATTATGGCGATTAGGGTCTGTAGTGCAGTATCTTCTTCTTGCAGCGGCATCGCCCTGCTCCAGGGAGTTGACTACGCTCTCGACCCCAACGGCGACCATAATCTAGCCGATAAAGTAGATGTAATGAACCTGTCGCTGGGCAGTGACTACGGCCAGATTGAAGACGACCTGACTTTGGCCCTGAATAACGCCGCTAACAGCGGTGTAGTGGTCGTAACATCGGCCGGTAACGGCTCCGACCGGCCCTACAAAGTAGGCAGCCCCTCGATTGCAGCCAGCGTTATCAGCGTGGCCCAGACTGCCGTACCGGGTGACAAACTTTACCCGATTAACACTACTTCTCCGGCCGGATTGATCAAGTACAGCGTGCTGCAAGCCTGGTCGAAGACGCCGACCGGCGTAATTAGCGGCCCGGTTCAGTATGGAAATGGGGCAGGCGGTAATCTACTTGGCTGCGATGCTTTACCGGCCGGTTCGCTAACCGGTAAAATACTACTGGTAGACCGGGGTATGTGTAATGTCAGCGCCAAAGGTTTAACCGGTCAGAATGCAGGCGCCCTAGCCGTTATTGTGGCTAACCACCAACCCGGTGAACCGCCCTCCTTCAGCTCCGGCGGTATTACTGTAAATATTCCGCTTTTTGTGATTAGCCAGGCCAAAGGCACCCAGTTGAAGCAGGGTGTTCCCGGCGCGACTGCCACGATAGACCCGGCAAACGTACTCCCGCTGGTAGGCACGACCGTTTCATCTTCGTCACGCGGTCCGGCTATAAGCAGTGGCATCATCAAGCCGGAAATTGCCGCCCCGGGCGGTTCGATTTCAGCGGAGGTCGGCACCGGTAACGACACATCCCCATTCAGTGGCACTTCGGGGGCTGCCCCGATGGTAGCCGGTTCGGCTTTGCTGGCAATTGAGTATTCCAAGCAGAAAGGATACAATCTTTCACCGCTTGAAATCAAGGGTCTGCTGATGAACACGGCCGAAACCAATATTTCCACCCTGGATAGTGAAGCCAACTTCTACCTGGCCCCGATTACCCGGATTGGCGCCGGTGAAGTGCGGGTCAACCGGGCCGTTTCAACCAAAACCGTTGTAACGGTACCGTCCGACTCGGCGGCTGCCCTGTCGTTTGGCTTCAAGGAAGTCAATAATACAACTACCGTGTTGTATAAAACGATCCGTATCCGCAACCTGAGCAGCGAAGGACGCCTCTACACCATTACCGGCGACTTCCGCTACGCCGATGATAAGAATAACGGCGCGGTAAGTTTCCAGAGCGGTTTCCCGCGCAGTGAGTGGGTAGAAGCAAACTCAAGCCGCGACATCCAGTTACAGTTGCAAATCAGCGGGCCTCAACTGCGCACCTGGAACCTGAATGCCAGTACAGGCGGTAACGCCGGCGTTAGCATCAACGAGCTTGAGTATGATGGTTACATTACCGTTACCGGTGGCGGTGATAAAGCAACCCTTCCCTGGGAAGTGTTCCCGCGCAAGGTTGCCGATGTCCAGGTCCAGAGCGTCTACGATAGCTATGTTTACCCCCAGGGCAATACCAAGGTAATGCAGCTATCCAACAACCTGGGAGCGGGACCGGGCCGGGCGGAAGTCTTCAACCTGCTTGGCACCAGCCCGCAGATTACCACACCGGCTCCGGCGCCCGGCTCCAATGAAGCTCGGATTGACCTGCGTTCTTATGGGGTACGTGAGAAAATGGTAAGTGGCGTCCTGAACCTGGAGTTTGGTATTACTACTTTTGGCAAACGCGCTACACCGAACTATCCGGCGGAATTCGATATTTACCTGGACACTACCGGTGACGGTTTAGAGGATTACGTCATATTCAACCAGGAAGTTGGTGGGTTTGGTTTGGACGGACGCAACATGCTTAGTGTGTACAAACTGAACGCGCCGGGCATCGGTTTCAAATTCCAGGGCTTCAGTGATGCGACCTACAACTCTGAAAATATGATCTTCAGTGTTCCAGCCGCTTCAATGGGCTTAAGTAGCGGCAGCAAGTTTGGCAGCTTCTTGCTGGTCTTTGACAACTACTTCACCGGTAACCAGACCGACTATATTATAGGCCCGGCGGCGGGCGGCTACTCCACTTATACGCTGGGTGCTCCGCGCTTCCAGTTAGACAATTTGCCCTGGACTCAAGCTGGCGTGCTTTCGGCGGATAAGTTAACCTTAACTATCACGACTAACGGTGCCCAGATAGAGGTCAAACGGTCCGGCACAACGGCGACTTCTACCAGTAATGGTGTATTGTTGCTCTACCGAGATGGCGGTGCCCGCGAGTCGGAAGCGGTTGTTATCACCTAAACCAGGGCCAGGACCGGTTGAGCATAACGGCTTGACCGGTGAGCTGAAAAGCCCGTAAAAGGAACGCCCGGTGTCACGCTAAACAAGCATGGCACTGGGCGTTCCTTTTACGAAGTTTTTCAGAACTATTGAACCGTATTTAGGGTTAAATCGAGACTGTTTTGGTTCAATACTGACGCACCCCACTATAAGTTCGACTTGCGTCCGGATAGGCGTAAGATTTAGCAGCCGGTACTTTTGTTAAATAATGGCCGCTAATTTTTATAGTATTGGTTTGAAGCCCAGTTTTGTGAAACCGGGCTCAGAGTCCTTAAAGGGTCACCTTTTGGCCGTTAATTATAAAGGTAAGCGGCCGGGAAGCTTTGCCCTTAGGGCTGTTAAACTGGGCACCCAGGTTAATCGTCCCACCGTTTTGGCTGATGGTGGCGTTATACGACATATTGGTACAGGTAACCCAGCCACCGGCAATAGTACAGTTGCCATTCCAGTAATTAGAAAAAGTTTCACCATAGGAAATCGGCCAGCTTATCTTCCAATTACTTACCGGAGTACTGCCCTTGTTGACCACGTCAAGGCCGATAACATAGCCGCTGTTCCACTCAGTGTGAACAGTATAGCGTATCCCAAACTGTCCTCCATTACCGGGTGGCGGCGTAGGCGCTGCCGTAGGCGCTGCCGTAGGCGCTGCCGTTGGGCTGGCCGTAGGCGCTGGCGTTAGGCTGGCCGTTGGTGTAGGGCTGGCCGTTGGTGTAGGTTGCGGCGTAGTGCCGTCACTACCGTCCAACGGGAACATAATACCGGCCAGGTAATTTTGTTTTTCCTGGTTAATCGTGTTCCAGTCGTCCTTCAAAATACCGCCGGTATCCCCTGAGTTCGGGTTCCATGACCAGTAAGTCCAGCTTATACCACCGGTACCCTGTCCCAGGTAATTGACCATTGCATTCAGCCATTGTTTGTCCGAGTTGGTTTCAAGCTTGGTGCCGAATTCGCCCAGCAATACCGGCGCGATATTATTCTTGACCAGGTAACCCCAGTGTTTGTCCCAGATTCCGGCCAGGTTGGTGGGATAGTTCGAGGCGTTAAACCAGGACTGGTTGTAGATACTGGCCGGATAATCATGGCTGGAATAAACCAAGCGGTTGGGCACATTCAGGCGGACCGGGTAGGTGCCCGCTCCCATCAGGTTGCCGCCCCACCAGTAATTATTTCCATTATAAGACTCGACACCTTCTACAAAAATAAGCCAGTTCGGGTTTACCGATAGAATGGCATTTCCGGCCCTTTCAGCCGCCAACCGCCAGTCGGTCTGGGCCGAACCACAGCCCCAGCAGGCCGGACCGTGCGGTTCGTTGTGCAAATCAGCGCCCACCACCACCGGGTTATTATTGTAACGGGCGGCCAGCATCTTCCAATCGGCAATCCAGCGGCTTTCAGGATAGGCATTGGTATACCACAACTCCGATTGAGAATTGGCGTCAGGCCGATGGCGGTCCAGGATGATGCGCAGACCAAGCTGACCGGCATGGGTAATGATTTTATCCATAATTTGCAGGCCATTTAAGCCCTGCAGGTCGGCGTTCTTTGAGTAATCAATACTGTTTGGCATACTACCCGGGTCGAAGAGCTGGTTGGAGTACGGCAGCCGGATGGTGTTGTAGCCCTGGTTTTTGAGCTGGACAAGCGTGTCTTTGTAACCGCGTGTCCATAGGCCGTGAGCCACGTAGTTTGAAGTTTCGAAACCAAACCAGTTAATCCCGGCGATGCGTACCGGCCGGTTATTCGCGTCAAGAATATCCTTACCACTGGTATGCCAGTAACCGGTACCGGCGGCTCCCGCGGTCGCCACTCCGGTTATATTTAGAATCTCCAGGCAGGCCAGGACAATATTTAAAAGTAGGAATAAAGAACTGACCAGTAATGTTTTAGGTAGAATTTTCCGGGGTTGTTTTAAGGCGTAGAGCGACAAAGTAACCTCCTGCAAAATAAAAAATTTCGTTTATACCGGGTTATGTACCAATTTGGTAGGTCCAACCACCCACCGGATATAGAAACAACTGTGCTTTCACAGTTAAAGGTAAAATAATTTAAATTGGAAATAATTATTATGAAAATAAACAACTTTGGTAGTATTGTATATATGTTGCATGAATTTAGTAATAGCCTACTCGTACTATATGTTTAGCCTGGTTTAACGGCAAAAGTAATATACAAAGCCCATTACCTTTGCCGTTAAATTGCCAGGCTTTATGAAAAATAAAATTGGAGAATCAGGAGTGCAATTCAATAATGGTGGTTATGAGCAATTTTTGAGCATTAATACCGGGAAATAATACCCTTGAATCAAACACACATGGTATAACAGGCGCACAAAATGATCGATAAACTTTATTTCTTTAATTTCGAAAAGAAGGTATACTTTAAATTCCATTGGTACCGAATATATATTCGCCGGACCGGTAATTCCACCAGCCACATAACTCCGCCTGGAATACCGGGTATTCCTGTACGTTAAGGCCGGCCCAATCTATAAAAATGTTAAATAAGGAGGCGCCGAATGCTGGTTAGATTGGTCCCCATGGGCGGTTATGCCGAGCGCTGGAAACCCTAGCCCGGTCCAAAAGAACTGCTCCCGGCCGGGCTGTATAGCAAAGGCCGTCCCCGGGTTATTGCCGACTATATCATCGACCGGATGGTCGCGGCCGGGGTGGGAAGGCTGGTGATACCGGTCAGACCTGAGAAAGCCGGTATGGTTATGAGCTACTTCGGCCACCAATTGGACAACGGGGCAACAATCGCTTATGTTGCCGCTCCGGGACCATCCTTACTGAGCTAATTTGCAGGTATGCGTGCCGCTCCTGGACAAGCACCAGGTACTATTCGGCTTTCCCGACACCGTCGTGTTACCTACAAATCCCTTCAGCTATTGCCTGGAACTGCTTGGACCGTCGGTGGAAGTGGTCCTGGGCAGTTTCGTTAACCTCGCCATAACCTAACTTAAATTATCCAGCACCACGTGAGCGCCGCGAGTTTCTAACTTGAAATACATTTCCTTCAGGTTGCGCTGGGACATGGCCGCGACTACCGAAAGTTTCTTTTCCGGCGGACAGCACAACAACAGGAAGCCGCCGCCGCCCGCGCCGGTTATTTTACCGCCAATAGCCCCGGCCTCTTTGGCCGCCTGGTAAAGATCGTTGATGCTATCGTTACTGATGCTGCTGACCAGTTGCTTCTTGCGCTGCCAGCCTTCATCCAGGATGGCGCCAAAAGTCGGTAAATCACCGTTTTCCATGCAATGCTTCATGGAAAGGGCCAATTCTTTCATATAATGCAGGTTATCTAAGACCTTTTTATCTTCACTCTCCATCGAAGCCTTTTGTTTCTCCAGGATAGAGGTGCTGTGGCGAGATACCCCGGTATAAAAGAGCATGAGCCAGTCTTCCAGGCCATCGGCAATGTTTCGCGCCATTTGCAGGTGGTTGACCGTTACGGTCCCATCCGGGGCAAACTCGAACTGGTTGACCCCACCAAACGCGGAGGCGTACTGGTCCTGCTTGCCAATCGGCATTTTAAGTTTTTCAATTTCAATATGACAGGCCAGTTCCGCGTTTTCCCGTTTATTCATTTCGCGGCCGCGATAGGTCGAGAAAGCCTTAATCAGGCAAACGGCGGCGGCGCTGCTCGAACCAAGCCCGGTGCCAGGCGGTATCTCGGAAGCCAGGAAAATACTCTGGCCGTGAGCCAGGCCAAAATATTCCAGGATTGCCTGGGGTAGCACCAGGTCGCCGCTCAAGTCCAGCTTAATATCCGGGTCAAACTGGGCAAAATTCTGGGTCAGCCGGTCGGAACGCCGCCTTCCCCGGAAGTTAGGATGAGTTACCGAGAATAAAGTCTTGTAATCGGCCGAAATAATCTGGGTCGCGCCCCGGCCCACCTGGTTTACGATTACATAAAAATATTTATCAATAGTAGTATTGATGACCATACCACCGTATTGCTGGTAATAAGCCGGTACATCGGTGCCGCCACCGGCAAAGCTAATCCGAACAGGAGCACGCGCTATTAGCACTGTTTTTACCTTTCGTAAATGCTAGGCTAGCAACTTGCAGTATTAAGCTGCCTTTGCCTTAAAACCTTTGCCTTAAAAGTTGTACCCGGACAATTCCCAATTAGTCCGTACCCGCCGCTTCAAAATTAAACTCAAGCAAACAATCATCACCAATATTCAGGCGTTTAGGTTTGCCCGTAATAACGGTATTTCGTCCTATTACAGAACCGGTTAAAATCGAAGATGTTATGTATGAGTGGTCATTAATGATGCTATCGCTTACTATGGAATTAATTACTTGCACGCCTGAGCCGATACTGGCATAAGGGCCAATGATACTACGGTCTATTTTAGCATCCGGTGCAATGTAAACCGGTGGAATTACCGTATAATCCGGAGATGAGTGTTCTTTCACATGGGGCATGGCAGCCAGTAAATGGCGGTTGGACTCCAAAAGGGCCGGGATAGTGCCGCAGTCCTCCCACAGAGTCAGGCTGCGGGCCTGAAAGCGCGCACCTTCTTCCAGCAGCAGGGTAATGGCATCCGCCAGGAAATATTCGCCATTCAATTGCAACCCGCTATTCAGTTGTTTTTCTATCGCGCCAAAAAGCCGGTCAGCTTCCTTAAAGTAATAAACACCGACTATTGCCAGGTTCGAAACCGGTGTGGCCGGTTTTTCAACCAGGCGCGTGACAAAGCCTTCCGTATTCACCACGGCTACTCCGAACCGGGCAGGGTCAGGCACTTCCCGCAAATGCAGTACACCGTCCGCTTCAACCTGGCTAAGGCTCGCCAGGTCGGTCTTAAACACAGTATCCGAGAAAATGATCAGCACTTCGCCCTGCTCAATATAGGGCCGGGCGGCATTTACCCCGTAGGATTGGCCCAGCATGCGGTCCTGTAAGGCATAGCGGGTGGTATATTGCGGATAATTGGCTTTCATATATTCTTCAATTTGATTGCCCCGGTCACTTACGATAAAAATGATCTCCTCTATATCCAGGACACTCAGTTCATCCATAATATGACCCAGGACAGCCTTACCCGCGACCGGCAGTAACGGTTTTGGCTGGCTGTAGGTATGCGGCCGCAACCTTTTGCCATGACCTGCCAGCGGTATAATTATTTTCACTAGCCGTTTTTATCCTCCCCTTACAATTAAGTTTACATTAAATCAAGGTAATTTGATTTTTCACAGAAACCTGTGCAGCCGCAGCGATACCCGGCAGCGGCTGCCGGCCAGACAGCCGTATACCGTATACCAGGTTAGAAATCATATAAAAGTTGGCGATTTCTCACAAAAGTAGCCTATAAGTAAGCCCTACTTTTGTATGTAGGACAAAAGTACAGCCTGAATAAGGCATATTAAAGTTTTTTAGTACCGATTTTAGGTTCAAACAGGCAATAAGACCAGCAGGATCTATTTTCTGTATCCATCCATAAGTCTATATACTAAAAGTCCTTAGCCCATAAGTATATAGTAGCCCGATGACTAAATTCCTACTTTTTTTGAGGACTATAGTAATACTTAAAAGTATTGTTAGAACCATTACCTTAGTGTAAGATTCAAATATCAGGTGAACACTCTAATATTACATATGTTCACACCCGGTTATGACAACATACCGCGGGCGGGGATTTTTATGCCTGAAATCAGACGGTCAGTTCAGGAAGCAGACTACCCAAAGGTATTTTCAACTAATATTTCTTCTTTTACAGGTACTCTGCTCAACACGCTGACCTTCAGGAGGTCGATTACGATGAAGCACCAACATACTCTTTCGGTACAAAGGGTTAATAACTTTAACACCGCGCTAACTTACCTCAAAATGTTTATTCACCTGGCTACTGGCGCTAAATCTTACACCCGGCGGTTATTTCTGACCGGTTTCAAAGCCCGGGTACGCAGTGTAGGGCTGCTGTTAACGACGCTGGTCGTCTTAAATCTGGTGATGCCGGTATTACAACCTGAAACGGAGAACCAGGCCTCAGCGGCCGCCGCCCAGGAATACCCGGTCGGACCTTACATCAGCCAGAAATACCTGGACGTGCTGCCCTGGGGCAAGCAGTCCTTTTACATCCAGCCCTGGCGGTCCTATATGGAGACTGTCCCGGCGGTCCAGCTCCAGCAAGGTGTCGGCATCAACTACAACTTGCCGGAAAACGCTAATAACGACCTCGCGATAGGCTTACTCGCCAGCGCCGGGATTAAACATCTCCGAGTGGAAATGTCCTGGACCAAAGTAAACTGGGAGGAAAACGGCCTTACCGGCGAAAATGCCAGCCGCTATTTGTCGATCCTGGCCGCCTGCCGCAAATACGGTATCACTCCGCTGATCCTGCTAAACGCCAACGACGGCATGCCCGGCCCTAACCTGTCCTACAGCCGCAAGGTCGTCTCCGGCGCTAAAGCCGGTGCCACTACTTTAACTCTTGACTCGGTCGCTAACCTGGTAGCAAAATATAGCGGTATTTCCTACCTGACTACCAACAAGATGAACGAGATCTTCTTTACCGGTATCAACACCGGCAATAAAACCGTTACTCTTTCCAAACCCCTTCCCAGGGATCTGGACCCTGGCACTACCCTGGAGATTAACACCTTAAAGTACCAGCCGCTTTACCCGGTCGGCACGCCCGAGTTTAACCATACTATGTCCGGCTGGCTCAAGTACTCGAAATTTATGCTGGACCTGGTAAAACAAAGCGGGGTTCCTGGCTTTGAAGTAGAAATTTGGAACGAGTATACTTTTGGCTCGGACTTCCTTTCCATCAATAACTACTACAGCCCGGAAATCGCGAAGTTCCATGAGTATTTCCAGCCGGGCGGGCAAGCCTGGGAGTTAGGCAATCAAACCCTTAACTTTGTAAAACAAAATTATCCCGGCACTAAAGTTATCTGGGGCTTTTCAAATACCAGCTTCTACGAAACCGATATTGTTAAACTTCCCGCCGGTATGGACGGCCAATCCTACCATCCCTATGGGACCGATAAGAAGGAGTCTGCCAATAACTTCCCGGAACCGGACCGCTATTCCTGGTTCATTGAAGGTTTCGTTCCCCAGAACGTAACCAAATCTCAGCCGGAAGGCTGGGCGCACGATGGCATAAAGACCGAAACCCTGACCCACCTCTTAAACCCGGTGGAGCGCCTGGCGACCAAACCGGCTAATACGACTACTTTTAGCCATTACATGACCGAGCACGGCTCGATACCCAGTGAAAGCGGCATTACCGACCCGGCCGAAGCCCTCGCTTTCAAGCAGAAGTCGCTTGTCCGGTCCCTGCTATTCTGGCTCAATAAGGGTATCTCGAAAGTTGATGTCTATAGCGCTTACGAGGATAACGACCTGGCGCAGGGCATGTTGTACGCCGGAATTAACCCGGCCGACTACGCCAACTACACCCACGACCAATTAATGACACCCGCGTTGAAAACCCTCAAGAATACTATGGGCGCTTTCTCCGGGGCGGTCAGCAGCCCGGTATCCCGCCAGTTAGGTGTCGATGTGACGGCTTTAGGGCCGCAAACTTCGGCCTTTAAGGGTGACGCCACCCATCCCGACCTGTATAACAGGGAGTTGTTTACCTTCCTGCCCTACCAGGTCAACCCGCAGAAATTTGTAATTGGTACCTACGTGATGAGCTACGATATAACCAAACCGCTGGCTCCTATGGACTTCAAGCAGACCATCAAAAATGTCAACGGCCTGACCTCTAACGTCACGTACTATGACCCTATTACCAATGCACAATTACCGGTAAGTGTAGTCAGCCGCGATGAAAATTCGATTACAGTAGTGACTCAGAACGTTGATTATCCCCGGTTGCTGACGGTTGAAGAAGTTACGGCGAATACACAGCCCGGCACTATTGCCAGTGGTTCCCTGAGCGTCCGTCCGCCTATCCAGTTAACCGCGCCCCTCAAAAACGCCTGGGTAGCCAAAAACTCACTTGTAACTCTTAAAGCGGCCGCCAATCCTACCAGCGGTGTGAACAAAGTACAGTTTTATGTAAACAACGTTTTGAAATGTACCGTGACTAACACTACGGCCAACTATAGTTGCAACTGGAAAGTAGCTAATCAGGCTAATATCAAGTACACCCTGAAAGTAGTAGCTTACAACAGCAAAGGCATTGTTCAAACTTCCAGCGTTCCGGTGACTTCAAGCTAGCAATCGCTGCTGACTGCCGGGTCTGCTGCGAAATCGGGACATGCCTTTTAAGGGTTATGTCCCGATTTTGTTTGGTAAATAGCCCGTTTAACCTTCTTTAGCGGACAGGTACTGTTCCGCCGGTACCCAGCCTGACCCGGTCAGGACTTCTACCGGCTACAACCGGTTATGCCTGATTAACCTCAATAGTCCTTGGCAAGCTTAAAAAGAAAGTGCTGCCCTGCCCGCTCGTACTCTCCAGCCAGACCCGGCCGCCCTGCCGCCCAATAAGTTCTTTTGTAATGCTTAAACCCAGCCCATAACCTGACAGGTGATGTAAAGCGCCGTTAGCAGTCTGAAAATGGCGCGTGAAAATAGCCTCCCGGTTCTCCGGGCTGATACCAGGTCCCTCATCCTGGACCTTGATAACATATTCGGCTGCCTGGCAGTCTATAGAAACTGCTACGCTGCCGCCCTGCGGTGAGAACTTTAAGGCATTAACGATTAAATTATTCAGGCACTGGCTGAAGCGGGCGGGGTCTCCATAGACCGGGTATTCAGCCGCCACCTTGAAGCAGCCCACCAGCCGGACTTTAGCCGCCTCGGCCATTAAACTGAACTGGTCCAGACTGTTCTTAACCAGCAGGAACAGGTCGAAGGAAACAGGCTGTAATTCTAACCGGTTGTGTTCAAGACGGGAAAAATCCAATAAATCTTGCAGGAGCAATTGCACCTGTCCCAGGCTAAAGTTAGCCGAAGCCAGCAGGTCTTGCTGCCTGATCGAAAGCGGTCCGGCGGCTTCCTGCTGTAAGAGGTTAAGAAACCCCAACGCCGCATTTAACGGGTTGCTTATTTCGTGGGCGACTGTTGCTACAAAGTCATGTCCGGCCGGGATAGGCGGCGAAATAGTTGAGTCGTCTTTGATACTTTACTTCCCCTTCTCTTAAAGAGCCTAACGGACGTCTTTTAATAAAAATAGCCGGTGCGGTTACAGGCACTGAGTACAACTTGCGGCAGACCGCCCCGGGTGGGGCTTAGCAGGGTTTCGCCATCCGGTAGCCGCTACCCACTACCGTTTCAATATAATTTGGGTTATTAGGGTCGGTTTCAAGCTTCTTGCGAAGGCGGCGGACATAAACATCCACCACATTACTCGACCCGGCGTAATCTATGCCCAGGGCATTATCGGCAATAGTCGTCCGGTCCAGGACCATTCCAACATTGACCATAAAACAACTGAGAATTTTCATTTCAGTCGGAGTGAGTTCAATGTCTTTGAAACCTTTCTTCTTAAGTTTCAGTTCGTTGATGGAAAGCTCAAGGTCTCCCACCCGCAGATTATCCTGGACCAGGTAGGATTGGGCCCGGCTGGTCCGGCGCAGGACCGCTTTAACGCGGGCGACCAGTTCGCTATGGTCATAGGGTTTTACAATATAATCGTCCGCGCCGTACTTGAAGCCGTTTAGCTTATCGGTATGCGCGCTATAGGAGGTCAGCATAACAACCGGCACCTGGGGTTCTTCTTTGGTTAACCACTGGCAAAAAGAAAAACCGTCACCGTCCGGCAGCCCCACATCCAGCAGAATCAGGATAGGGGTGGTATGGGCCAGGATAGAACGGGCCGCCCGAATACTTTCGGCCATAACCACTTCAAAGCCTTCCCCTTCTAACAGAAACCCTAACATTTTTCGAGACATAGGATCATCGTCCAGTATCATGATGACCATTATAGTGTTACTACTCCTGGTGCAAAATTTTACCTGACTGCCGAATATAAGCTTCAGGTAAAGGTGTTAAATTTTTATAAAAACCGCCTGGCTTTATTAGTGATCCCTGACTTAATTTAAGAATGATAACCCCTAAAGCTCCAGAGATGAATAAACTGTAATATAACCAATACCTAATATTTTCGTACAAACCTTATATATGGTTCATTATAGTATAAATTAATGAACTTATGTTAATAAAATAGTAGAAGGTTTCAATCTATTTTTCAAAGTACCAATTAAGGCTTAATTAAATTTTATATATTATAATTCATGCCGATTTGTTTACACTATGCTTTATAGTGTGGTTATATACCGGTCAGGCAGTTATTTTTGAACCAATTTTTACAAAATAGTCAATCCGCCAGACCGGCTTTATTTACACAAAACCCCCTTTTGAAAAGGAAGTGTTGCCTTAAAAAGTTTAAATTTCTTCATATAGTTTTTATAACGGTTCATTCAACTCTCACTGAGCTCATCTATACTGATACTAACACTATAAATAGCAATAAAGGGGTGGAGAACATATAACGTGTACCGTCCGCGCCTGAAGATCAAGTTTGTAGTCAAGAGCGAAGTTGTATCCATATACTTTAAGTCGTTGAACAATTTAACCCTAGCTGGTAGGCCAGGCTTTCACTTTGGGACAATATAGGTCCACTACTTCATATATTTATTGAAAATACCCATTTCATCCCTTTTAAATATTTCGCGGAGGCCTTTGATGCTAGATACTATTAGCGCATTTCTTAATCCCGCCGAAGAAAACTCGGTATTAAATAACTCACAATATATCAGCCAGTACTATAGCGAGCTTAAAAATTCGCTGGATAGTATTTCACCGGTAGCCCTTGGGGAAATAGTTTCGGTCTTACAGCAGGCGGCGGCTAACCACAAAATGATCTACATTTGCGGAAATGGTGGCAGCGCCTCGACTGCCAGTCATATGGCCTGCGACCTGGCAAAAGGAACCCGTATTGCAGGCTTTCCCTACTTCCGGGCAATTGCACTTACCGATAGCATGTCCCAGCTTTCAGCCTGGGCGAATGACACCCATTATGACAACTGTTTCAGCGGCCAGCTGGAAGGGCTGGGCCAGCCGGGTGAAATATTAATCGCCATCAGCGGTAGCGGGAATTCAGCCAATGTCCTGAGCGCGGTAACGACCGCCCGGCAGTTGGGAATGACTACGATCGGCTTTGTGGGGTTCCAGGGTGGCAAACTTAAAGATATGGTAGAGCACAGCATTGTTATACCGGCCGAGAACATCGAGCAGGTTGAAGATGTCCATATGAGCCTGGTCCACAGTATAGCCACGGCCCTGCGCCTCTCTATCCGGGCAACTCTCAAAGTCAGAGACATCAAGCAATTAAATGATGGACTAATCATTCAGAATTAACCGGCCGGACAGCCGGTTAATGATTTGCCCGGTTTACCAACCAACCCGGAACTAGAAAGTACTTCGGAAACGCAGCAATATGACAATACAAGAAATGCAATTGGACCGGACCAGTTTAACGTATGCTCCGGCCAATCCAGCTATTAACCATGAGGCACTGTCTCAACCGACTGTTTTCGTAGACAGGGACGGTGTAATAAACCAGAACCGCTCAAATCACGTCCTGTCCTGGCAAGATTTCGAGTTTGTAGCCGGTTCTATCCTGGCCCTGGCCAGCCTGCACCGGGCCGGTTACCAGGTTATAGTTGTCACCAACCAGGCCGCGATTGCCCGCAAGTTATTCAGTATCCACGAGTTAGAACTGATTCACCAGCGCATGCAGGAAGCGATTGAAGAAGGCGGCGGCAAGGTAAAAGGCATTTTTTACTGTATACACCTGCCTACCGCCGATTGCGCCTGCCGCAAACCCAGGCCGGGCCTGCTGTTTGAAGCCGCTGAAAAGTTTAATATAGAACTTACTACCAGCTGGCTGGTAGGAGATCACACCACCGATATGCAGGCCGCCGTAGCCGCCGGGTGCAAACCCCTGCTGGTGCTTACCGGGCGCGGCCAGACCGCTTATGAAACCTGGCAGCAAAACCAGGACAGCACCGGGCCGGGCGTGTACCCACCCCTTACGGTTAAAGCTAATTTACTGGAAGCGGTTGACTTCATTTTAGCCAAAGAAAGAATCATGGTCTAACCACTGTGCAGGTATCAAAGAAGACAAAAATAACACCCGAAAAAGAGAACCCGGCGCCTTGTTCTACCGGCCAGGAAGAATTTCTAACTCCCTACCCTGAGGAATCCGCTCCCTCAGCCTATCCCATAACCCTGACCCAATACCCGGAAGAGCAAGAAGAATTTGACTCGCGGATTTATGTGCATCCGAGCGCCACTATTTCACCTTTAGCCCGGATTGGCAGCGGTTCGCGCATATGGCAGCAAGCCCAGATACGGGAAAGAGCGGTCCTGGGAGAGCAATGTACCATCGGTAAAGGAGTTTATATAGACCGGGACGTGGCTATCGGCAGCCAGGTGGTAATTCAAAACTATACGACAGTCGTGCGCGGAGTAATGCTTGGCAGCGGGGTTTTTATTGGCTCAAACGTCAGTTTTGCCAACGAATACGTCCCAAGAGCTATCAGTGGTAACGGTCAGTTAAAAAGAAACAGCGATATTGACTTTGAATGTATCCTGGTAAGGTACGGCGCCTCGATTGGGTCCGGAGCGGTTATATTACCGGGAGTACGAATCGGGCTTTTCGCCAGTGTAAGCCCGGGAGCGGTGGTAACCCAGGATGTGCCTGATTACGTCCGGGTAGCCGGTAACCCGGCCCAGTTGGTGGATTATGTCTGCCGCTGCGGCCGTTCCCTGAAACCGGAAGACCGGACGGCCGATTGGACCTGCGATAGTTGCCGGTAAGACCGGGGCAAGCTAAACTTTCCGGGATTTGTACCGGGCCAGCAAGACAACCTGCCGGTAAACTTCCCGGGGGAATTCAGACACGTTAGCTACAATTTTGGAAATATGACCGCTACTGCTACAACTATTATCCCTGAAACTTCAAGCAACCTGAAAACTCGCCTGGCTGGTTTTGTTACCAGACCGTACAGTAGAGCCATTGGGCTTTACCTGGTGGGAGCCCTGGTGGCGCTCTTGCCGGTAGGCGCGGGCGGCTGGCCTTCGGCCTTTACCCGCCTGGTGGCGGTAAGTGTTTCCGTAGCCCTCTACTTTGTTATTACCTTTTTATTTAACCATCCCGGCCGTTTAAGATGGCTGGTGGCCGCTATTGTCGCCGCTACCGCATTGGTGGCGGTATTTGGGACGGCCCAGGTCAATACTACCTCGCTGCGGCTGACCGGCCTGAACTTCCAGGTCTATTCGACCTTGCGCAGCTTTTTACCTCTAAACGGCTTGCCAACGGTTCACCAGAATGTGCTGGGCGGGTTTCTGGCGGTTTTTTTACCGCTGGCCCTGGCCCTGGCGGTCTGGGACCGCAATCTCTGGCTGCGCCTGTACGGCCTGGGCTGCGCGGCCGTCATAACCGGGGCCATTCTGACCACCGCTTCGCGGAGCGCCCAGTCTGGTCTGGTCGCCTTATTTTTTGTCTTTAGCTTTTTACTGGCCGCCGGGCACCCCCGCCTGCGCTGTCTGCTCGGAATAGCCCTGGCTATTAGCCTGGCCGCCGGCGGCGTATATTTAATGGCAAACGGCCTGGCAAGTATCGAAAACGGCACCAGCCGGACCGAGGTCTGGCGCAGCACCCTGACTATGGCAGCCGATTACCCTTTAACCGGGGCCGGGTTGGGCCAGTATGAAAAGCACTTCCCGAATTATGCCACACCCTTTTTGTCCGGCACCGCCCAACCCCATGCCCATAATCTTTTTTTGCAAAGCCTGGTCGAGTTTGGCCTCGCCGGGTTTATCGCCATGCTAATGGCGCTAGGGACGACTATTCGGCTGCTGCTGAATTATAGCAATCTGAAAAGAGTGGGAGCCGCTACCCGGCCGGTGGTAGCCGGGGCGCTGGGCGGCATGGCGGTTTGCTTTGTAGTCGGCCTGCTTGAATATGGAAACTGGGGCGGCAAATTCGCCCCGGCTTTCTGGGTATTACCGGGACTGTTAGCCGCTTCTCACCTGCAACTGCCGCCGCTTAATTTTAATAAGCTGGCCCTATACAAGAAACTTTTTCCGCTGGCTGGCGACCGGCTGCAACGCCTGAGACTGCCGCTAATCCTGGCCGTAACCTGGCTGGCCCTGTTTTTAATTGTGCCGCTGGGCCTGATTAATTTAGCCAGCATCTTACGACCGTCCCCGGCCAGCCAGGTCCTGTATGGAGTTTCCGCCGGACTATCGTTCTGGAACGCCGCACCTTTGCGCAATTCAGGGGAATTGGCTGCCGGGCGTAACGATGACGCCGCCGCTCGGACTTACTATCTACAGGCGTTGCAACGCGACCCGGACGACTGGCTGAGCCTGCGGGCCGCGGCCAACCTGGCTGAAAAGGCGGGCGACCATGCCCAGGCGGTTATTTACTGGCGAAAAGCCGCCAGTGAACCTTATTTTCTCCAGCTGGCGGCGCAGGAACTCAGGCGTACCCCGCCGGAATACCACACCGCCGAAGGCTACTTAAAGCTGGCGCTGGAAGTTAATCCCGGCGCTACAGAGGCTGTCCGCAGCCTGGTAAAGGTTTATACCGATACCGACAGGCGTAAGGAAGCGGCGGCCCTGCTCCAGGACTTACTCTCTCAAAAGCCGGATGCGGCCCTGTATGAGCAAGCCGCCGACCTGGCCGCTACGGGACAGGAACGCCTGTCCCTGGTATTAAAATCCAGTAACCTGGACCCCACCAACTATATTATTTACTGGAAAATTGGCGAAGCTTACCAGGAAGTGGACCGGCTGGAAATGGCCGAAAAGGCTTACAAGCAAGCCCTGGTTATGCGGCCAGCCTTTCAGTGGCCTGTTCGCTCCCTGGGGGATATGTATCTAAGGCAGGGCCGTACCACTGAGGCCCAGGCGCTACTGGATAAATTTATCGAGAATAATGTGTTTGTAGAAAAGCCTGACCGCGAGTTTGTCCTGCTGGCCCGGACATACTTCAAGCAGGCTAAAACAGAAGCCGCCCGGACAACGCTTAATAAAGCTTTCCAGCACAACCCGGCCAGTGTCGCGGCATACCTCTTCCAGGGTGAGCTATTCAAAAATGACGGCAATATAGAGCAGGCCCGGCAAAGTTACCGCAAGGTACTGGAACTGGACTCCGGAAATGAGACGGCCCATCAGGCGCTGGAACTTTTAGGCTGAGCCTGGTTGTAATCTTATAAGTAAAGCCCGGCCCGCCCTGGCGTGCTTATAAATTTGTAGATAATCACTTGGCTTATGTAATCTATTATGTTATTATTTTTGTAGGATAAAAATTATTTAACGTGTTTAGAATTTTCTCAGGTCCTGGCCCGGTGTTTATGTGTAACCGGTTAATTTCCCCGGTTACAGCCAGCAGGCACCTTTACCGACCAGTGTTAATCATTAAGGATAAAAAGTGAAAACGGAGCGTTATTTCAGACCAATTCTTAAAAAATGGTGGGTAATAGTCTTACTCGAAATAATTGCTTTGAGCGCGACTTTTTATTTCGTTACCACGCAAGCGGAAACTTACACCAGCACCGCCACCCTCATATTGAACCCCAGGAATACCAACCCGATTATTCCCTATACTATTTCGGATAACGCTTCGGTGGAGAGTGTCGCGGAAACCTATAACCTGGTTTTAAAGAGCGAGGGCTTTCTTACCCAGGTAGCAAGCCATCTGGGTTTCCCGGTGTCATTACTGGATTTAAAGAAAGCTTTTACTTCCAAGTTAACGCCAAATACTTTTTCATATAATATCATCGCTACTTCGACTACACCGGAACGCGCTCAAAAAATTGCCAGCTCGGTAACTCAGGTCTTCCTGGCAAATCAGAACAACGATACTAAAGTAACGGCCTTGAATGAAGCGGCCACTACTCTCCAGACCCAAAAAGAGCAACTTAAAACCCTGGACGCGGATATCGTCAACCTTAACAATCAACTCAAGGACCTCCAGGCCCAACCGGATACGACCGAAACCCAGTCTAGAATTAATACACTGACCCAGCGGCGCAGGGATTTATTGGACACCCAGAGCCGGACGGTCCTGGCGATTGCCCAGTTGGAAAGTAGTACAAAAGCGGCCGATACGAATTATGCCTTGCTCCTGAACGAAGCTAATTTTCCGACGCTGCCGGATAATTCCAACCTGTTGCGCAACCTTATATTCACCTTTGCCCTGGCCCTGGCCCTGGGTACCGGCGCTATTCTGCTGTTAAATTACCTGGATACCTCTATCCAGTCGGAAGAGGACCTGGAAGGAATAATCGGTAAGGCCAGTTTCTCGCAAATACCGGAAATCATGATCAAACGGCCTGCAAAACTTGCCCGGACCAAAACCAAAGACAAGACTTTCGCGGCCGTTGAAGCTTCGCAAGAACTGGCCTTACGCACCGGCCAAAACGCGGTAAGCGACTTGCTGGTGACTTTGAAGCCGGACTACTCGCTGGCGGCGGAGGCTTACCGGACCCTGCGGACCACCGTACTTTTCTCCAAACCGCAGGACAAGGACCGGCCGGAAAAGCTGGTAAATCCGGCCGCTAAATCCTTCCTGGTAACCAGCGCCCTGCCCGGTGAGGGCCGCAGCCTGACGGCCGCTAACCTGGCTATCGCCTTCGCCCAGACCGGCAAAAAAGTTATCCTGATAGACAGCGACTTACGCCACCCATCCCTGCACGTTTTATTTAACCTGCCCAACGAAATCGGTTTTAGCGACCTGGCCTTGTCCGGCATTACCAAACTGACCAAGGCGGTCCACAGCACGGCAATTCAAAACCTGGTAGTGGTAACGGCCGGGAATATCCTGTTGAATCCTTCCGAATTACTCACCAGTGCCAAGGCCGGTAATGTAATTAAATTCTTTAAGAATATAGCCGATATCGTGATATTCGACTCGCCGCCGGCCAGCCCGGTTACAGACGCGGCCATCCTGGCTAACATGGTCGACCAGGTGGTGCTGGTAGTGCAATATAACGTTTCCCTGCGCAAGAATGTGGCCGAAACCGTCCTGGAATTAACTAAGGTTGGCGCGAATATAGAAAATGTAGTGCTTAACCGGGTTAAAGGAATAGAAAATAAAAAGCTTAAGAAATACTTTGCTTACCAGTCGGCGGCCCGGGAGAAAAAACCCTCAAAAGATAAAGTAATTATGGAAGAGCAGAAGCCGTCCGAAGAAAAAAGTATCCTCGAAGAGGGAAAACCGGTGCCTGCTCAAAGCAACGGGACACTCCAGTATACTAAACCGGCCCTGGACAAAAACACTGCGCAGAATCCAGACCTTAACCTGACCTTATCCCCGGAAGAACAGCCGGACAAGGAGAGGTTCATTCGCCCCAAGTCATTATAAACAGCCTGACATTTCGAGCTTAAATACAGCCTGGTTGACCTTACTGACGACGCTAAATACAGTTGAACTAACGTACTTGTAACAAACTAACAGGTGAAAATGCGCACAACCTCTCAAACCTATACCGGTAATGAGCAATCAAACTACTCGAAATATACCCCCAAACCTGGTTATGAACTGGCAAAACGAGCGACCGAAACAAGCCTGGCCCTGGTAGTCCTGTTGGGCCTGGCCCCCTTATGGCTGGTGGTCGTCCTGACGATCAAACTTACCTCAAAAGGGCCGGTGTTCTTCCGGGGGCGCGTCGTGGGCCGGCACGGGCGGGAATTTACTTATTACAAGTTCCGCTCAATGCGCCACAACAGCGATAACAGCCAGCACCGCAAGTTTATAAACGATTACGTCCGGCAAAACCTGGCCGGAGTAGCAACCACGCCTGGCACAGCCCCCAGGTCCGAAACCGGCGAGCCGCCTCACGACTATGCCACGGCGCAAACTCCCCCAAAACCCCAGTACAAGTTAACCAACGACAGCCGGGTAACCCCGGTCGGACGGATAATCCGCAAACTCAGCATCGACGAAGTACCCCAGATGATTAATGTCATCCGGGGCGAGATGGCGATAGTTGGGCCTCGCCCACCGGTGCCGTATGAATATAGTTTGTACGATGACTGGTGCAAGCAAAGGTTGGCTGTTTTACCCGGCATAACCGGCCTGGCCCAGGTTCGCATGCGCGGGACTGCCCGGTTTCGCCAGATGGTTGAACTTGACCTGGAATATATTGAAACCCGGTCCTACTGGTCAGACTGGAAAATAATGCTTAAAACACCGTATGCAATGCTGAAGGGAGCCTAGAGGGTGATTGAAAAAGTCTTAGTAACCGGCGGAGCGGGATTTATCGGCTCGTATACGGTTGACCTGTTGTTGCAAAAAGGCTACAAGGTGCGGGTACTGGACGCCCTGATGCCGCCGGTCCACCTGGAACCGGTCCGCCCGGCTTACCTGCCTTCGGATGTTGAACTGATGGTTGGTGACGTACGGGATAAACAGGCGGTTAATGATGCCCTGCACGGTGTGGACGCGGTCTTCCACCTGGCGGCTTACCAGGACTACCTGCCCGATTTCTCTAAATTCTTCCACGTCAATTCGGTAGGCACCGCCATGATTTACGAAGTGATTGTAGAGAAAAAACTGCCCATCCAGAAGATAGTCTTTGCCAGTTCCCAGGCAACCTACGGCGAAGGGCGCTACAACTGCGAACAGCATGGCGGCCAGTACCCTGAACTGCGCCCGGTCGAGCAGTTAATGCGCAGCGAGTGGGAAGTAAAATGCCCGGTCTGCGGCGAGGTAATGCAGCCGCAACTGACCGACGAAAGCCAGATTAAGCCGCACAACCAGTACGCCATGTCTAAATACACCCAGGAATTGATCGGTATAAACCTGGGCAAGCGCTACAACATTCCCTCGGTCGGCATGCGCTACTCGATTACCCAGGGTCCGCGCCAGAGTTTCTCGAATGCTTACAGCGGCATTTGCCGGATTTTTACGACCAGGATGCTGACCGGTAAAGCGCCGGTAGCTTACGAAGACGGTGGCCAGTTGCGCGACTATGTTTATGTCGGGGACGTGGCCCGGGCCAATGTGCAGGTAATGGAAGACGCGCGGGCCAACTACCAGGTCTTTAACGTCGGAGGCGGCCAGGCCGTAACCGTAAAGGGCTTTGGCAAGCTGGTGGCCGAGGCGGTAGGAGTAGACCTGACCCCGGAAGTGCCGGGCGAGTTCCGGTTCGGCGATACCCGCCATATTATTTCGGATATTACGAAATTAAAAAAACTGGGCTGGTCGCCCGAGGTGGCCCTGCCTGAAATCATCCGGCGGTACATTGATTGGGCCGTTACCCAACCCGGCGTAGGCGATTACTATTCTTCGGCTGAAATGGTCATGAAGAAAATGGGTACGGTACGGAGTGTCAGCATTTAATGGGTAAGCGGTTAAATAGGCTAACCAGCCCGTTTGCCAAAACACTGGGTAGCAATGTTTTTAATAACATTATAGGCGCGATTACCGGGATACTGATTGCACGCCTGCTTGGGCCGGAAGGTAAAGGCGACCTGAGCGCCATAACTACCTGGCCCGGCATCTTCGCCTGGATAATCTCGTTTAGCCTGGCCCTGGGCAATACTTACTTTCTGGCGCAGAACCTGGAACTTAAAGACAGGCTGTATACCAATTCTATCCTGGCCTCGCTGGTCCTGAGTATTGCCGGGTTTGCAATTCTGTGGTTCGCGCTACCGTTATTACTGACAAACTACCCGGCCGATATAGTTCTAACGACCCAGATTCTTTCCAGCAGCCTTTTGTCGGGTATCCTGACAGATTATCTCCTGGGGTTGCTGCAGGCTAAAGGGTATTATGGCTGGATCGCCTCCCTACGTCTTTTTGTTTTTGCCGGGAATTTGTTTATAGTTATCCTATTCGCGCTGGTTTCCATCGAAAGTTCGATTAAACTCGCCATTGGCTACTATATAGTAACCAATCTTGTAACTATATTAGCCCTGGCTGTTACTCACGTTAAATTAAAGCCCCGCTTCCAGCCGGACTTTTCGCTCTTTAAACAGACCTTCAGTTACAGTATGAAGGCTCACCTGGGTAACTTTGCGGGACTTTTCAACGCCCGGCTGGATATGTGGCTGGTAATAGTTTTTCTGTCATCCCGGGAAGTCGGCTGGTACAGTGTCGCTATAACGATCAGTTATGTGGCAATGTCGGTTACAACGTCACTGTCCTACATTCTTTTTCCGAAAGTGGCCGAGCAGAACCAGGTAAAGGGCCGGGAAACCGTCTTGAAAACCCTGGCAACCAATACGATAGCCCAGCTAATTATTTGCGGCCTGATTGGGCTGGCCGCCCCGGTTGCAGTGCCGCTGGTCTTTGGCCCGGAATTTTCCAACACGGTTATCCTGGTAGAGATTTTACTGGTCGGTATTCTTTTTCAAAGCGGCGCCATAATAATAATCAGCGGGCTGCGGGGCCTGGGTTACCCGATGTCGGGAACCATCAGCGAAGTTTTCAGCCTGGTTTCGACCGTAGGACTGCTGGCGGTCTTCCTGCCTGCTTTAGGCTATATCGGGGCGGCTATTGGTTCGACACTTTCTTATATCGTGAACTTTATTGTTTGCTGGTTTTTATTGGAAAAACGCTATCCCGGCAGCGGCAAGCTGGTCGGTCAACATATCGGGGAACAGTCTACCCAGGTCGGTCAGTTACTCAAGGTACAGGCAAGGACACTACGAGACAAATTAAGCCCTGGCAAGCTTTAATTTCGGGATAAAGCTAAAGTTACACCTTAATATAAGTAAGCAGGCATTTATGGCAGTAAAAATTGAAAGTTTCCCTTCCCCACAGGTCACGGAAACCGGACCACTGGTTAGTCTTATCATCCTGACTTACGACCGGCAGGTCTATTTGAAGGAAGCCCTGACCAGCGCCGTCAACCAGAGCTATAGAAATCTTGAAATAGCCTTTAGCTTCACCGGAGTACCAGGAGAACTGGTAAAACAGAAAAAGAGTATAAGCAAAAGAAATAAGGCCCTTAGTGTCAGTCAAGTTCGTCAACAAGGTGTCTGCAAAAGTGCCAGAGCAGGTTAAGCAATCGGTCAGTGTGGTGGTACCAACTTATTACCGCCCTGAGGACCTGGTCCTTTGCCTGAAAGCATTGGAGGCCCAGCGCAGGATGCCCGACCAGGTGATAGTTACCGTCAGGCCGGAGGACGCGGTGAGCGTGGAACGCCTGGCCCTTTTTAAAGAAAATACCGGCCTGCCCTTACAAGTAGTGCTGGTCGAGACGCCCGGTTTAGTCGCTGCGCTTAACGCCGGGTTGAAAAAAGCCGAAGGAACTATCGTCTGCTTTACCGATGACGATGCCCGGCCGCACCCCGACTGGCTGGAGCGGATAGTACAGCATTACTCCGACCCACAAGTAGGCGCGGTCGGCGGCCGCGACATGGTCTATACCGGCGGCCAGCTCGAAGACGGCCTGGTCACCAGGGTCGGCAAGCTCAACTGGTTCGGCCGCCGCACCGGCA